>NZ_JBIVDK010000002.1:0-610018 GCF_044747085.1 Streptomyces sp. NPDC090119 | reverse complement strand
GGACGGGGACGGCGCCGGGATCCTGTACCGGCAGGCCGCTGACCTTGGCGACACCAGTGCCTTGGTCCGCCTGGTCGAGCTCCGGGAGGAGGTCGGCGATCGGGACGGAGCCGAGTCTCTGGCTCGGCAGGCCGCTGACCGTGGCGACACCAGCGCCCTGATCCACCTGGGCGACCTGTGGGAGGCGGCCGGGGACTGGGAAGGCGCCGCGATCCTGTACCGGCAGGCGGCCGATCACGGCGACAGCGTCGGCCTGCTGGGACTTGCCGAGCTGCGGGAGAAGAGCGGGGACCGGGACGGCGTCGAGTCCTTGGCCCGGCAGGCCGCCGACCTCGGCAACCAGGACACCCTGGTTCGCCTGGCCGAGCTGCGGCAGGAGCTCGGGGACCGGGACGGCGCTGCAGGGTGGTACCGACAGGCGGCTGACCATGGCGACATCAGAGCCTTGCTGCGTCTGGCCGAGCTACGAGAGCAGGACGGGGACTTGCATGGCGCCGAGGTCCGCTACCGGCAGGCCGCGGCTCTCGGCTGCGTCGATGCCCTGATGTGCCTGGGCAACATGCGGGATGTGGTGAGGGACCAGCACGGCGCCGAGGACCTGTACCGACAGTTCGCCGACCACGGCGGCTCCCTCCCGGCGTACCCCTCACCCCTGACGAGCCTGTGGCCACGTGGGCTGGATCCGGACGGCCGGCCGACACCTCGATGGCAGTGATCCAAAAAGCTGATACTCGCAAGCGCGGGCGGTCCGAGGGTTCCTGCATCCTTACGGAGTGTCGTCAAACTGGCGAGGGAAGCGCCTGCGGCCGCTCGCCGCGTTCTACCGTGCTGTCAGTGCCTCGTGAAACCCTGTCACCTCTTCACCTCATCGTGCTCCAGGGGAGAGCCCACATGCAGGATCAGCCCATGCGGTACTGCCTCATCACGCCCGAAGGCGATCTGTCGTTCGACACCGCGACCCTCCCGGAGATACGCATCCGTCTCGGCGCGAACATGGCCGGCGAGACCGGCCTTGAGTGGCTCGACAGCCTCTACCCCGTAGCCGCGTACTACTACGTGCCTTTCGCTCAGGACACGAGGCGCATGAACAAAGCCGCCAACGGAATGTTCTGGGAGCTGAGTGCGCCCGTGGAGCGCGCCGACGACGATGGCGAGCCGGAGGAGCGCGATCCGGCTGACCGTGTCATCAAGATGCGTGGTCCGGTCGCGTTCATCAACCGGTACGCCTGGGGCGTGTCCGAGGAGCAGGAGGCGGCTCTGCGCACGTCGTATACACAGGTGGTTACGCGGCTCAGGGATCGCGGCTGGCTGTAGCCCGACTGCATTACGGCGCCCTCCTGCGTCCGAGGCGGGGGCGCCGCACTCGGTGCCGACTGCACCCCGACTGCGGACGGGCTTTCCCATTTACATCCCCGCCCATCTACCGGAATGATCTTCCCTAGCTCAGAGGAGCCCAGGGGGAAGCATGAACATCACCAGAGCAATCGCAGCAGCCGGTGCAGTCTCGCTCGTTGCGGCCACCGCTGGGGCGTGCGGTAGCAGCGAGCCAGCACCTCGTGTCACCGTAACCACCACCCAGACCGTGACCGCAGCCCCCAGCAGCCCGCCCGCCCAGGACGAAGGCGTTGCACTGAAGATGGGCACCGCTCAGACCCTCCAGGACGATCAGGGCGTCACCTTCACCGTGCAGGCTATGGAGTACCAGCAGCCCTTCAAAGGGCCGCAGCCGGAGAAGCCGGACGCCAGCCTGGGCGGCGACACCTGGGCCACAGTCCGGGCCAAGGTCTGCGACGGCAGCGGGGGACCGCTCATCGTGGACCAGTCTGTCTGGTCATTGAGCTATGTCGATGGCACCAGCATTGCGACGACCGGCCTGAACGGAGGGGACATGCCGAAGCCGGAGTTCCCCGTGGAGAAGACCCTCAGCCCCGGCCGATGCGCGGCCGGCCTGATCTCCTTTCCGGTGCCCGGCAAGAAGAGGCCGGACCGGATCTCGTATCAGCTTGGAGGAAGCTCGCCAATCGAGTGGGCCGTCCGAAAGTAGCGATGCCATCCTGAGGACCCGCACAGCGAGTGTGATGGCCCCGCCGTGCACTGGAGACCTTCCGGGGCGAGGCACGGACCGGCGTCGCGCGGTTGGCAGGATGTTCATGTCCGACTCTGTTGCATTTTCGCCAAGTGAGACACATCACCAATTCAGGTTCGATCTCCACCCGCCCCGCCGTTTCTCGACTGTCGGCCCGGGGGGTCACCTTCTTCTTCTGGCTCGGAGCAGGGCTGTGATCACGGACACGGCGACTGCGGCGAACACCAAGACGAACAGTGCTTGCCCCCAGACCGGCAGGTCGGGGCCGCCGCCGGGTGCGGCGAGCTGGTGGTGGTTCATCGGGGGTCCTCTCGGTGCGGAATTGCCATTGTGTGGGGGCGACCGTCCGGCGGGAAGGTGTGGCTGACGTCGGGTCAGGGTCGTATTTGCGGATGATGGGCCGGTTATGTGCCGAAGAGAGCTGTTCCTCCCCTGAGCCCCTCGCTGACGGGCAACACACGCGATGTGTCGTCGGATTAACGCGCGGAGTACGGGCGGTGTCGCGGCTCGCGACGATCGGTTGCCCTGCGGTAAAGCTGCTATAAGGTGTCGCTGGATCAGGCGTGCGAAGGCGCGCCGATTGTTCGCCCGTTCGGGTACGCGAATCCGCTGCCCGCGGGCATCCCGCGACGGTGAAACGTATACGGCGGCAGCCAAGCCCCTGCGTACTGATCGGCCCGTGACGGGGTCGAGCCGGATCGGCGGGAGGACCCGCCACCCACGAGGAGGAAGCTCAGTGCCGGGACGCGACAAGGGGCCGGACACCGGCCAGGGGCCGGCCGTCACCGGCGAGCCGATCGCCGCGGCACGACCGGTCATCGGCGAGGAGGAGATCGCCGCCGCCGTCCGCGTGCTGCGCAGCGGCCGGGTGGTGCAGGGCCCCGAGGTCGCCGCGTTCGAGGAGGAGTTCGGCGAGCTGGTGGCCGGCCGGCACTGTGTGGCGGTCAACTCCGGCACCTCGGCGCTCCAGCTCACGCTGCTGGCCCTCGGGATCGGACCGGGCGACGAGGTGATCGTGCCCTCCTTCTCCTTCGCCGCCTCCGCCAACGCGGTGCGCCTGGTCGGCGCGGAACCGGTCTTCGCCGACATCGACGCCGACAGCTTCTGCCTCGACCCGGACGCCGCTGCCGCCGCCATCGGCCCGCGTACCGCCGCCATCATGCCGGTCCACCTCTACGGCCACCCGGCCGCGATGGACCGTATCCAGCCGCTGGCCGACGCCCGTGGACTGGCGGTCGTGGAGGACGCCGCGCAGGCGCACGCCGCGGCCCTCGACGGCACCCCGGTGGGGGCGTTCGGCGCGGCCGGCTGCTTCAGCTTCTACCCGACCAAGAACATGCACGCCCTGGAGGGCGGCATGGTCTCCACCGCGGACCCGGCCCTCGCCCGGACCCTGCGCCTGCTGCGCAACCAGGGCATGGAGCAGCGCTACGCCAACGAGATCGTCGGCGCCAACATGCGGATGACCGACGTCTCGGCCGCGATCGGCCGCGAGCAGCTGAAGAAGCTGCCCGGCTGGACCGAGCAGCGGCGCGCCAACGCCAAGGCGCTGGACGCGGGCATCACCACGGTCACCACGCCGCCCGTCGCACCCGGCGCGAGCCACGTCTACCACCAGTACACCGTCCGGATATCCGGCGACCGTGACGCGGCCCAGGCCCGGCTCACCGAGGCGGGCGTCGGCAACGCCGTCTACTACCCGACGCCGATCCACCGCCTGGTGCCGTACGCGAAGTCGGGTCCGTCGGCGTCCCGCGACTGGGACCTGCCGCAGACCGAACGGGCCGCGGCCGAGGCGCTGTCGCTGCCGGTGCACCCGTCGCTGACCCCGGCCGAACTGGACCGGATCATCGCCGCCGTGAACGCGCTGGAGGACGTGCTGTGACCGGGTCGGGTAAGAAGCTGCGCGCCGGACTCATCGGGGTCGGCGCGATGGGACGTCACCACGCCCGCGTGCTGTCCGGCCTCGACGGCGTCGAACTGGTCGCCGTGGTGGACCCGGCCGGGGACCCCGGCGGCGCGGCGCGCGGTGTGCCGGTGGTGGCCACCGTCGCCGAGCTGATCGCGCGCGGGGTGGACTACGCCGTCATCGCCTGCCCGACCGCGCTGCACGAACCGATCGGCCTGGAACTGGCCGAGGCCGGGGTCTGCGCGCTGATCGAGAAGCCGCTGGCCCACTCGGTGGCGGCCGCCGCCCGGCTGGTCGAGGCGTTCGAGTCCCGCGGGCTGGTGGCCGGTGTCGGCCACATCGAGCGGTACAACCCGGCCCTGCAGAGCCTGCGCAAGCGGCTGGAGGCCGGTGAACTCGGCGAGGTCTTCCAGGTCGTGACCCGTCGCCAGGGCCCCTTCCCGCACCGCATCGCGGACGTCGGCGTGGTCAAGGACCTCGCCACCCACGACATCGACCTCACCGGCTGGGTCACCGGCCGCGACTACGTCTCCGTCGCCGCCCGCACCGTCTCCAAGAGCGGGCGGCCGCACGAGGACATGGTCGCCGTGGTCGGCGAGCTGTCCGACGGCACGATGGTCAACCACCTGGTCAACTGGCTCAGTCCGCTCAAGGAGCGGTCCACGGTCGTCACCGGCGACCGCGGCTGCTTCGTCGCCGACACCCTGACCGCCGACCTGACCTTCTACGCCAACGGGGCCGTGGACACCGAGTGGGAGGCGCTGCGCGCCTTCCGCGGCGTCGCCGAGGGCGACATGGTCCGCTACGCGATCGCGAAGCGGGAGCCGCTCCAGGTCGAGCACGAGAAGTTCCGCGACGCGGTGCTCGGCGTGGGCTCCATGGCGGACCTCGTCACCCTCCGGCAGGGGCTGCGGACCGTCGAGGTCTCCGCCGCGGTGCTGGAATCCGCCGAGCGCGGCCTGACCGTGGACTGCGCGCCTGCCCGGGACACCGTGGCCGCGCACTGACCCCGGACCGGACGGCGGGCCGCCCCGCCCGCCGTCCGGAGGCCATCCACCGCGGACCGGTCACGGAGCCGGCGCACTCATCCAGAAAAGGCAGGCAATGGACCCTGAGAACGGCTCCGGGACGCGCGAGCGCCGCGGACGTGTCGTCATGCTGGTGGACAACGGGGTCAACGGTGACTCGCGCGTCCAGAAGCAGGCCCGGTCGGCGGCGGACGCGGGCTGGGAGGTGATCCTGCTCGGCCGCGCGCCGAACGGCAAGGTCGCCTCCTGGAAGCTCGGCGACGCCGACGTCCGGCTGATCGAGGTCGAGGCGCACCTCGACAAGCACCCCATGTACTTCCGGCGTGCCTGGCTGCGCCGCCCGTTCGCGTACCCGCCGTTCCACGTCGCCCGGTACCGCACCGCGCAGGTCGACGCCTGGCACGCCTATCTGCGCGAGCGCCGGACGAAGCTCGACGTCGCCGCACGCGAGGGCGGTTCGCCGCTGCGGATCGCGGTCGGCCGGGCCGCGCTGGTGCCGAGCCGCGGCGGCGCCTTCGTCGCCAAGCGCTGGGTGGCGTTCCGGCGGCACCAGCTGGAGTCCATGCAGCGGGCCAGGCGGCGCCAGGACACCCGGTACGACCGGCTGGTCGCCCGGATGCAGACGGTGCTGCGCGGCGACAGCGCCTGGCGGCGGCTGGAGCCGGGCATGTGGGACTTCGAGCTGGCCTACGGGCCGGTGATCGACCGTCTCAAGCCGGAGCTGATCCACGCCAACGACTTCCGGATGCTCGGCGTGGCCGCGCGGGCGGTCATGCGGGCGCGGGCGCGCGGCCGCTCGGTCAAGCTGGTGTGGGACGCGCACGAGTTCCTGCCCGGTATCAAGCCGTGGAAGGACACCGCCCGTTGGCATCCGGCGGCGGTGGCGATGGAGCGTGAGTACGCACCGGCCGCGGACGCGGTGGTGACCGTCTCGGAGATGCTCGCCGACATGCTGCGCGAGACCCACGGGCTGGCCGGGCGCCCGAGCGTGGTGCTCAACGCGCCGAGCGCCACCGTCGCGCCCGACCTGGCCGCCGAGCCGGTTCCCGACCTCCGCGCGCTGTGCGGGGTGGGCCCCGACGTGCCGCTGATGGTCTACAGCGGCGCCGCGGCCAAGCAGCGCGGGCTCGACATCATGGTGGAGGCGCTGCCCCGACTGGAGGGCGTGCACGCCGCGTTCGTCGTGCTGTACCCGGAGGACGGGTACATGCGCGGCCTGCGGGCCAGGGCCGCCGCGCTCGGTGTCGCCGACCGGATGCACGTACTGCCGTACGTGCCGCACTACCAGGTGTCGAGGTTCCTGGCGGCCGCGGACATCGGCGTCATCCCGATCCACCACTGGCCCAACCACGAGATCGCGCTGATCACGAAGTTCATGGAGTACGCGCACGCCCGGCTGCCGCTGGTGGTCAGCGACGTGAAGACGATGGGCGGCGTGACCGAGTCCACCGGGCAGGGCGAGGTGTTCCGCGCCGAGGACCTGGAGGACTTCGTGCGCGCGACGAAGGCGGTGCTGGCCGACCCGGCGCGGTACCGGGCGGTGTACGACCAGCCCGGCCTGCTCGACCAGTGGACATGGGAGGCGCAGGCCGAGATCCTCGACGACCTGTACGCCGATCTGCTGGACCGCCCGCGCCTGGAGCGCCTGGCGGAGCAGCCCGAACCCGCACAGACCGGAGTCAGATCGTGAGCGAATCCGCACCGGCCGCGGAACCCGTCGTCCCCGCCGGGCCCGATGTCACCGTCGTCGTCGCCGTGTACAACACGATGCCGTACCTCACCGAGTGCCTGGACTCCCTGGTGGCGCAGAGCATCGGCCTGGACCGGCTGGAGGTCGTCGCCGTCGACGACGGGTCGACCGACGACAGCCCGAAGGAGCTGGCCCGGTTCGCGGCCGCGCACCCCGGCGTCTTCCGGGTGATCACCCAGGAGAACTCCGGCGGCCCGGCCGCCCCCAGCAACCGGGCGCTCGACGTGGCCACCGGCCGCTACGTGTTCTTCCTCGGCTCCGACGACCACCTGGGCCCCGAGGCGCTGGAGCGGATGGTGGCCGCCGCCGACGAGCACGGCACCGACGTCGTCGTCGCCAAGATGGTCGGCGTGAACGGGCGTTGGGTGCCCCAGGCGGTGTTCGAGCGCACCCGGCACGACGCGACCCTCCGCAACTCCCCGCTCCCGTGGGCGCTGTCCAACACCAAGCTCTTCCGCCGCGCGCTGATCGAGAAGCACCACCTGCGCTACCCCGAGGACCTGCCGATCCTCAGCGACCAGCCGTTCACCCTGGAAGCCTGCTTCCGCGCCGAGGGCATATCGATCCTCGACGACTACGACTACTACTTCGCGGTCCGGCGCGGCGACGAGGGCAACGTCACCTATCGCGGCAGCCTGGAGCACCGGCTGACCGGCACCGAGCGCATCATGCGGCTCACCGAGCGGTTCACCGAGACCGAGGACGAGCGCTACGGCCTCAACCGCCGCCACCTCACCAGTGAGATGTCCTTCGTGCTGGGCTACCGGCTGCTGGCCGCCGAACCCGACGTACAAGAGCGGATCATGGCGGGGGCCCGGCCGCTGCTGACGGACTTCGCCACCGACGCGCTGCTCGGCCGACTGCCGCTCACCGACCGCGTCCACCTGACGCTCGCCCGCTCCGGCGCCTTCGACCTGCTGCTGAGCACCCTGCGCTTCGAGGCGGAGCACGGCGGCGCCGAGCAGGTGGACGAGAAGAAGCTGCCGCTCACCGTCGTCGACGGCCGCGCCCACCTCGCCTACCCCTTCGTCGGCGACGCCCGGTTCGCCGACCTCACGGCCCTCGTCGACCGCACCCGCGCCGCGGTACGCGGACTCGGCAAGGCGCGGGCGTCCTTCGTCACCGACGCCACGGGCCCCGCCCTGATGCTGACCGCTGACACGCCGGTACCGAGCTACGGCGGCCTCGTCCGCTCCGCGTCCCTGGGCTGCGAGCGCAAGCCCGCGGGCGGCGTACCGACCGGCCTGGACTGCCAGGTCGAGTACGCCCCGGCCGACGGCGGCACCCGGCTGAGCACCCGTGTCCCGCTCGCCCCGCTGCTCGCCGCCGCGTCCGCCGGGCGTACCGCCTGGTCGCTGCGCTGGCGGCTGGACACCACCGACGGCGAGCTGCCGGTCCCGGTGGCCACCGGGACCGGCACCACCGGTGGCCCGGCGTCCGTGCGGCTGCGGCGCGGCCTGCACCTCTACCGCGCCTCCGCGACCGTCGAGTCCGACGGGACGCTCACCTTTGTCCTGAACCCCATCCGGCTGCGCCGGGTGATCGCTCAACGCCTGCGTCGGCTGCGGGCCACCGGAAGGAAATAGCAGTGCAGATCTGTGTCGTCGCCCTGGGCAAGATCGGGCTGCCGCTCGCGGTCCAGTTCGCCGCCAAGGGCCACCGGGTGATCGGTGCCGACGTCAACGAGAAGGTCGTCGAGCAGGTCAACGCCGGGGTTGAACCGTTCCCCGGCGAGGCCGAACTCGACATCCGGCTCAAGCAGGCGGTGGAGAGCGGCCTGCTGACCGCGACCACCGACACCACCGCGGCGGTCCGCGAGGCGGACGCCGTCGTGGTCGTCGTCCCGCTGTTCGTGGACGCCGACGGCGTCCCGGACTTCGGCTGGATGGACTCCGCCACCCGCGCCATCGCCGCCGGTCTGCGTCCCGGCACCCTGGTGTCGTACGAGACGACGCTGCCGGTCGGCACCACCCGCGACCGCTGGGCGCCGATGCTCGCGGAGGGCTCCGGCCTGACCGCCGGTGAGGACTTCCACCTGGTCTTCAGCCCCGAACGGGTGCTGACCGGACGGATCTTCGCCGACCTGCGCCGCTACCCGAAGCTGGTCGGCGGCATCGACGAGGCGTCCGCCGCGCACGGCGTCCGCTTCTACGAGTCGGTGCTGGACTTCGACGAGCGCCCCGACCTCGCGCGCCCCAACGGCGTCTGGGACCTGGGCTCCGCGGAGGCGTCGGAGCTGGCGAAGCTCGCCGAGACCACCTACCGCGACGTCAACATCGGGCTGGCCAACCAGTTCGCGCGCTTCGCCGACCAGGCGGGCATCGACGTCACCAAGGTCATCGAGGCCTGCAACACCCAGCCGTACAGCCACATCCACCAGCCGGGCATCGCCGTCGGCGGCCACTGCATCCCGATCTACCCGCGGATGTACCTGTGGAACGACCCGCAGGCCACCGTGGTCCGCTCGGCGCGCGAGGCGAACGCCGCCATGCCGCTGTACGCGGTGGACCTGCTGGCCGCCGCGTACGGCGACCTGACGGACGCCGCGGTGCTGGTGCTCGGCGCCGCCTACCGGGGCGGGGTGAAGGAGACCGCCTTCTCCGGCGTCTTCCCGACCGTCCAGGCGCTGCGGGAGCGCGGCGCGGTGCCGTACGTCTCCGACCCGATGTACACCGCGGACGAGCTGGCCGCGCTCGGCCTGCCGCCGCACCGCGGGGAGGCCGTCACGGCCGCCGTCCTGCAGGCCGACCACGCGGAGTACCGCGAGCTCGCGCCGTCAGACCTTCCCGAGGTGCGCGTCCTGGTCGACGGCCGCCGCACCACCGACCCGGAGCGCTGGCAGGGCGTGCGCCGGGTGGTCATCGGCGGCTGAGTCCGCACCGCCCGCACGGTGCCGGGCCCGCTCCAGCAACAGGGGCAGGCCCAGCACCGTCGGCACCCACATGAGCACCCCGAGCCGGTCCGCCTCCTGGACCAGCGGGTGCGCGGCCACCTGCACCACGCCCACCAGGGCCGTGGCCGCCGCGAACCAGCCCAGCCCCCGGCCGTGGCGGGCCAGCGCCCAGCCCGCGAGCAGCGTGGGCACCACGTAGACCGGCATCGTGGCCTGCTCGCCGATCCAGTGCGCCCAGTAGCGGACGTCGAGATCGATCAGCCGCCCCCAGGGGTCCGCCACGTCCGGGGACGCGAAGTGCCGGGTGAAGGTGTCCTGGAGCGTGGTGGCCGACGACGGCAGGGCCAGCGCGGACATCGCCGCGCCGGTCGCCACGGCGCCCAGCGCCGCCAGCCCGGCCAGCAGCGTCGTACCGTGGTGCCGCAGCCGCGAACCGGCCCAGCAGGCCACCGCCGCGGCCGCCAGCAGCCCGGCCAGGACCAGCGCCGTGGAGTAGCGGGTGACCGCGCACACCCCGAGCGCCACCACCAGCAGCGGCGCCCCGGTCCACGGCCGCCGCCCGGTCAGCAGCACCGCGGCCCACACCGCGCCGAGGACGCACAGCGTCACCAGGCCCTCGCTGAGCGCCTGAAGACTCCAGCGGGCCAGCGGGGTGGCGAGGAAGACCAGCTGCCCGCAGAGCGCGGCCGGTGGCGTCAGCCCCGCGGAGCGCAGCAGCCCGACCACCAGCAGCGAGCAGCCCGCCGCGGTCAGCAGCCCCAGCGTCCGCATGCCGTCCGCCACGCCGAAGGCGCCCACGAAGGGCGCCGCCAGCAGCGGATAGCCGGGACGGGAGGAGAAGATGGCCTGGTAGCGGGGGTCGGCGGTGGTGATGTCCGGTGCGTCCGCCCAGCGGGCCACACAGTCGGCCGCGCTCATCGTGCCGGTGGGCAGCGGCGCGCCGTCGAGCGGCGCCAGATCGGCGGTCGCCCGCGCCGCGTCCGCCCGGGTACGGCAGAAGGCGTCCAGCGCCTCCCGGTGCGCCTGCTCCCTGCTCTGCCCGGCGAACTGCTCCGCCGACCGCGCGTACCGGTACGAGTCCGGGTACAGCGACCACTGCCCGCCCGCGGTGAACTGCAGCAGTACGAAGACGACGGCCACGGCGGCGGCGAGCGGCCACGCGCGGGCGGTCAGCGCCCGCGACGCGGCGGCGGCCCGGCTCGCACCGGGTGCCGTTCGCGGCACCGTCATGACGCGTCGGCCGCGCCCTCGGGTCCGGCCGGGGTGAGCACCCCGGCCCGCTCGGTGTAGCGCTCCCCGGTCCGCGGGCACTGCCATGTCCCCGGCTCGTCGGCGCTCTCGACGAGCCGCTCGCCCGCCCGGCCGACCCAGCCGATACGGCGGGCCGGGACCCCGGCGACCAGCGCGAAGTCCGGGACGTCCCGGGTCACCACGGCCCCGGCCGCGACCAGCGCCCAGCGCCCGATGGCGACCGGCGCCACGCACACCGAGCGGGCGCCCAGCGACGCCCCCTCGCCTACGGTCACACCCACCGCTTCCCAGTCACCGCCGCGCTTCTGCTTGCCCTCGGGGTCGACCGAGCGCGGGTACTGGTCGTTGGTGAGCACCGCGGCGGGGCCGACGAACACCCCGTCGCCCAGCACGGCCGGCTCGTAGACCAGCGCGTAGTTCTGGAGCTTGACGTTGTCACCTATCCGTACGCCGGTGCCGACGTAGGCGCCGCGCCCGATCACGCAGCCCGCGCCGAGCACCGCCTGCTCGCGGATCTGGGCGAGTTCCCAGACGGTGGTGCCTGCCCCCAGCTCCGCGGTGGCGTCGACCTGGGCGGTGGGCTTGACCGTGTAATCCACAACTGCGCCTTTCCGAAAACGCTCCTTGATCGGCCGAGCATACGGCGCGCCGCCGACACCGGCTGCTTTGCCCGGCCTTTACGGCCCCGCGTGCGAGGGGCGGCCGTGTGCGTCACGGCTCCGCGTCCTGCCGGAGGTTCCGGCTCAGCATCGTCGCCCCCAGCAGGGTCAGGGTGTGGATGACGGAGTTGCCGTGGCGGTGGCTGGTGATGAGGCCCGCGTCCCGGAGGGCCGTGGTGTGGTGGGTGGCGGTGGCGGGGGTCACCCCGGCGCGGTGGGCGGCCTCGGTGGTGGTGGCTCCGGCGGCGGTGGCACGCAGGACCGTCGCCCGGGCCCGGCCGAGGAGGACCTCCAGGGAGGGGGAGCCCGGCGTCGCGCGGGGTGGCTCGTGGTGCAGGGAGTAGATGAGGACGGGGGGCAGCGTCGGGTCGGCCAGGGAGACCGGGCCCTTCCAGCAGAAGTACGAGGGGATCAGCAGCAGCCCGCGGCCTTCCAGGCGGATGTCGTGCTCCGTCGGGTAGGCGCCGATCTCCAGCCGGGGATGACGCCAGCGGACCGTCGGGCCGAGTCCGCCGAGCAGGCCCTCGGTGCCGCCGTCGAGCAAGTGCCGGGCCAGGCGCACGCGTTCGCTGTGGACGCCCTCGTGCATCCACTCCTCGTGGGGCTCGATCACGGTGCGGTGGTAGGCCCGCAGGACGCTCACCAGCTCCTCGCGCGCCCCCTTCTCCGGCAGCCGGGCCAGGTGGGGCGGGATACGTCTTATCCGGGACAGGGCCGCCAGCTCCGCCGCCACCCGGGCCGGGGGAGTGGCCAGGATCGCCGTCAGGCCCGCTTCCAGACCGGCCGCACCCTCCACCGGGGTGAGGAAGTCCGGCCAGTACGACGCCCGGGGATAGAGCGGAAGCAGGAGTCGGCGTACCGCGCTCTCCAGCCCGGCCTCCCGTAACCGCTCGCGGGCCGTGCGGTACCAGGCCGCGTACGCCCAGCGGCCCGCCGGGGTCTGGAAGCGGTGGAGGCTCGCGGCGATCTCCCACAGCGGGTGCGGGGCGGCGGCGACCCGGGTCCGGGCCAGATCCTCGGCCGAGAAGTGGAAGCGAAGCACGCTCAACACCCTTTCCACCGGCGTCATTTGACCCTCTTCGAATGAGCATGACAGCCGAAAGCACACACCGGAGCATGAACTCGCTCCGCCGCACCGATCCCCGAGGCACCACCCGCACCTTCCGCATGTCCCCAGCCGTACGACGAACGGACACCGAAGGAAACCGATGGCGAAGATCCTCACCCACCCGGCCGCGGCGGCGGCCCTGCTCGCGGCCCTCGCCGTCTCGGCGCCCGCCACCGCGTCGGCCGCACCGGCCAACGCCTCAGCCACTGCCACCAGTTGCTACGGCGGTGCCGTCACCGTCAGCTATGGCGACGCCGTCGAGTTCGGCCCCTACACCACCACCTCCCGCTGCGCCGACATCAACCTCCGCATGGTCAGCGGTGACGCCGAATTCGTCTGGGCCTGCGTGAAGTTCACCCGCGTCGGCGAGTGCAACTACTGGACCAAGGTCGGCCGGAGCTGGAAGACCATCGCCACCGACGTCAAGGACGGCAGCAAGTTCACCGTGCCGCTCGGCGTGGACCTCGAAGGCTCCTCCGCGCGCGTCCAGATCGCCTTCTGAACCCCCCTCTCTCCCCAAGTGATCGGACCCGACATGACCCGCACCCGGAGAACGGCGGCCGTCCTCGCCGCCACGACCGCGCTCCTCGCCGCCGGTGCCACCGCGCCCGCCGTCGCCCAGCCCGAGCAGGCCGCCGCCGCCACCTCCTGCTACGGCGGCGCCAAGTCCCTCACCTACCGCTACTCCACCGCCGCGGTCGAGTACGGCACCTACACCACCACCTCGCGCTGCTCCGACATCAACATCAAGCTCAGCAGCTCGGCCACCGGCTTCCTGGACGCCTGCATCGTCTTCGTGGACCACACCACGCTGTGCAACCACGACAACACCTACTCGACGTTCGGCCCCCAGTGGGCGACCGTCGCCACCGACGTCAAGGACGGCACCCGCTTCAAGCTGCGCGTGCACGCCTACGACACCGACGCCCAGAACGTCCCGTTCCAGCTCGCCTTCTGACCACCTGTACAAGGGAGTTCACGATGACCTTCGCTCCGAACCGCCGCACCATCCTGCGCGGCACCCTTGCCGCCACCGCGGGCATCTTCGCCGGGCCCGTCCTGCTCTCGGGCAGCGCGCAGGCGTACAACTGGACGCGCACCATGAACCAGGGCGCCACCGGCGCCGATGTCACCGAGCTGCAGATCCGGGTGGCCGGCTGGGCGGCGGACTCCGCCTCGCAGTCGCGGGTGGGCATCGACGGCGACTTCGGTCCGGGTACGGCCGCCGCGGTGCGCCGCTTCCAGGCCGCGTACGGCCTCTCCGCCGACGGCAGCGCCGGGCCCGCGACCCAGGCGCAGCTCAACGCCCTGGAGCAGTCGGACGGTTCGACCGCACACTTCAACTGGACCGAGTTCTACGACCGTTCGAGCGGCAACTTCAACGGCGGCAAGGTGAGCGCGGCCGCCGTCAAGGAGAACGCCCGGCGGGCCATGTACAAGCTGGAGGCGCTGCGCAAGAAGCTCGGCAACGTGCCGATCACCGTCAACTCCGGCTTCCGCAGCATCGCCCACAACGCCGAGATCGGCGGCGCCAGCGACAGCATGCACCTGTACGGCACCGCGGCCGACCTCGACGTGCCCGGCGTCGCCAACCGCACCGTCTACCAGAAGGCCGAGACCTGCGGCTTCTCCGGCCTGGAGCGGTACGACGTCGACCACCAGCACGTCGACAGCCGCGCCGACCTCGGCCGTTCCTGGTGGTGGGAGAGCGGCACCATCTGAAGCCGCCGCAGCCCGGGGCCGGGGACCGCACGAGGTCCCCAGCCCCGCCCGCACCCCCACCGCCCCCACCCGGAAGGTCACACCCCCATGCCCCGCATACCCCTGGGCCGCGCGGCCCTCGCCGGTCTCGGCACCCTGGCCGTGATCGCCGCCGCCGTGCAGCCCGTCAGCGCCGCACCCCGGACGGACAGAGCCGAGGGCCCCGTCGCCCGCGCCTTCAGCAGCGCGGCGGCCGAGTACGGCGTCCCGCGCGACCTCCTGATCGCCCTCGGCTACAGCGAGACCCACCTCGACGGCCACCACGGCCTGCCCAGCCAGGCGGGCGGCTACGGCGTGATGCACCTGGTCAGCAACCCCGACCAGCACACCCTGGAGCTGGCGTCCCGGCTGACCGGCGACACCGCCCGCGAACTGCGCACCGACACCGCCGCCAACATCCGCGGCGGCGCCGCCGTCCTGCGCTCCTACGCCGACCACGCCGGACTGAGCGCGGCCGAGCGCCACGACACCGACACCTGGTACCCGTTCCTCGCCCGGTACGGCGGCGCCACCGACCCCGCCACCGCCAAGCTCTACGCCGACACCGTCTACACCTTCCTGGCCCAGGGCGTCACCGCCCGCGCCGAGGGCGGCGAGAAGCTGACCCTGCCCGCCCGCGAGGTCGCCCCCGAGCGCGGCAGCCTCGCCCCGGCCGCGCAGAGCCCCGACTACCCCTCCGCCCTCTGGGTCCCGGCCAACTCCGCCAACTACGCCGTCGGCCGCACGGCCGCCATCAGCAAGGTCGTCATCCACGTCACCGAGGGCTCGTACGCCGGGACGATCAGCTGGTTCCAGAACCCGTCGGCGCAGGTCAGCGCGCACTACGTGGTGCGCTCCTCGGACGGGCAGATCACCCAGATGGTGCGGGAGAAGGACACCGCCTGGCACGCCCGCTCCGGGAACGCGACCGGCGTCGGCATCGAGCACGAGGGGTACATCGACAACCCGAGCTGGTTCACCGACGCGATGTACCGCTCCTCCGCCGCGCTGACCGCCTCCATCTGCGCCCGCTACGGCATCCCCAAGGACCGCGCGCACATCGTCGGCCACTCCGAGGTGCCCGGCAACGACCACACCGACCCCGGTCCGAACTGGAACTGGACCTACTACATGCAGCTGGTCGGCGGCAGCACCGGCGGCGGCGAGGTCCAGCTCAGCTTCCCGTCGTACGACACCCTGCGCTCCGGCTCCACCGGCGCCCAGGTCTCGGCCGCGCAGTCGCTGCTCAACGCGCAGGGCTTCGACGCGGGCACCGTCGACGGCAGCTTCGGCACGAAGACCGTCTCCGCCGTGACCGCCTTCCAGAAGGCCCGCGGGCTCGGCGCCGACGGTGTGGTGGGCGCCCGTACCTGGACCGCGCTGCTCTCGGCGGGCAGCACGCCCGCGCTCGGCCAGGGCAGCACCGGCGCCGCCGTCCAGCGCCTCCAGCGGGCGCTGACCGCCGCGCTCGGGCGGACGATCACGGCGGACGGCGACTTCGGCTCGGGCACCGGACAGGCCGTGCGGGACTACCAGACCAGCCGCTCGCTCGGCGTCGACGGTCAGGTCGGACCGGCCACCTGGGGCGCGCTGCAGGCCGGACGCTAATAGCCTGGGAAGGCACGTGCGGGGGGAGCCGCCCGTACCTTCCGATCCAGGTGGGGGGCGTTCGGAGCATCGCCCATGACCACTACGCGCACCTTCCGATCCGACCGTGCCACGGACCGCACCGGCCTCGGCGCCGCCGCCGACTGGGGGCTGCTGTTCATCAGAATCACCTTCGGCCTGGTGATGGCGGCCCACGGGGCGCAGAAGCTGTTCGGGATCTTCGGCGGGCAGGGGCTCACCGCGACCGGCAAGGGGTTCGAAGCCATCGGCTACCGGCCGGGAAAGGTCTTCGCCACCATCGCGGGACTGTCCGAACTGGTCGGCGGCCTCGGCCTGGCCGTCGGGCTGCTGACGCCCCTGGCCTGCGCCGCGCTGATCGGCGTCATGATCAACGCGATGGCGCTGGTCACCGGCGCGCACGGCCTGTGGGCGTCGGACGGCGGGCTGGAGTACAACCTCTGCATCGCCGCCGTCGCCCTCGGCATCGCCGCGACCGGCCCCGGCCGCCTCTCCCTCGACCGCTTCTTCCCCTGGGGCCGGGGCGGCTGGTGGTCGGCCGCCCTGGCCCTCGGCCTGGGCGGCATCGGCGCGGCGATCACCCTCAGCTTGTAGACACAGCGGGGTTGCTCAGCCGACGATCGCGACCGGGGCGTCCCACGCGTCGCGGTCCACCGTGATCGTGTAACCGCCGCGCGTCTCCTTGCTGTTGACCATGTACTGGTGGGCGCGGCTGTGGTCGGTGAACTGCTTCGGGTTCCAGGGCCAGTCGGCCGTGGTGGTGTCCTTGCCGTCCCACAGGGCGTACCAGAGGTTGCCCGGCAGGTCGGTCCGGTCGGTGGCGGTGGCGACCGCCTTCGCGCTGGAGCTGGTGAAGCCGTAGTAGCCCGCGCGGTACACCTTGCCCCGCAGCGTCTTGCTGAAGGAACGGACGTACGTCAGCACGGCGTCGTTGCACGCCTTGTTCGCGGTGTCGTACGGCTCCATGTCGAGGTAGACCGCGCTGCCCGCCTTCATGCCGAGCGCGGACGCCTTGGCCACCGCGTCCTTGGCGTCCGCCGCGCCGAGGGAGGCCGCGTCGGCGGCGGTCATCTTCTCCGGGTTGGCGCTCTTCTGGCAGGGCGGCTGGGCGCCGACGTAGAGCGGGATCAGCTTCCAGCCCATGGAGTTGACCGACTTCACCCAGGACGCGGTCAGGTTCGGCTGCGCGCAGCCCCGGTTCTTGCCCCCGATGTAGACGGCGGCGGCGCCGTAGTAGCCCGTCGACTTCCACGCCTTCATCGCCGCGGCGGACGGCGCCGTGCAGGTGTCGAAGGCGCGGCCGGTGAAGGTCTTCTGCGCGGGCCAGACCGTGGCCGCGCTGGACGCCTGCGCCGCGATACCGGCACCGGCGACTACGGCGACACCGGCGGTGGCCCAGGCGAGGTAACGGCTCTTCTTGGACAGCCGATGGCTGGACATCCCCACCCCAGATGCTCATGCCCCCCGGCACGCGAAAGGGCGCGGCGAGGGGCGAACGATGTGACTTCCGGTACGGCGGTCGCCCGGTTGCGGGACCGCTGACGCACGAAGTGACAGCACTCTAATGGAAGGGGTGTGCGAGGGGATGTGCGCCCGGTGTGCCGGTTTCCGTCAACTGGCCCGGAGAACGGGGTGATCGCATTCTTTTCGCCGGGCGGGCTTGGGGCGGTCGCGTTCTGGGCACCGTCCTCCTACCGGTGTTCGGTGTCGGTTGGGAGGAGGGTGACGTGGAGCGTCAAATTCGGGTACGGGTCAGTCGTCGGCCTGCGGCTCCGCGGGGCCAGGAGATCGACCGCAGGACGCCCTCGGGTCGCGTCCTGCCCTACTGAGACTCCGGCGCGGGCCTCAGGCGGCCAGCGGGGTCAGGACCAGCGGAGCGATCCGTCCCTCCAGCATCTCGCCCAGGCCCTGCACGGCACAGATGTCGGGGCGTTCCGCGATGTGCACCGGGATGCCGATGGCCTCCTGGAGCATCTGGTCCAGGCCCGGCAGCAGCGCGGTGCCGCCGACCATCATGATGCCCCGGTCCACCAGGTCGGCCACCAGGTCCGGCGGGCAGTCCCGGAGCACCTTTCCGATGCCGTCCAGGACGGCCAGCAGCGGGGTGTGGATCGCGGTGCGCATCGCCGCCGTGTCCACCCGTACGCTGCGCGCCAGGCCCGTGGCCACGTCCCGGCCGTGGATCTCGGTGGACACCGGGCCCTGCGGGGTCAGCCCGTTGTCCGACAGGGCGATCTGCAGCGGCCGCACCGACTGGCTGGGCAGCATCAACTCGTGCTTGTGCCGCAGGTGTTGCACGATCGCCCGGTCCACCGCCTCGCCGCCCACCGGAATGCGCTCGGCCGTGACGATCGAGCCCAGCGACAGCACCGCCACCTGGGTCGCCGCCGCCCCGCACACCATGACCATGGTGGCTTCGGGGCGTTCCACCGGAAGCCCGCAGCCGACGGCCGCCGCGATCAGCGTGTCCACCAGCTCCACCCGCCGCGCGCCGAGCCCGACCAGCGTCTCGATCGTCGCCCGCCGCGCCAGCGGGTCCGCCTCGTGCGGGGTGCACGCCGCCGCGCGGAGCCGGGGCTTGCGGCGCAGGGCGCGGCGCATCTTGTCGCCGAGCAGATGCCGCAGCATGCGCTGCGCCATCTCGATGTCCACGACGGTGCCGCCGGACACCGGCCGCACCACACGGATGTACTGCGGGGTGCGCCCGGTCATCTGCTCCGCGAAGTCACCGACCGCGATGAGCGCGCCGGTACGGGTGTTCACGGCCGCCACCGAGGGCTGGTCGACGACGAGTCCGGCGCCCTTCACATAGACGCGGGTGCGGGCCGCGCCCAGGTCGACGGCGAAGTGGCAGCGGCCCAACTGCTCCAGGCTGACGGTCACGGCAGTTCCTCCCGAGTGCGCTGACCATGGGCGGCCGCCGGATTCGGGGCCTCAGTGGAATCCTGCGCGGGCACCGGCGGGGGTGCCTTCTGGAGGGGGCCGGGCGGGGCGCCGCTGAATGGGGGGTTTCGGCGCGACCATGCCGTGTCGGGCTGGCCCTCGGGGGCCGGGAGTGTCAGCGGGACGGGGGTGTCAGCGGGACGGGGGTGTCAGCCGGTCCGGGGGTGTCAGCGCCCGCTTCATGATCTTGCCCATGTCGTTGCGGGGGAGCGCGGGGAGCAGATGCAGCACGCGGGGCCGCTTGTGCGGGGCCAGGCGGGCGGCCACCTGGTCGGCCAACTCGGTGAGCGTGGGCGAGCTTTCGGGGTCCGACGGCACCACCCAGGCCACCACCCGCTCGCCCAGGTCCGCGTCCGGCTCCCCGGTGACGGCCGCCTCGGCAACCGCCGGGTGCTCCAGCAGCGCGTTCTCGATCTCGCCCGCCCCGATCTTGTAACCCCCGCTCTTGATCAGGTCGGTGGCCTTCCGGCCGACGATCCGGACGTACCCGTCGGCCTCCCGCACCGCCACGTCCCCGGTGCGGAACCAGCCGTCGGCCGTGAAAGCGGCCTCGGTGGCGTCGGGCCGGTTCAGGTACCCGGTGAACAGGTTCGGGCCGCGCACCTGGATCTCGCCCACGCTCTCCCCGTCCCGCGCGGTCAGCTCGGTGCCGTCCTCCTCCACCAGCCGCAGCTCCACCCCGGACAGCGGCACGCCCACGGTGCCCGCGCGGGCCTCGCCGTCGACGCGTACGGAGGTGTTCATCAGGGTCTCCGTCATGCCGTACCGCTCGATCACCCGGCGTCCGGTCGCCGCCGCGATCCGCTCGTGGTCGTGCACGGGCAGGGCGGCCGAGCCCGAGACCAGCAGCCGGGCCCGGCCGAGGGCCTTCGCCAGCTCGGGGTCGGACGGCAGGGCCTCGGCCAGCCGGTGGTACATCGTGGGCACCCCGAACACCATGGTCGCGCCGTCGTTCAGCTCGCGGGTCACGCCCTCGGGGGAGAAGCGGCCCAGATGCCGTACCGAGCCGCCGCGCCGGAGCGGGCCGAGGACGCCGAGGACGAGTCCGTGCACATGGAACAGGGGCAGACCGTGCACCAGCACGTCGTCCCCGGTCCACCGCCAGGCGTCGGCCAGCGCGTCCAGGGTCGCGGCGAGCGCCCGGCGCGGTACGACGGCACCCTTCGGCGGGCCGGTGGTGCCGGAGGTGTAGACGATCAGCGCCGGGTCCTCGTCCCCGTGGGTGTCCTCGGGGACCTCGCCGGTGCCGGAGACCTCCAGCCGGGGCAGGTCCGCGAGTACGGGCGGGAGTTCGGCACCCGGCGCGGCCAGCACCAGCGCCGGTTCGCTGTCGGCGAGGATGTGCGCCAACTCCCCTTCCCCCGACCTCGGGTTGAGCGGCACGGCGGCCGTCCCGGCGAGCAGCGCCCCGGTCACCGCCACGGCGGTCTCCAGCTCGGGCGTCGCCCACACCGCGACCCGGCCGACACCCCGGAGCCGGGCGGCGACCGCCCCGGCGGCCGAGGCGAGTTCCGCGTACGTCAGCGAACGGGCGCCGAAACGCAGCGCGGTGCGTCCGGCCGCCAGGGGGTCCGTCAGGGCGGGAAACAGGGAGGACACGCGGGACTCCTTCGCTGCCGGGTACGACAGCCCCTTCCTACCCCACGATTCCCACCACACAGCTCACGTTGTCCGGCCCGCCCGCCGCGTCGGCCGCGTCGACCAGCGACCGCACGGCCGTCTCCGGGTCCTGGGCGGCGGCGAGCAGGTCCCCGATCCGGTCGTTGGGCACGACACCGGTCAGGCCGTCCGAGCAGAGCAGGTAGCGGTCGCCGGGGAGGGCCTCGTGCAGCCGGAGGTCGGGGTCGGAGTCGGCGCCCAGGGCCTTCAGCAGCAGCGACCGCTCCGGGTGGCTCTCGGCCTCCGCCGGGGTGAGGCGGCCCTCGTCCAGCAGGGACTGCACCACGCTGTGGTCGTGCTGGGTCATCTGGATTCCCTTCGTGAAGAACCAGTTCCTCGCTTCGGCACCGACGCTGGGGCTTCACCGAAGGGGAAGGTCAACAGGGGTGTCCCGGTTCCGGGGCGGTTGCTAGCCTCGCGAGCACCGAGCCGACGCAGACGACCAGGGAGCCCGCCGTGCCGCGTATAGCCCTCGCCACCTACGACCCCGGCACCGAGCCGAGCAAGGACCCCGATCTGGCCGGTCTGGTCGCGGAGTTGCGCGCGGCGGGCGCCGACGCGGAGGCCCGGTTCTGGGACGACCCGGACGCCGACTGGGCCGCCTACGACCTCGTCCTCATCCGCTCCACCTGGGACTACGTCTGGCGCACCGCCGAGTTCCTGGCCTGGGTGGACCGGGTCGACGCGCTGACCCGGCTGCTCAACCCGGTGGACGTGGTGCACTGGAACGTCGACAAGCGCTACCTGGGCGAACTGGCCGCCGCGGGCGTGCCGACCGTCCCCACCCGCTACCTCCCGCCCGGCGCCGAACCGGACCTGCCGACCGGGCACGAGTACGTGATCAAGCCCGCCTCGGGCGCTGGAGCCCGGTACGCGGCCCGGTACGCCCCCGGGGAACGAGAGCTGGCGGTACGGCAGTTGGCGCACATGCACGCCGAGGGCCTGACCGCGATGGTGCAGCCGTACATGCGGAGCGTCGACCGGCACGGCGAGCGTGCGCTCCACTTCTTCGGCGGGCGCCTGCTGCACGCCAGCAGCAAGGGTGCCGTCCTCGTCTCCGGCACGCCCTTCGACGCCGCCAAGACCGCCCACCCGAGCCTGGCGAAGTGGCAGCCCACCGCCGCCGAACTGGACGTGGCCGAGCGGGCGTTGGCGGCGGTGCCCGGCGGTGCCGAGCGGCTGCTCTACGGCCGGGTCGACCTCATCGACGGCGAGGACGGGGAGCCCTGCGTGCTGGAGCTGGAACTCACGGAGCCCCACCTCTTCCTCGAAGTGCACCCGGAGTCCCGGCCCCGCATCGTCCAGCTCATCATCGAGGCAGCCAAGGGAAGTTGAGGGCTCAGTCCCGCAGTGCCGTCCGCTGGAGCAGCCCCCAGGTGAACTCGGCGGCCATCGCGTGCGGTTCCCCGTCCCGGTCCGGTGCGGTGAAGGCGAGCGCCTGGCGGCTCGGGGCGGTGCCCTGGATCGGGCGGGCCGGGGCGAAGGCGGCGGCCACCTCCTCCAGGGTGCAGGACCACGGGGTGAGGTCCTCCAGTGTGCGCAGTTCGGGAGCCGGGGCGTCCGGGGCGCGCACCAGCCACTCGTTCCAGACCGCCCCGCCCTCCCCGACCAGCACCTCGAAGCGCAGGTCCGGCCAGAGGGGCAGCGCCCACCGCCACGCCTCGCACTCCAGGTCGCCGACCCGGCGCGGCTCGACCGACTCCGGCTCGCCCAGCACCGCGCGGTACCGGGTCGCGGCAGCCCGTGACCTGGGCGAACGGGCCATCGCCTGCCAGTGTTTGTTCGCCTCCCGCATCTCGGTCGCCGAGGCACCGAGCCGCCTGCGGGCGTCCTCCGCCAGCTCCGGATTGTGGTCGGCCATGCGGCGCAGCAGCACCAGGGAGAAGTCGAGAGCCATGCTCCCCATGGTGCCCGGCACGTGGGCGACCGTTGCCCGTGCGACCCGCGCTGACTAGCCTGTGTTCGCCCCACCGGTCACCGGTCGGGGTATCGAACACGGGCCGCCGTGCCCGTAGAGCAGGCAAGGAGGCCGGACGTGGGACGCCTCGTGCCCGCCGTGACGCGGGCCTTCGACATCCTGGAGCTGTTCCTCGACGGGGACGGCACCCTCTCCGCACCGGACATCGTGCGCCGACTCGACCTCCCGCGCACCACCGTGCACGAACTGGTCACCACCCTCGCCGCCCGCTCCTACCTGGTACCGGTACCGGGACAGCCCGGCCGGTACCGGCTCGGCGTGCGCCCGTACCAGCTCGGCAGCCGGTACGCCGAGCAGCTCGACCTCGCCGCCGAGGGCCGGGAGGTCGCCCGCGGCGTCGCCGAGACCTGTGACGAGACGGTCCACGTGGCGCTGCTGGAGGACACCGACGTCATCTACATCGCCAAGGTCGATTCCACGCACGCGGTCCGCATGGTCTCCGCGGCCGGGCGCAGGCTGCCCGCGCACTGCACGGCGGTCGGCAAGATGCTGCTGGCCTCGCTGCCCGCGCCGGAGCTGGCCGCCCGCGTCCCGGACGGCGCCGAGCTGGCCGCGATGACCCCCGACAGCCTCACCGACCCCGGCGAACTGCGGGACGCCCTCGCCGAGATCCGGCGCCGGGGCGTCGCGGTGGAGCGCCGCGAGTCCAACCCGGACGTGAGCTGCGTGGCCGCGCCCGTCCGCGACCGCACCGGGCGCGTGGTCGCCGCGCTGTCCATCTCGGTGCCGACGGTCCGCTGGAGCGAGGAACGCCGTACCGAACTGGAGGCACTGGCCGTCCGGGGCGCCGCCGAACTCTCCGCGCGGCTCGGCCACCGGGAGGCGGCGTGAGCGGCTACGAGGTCGCCGTCGCGGCCCAGGCCGAACTGGGCGAGGGCCCCACCTGGGACCCGGCCACCGGCCGCCTGCTCTGGGTGGACGTTCTGGGCAGCCGCGTGCACACCTACGACCCCGCCACCGGCCGCCGCACCGTCCGCACCACCGGCCAGCACGTCGGCGCCGCCAAGCCCCGCACCCACGGCGGCCTGGTGCTCAACCTGCGCGACGGCGTCGCCCTCCTCGACCCCGACGGCGCCTTCCGCTGGCTGCACCGCGACCCGGTACCCGACCGCCGCGCCAACGACGCGGCCGTCGCCCCCGACGGCTCCCTCTGGGCCGGCACCATGCGCTACGACGAGGCCACCGGCGGCGGCACCCTGACCCGGCTGACCGGCGACGGCACGGCCGAGACGATCCTCGCGGACGTCACCGTGAGCAACGGCATCGGCTGGAGCCCGGACGGCACCCTCATGTACTACGTCGACAGCCCCACCCGGCGCGTCGACGTCTTCGACCACGACGGCGACGGCGTCGTGGTCGAACGGCGCACCCTCGCCGTGATCGAGGACGGCGCGGGCTTCCCGGACGGGCTGACCGTCGACGCGGCGGGCTGCGTCTGGGTGGCGCTGTGGGACGGCGGAGCGGTCCGCCGCTACACCCCCTCCGGCGCCCTGGACCGCGAGATCCGGCTGCCGGTCCCGCGCACCACGGCCTGCGCCTTCGGCGGCCCCGACCTGACCGACCTGTACATCACCACCGCCCGCGTCGGCCTCACCACGCCCACCCCGCTGTCGGGTTCGGTCCTGGTGGTGCCGGGGGCGGGGGAGGGACTGCCCCAGCCGCCGTTCGCGGGCTAAGGGCTAGGCGAGTCCCGCCGCCTTCCGCTCCTCCGTGGTCAGGGGCGGTCCGGACAGCGGCGGGCGCAGCGGGCCCACGGCGGCCGCCAGCAGCATGCGCGGCGCGAGCAGCGCCTCCGCGCCCGCCTCCAGCGAGGTCACGTCGGTGACCCGGCGGGCGACCCGGCCGTTGCCCGTGGCGGTGACCAGCAGCCGCCCGACGTACGCGGCGAGCAGCCGGTCCCGGACCGTCGGGCCGGTCGGGGTGGCGCCGGGGTAGAACACGTCGGTGC
The DNA here is from genome assembly GCF_044747085.1 of Streptomyces sp. NPDC090119. Lineage (NCBI taxonomy): Bacteria > Bacillati > Actinomycetota > Actinomycetes > Kitasatosporales > Streptomycetaceae > Streptomyces > Streptomyces sp. NPDC090119. The sequence goes on along the minus strand of NZ_JBIVDK010000002.1, from coordinate 585,440 downwards.
CGATCGCCAGGTCCCAGGCGGTGCGCACCGTACGGCCCACCGCCCGCTGCGCCCGCCGGGCCAGGCCGGGCGCACCGAGGCCGCCCCGCCGCAGCACCGTGTCCCGCAGGGCGAGCGCCGACCGGGCCGCTACCGACATGCCGTGCCCGTACACCGGGTTGAGCGCGCACAGGGCGTCACCGAGGACCACGAACCGCTCCGGCCACTGGGGCAACCGCTCGTAGAACACCCGCCGGTTGGCGGTCGTCCGGGTGACCGTGACGTCGGTCAGCGGTTCGGCGTGGGTGAGCAGTTCACCGAGCAGCGGATGGCGCAGGCCCTCGTGCGCGTAGCGGAGGAACTCGGCCCCGGTGGACGGGGGTTCGTCGGTGCGGCCGCTGATCAGGGTGACCAGCCACTTGCCGTCCTCGATGGGCAGCAGCGCCCCGCCGTGCCCGATGCGCGAACCCCGCTGGTCCGGCTCGATGTTGACCACCGGGAAGCCGTCCCGCGCCCCCTCCGGCGCCCGGAACAGACGGCTGGCGTACGCCAGTCCGGAGTCGACCTCCCGGCGCTCCGGCTCGGGCAGGCCCAGCCCCGCCAGCCAGTGCGCGGCGCGGGAGCCGCGCCCGGTGGCGTCCACGACCAGGTCGGCGTCCAGGGTGCGTTCGGTGCCGTCGACGCGCACCCGCACCCCGGTCACCGCCCGGCCGGTACCGGTCGGGCCGAGGGCCTCGGCGCGGTCCAGCAGCTCGACCGCGCCGTCCGCCAGCACCCGTTGCCGGACCACCCAGTCCAGCAGGTCGCGGCCCGCGGGCAGCATGAACGCCGACTCCGGCCAGCGCCGGTACCAGCCGTGCGCCGACAGTGCCACCATGTCCGCGGTCATCGGCACCCGGCGCACCCCGGCCGCGCTCAGCGCCGCCCGCGCACCCGGCAGCAGCTCCTCCAGCGCGCGGGCACCGCCCGACCACAGCTGGTGGACATGGCGGGCCTGTGGCAGTCCCTTGCGCGGCTCGGGTCCCGCGGGCAGCGCGTCCCGCTCCACCACCGTGACACGGGCGCCCGTGGCGGCCAGCGCGCGGGCCGCGAGCAGACCGGCCAGGGAGCCGCCGAGCACGACGGCCGTGGGCTTCACTTCACTCATGTGCACAGGCGCTCTCTGCTGGGTCGGCGGCCGCACGGGCGCGGACCGCCGCGATCTCTTCGGGACGGCGGAGGGCTCGGGAGACGGCCCCGATCTCCTGGAGCAGGTCGGTGGTGTCCGGCGTAGCCGCCGTCACGGGCGGCTCCGGCATACGCCGCTTGGCCTCGACCGCGTCCAGGATGGTCACCGCCGAGGCCAGCTCCCGCGCCCGCCCGGGTGCGTGGCCGAGGTCCAGTGCGGCGGCGTACGCGCGGGCGCCGAGGGCGGTGTCGAGGTGCCGGGCCAGCGGCAGCAGCACGTCCCGGATGAACGTCTCGCGCCGGGTCAGCCGCAGCTCCGGCGCCGCCCGCAGCACGAACGGCACGCCCTCCCCGGCCGACGCCCGCATCAGCAGGTACAGCGGGCGCAGTTCGCGGTGCGCGAGCCGGACCCGCCAGCGGTCACGGGCGTACTGACCGGCGTGCGGCAGGATGAAGCCGACCGCGATCAGGATGGCGGACAGCGCGGCGACCGGCGGCGCGAGGTCGGTGCTCAGCCAGTCCAGATCGCCGCCCAGCCAGCGCGCGCCGACCGCGACCAGCTTGACCGCGTCGAAGGTCAGGTTCAGTACGTAGCCCGCGCCGAGCAGCTTCAGCCCCCAGCGCAGCCAGGCGTCCAGCCCCTCGGCGCGCACCCAGTTCCACAGCAGCCGCGCGGTGATCAGACAGGCCACGGCGTGCGCGCAGAGGTACAGCAGGATCTCCTCGCGCATGAACGGGGTGGTGGCGTAGTAGGTGTCCAGGTCCCGCAGCCGCTCCACCGGCACGTCGGCCAGCAGGAACAGCGCCCACAGGGCGGCGATCACCCCGCTGTACACCGACACCACCCGGCGCCGGGCCCGCCGGGTGACGGCCGAGCGGTCGGCCGGGCCGTTGCGCCAGGTGATGATCAGCAGCAGACAGGAGCCGCTGAACGCCATGAGCAGCGAGTAGCACCAGGGTGCGGAGATGTTGGGCACGCCGGTCAGCCGGTTCACCCGGGCGATGGTGGACGGCGAGCAGAACACGAAGACCGCACTGGCCACCAGCAGCAGACCGCCGACCGCGCGCAGCAGCGGGTCCCGCCACAGCCGGATGATCGTGGGCAGCTTGATCACCAGCGCGATGCTCAGCACCGCCGCCGGAATCCAGAAGGAGATCGAGAAGTCCCGCAGGGTGGCGGCGGGTTCCATGGCCGCCACGCTCACCGCGCGGCCCCGCCACGGCCGCGATAGCCGAGAGAACGCTGCACGGGGTCCAGGGGCTCCGCCGGACGCCCGAGCCGGTCACGGAACAGGGTGGCCAGGCGGTGGCCGAAGTCCTCGGCGGCGGCCTCGTCGGCCTCGCGGGAGCCGTCCCGGGCGGCCACCGTCAGCGCCCGTTCCTCCCAGCCGGACCCCTCCGCGAGCGCCAGGGTGGCGCCGCCGAGCGGCGGATGGTGCCGGTGCCCGGCGTGCAGATGCCACAACTCATGGCCCAGGACCACCAGTCGCTGCACGGCCTCGGCCCGCTCCTCCACGATGACCAGATCGAAGTCCTGGAACTCCACCCACAGCCCGGTGACCTCGAGCTCGTCCGGGAAACGCTCGAACCGCAGCTCCACCGGCCGCCCGCCCCGCCGCGCGCTCATCGCCGCGCACAGGGCACGGCACACCCCGTCCACGTCCGTCGGAACGTGCGGCAACGCGGCTATGTCGGCGGCGAGTTCCCTGGCCAGGGAGCGCATCGCGTGACCCGGCCGGGAGGGACGCAGCCGGGCGGCCAGCCGTGCCGCTCGCGCCCACGCGTCCGCGCTGACCATGTGCCGCCCTCTCCTCCCTCGCCCGACGCCGTCGCCGGACCGTCCGAGGGTACGCGCACGGGTGTGTCCACGTCATGCGGATCAGCGGGCCTTGTTCAACCCGGAACCACCCGTGCGCGTAACGGAGTTCAGCGGCCGGGAGAGGGCACCGGAGTCACCGGGAGCCCACCGGCGGCCGCGCCCAGCAGGGTCAGGCTCACCTTGCCCGGTCCGGACAGCGTGGTGAACTCCGACAGCACCGCCAGTGCCAGTGTGTTGGTGCCACGTGTGCGCAGAATCCCGTTCGGCAGCACGAAGGTGTGCTGCGGACCCACGTTGTTGATGTACTGGCCCATGTTCCAGCCGTTGAGGAAGATCTGCGCCCGGTAGGCCCGGTACGGATCGTCCTCCAGCCGCAGCCCCACCGAGGCGTCCACATCGCCCGGCACCGAAAGCCGGAACGAGGTGCGGTACCAGGTCACGCCCTGCCGCCGCTCCTCCCTCGGGAAGGTGACCGGCTCCCACTCCCGGTCGGGGAAGCCGGGCAGGTGCCAGCCCTCCCGCTCCCCGTACAGCCCGCCGTTGTTCAGCGGTCCGCGCACCGGGTCCACGGCCCGCTCGCCCTGCAGCCGCCAGGACACCTCCGGCGCCGCCCCGGTGAAGGACACCGAGGTCAGGCCGCGTGCCGCCTTGTGGGTGTCGTCGCCCTTGCCGTCCTGGTCGTGCTGCATGCGCCGCACCAGCACCGACAGCACATGGCGGCCGGGGGAGCGCAGCTCGGGTCGCACCGGGAAGGTGGCCGTCGCCTCCCACGTGCCCTTGCGGATGGTGGTCGTCTTGTCCGGCACCGGCAGCCGGTGGGTGCCCAGCGGCTCCCCGTCCAGCCACGCCATCAACAGCCCCTGGGTACCGGAACTGTAGGCGAGTTTGACCTCCTCGATCCCGGTACTCCCGCTGAACGCACCCCGGTACCAGACATCCCCGTAGTGGAAGCCGTAGTCGTCCGCGAACAGCACCGGGCCGCCCTCGGGGACCGGGGTGGTGCTGTACGACGACGTGCGGTCCGCCTTGCGCCACCGGGAGTCGTCGAAGTTCGGACCCGCCTCCGGGTTCTCGGTGCGCGCCCGCCAGCCGGTCAGCTCCGGGAGCCGCACCTCGGGCACGCGGGGCAGGGTGCCGGTGGTCATCAGGCTGCCGGAAAGGGTGACCCGGACCGGTACCCGGCGTCCGTTCCACACCAGGGTGTCGACGCCGCGCGGCCCCCACACCTCGATCACCGGATCGTCGTCCAGGTCACCGGTGAGCCGTACCTCGGAGCCGTGCACCTCGGCGTGGCGCAGCAACGTGGGGCCGTAGACCACGACGGTGCCGGACGGGGTGTCGTGGGGGAAGATCCGCATCGAGGTGGCGTCGTCCGCGAGGAGCAGCACCAGCGGGGTCTCGGTCCCGCCGCCGGTCACCAGCACCCGGCTCAGTCCGGCCTCCCCGAGCGGGGCACCGACGTGCAGCTCCCCGCCCTCGTACGCCCAGCCCGCCTCCGGGTCGAGACGGGTGACGTTCGGCTCCTGCGGGCAGTCCAGCACCAGCTCCGCCAGATCGCCCCGGCGGCCCGCGAAGACGGCGACGTCCCGCTTGCCCGCCGTCACGCACATCACGGGCTGCGCGGTGCTGTACTTCATCGTCCTGCTGCCGAGCCGCAGCCCGGTCGCCAGCATGCGGGCGTCCCGCGCGGGCACCGTGATCCGCAGCTTCCCGGCGTTCGTCGGCAGCTCGGCGGTGACCGGCTCCGTGCCGTCGTTGCGGGTGACGTACACCCGCGCGCCGGTGTCCGGGTTGGCCAGGTGGTACACCTTCAGCCCCGGCACCTTCACGTCCGCCGCCCGGTCGAGCCGCGCGAAGTCCGGCACCCGCTGGAACAGATGCCCCAGCTGGTGCATCGGCGCCATCTTCGCGGTGACGTTGCGGGCCTCGTCGATGGCCGCGCCGTAGTCGTACGACGTGTAGACGACCGGCGCGGGCAGCCAGCCCCAGCTGGTGCCGCCGAACGTCATGTAGACGTTGTGCAGGGTGAGGCCGTTGGCCAGGTTGGTCAGGTAGAAGCGGCGCTCGTAGGCCGAGTCACGGGTGCGCCGCGCCTCCGGGTACCCCTTGCCGTCGAACCAGGCGCCGCCCCACGGATCGAACCAGCCGCCGCCGAACTCCGGTACGAAACCCGGTGTGCTGGGTGAGGCGCTGGCTCCGCCCTTCGATCCGCCCGGCCCGAACTTCCCCCAGTCCGGCGGGTTCTGCGAGGGCGAGGGATAGCCGTCGAAACCGTACAGATAACCGCCCTCCTCCCCACCGGTGTCGAAGGAGCCCGGCACCCAATAACCGTTGCGGCCCTTGTCGTTGTGGAAGAGGGGTACGTCGATGCCGTCCGCCCGCACCTTCTTGTACAGGTGGGACATGTACGCCCGGCCGGTCGCCTCGGTGACGTGGGAGTCGTACTCGTTCTCGAGCTGGTACAGCAGCACCGTGCCCCGGCCCTGGGTGTACAGGTGCCGCCGGACGATCCGGTCGACCTGCGTCAGCCACGCGTCGACATGCCCCAGATAGGTGGGGTCGGCGGTGCGCGCGGTGCCCTTGGTCGCCGTCAGCCAGCCGGGGAAACCGCCACCGTCGACCTCGGCGTTGATGTACGGACCGGGCCGCAGGATGACGTACAGCCCCGTCTCGGCCGCCGTGCGCAGGAACAGGTCCAGGTCACGGACGCCGGAGAAGTCGAAGGTGCCCGGCGCGGGGGAGTGGTAGTTCCAGGAGACGTACACGCTCACCGTGTTGAAGCCGTGCGCCCGCATCTTCTGCAGCACGTCCCGCCACAGCGACGGACTCGGCAGCCGGAAGGGGTGCAGCTCCCCCGACCACACCACCAGCCGCCGCCCGTCGACCAGCAGCGAGTACGGGTCGTACCCGATGGTGTGCCGACGGCCGTCCGCGCGGGGCGGGGCCGGCGGGGGACCGGTCGGCGCGCTCCGGGCCGCGAACGCCGAGGGCGCTCCCGGACCGCCGCTGCCGCCCATGGCGAAGCCGAGCGCGGCACAGCCGGTCAGGGCACTGAAAGTACGTCTGCTGAGCGCCAAGGTCGTCCTCCGGTCGGACCCCATAAGGAACGTGGGTCCGGCCATTCTCCACGCCCCACCCGCCCCCGGCCGACCCAAGGGGCCCCCGGCGCGGGCGAATCACCCGGTACGGGGGGATGGCGCCCCGGTGAAGCAGACGGAAATCGCCGCCGCACCAAAGGTTCGCACGGACGTACGCCGGTCCTGGCCGGGCGATCGAGTCTGATCGACAGGACACCCCCTGACCCGTCTGGCTAACCCATCTGGCCCGCCGGGGCCGCGCCCGCCGCGTTCGGCCAGCTCTGGGCGTTGGGCCAGCCGGTGGCGCCGGCCGGGGCGAGGCCGGGGCCCGCCTGGGCGGCGGGGGTGCCCGGTGCGGTCATGCCGCGCACCTGGGCGGCGGTCAGGCCGCCGCGGGCCGGGACACCGGGCGGGGTCGGGCCGAGGGCGGCGGCGGGCGCGGGGACGGGGGCGGGCGCGGTCATGGGGGCCGGGGCGACGGCCGCCGCGGCCGGTGCGGGCGCCGGGTACGGGGACGCGGGCGCCGGTGCCGGGACCGGCGGCGGTGCCATGGGTACCGGGGGCGCCATCGGCGTCGGCTGCGGCGGCGGGGCGGGGGCCCGCTGCGGCACCGGCTGCTGCGGGACGGGTTGCTGCGGGACGGCCTGGGGCGGGAACGCGGGCTGGGGAGCGGGGCCCGGCTGGGCCGCCGGTACCGGCATCCCGCCGCCCGGTGGGGGTCCGGCGACGGGGAGCGGCAGGCCGGCACCGGCGGCCAGGGCGGCGGCGATCACCGGGGAGCCGGAGGTGGCCGGTGCGGCCAGCCTGGCTCCGGCCCCGTTGGTCTCGCCGACCAGCCGGTCCACCGCCGCCGTGCCCGAGCTGTAACTGGTCCCGGCGCCCAGCTCGGGCACGGCGGGCTCGTAGAGCACCTGCTCCAGACCGGCCACCAGACGGTGGACGTCGGTCTCGGGGCGCACCACGAGCCGCAGGAAGCGGCTCGACGAGCCGATCTTGTTGCCGCACTCGCGGACCAGGATGCGGTGCTCGGTGAGCAGCCGGTCCCGGACCACGGTGCCCTCGGCGCCGAGCGGGAGGCGCACGAAGAGGAAGTTGCCCTGCGAGGGATAGACGGTGAGCCCCGGCAGCGCCGACAACTGGCTGGCCATCTCCAGCCGGTCGCGCCGCACCTGGAGCAGGCTCTGCGTGTACTCGGCGCCGTGCTGCTTCAGCATGAACACCACGTACTCGGCGAAGGAGTTGAGGTTCCACTTGGGCAGCATCGAGCGGACCTTGTTCGCCAGGCCCGGGTTGGCCACCAGATAGCCGAACCGGATGCCGTGCAGCCCGAAGTTCTTGCCGAGGCTGCGCAGCACGATCACGTTGGGTCTGAGCATCGCCTCCTGCACCACGCTCGGCTCCGACTCGGCGTCGGCGAACTCCAGGAACGACTCGTCGATCACCACCAGGTCCAGGTCGGCCATCGCGTCCATGAACTGCACCACCGACTGCCGGGGCAGGAAGCCGCCGTCCGGGTTGTTGGGGTTGCAGATGACCGCCACCCGCGTGCCCCGCGCCCGGATGAACTCGGCGTACCGGCCGAGGTCCAGCGCGAAACCGTTGGCCTCCGGCAGCGGGAACATGTCGACCCGCTTGCCGGTCTCCATGGGCTGGTCGGTCCAGCGGCCGAAGGTCGGTACCGGCACCGCGAGCGACTCGCGGACCAGCAGATGGTCGATCCAGGTGATCAGCTCGGTCGAGCCGTTGCCCATCGCCACGCACTGCGGCGGCAGTTGGAGCAGCTGGCACAGCTCGGCCGTGATGGTGTCGGCGCCGCTCGGGTAGTACGTGATGATCTCGCGCAGCCGGGACGCCATCTCCTCGAACATCGCCGGGGTCGGGAAATAGGGGTTGCAGGGGATGCAGAAGTCCACCGGACCCGTACCGTCGCTCTCCCGCGCCAGCGCCGCCATCGAAGGGCTGTGCGCGGCGGTGCTGCGGAACAACGAGGTGACGTTGTCAGGCAAGGGGACCTCCGTCGAAGGGTGGCCCGCGCGGGGGACGCGGGCCATCCATGCATACGGAGGACTCCGGGGTGGTGTTCAACCCGAGCCCGAGCCCGGCCACTTCACCCGGCGTACGCCCCTCACGCCCCCGACCTGCGCTTGTTCCAGACGTCGAAGCCGACCGCCAGCAGCAGCGCGAGCCCCTTGATCACCTGCTGCCAGTCGGTGCCGACGCTCAGCAGGTTCATGCCGTTGTTCAGCACCCCGAGCACGAGCCCGCCGATGATCGCGCCGAGGACCGTGCCGACGCCGCCGCTCATGGAGGCGCCGCCGATGAACGACGAGGCGATGGCCTCCAGTTCGAAGTTGACGCCCGCCTTCGGCGAGGCCGCGTTCAGCCGGGCGGCGACCACCAGTCCGGCCAGCGCCGCGAGGACGCCCATGTTCAGGAAGACCAGGAAGGTGACCTTCTTGTCCTTCACCCCGGACAGCTTCGCCGCGGGCAGGTTGCCGCCGATCGCGTAGACATGGCGGCCGAAGACCGCGTTGCGCATGAGGTACCCGTAGCCGACGACCAGCGCGCCGAGGGCGATCAGGATGATCGGGGCGCCCTTGTAACTGGCGAGCAGCATGGTGAGGGCGAGGATCGCGGCGACCAGCGCGGCCAGCTTCAGCGCGAACAGCCGCAGCGGCGGCACCAGGAGCGCGAACTCCCGCTGCCTGCGCCTGCCTTGGACCTCCTGCCAGACCACGGCCGCGATCAGCACCAGCCCCAGCAGCAGCGTCGGATTGTGGTAGTCGGTGTCGGGGCCGAACGCGGGCAGGAAGCCGTTGCCGATCTTCTGCAGCCCGTCCGGGAACGGCCCCAGGGTCTGCCCCTTCAGCAGGATCTCCGTCAGCCCCCGGAACAGCAGCATCCCGGCGAGCGTCACGATGAACGACGGGATACCGAGATAGGCGATCAGATACCCCTGCACCGCCCCCGCCGCCGCGCCCACCAGCAGACACAGCACCAGCGCCAGCGGCCAGGGCACGTCGTTCCGTACGTTCAGCACGGCCAGGAACGCCCCGACGAACGCGGTCAGCGAGCCCACCGACAGATCGATGTGCCCCGAGATGATCACCATCATCATCCCGATCGCCAGTACCAGGATGTAGCTGTTCTGCAGTACCAGGTTGGAGACGTTGCGCGGCAGCAGCAGGTCCCCGTCGGTCCACACCGCGAACAGGACCACGATCAGGCCGAGCGCGATCACCATCCCGTACTGGCGCATGTTGCGGCGCAGGCCGTCCAGCATCAGCCGGAGCACGCCCGGCCCGGCGGGCGGCCCGCCGCGCTCCGGCGGGGCGGGGGCCGTCACGTCCGCGCTCATGGCGTCACCTCTTCGTCTCTGGTCATCGGGCGTCTTCGTCTCTGGTCATCAGGCGCATCAGCGCTTCCTGGGTGGCCCCGGCCCGTGGCACCTCGCCGGTCAGCCGACCGGCGGCCATGGTGTAGATCCGGTCGCACATGCCGAGCAGCTCGGGCAGCTCGGAGGAGATGAAGACCACCGCCCGGCCCTCCGCCGCGAGCCGCCCGATCACGGTGTAGATCTCGTACTTGGCGCCCACGTCGATGCCCCGCGTCGGCTCGTCCAGGATCAGCACGTCCGGGTCCGCGAAGATCCACTTGCTGAGGACGACCTTCTGCTGGTTGCCGCCGGACAGCCGCCCGACCGGCTCCAGCACGGTCGGCGCCTTGATGTTCATGGCGGTACGGAACCCCTCCGCCGCCCGCCGCTCCGCGTGCTCGTCCACGATCCCGCGCCGGGCCACCTTGCCGAGCGCGGTCAGCGAGACATTGCGGTGCACGGTGTCGATGAGGTTCAGCCCGTAGTGCTTGCGGTCCTCGGTGACGTACGCGATCCCGTGCCCCACCGCCTCCGCCACCGTCCGGATGCGGATCTCCCGGCCGTCCTTGAACACCGTGCCGCCCGCGTACCGGCCGTAGGAGCGGCCGAACACGCTCATCGCCAGCTCGGTGCGGCCCGCGCCCATCAGCCCGGCGATGCCGACGATCTCGCCCCGGCGCACCTCGATCGACACGTCGTCGACGACCTTGCGCTGCCGGTCGATCGGATGCCGTACGGTCCAGCCGCGCACCTCCAGCGCCGGGGCCGCGCCCGACTCCGCTTCATGCGGCGGGCGTTCGGGGAAGCGGTGGTCGAGGTCGCGGCCGACCATGCCCGCGATGATCCGCTCCTCGGTGGTCCCGGCCGCCCGCACGTCCAGCGTCTCCACCGAGCGGCCGTCCCGGAGCACGGTGACCGAGTCGGCGACCCGGCGGATCTCGTTCAGCTTGTGCGAGATCACGATGCAGGTGATGCCTTGCGCCTTCAACTCCAGGATGAGATCCAGGAGTTTGCCGCTGTCCTCGTCGTTCAGGGCGGCCGTCGGCTCGTCCAGGATCAGCAGCCGCACCGACTTCGCCAGCGCCTTGGCGATCTCCACCAACTGCTGCTTGCCGACCCCGATGTCCGCGACCCGGGTCTCCGGATGCTCGTCGAGACCGACCCGGCGCAGCAGCTTCGTGGCGTGCCGCAGCGTCTCCCGCCAGTCGATCAGACCGCGCCGGGCGTGCTCGTTGCCGAGGAACAGGTTCTCCGCCAGGGAGAGGTAGGGCACCAGCGCCAGCTCCTGGTGGATGATGACGATGCCCTGCCGCTCACTGGCCCGGATGTCCCGGAACCGGCACTCCTCGCCCTCGAAGAGCACCTCGCCCTCGTAACTGCCGTACGGATGAACCCCGGAGAGCACCTTCATCAGGGTGGACTTGCCGGCGCCGTTCTCCCCGCAGATGGCGTGCACCTCGCCGGGCCGGACGGTCAGGGTGACGTCGGAGAGGGCCTTGACGCCGGGGAACGTCTTGACGATCGAGCGCATCTCGAGCACGGGGGCCGACGTGCTCTTCAAGTCATCCGACTCGGCCATCACTTGAGCTGGGACTCGGTGTAGTAGCCGCCGTCGACCAGGACCTCGCGGTAGTTGCCCTTGTCGACGCTGACCGGCTGGAGCAGGTAGGCGGGCACGACCTTGGCACCGTTGTCATAGGTCTTGGAGTCGTTGACCTCGGGCTTCTTGCCGCCCAGGGTGGCGTCGACCATGTTCGCGGCGACCTCGGCGAGCTTGCGGGTGTCCTTGTAGACCGTCTGCGTCTGCTCCCCGGCGATGATCGACTTCACCGACGCCAGCTCCGCGTCCTGCCCGGTGACGACCGGCAGCGGCTTGCCCTTCCCGCCGTACCCGTCCGACTTCAGCGCGGACAGGATGCCGATGGAGATCCCGTCGTACGGCGAGAGCACCGCGTCGACCCGGCCGGACCGGTACGCCGAGGTCAGCACGTCCTCCATGCGGTGCTGGGCGGTGGTGCCGTCCCAGCGCAGCGTGGTGACCTGGTTGAGCGCGGTCTGCCCGGACTTCACCACGAGCTGCTTCTTGTCGATGTACGGCTGGAGCACCTTCATCGCGCCGCCGAAGAAGTACTTGGTGTTGTTGTCATCGTTGGACCCGGCGAACAACTCGATGGAGAACGGCCCCTTCTTGCCGCTGTCCAGCCCCAACTTGTGCGTGATGTACGTGCCTTGCAGCTCGCCGACCTTCTCGTTGTCGAAGGAGGCGTAGTAGTCGACGTTCTTGGAGCCGAGGATCAGCCGGTCGTAGGCGATGACCGGGATGTGCGCGTCGGCGGCCTCCTGGAGCACGTTGTTCAGCGACTTGTTGTCGATCGCCGCGATGATCAGGCCCTTGACGCCCTGGGTGATCAGGTTCTCGATCTGGGCGACTTGCTGGTCCGGGTCGTCCTCGCCGTAGACCAGCTTGGTCTTGTAGCCCTTGGCGCGCAGGTTCTTGACCACGTTGGCGCCGTCCGAGATCCAGCGCTCGGAGGACTTGGTCGGCATGGCGACGCCGATGGTGCCGCCCTTGGCGTCACCGCCCTTGTCTTCACTCCCGCCCTCACCGCTCTGCCCGCAGGCGGTCAGGGTGAGGGCGAGTACGGCGGTCGCGGCGAGGGCGACTCTGCGGGGGCGTGCGGTGTACCGGTCGCGCATGGGGAACCGTCCTTGGTCGTCTCGGCGTGCGGAATCTCGGCGTTGAGCGGGTCGGGCCGTGCGGTGGAGCGGGGTCACGCGGTCGTGGGGAAGCGGTGCAGGGGGCCGGGGAGGCGGCTGCCGAGCGGGGCCATGCCGTGGTCGGCGCCGTGCCGGGCGAGCAGGTCGAGGACCAATCGGCCGCGCCGTACCCGCTCCCGCGCGGTGTCCAGGGCGACGCTCCTCAGGTGGGCGCCCCAGGGGTAGATGCCGGGCGCGCGGGACAGGCCGAACTTCAGATACAGCGGGGCGCCGCGCCGGATCAGCTCGGCCACCTCGTACATCCGCACCTGGCCGCCGAGGTCGTCCGGCGCCTCGATGTACATGTCCATGGGAGCGCCGGACACCCGGCGGATCTCGGTGAGATGGGCGAGGGTGAGATCGCCGGGCACGTTGATCGAGTCGGCGCCCAGCCGCTCGAACACCGCGTAGGACACCGGGTTGACCGGCCCGATCAGCGCGGAGACCTTCAGCGTGGTGTCCGCCGGGAGCACCCCCGACTCCCGCGCCCGGTGCAGCGCCCACAGCACGCCCTCGTCGGCCACCAGCAGGCAGCGCACGCCCAGTTCGGTCGCGCGCACCGCGTCCTCGACACAGCCGGCCACCGCGTCGTGACCCCGGGCGCGCGGGCCGCCGCCGCCCGAGTCGGAACGCACCGCGCCGCCGGTGTCCCAGGTGCCGCGCGGCCCGGTGAACAGACACAGCTCGATGCCATGCTCGCGGGTCGCCCCGGCCATCTCGGTGATCTCGGCGTCCGTGAGCATCCAGACGCCGCTGCCCTGGCTGATCCGGTGCACCGGCACGTCCAGCCGCGCCGCCTCGGCCAGCACGACGGCCAGCGCCTCGGGCCCCTCGCACGACGGGATCTCGGTACGCCAGCTCCCGCCGCCCGGAAAGCGGTGCGGGGAGGCGTCGGCGGGGTCGGGGGCGGGCGCGGCAAGACCCAGAGCGGCGAGCGCCTGCTCACCGGGCCTGCGGACTGCCGGGGCGGAAAGGTCGGTCACGGGCTGCCCTTCGTGTTCGGTATGCCGGACAGAGTTCGGATCTTCGGGCGGAAGGGCCCCTAAGGGACGCTCGTACGCCGGGTCAGGGCAGCAGCAGCACCTTTCCGGGGCCCTTCTCCGCGACCGCCCGCGCGAACTCGGTCAGCGGCAGCCGGTGCGACACCAGGGGCAGGGGGTCCAGCAGCCCGGCGCCGAACAGCCGGACCGCGTGCGCCCAGGCGGCCGGGGGCGCCCCGAAGACCGTGCGCACCTCCAGCCGCCGCAGGACGAGGTCGGCCGGGTCCAGGCCGACGGCACCCGGCGCCGGAATGCCGGTCAGGACCAGGCGCCCGCCGCGCCGGAGCAGGGCGGCGGCCGTACTCGCGGCCTCGGCGGAGCCCGCGGCCTCGATCACCACGTCGTAGCCACCGGGCAGGTCCGGTCCGCTCAGCGCGAAGTCCGTGGCACCGAACTCCTTTGCCAGAGCTTCCCGTTCACGGTCCAGGCCCACCACCAGCAGCTCGCGCGGGGAGACCGCCGCGAGGAACCGCACCGCGAGCATTCCCAGCGTCCCCGTGCCGACCACCGCGACCCGCTCGCCCGGCCGGGCGTCGGCCAGCAGGGCGGCGGCCGCGACACAGGCGGCGGGCTCCAGCAGGGCGGCCGCGGTGAGGTCGGCGTCGTCGGGCAGGGGGTGCAGCAGCCGGGCCGGCAGGGTGAGGGTGGGGGCCATCGCGCCGGGGTGGGTGAAGCCGGTCTCCTCGTACCCCGCCTCGCACAGCGTGGTCTCGCCCGCATGGCAGCGGGCGCACACCTGGCAGTTGCGGAAGCCCTCGCCCACCACCTTGCGGCCGAGCAGCCGCTCCGGCACCCCGGCGCCCACCTCCCGTACCGTGCCGGACCACTCATGGCCGGGGACCACGGGGTAACGCACGTACGGCGCGGGCCGGTTGCCCCGGTACAGCTCGCGGTCGCTGCCGCAGATCCCCACCGCGTGCACGGCGACCAGCGCCTCGCCGGGGCCGGGTGGGCGGGGTGTGTGCGGCTCAAGCCGGTGCGTGCCGGGCCCCTCCACCACCACTTGTACGCTCACCGCGTCCCCTTCGGCCGACGCCGCTCCCAGCCCTCGGCCCACAGGTCGAACCGGGCCTGCTGCTGCGGGAACTCGGCCGCCGCGTCGGTGTCCAGCTCGACGCCGAGGCCGGGGGCGTCGGAGAGCTGGAAGTAACCGTCGACCACCTCGGGGGCGCCCTTCACCACGTTCTTGATCTCCGCGTCGGCGAAATCGTTGAAGTGCTCCAGGATCTTGAAGTTCGGTGTGCTGAAGCCGACATGGAGCGAGGCGGCGGTGAGGACCGGGCCGCCCACGTTGTGCGGGGCGACGAGGACGTAGTGGGCCTCGGCGGTCGCGGCCAGCTTGCGGGTCTCCCAGATGCCGCCGATGTGGCCGACGTCGGGCTGGATGATGTCCGCCGCCTGGCTCTCGAACAGCTCCCGGAACTCGATCCGGTCGTGCATCCGCTCCCCGGTGGCGACCGGGACGTCCACCTTGGCGGCCACCTTCTCCAGCGCCTTCAGGTTCTCCGGCGGCACCGGCTCCTCCAGCCACGCGGGGTCGAAGGGCGCCAGCTCGCGGGCGAGCCGGATCGCGGTGGCGGGGGAGAACCGGCCGTGCATCTCCAGCATCAGCTCGGTGTCCGGCCCGATCGCGTCGCGTACCGCCTCGATCAGGGAGACCGCGTACCGGCTGCGCTCGTGGTCCAGCTCGAAGTGACCGGTGCCGAACGGGTCGATCTTCAGCGCCCGGTAACCCCGCGCCACCACCGCGCGGGCCGCCTGGTGGTACGCCTCCGGGGTGCGCTCGGTGGTGTACCAGCCGTTCGCGTACGCCTTGACCCGGTCGGTCACCTTCCCGCCGAGCAACTGCCACACCGGTACGCCGAGCGCCTTGCCCTTGATGTCCCAGCAGGCCATCTCGACCACCGCGATCCCGGACATCACGATCTCACCGGCCCGCCCGAAGTCGCCGTACTTCATCCGGCGCACCAGGTCCTCCACGGCGAGCGGGTCCGAGCCCGCTATGTGGTTGGCCTCGGCCTCCCGCAAGTAGCCGAGCAGGGCGTCGGTATGGCCGAGCATCCGGGTCTCGCCGACCCCGGTGAGCCCCTCGTCCGTGTGGACCTGCACATAGGTCAGATTGCGCCATGGTGTGCCGACCACATGGGTGCTGATTCCGGTGATACGCACGCCCGTCCACCCCTCGGTGTTCGAAATTTCGTCATGCGTTCGAAATGCTGGCGTGACAGTAGGGAGGGGGTGTGGGGGGTGTCAATGGGGCGAACACGTAACGGTTCCGGCAAAGGCGTGTTCGCAGCGGCCTCTCCCGCACCAAACCTTCACAGCGGCATCTAGGAACGGGGCCCGAGTGGAATCTAGTCTTCCCGCGTCATGGACTACTGCCACCCGTGCCGACGGCACCTCAACGGCGCCCTGGCCTGCCCAGGCTGCGGCGCCCCCGTGCTGACAGCCGTCACGCCGGTCGCCACCGTCCCCGCGGCCACGGCGGCGGACCCCTACGGGCAGAGCACCCCCACCGCCCCCTACGGGTCGGACACCCCTGCCGCTCCCTACGGCTCGGACGCCCCCGCCGCCCCCGAGCAGCCGAAGGTGCCCCGGCAGGCAGACCGGCGCGGCGCGTACGAGCCGCCCACCGAACCCGCCGCCCCCGAGGACACCGACCCCGACGAGGCGTCCGAAGCCCCGGACCCCGCCTTCGACGGCAGCCGCCGCGACCGCAAGGCCGCCGCGCACCGCCGCCGCAGGCGCCGCACCCTCCTGGTGGTGACCGGGTTCGTGCTGGCGGCGGCCGCGCTGAGCCTCGCCGAACTCGGCACCGACGCGCCCTTCTCCTTCGACCGGCCCGCGTCCTCCGACGCCTCCCCGGACGGCGGCGCGGCCTCCGCCTCCCCGGACCCGACCGGCGCCCCGCCCGCCGACGCCTCGCCCGGCGCGTCCAGCACCGCCGATGCCTCGGCCTCCCCCTCGGACTCGCCCTCCGCGTCCCCCTCCGAGTCGGCCTCCAAGAAGGCGTCCGAGACCCCGTCGGCCACCCCGACCACCGAGCGCCCCGCCGCCACCACCCCCCGGAACCCGGCCCCGGCCCCCGCCGACCCCGCTCCCGCGAAACCCACCCCCACCCCGACCGCGGCCCCCACCACCGCGAAACCCACCCCGGCCCCCACCCCCACCAAGACCTGCGACCGCTTCCTGTGGTGGTGCGCCTAGTCCCGATCCGCCCACCACACGTCATGACGTGTGGTGGGCGGCCAGGTCGCGGGTAGGCGGACCCCGACGAGACCCGCCCGCCCGTGCTCCGGTGGACGGCCGTGCGACGCCCCGGTCCCCGTGCCCTCGGCCTTCCGGGGGCGACGGTGACACCGAGCGGGCCCCGCGGCGGTTGAGTCGAACAGGTACATCTCGCCGTACACGACCTCGGAATGCGTCGGCCGGGCCCGGCGCCGTGCGAGGACGAGCAGCGAGCAGCGGCTCAGTTGAGGAGAACGGATGAGGCAGAACAGCACCGTCCAGGGCACGGTCGCCGACGGATTCGAGGCGGTACGCGAGGAGTTCACCGCCTTCGTCGCCGGTGAACAGCCGGACTACGAAGGCCAGTTGTGCGCCTATGTGGACGGCCGCCGGGTCGTCGACCTGTGGGCCGGTGAGGACGTCGACGGCGGCTCGCTGTACGCCGTGTTCTCCTCCACCAAGGGCGCCGCCCACCTGGTCACGGCCCTGCTGGTCCAGGACGGCACCCTGGAACTGGACCGCAGGATCACCTACTACTGGCCCGAGTTCGGCGTCGAGGGGAAGGGCACCCTCACCCTGCGCGACCTGCTCGCGCACCGCGCCGGACTGGTCGGCACCGACACCGGCTTCAGCGCGGCCGAGCTGGCCGACGACCGGGCGCTCGCCGAACGCCTCGCCGACCAGCGCCCGTTCTGGCGCCCCGGCACCGCCTTCGGCTACCACGCGCTGACGATCGGCGCCCTCACCGGCGAGGTGGTCCGCCGCGCCACCGGCCACACCATCCAGGAGCTGTACGAGGAGCGGGTCCGCGTCCCCTACGGCCTGGACTTCCACCTCGGCCTGCCCGCCTCGCGCGAGCCCCGCTTCCGCGGCACCCAGCCGATGGTGCCCACCCCGGCCCAGCAGGCGGAGGCCGAACTGCGCCGCACCGGCCCGCACTCCCTCCCGTCCATCGCCACCAACCAGCACGCCCCGGACCCCACCGACCTGCCGTCGCTGCCGAACGACCGCGCCGTCCGCGCGAGCGGCCCGGCATCCGTGGGCGGTGTCGCCTCGGCGCGCGGTCTGGCCGGGATGTACGCGGCGATGATCAGCGAGGTGGACGAGAAGGCGCCGCTGCTGAAGAGCGACACCCTCGCGGAGTTCGGGCAGCCGCACTCGGTCGGCCACGACCTGGTGAACCGCGCTCACGGGGTGTTCGGCCTCGGCTTCGAGTGCACGGCCGACGTCTGGCACCCGTTCCTCGGCGCGGGCACCGTCGGCCACTGCGGCGCGGCGGGCTCGCAGGCGTTCGCCGACCCGCGCGCGGGCCTCGCCTACGGCTACACCCGCCGCCGCTTCGCCTACCCCGGCGGCGCGGCCCCGGAGAACGACCGGCTGGCGGCCGCGGTGCACCGGGCGGCGCTCGGCGGCTGAGCCGGGCCGCCGGGCGGACACATGGCGGAGGCCGCACCCCACGTCCAGGGATGCGGCCTCCGCGAGGTCCAACGACCGGTACCGGCGAGAAGTCACCGGCCGGGCTCAGAGCTTGACGATCATCTTCCCGGTGTTCTCGCCGCGCAGCATGCCGAGGAACGCGTCCACCATGTTCTGGATGCCGTCCACGACCGTCTCGCGGTACTTCAGCTCGCCCGAGGCGACCCAGGGGCCGACCTCGCGGACGAAGTCCGGCTGGAGGTCGTAGTGGTCGCCGACGAGGAAGCCCTCGATGCGGCCGCGGGTCTGGATCAGCCGGGTGAGGTTGTTCGGGCCGGGGGCGGGCTCGGTGTTGTTGTAGACCGAGATGGCACCGCAGATGGCGATCCGGCCGTTCAGGTTGAGTTCGCCGATCGCGGCCTGCAGGTGGTCGCCGCCGACGTTGTCGAAGTACACGTCGATGCCGTCCGGGGCGGCCTCGCGGAGCTGCTCGGCCACCGGGCCGTCCTTGTAGTTGAACGCGGCGTCGAAGCCGTACTCGTCCACCAGCAGCCGGACCTTGTCGTCGGACCCGGCCGAGCCGATGACCCGCGAGGCGCCCTTGAGCTTCGCGAGCTGCCCGACCTGGCTGCCCACCGCACCGGCCGCGCCGGACACGAAGACGACGTCGCCCTCCTTGAACCCGGCGGTGCGCAGCAGACCGGCGTACGCGGTCAGGCCGGTCATGCCGAGCACCCCGAGGTAGGTGGAGAGCGGCGCGGCGTCCGGGTCGACCTTGACGGCCTTCTTGGCGTCCACCGCGGCGTACTCGCGCCAGCCGAGGAAGTGCAGCAGGTGGTCGCCGACCGCGATGCCGTCGACGTCGGAGGCGACGACCACGCCCACCGCGCCGCCCTCCATCGGCTCACCCAGCCCGAACGGGGCGGAGTAGGACTTCGCGGCACTCATCCGGCCCCGCATGTACGGGTCCACCGAGAGGTATTCGTTCCGCACCAGCACCTGGCCCTCGCCGGGTACCGGCATCGGCACCTCGACGAGCGCGAAGTCCTCGGGCTCGGGCCAGCCGACCGGGCGCTCCAGCAGGTGCCACTCACGGCTCACGGCGGGAAGGGTGGGGGAGTCGGACATGTGGGGGGCTCTCTTCCTCAAACTACTTCAGTACCTGAAACAACCATGCGCCTGAATATTTCATGATGTCAAGTAACCCGGTATCCTGGACGGCATGTCCACCCAGCCGCCGCGTCCCGCCACCCGTCACCGCGCCGCCGACCCCCTGACCATGGAGGTCGTCGAGCTGATCGGCGACGTCGTGGCCCGCTTCCACGCGGACTACGAGGAGGCCGCGGCCACCCACACGCTCACCGGACCCCAGGCCCGCCTGCTCAGCCTCCTCGCCCTGCAGCCGCTGCCCATGCGCAAGCTCGCCCACCGGCTGAAGTGCGAGCCGTCCAACGTGACCGGGATCGTGGACCGGCTGGAGACGCGCGGCCTGGTCGAGCGCCGCCCCGACCCCGCCGACCGCCGGATCAAGCTCGCCGCCGCCACCGACGAGGGCCTGCGGGTCGCCCGCGAACTGCGCGAGGGCCTGCGCTTCGCCCGCGAACCCCTGGCCGGCCTCTCCACCGCCGAACGCTCCTCCCTGCGCGACCTGCTGCGCCGGATGCTGGACGCCTGAAACCCTCGGCTGGGGGTAAAGTCCCCGCCATGCGTGACTTCGGGGTGGGGTTCCGGCATCTCCTGGCCGGTCAGCGGTGGGTGGCCCGGCATGGACGGCAGTACGGCTTCGGGCTGCTGCCCGGCCTGATCACCCTCGTCCTCTATGTGGCGGCGCTGGTCGCGCTCGCCCTGTGGGGCACGGACGCCGTCTCCTGGGCGACCCCGTTCGCCGACGACTGGTCCAGCCCCTGGCAGGGCCTCTTCCGGGGCTTCCTCGCCGTCGTCCTGTTCGCGCTCGGCCTGCTGCTGGCCGTCCTCACCTTCACCGCGGCCACCCTGCTGATCGGCCAGCCCTTCTACGAGAGCCTGTCCGAGCGGACCGACGCCGACGTCTCGCCCGACGGCACCGCGCCCAGCTCCGACCGGCCCATGTGGCGTGAGCTGTGGATCTCCGCCCGCGACAGCCTGCGCATCCTGGTGCGCGCCTGCGTCTGGGGCGTCCTCCTCTTCGCGCTCGGTTTCCTGCCGGTCGTCGGCCAGACCGTCGTACCCGTCCTCGGCTTCTTCGTCACCGGGTTCTTCCTCACCGAGGAACTCACCTCGGTCGCCCTCCAGCGCCGGGACGTCGACCTGCGCGCCCGGCTCGCCCTGCTGCGCTCGCGCAAGATGCTCGCCTGGGGCTTCGGCGTCCCGCTGGGCCTCGCCTTCCTGGTGCCCGTGGTCGCGGTGTTCCTGATGCCCGGCGCGGTCGCCGGGGCCACCCTCCTCACCCGCGACCTCCTCGGCGAACCCCGCGCGGAGGAGCAGGCGGAGAGCGACCAGCCGGTCACCGCCTGAACGCGAGCGGCGGCCGACGCGGCAAACTCGTGACCCGCGCGTGAAGGGTTCGTAGGGGAAGCCGCCCGGACCCCCGAACCACGGCCCCGGCCGCCCGGCGCGGACTACCGTCGACATCAGCCCCGGTCCCGGAACCTGACCCCCGGACCGGGGCTGAATACGTCCGGGGCGGCTCAGCGCGTCCCGAAGCCGTACACCGTCGCGGAGCGGTACACCTCGCCCGGCTCCAGCCGGGTGCTCGGGAAGTCCGGGCGGTTGGGGGAGTCCGGGAAGTGCTGGGTCTCCAGCGCGATCCCGTCACCCGGCGCGAACGGCGCGCCCAGATGGTCGGCGGTGTACAGCTGCAGGCCGGGCTCGGTCGTCGCCACCGTCAGCACCCGCCCCGACGCCGGGTCGTACAGCTCGGCCACCTCCTCGGCCGCCTCCGTCACGCCCTTGTCCAGCACATAGTTGTGGTCGTACCCCGAGCCGACCTTGCGGGACGCGCGGAAGTCGAAGCGCGAGTCCGTCACGTCCAGCGGCTCGCCCACCGGGATCAGCCCGTCGTCCACCGGCGTGTACCGCGAGGCGTCCAGCCGCAGCTCCTGACCGCCCGCGTGCCCCGAACCGCCCAGGTTCCAGTACGAGTGGTTGGTGAGGTTCACGACCGTCGGCGCGTCCGTCACCGCCTCGTAGGCGATCCGCAGCGCGCCCCGCTCGTCCAGCGTGTACGTCGCGGAGACCTCCAGCCGCCCCGGGAAGCCCTCCTCGCCGTGCGGGCTGACCCGGCTCAGCCGCACCCCGTGCGCGACCGGCTCCGCCGCCCACACGTACCGGTCGAAGCCGCGCTCACCGCCGTGCAGCGAGTTGGGCCCGTTGTTCACCGCCAGCGCGTACGTCAGCCCGTCGAGCGGGAACCGGCCGCCCGCGATCCGGTTGGCGTACCGGCCCACCAACGCGCCCAGATACGGCCCCGGATGGTCCACATAGCCCTCGACGGAGGGGAACCCCAGCACCACGTCAGCGGTGCGCCCCTCCCGGTCCGGCACCTCGACCGACTGCACGATCCCGCCGTACGACAGCACCCGGACCCGTACCCCACCGCGCTCGAGCGTCCAGCGATGCACCGGGGTCCCGTCGGAAAGTGTGCCGAAAAGTTCGCCCATGTGGGAAACCTTAGGTCACGGTCAGCTCCGCGTGACCGTCCGGTACGCGATCTCGGCGAGCCTCGCCTGACCGTCCCGGCTCGGGTGGAACCAGTCCCACCGGCTCAACTGCCCGGTGCCGAAGCGGTAGTCGAAGACCGCGTTGCCGTCGGAGCGGCAGCGCTCGTCCTTCGCGCACACCTCGGCCAGCACCGCGTTGTACGCCTCCACCCGCCGCTGCACCTCCTGCCGGCGCACCGTCGCCGCCTCGGTCAGGTCGTCGGCGCCGCGCAGCATGGACGGGCAGATGCCCAGCTTCCACACCTCCTTGCCCAGCGGATCGGCCCGCCCCTCCGACCACAGCCGCAGCAGGTTCGGCACGCTCGCCACGTACACCTGCGTCCTCGGCAGCTCCTCGCGCAGCGCCGCCATCGACCGCTCGAAGTCCCTGCGGAAGTCCGCCACCGGGGTCATCGCCGACACCGACCGGCGGCAGGCGTCGTTGGCGCCCACCATCACCGTCACCAGCTCCGGCCTGCGCGTGGCCGCCTGCGCCACCTGGCCGGGCAGGTCCGCCATCCGGGCGCCGGTCACCGCGTAGTTCCAGCCGCGCTCGGCCGCGCCCTGCCTGCCCAGCAGCCGCACCGCCAGACTGTCCACCGCCGCGTCCCCGCCGGTCGCCCAGGAGACGCTGGGGCAGTCCGAGAGCACCTGGCACGCGTCGAAGCCACGGGTGATCGAATCACCCACCGCCGCGATCGAGTCCGGGTGCGCGTTCCACACCGGCGAGGGCTTCGCGGCGGGCCGGGACACGCCCGTACCCGCGCCGTCGCCCCGGATGGAGTCACACCCCGTCGCCAGCACGGCCGCCGTCAGCACGGCGAGGACGGCTCGCGCCCGGTGGCCTGGTTTCCGCATCCCCGCAGGTCCCCTCGCTCGTCCGCGCACCGACCGCCGGTACGCCCACCCTGCACAACGTGCGAGGGTTCCCGTCCGGCCAGGAGGGAACGTCACACCCCCGTACAAGCGTCCCCCTGGGTGAATGGCGGAGGATTCCTGGCACCGGGACCGACGGTACGTCACACTCCTTGCATCCCCGCAGGGTAGCCTCGCCATCAACGCGGCCGTCGCGTCACGGCCGCTCAGCCAGCCCGCAAGATGTCCCGCTCAGCCCGGAGGTTCCGGTGACGACACGTGGAGTTCTGTACGTGCACTCCGCGCCGCGCGCGCTGTGCCCGCATGTCGAGTGGGCCATCGCCGGGGTGCTGGGCACGCGCGTCAGCCTGGACTGGATCAGGCAGCCCGCCGCCCCCGGCACCTGGCGCTCCGAGTTCTCCTGGCAGGGCGAGGCGGCCACCGCCTCCAAGCTCGCCTCCGCGCTGCGCGGCTGGCAGCTGCTCCGCTTCGAGGTCACCGCCGAGCCCTCCGCCGCCGCCGAGGGCGAGCGCTACAGCTGCACCCCCGAACTCGGCATCTTCCACGCCGTCACCGGCATCCACGGCGACATCCTCATCCCCGAGGACCGGCTGCGCGCCGCCCTCCAGCGCAGCAGACAGGGCGAGACCGACCTCGAGGCCGAGCTGTCCAAGCTCCTCGGCAAGCCCTGGGACGACGAACTGGAGACCTTCCGCCACGCCGGCGAGGGCGCCCCGGTCCGCTGGCTGCACCAGGTCGTCTGAGCGAGCTCTTCTCGGCGGGGGTCAGGGGCAGCCGACCCCAGGGGCGCGGGGAACTGCGCGACAAGCCACCACGCTCCCGCACCCGGCGACGAGAAGCGCCACGAACGGCGAATGGCCCGGCCTCCACCGAAGGAGACCGGGCCATCACGGCATTACGCCGACTCAGACCGACCGGAACGCCAGGACGACATTGTGGCCGCCGAAGCCGAACGAGTCGTTCAGC
Source organism: Streptomyces sp. NPDC090119 (assembly GCF_044747085.1). Lineage (NCBI taxonomy): Bacteria > Bacillati > Actinomycetota > Actinomycetes > Kitasatosporales > Streptomycetaceae > Streptomyces > Streptomyces sp. NPDC090119. The sequence goes on along the minus strand of NZ_JBIVDK010000002.1, from coordinate 562,062 downwards.
GCCGCGATCCGGCCCTCCGGAAGCTGCCGCGGCTCGTCGACGACGACATCCGCGTTGACCTCCGCGTCCAGCTCGGTGACGTTGATGGTCGGCGGAGCCGTCCGGTTCACCAGGGCCAGGATGGACGCGACGGTCTCGATACCGCCCGCGCCGCCCAGCAGGTGACCCGTCATCGACTTGGTCGCCGAGATGGCCATGTGGTCGACGTCGTCGCCGAAGACCTTCCGCAGCGCCTTGATCTCCGCCACGTCACCCTGAGGCGTCGAGGTGGCGTGCGCGTTCACGTGCACGATCTCCGCGGGCTTCAGGTCGGTGGAGTCCAGCAGGTTCTGCAGCGCCTGCGCGATGCCGTTGCCCGAGGGCTCCGGCTGCGTGATGTGGTGGGCGTCGGCGGAGATGCCCTGGCCGACCGCCTCGGCGTAGATCCGGGCGCCACGCGCCTTGGCGTGCTCCTCGGACTCCAGCACGATCACACCGGCGCCCTCACCGAGCACGAAGCCGTCACGGCCCGCGTCGTAGGGGCGGGACGCGCCCTCGGGGTCGTCGTTGTTCTTGGACATCGCCATCATGTTGCCGAAGGCGGCGATGGGAAGCGGGTGGATGGCGGCCTCGGTACCACCGGCCACGACCACGTCCGCACGCCCGGTGCGGATCATCTCGATCGCGTACCCGATGGCCTCCGCGCCCGAGGCGCAGGCCGAGACCGGGGTGTGCACACCGGCGCGCGCGCCCAGCTCGATGCCGACGTTGGCCGCCGGGGAGTTGGGCATCAGCATCGGCACGGTGTGCGGGGAGACACGGCGTACGCCCTTCTCCCGCAGTACGTCGTACTGGTCCAGCAGGGTCGTCACGCCACCGATGCCGGAGGCGACGACCGCGCCCAGCCGGTCGGGGTTCACGGACTGGTCCTCACCGGCCTTGGCGGTGAAACCGGCGTCCTTCCAGGCTTCCTTGGCGGCGATCAGCGCGAACTGCGCGGACCGGTCCAGCTTTCGGGCCTGCGGCCGGGGGATGATCTCACCCGGCTCGACGGCGATCTGCGCGGCGATCTTGACCGGCAGTTCGGCCGCCCACTCCTGCTCGAGGCGGCTGACGCCGGACCGGCCGGCCAGCATGGCCTCCCAGGTGGAAGCTGCGTCGCCACCCAGCGGTGTGGTTGCGCCGATACCGGTGACGACCACGGTGCGATTGGTCGGGCTCACGGGAATTCTTTCTCCAACAGATGCGGGATCTACGGCGCCACCGCCGGGTGGCGGGGCCTAGCAGCTAGGACCGAGGGGTGACTCAGGCCTGGTGCGTACGGATGTACTCGGTGGCGTCACCGACGGTCTTGAGGTTCTTGACGTCCTCGTCGGGGATCTTCACGTCGAAGCGCTCTTCGGCGGCGACGACGACCTCGACCATGGACAGGGAGTCGACGTCGAGGTCGTCCGTGAAGGACTTGTCGAGCTGGACGTCCTCGGTGGGGATGCCGGCGATCTCGTTCACGATCTCGGCAAGGCCCGCGACGATCTCTTCCTGGGTGGCGGCCATGTCAGGCGCTCTCCTTCTTCGATGTTCAGACAATTGATGGCATTTTTCCCCGCATCGGACCGGATGGCCCGGCACGGAGTGCCTAGGGGAGGGTAACGACCGTGGCGGCGTAGACCAGACCCGCCCCGAAACCGATGACGAGCGCCGTGTCGCCGCTCTTCGCCTCGCCGGTCGCCAGAAGCCGCTCCATCGCGAGCGGGATCGAGGCGGCCGAGGTGTTGCCGGTGGTGCGGATGTCACGGGCGACCGTGACGTGCTCCGGCAGCTTCAGAGTCTTCACCATCGAGTCGATGATCCGCACATTGGCCTGGTGCGGGATGAAGACGTCCAGGTCGTCCGAGGAGATCCCGGCCGCGTCCAGCGCCTGCTGGGCGACCTTCGCCATCTCGAACACGGCCCAGCGGAACACCGCCTGGCCCTCCTGGGTGATCGCGGGGAACTTGACGTTGCCCGCGCTGTCCAGGGGGAGTTGGGAGACGTCACCGACGGCGAAGCGGTCCCACGGCACGGTCTGCTTGATCGTGCCGGCCTTGTCGCCCTCCGAGCCCCACACCGTGGGACCGATGGCGGGCTCCTGGGACGGGCCGACCACGACCGCGCCCGCGCCGTCGCCGAACAGGAAGGCCGTCGCGCGGTCCTCCAGGTCGGTCAGGTCGCTGAGCCGCTCCACGCCGATGACGAGCACGTACTCGGCGGAACCCTCCACCACCATGCCCTTGGCGAGGGTCAGGCCGTAGCCGAAGCCCGCGCAGCCCGCCGAGATGTCGAACGCGGCGGCCTTGTCGGTGCCCAGCTTGTCCGCGATCTCCGTGGCCACGGCCGGGGTCTGGCTGAAGTGCGACACGGTGGAGACCACCACGGCGCCGATCTGCTCGGCGGCGATGCCCGCGTCGGCGATCGCCTTGCCCGCCGCCTCGATCGACATCGCGGCGACCGTCTCGTCCGGGCCCGCCCAGTGCCGGGTCTCGATCCCGGAGCGGGACCTGATCCACTCGTCGGAGGAGTCGATCGTCTCCAGGATCACCTCGTTGGGCACCACCCGGGTCGGACGGTAGCCGCCGACCCCGAGGATGCGCGCGTACGGGGCGCCCTTGCTGGGCTTGATCTTCGCCATTGGCATGGGCTCCTTGTCAGGCGCCCGCCGCGTCAGCGGCAGGAGTCGCGGTCTCGGCGACGAGCGCGCGCGCCGCGTCGAGATCCTCGGGGGTCTTCAGGGCGAGCGTCCGTACACCGGGCAGCGCGCGCTTGGCCAGGCCGGTCAGCGTGCCGCCGGGGCACACCTCGATCAGCGCGGTGACGCCCAGTTCCTTGAAGGTCTCCATGCACAGGTCCCAGCGGACCGGGTTGGCGACCTGGCCGACCAGCCGCTGCAGCACCTCGGTGCCCGACGCGACGGTACGGCCGTCCTTGTTGGAGACGTAGGTCACCTTCGGGTCCGCCGGAGCCAGCTCGGCCGCGGCAGCGGCCAGCGTCTCGACGGCGGGCGCCATGTGACGGGTATGGAAGGCGCCGGCCACCTTCAGCGGGACGACCTTGCGGACGCCCTCCGGCTTGTCCTCCATCAGCGCGGCCAGCTGCTCCAGCGTGCCCGCGGCGACGATCTGGCCCGCGCCGTTGATGTTGGCCGGGGTCAGGCCCAGCTTCTCCAGGTGCGCGACGGAGACCTCCGGGTCGCCGCCGAGCAGCGCCGACATGCCGGTCTCGGTGATCGCGGCGGCGTCGGCCATGGCCAGACCCCGCTTGCGGACCAGGTGCAGGGCGGAGACGTCGTCCAGCACGCCCGCGAAGGCGGCGGCGGTGATCTCGCCGACGCTGTGGCCCGCGACCGCGCCCGGCGCGATGTCACCCAGTGCCGCGGCGGACAGCAGTCCGGCGGCGACCAGCAGCGGCTGCGCCACGGCGGTGTCGCGGATCGCGTCCGCGTCGCCTTGGGTTCCGTAGTGGACGAGGTCCAGTCCGATGGCGTCGGACCACGCGGCGACGCGGTCGGCGGCACCGGGGAGTTCGAGCCAAGGGGTCAGGAAGCCGGGCGTCTGGGCACCCTGGCCGGGAGCGACGAGTACGAGCACTCTCACACTCTCTCTTGGAGACGGCCGAAGCCGCCCGTGGGGACAGGGACGAAGAACACGGAAGGCTTTTGTGGGCCCCCGACAAAAGGCTAGGGCTGGGACTCCCCATCGGTGAGCCGCCCCAGGATCAGGGCGATCCGCAACGTGAAGGCGGATCGTACATCGGAGGGCGACCAGCCGGTGACGTCAGTCACACGTCGCAGCCGGTAGCGCACGGTGTTCGGGTGAACGAAGAGCATCCGCGCCGCGCCCTCCAGACTGCTCGCCTGCTCCAGGTAGACACTCAGGGTCTCCAGGAGCGCCGAGCCCGCCTCCTCCAGCGGTCTGTAGATCTCCTCCACCAGTTGCTCGCGCGCACCGGGGTCACCCGCGATGGCGCGCTCCGGAAGCAGGTCGTCCGCCAGAACCGGCCGGGGCGCGTCCTGCCAGGCGGTACACGCCTTCAGGCCCGCCGCCGCGGCCTGCGCGGACCGGGTCGCGGCCTGCAGGTCGTGCATGACCGGCCCCGCCACCACCGGACCCGGCGCGAACGGCCCGATCAGCGACTTGGCCACGTTCAGCGGCTGCACCGAGCTGCCCCCGGCGATCACCACCAGCCGGTCCCCGAGCACCCCGGTGAGCACCTGGAGCTTGGCGTGCCGGGCGGCCCGCCGGATCGCCTCCACCGTCAGCTCGCTGTCCCCGTCCGGGGCGGTGCCGAGCACCACGCAGACGTGCTCCGGCGAGTTCCAGCCCAGCGCGGCCGCCCGGCTCACGGCGCCCTCGTCTGCCTCGCCGCTGAGCACCGCGTTCACCACCAGGGACTCCAGCCGGGCGTCCCAGGCACCGCGTGCCTCGGCGGCCTGGGCGTAGACCTGGGCGGTGGCGAAGGCGATCTCGCGGGCGTAGACGAGCAGCGCCTCGCGGAGCACGCGCTCGTCGCCGGGCGCGGCCACCTCGTCGATGGCGCTCTCCATGACCTCGATGGTGGTGCGCACCATCTCCACGGTCTGGCGCAGCGTGATCGCGCGGGTCAGCTCACGGGGCGCGGTGCCGAAGACGTCGGTCGAGATGGCCTGGGGCGCCTCGGGGTGCCGGAACCACTCGGTGAAGGCGGCGATACCGGCCTGCGCCACGAGTCCGATCCAGGACCGGTTCTCCGGGGGCATGGCCCGGTACCACGGCAGGGTGTCGTCCATCCGCGCGATGGCCTGCGCGGCGAGATTCCCGGAGGACCTCTCCAGCCGCCTCAGGGTCGCGGTGTGCGGGTGGACGACGTGTCCTGCGGGGTCGCCGGGGTGGGATTCGGGTTCGGGCACGTGGACAAGACTGCCTTATCGGGACGCGCGCATGTGCCGCCGGGTCCGTCCTGCCCCTTCGCACCGGCTGGTACATGCCTGCGGCACGGGCGCCGCGCGCACTACCGTGGGGGCCGTGATGGAGGTACGGCGCGCCGCTGAGCGTTACCACGGAGGAGACCCGGAGGCGGGCATCGACTCCCGGCACGCCCTGTCGTTCGGGCCGCACTACGACCCCGGGAACCTGCGCTTCGGCGCGGTCATCGCCTGCAACGAGGAGCGGCTCGCCCCCGGCGCCGGGTTCGACGAGCACCCGCACAGCCACACCGAGATCGTCACCTGGGTCGTCGAGGGCGAGCTGACCCACCGGGACTCCGCCGGGCACGAGAGCGTGGTCCGCCCCGGTGACGTACAGCACCTGAGCGCGGCGGCGGGCGTCCGGCACGTCGAGCGCAACGACGGCACGGTCCCGCTGACCTTCGTGCAGATGTGGCTGGCCCCGCTGAAGCCCGGCGGCGAGCCGTCCTACGAGGTGGTGCCGGGCATCGCCGACTCCACCCCGTACGCCCTGCCCGGCGCCGGGGCGATGCTGCACGTGCGGCGGCTGGCGGCGGGGGAGCGGACGGCGGTGCCGGACGCCGCGCACCTGTACTTCCACGTGGTGCGCGGCGAGGTCGGCCTCGCCGGGGAGACGCTGGGCCCCGGCGACTCGGCCCGCATCACCGGCGCCGAGGGGCTCGCGGCGCTGGGGGTGACGGCGGCCGAGGTGCTGCTGTGGGAGATGGGCCCCTAGGGGATCAGCCGCGGACCTCCGCCAGCACCGCGTCCGTGAACACCGGCCATGCCTCGATCGCCCAGGGCCCGAAGGCACGGTCGGTGAGGGCGACGGCGGCCACCTGGGCGTCCGGGTCGGTCCACAGGAAGGTGCCGGACTGGCCGAAGTGGCCGAAGGTGCGCGGGGAGGACGAACTCCCGGTCCAGTGCGGGGACTTGGCGCCCCGGATCTCCAGGCCGAGCCCCCAGTCGTTGGGGTTCTGGTGCCCGTATCCCGGTAGCACGCCCTTGGTACCCGGGTACTGCACGGTCATCGCCTCCGCGACCGTCCTCGGGTCCAGCAGGCGCGGTGCCTGCAACTCGGCCGCGAAGCGCAGCAGGTCCGCCACCGTGGACACCCCGTCCTTGGCGGGTGAGCCCTCCAGCGCGGTCGAGGTCATGCCCAGCGGCTCCAGCACCGCCTGGCGCAGATACTCGGCGAAGGGGATGTCGGTGGCCTTGGCGATGTGGTCGCCGAGCTGCTCGAAACCGGCGTTGGAGTACAGCCGCCGCTCACCGGGCGCCGACATCGTGCGGTGCTCGTCGAAGGCCAGCCCGGAGGTGTGCGCCAGCAGATGGCGGACCGTGGCCCCGGGCGGCCCGGCGGGCTCGTCCAGCTCGACGGCACCTTCCTCGTACGCGACCAGCGCCGCGTAGGCGGCCAGCGGCTTGGTCACCGAGGCCAGCGGGAAGCGGTGGTCCACCGGTCCGTGGGTGCCCAGTACGGTCCCGTCGGCGCGTACGACGCCCGCGGCGGCGGTGGGGACGGGCCAGTTCTCGATCAGCGCCAGGCTCTGCAACGACATACCGGCGAGCCTATGCGGGTCACAGCCGCAGCTCCATCAAGGGGTCCGGCTTGGGCTCGAACCCCAGCGACTCGTACAGCGGGCGGGCGTCGGCGGACGCGGTGAGCTGGATCTGCCGGGCGCCGCGCTCGCGGAACCAGGCCAGCAGCGCGTCCACGCAGGCGCGGGAGTAGCCCCGGCGGCGGGTGCCGGGGTCGGTGGCGACACTGAACACGAAGCCCACGATCCCGCCGGGGTTGGTCTCGCGCCCGATCCGGTACTCCACCGTCCCGACCGCGAGCGCGGCCAGCGCGCCCGGCCGCTCCGAGTGGTCCACGACGAAGGCGGCGAAGGTGCCCTCCGGGTCGGCCAGCCGGGCGCGCAGGGCGGGCAGGGACTCCTCGTGCCAGGTCCCCGCGTCACCCCCGGAGACGGAGTCGATCATGACCTGGCGCAGGCGGAGCACTTCCCGCGCGTCCTCGGGCACGGCCCGGCGTACGAGACTCATGCGCGGCACGTTAGCGTCCGGCCCCGGGTCTCGTCCTGACCATTTCTGCCGGATACCGCTTGCTTGGAGTGCGCTCGAAGGCCATAGCGTTGAGGGCATGACGGTGATGCAGACCACGCAGGCGGTGGCGGCAGGCCAGGACATCTGCTCCGGCCCCCCGCCGCGCCATCCCCGGCCCGACGGCCAGGACCGGTACACGATCAGTGAGGTCGTCGCCTTCACCGGACTGACCGCGCACACCCTGCGCTGGTACGAGCGGATCGGCCTGATGCCGCACGTCGACCGCTCGCACACCGGCCAGCGCCGCTACACCAACCGCGACCTGGACTGGCTGGTCTTCGTCACCAAGCTCCGGCTCACCGGCATGCCGGTCGCCGACATGGTCCGGTACGCCGAGCTGGTGCGACAGGGGGAGAGCACCTACGACGAGCGCCGCGAGCTGCTGGAGTCGACCCGCCGGGACGTGCTCGCCCGGATCGACGAGCTACGCGACACGCTCGCCGTGCTCGACCTGAAGATCGGTTTCTACGCCACGGAGGGGACCACCCGATGACCGACCGCACGCTGCCGACCGTACGCCTGGGCGAGACCGGCCCGGAGACCAGCGTCCAGGGCATGGGCTGCATGGGCATGAGCTTCGGCTACGGCCCGGCCGACGCCGAGCAGTCGCGGGCCGCGCTGGAGCGCGCCTTCGACCTCGGCGTGACGCTGTACGACACGGCGGACGCCTACGGGAACGGGGACAACGAGCGGTTCCTCGCCCCCTTCTTCAAGGCGCACCGCGACGAGGTGGTCATCGCCACCAAGTTCGCCCTGTCCATCCCGCCGGAGGACCCGAGCAAGCGGATCATCCGCAACGACGCCCCGTACATCCGCCGGGCCATCGAGGACAGCCTGAAGCGGCTCGACGTCGACGTCATCGACCTCTATTACATGCACCGCCGCGATGTGAACGTGCCCCTGGAGGAGACCGTCGGCGTCATGGCCGACCTGGTGCGCGAGGGCAAGGTGAAGCACCTGGGGCTGAGCGAGGTCACCGCGGACGAACTGCGCACCGCGCACGCCGTCCACCCCATCGCCGCCGTGCAGTCCGAGTGGTCCCTGTTCAGCCGGGACATCGAGGCCCAGGTCGTCCCGGCCGCCCGTGAGCTGGGCGTCGGCCTGGTGCCCTACTCCCCGCTGGGCCGGGGCTTCCTCACCGGCGCCTTCACCGACGCGTCCAAGGAGCTGAGCGACGGCGACTTCCGCCGCTCCCAGCCCCGCTTCACCGGCGACAACGCGACCGCCAACGCGGCCCTGCTGGAGCCGGTCCGCCAGGTGGCGAAGGCGCACGGGGCGACCCTCGGCCAGGTCGCGCTGGCCTGGGTGCACCAGCGGGCGGCGGTGTACGGCCTCGCGGTCGTCCCGATCCCGGGCACCCGCAAGGCGGAGCGGATCACCGAGAACACGGGTGCCGCCCACCTCGTCCTCACCGAGGAGGAGCTGGCCCTGCTGGAGCCGATCGCCGCCCAGGTCGCGGGCGACCGGTACGCCGACATGACGTTCACCTCGGCGGGCCGGGAGCAGTAGGGGCGCCCGGCGGCTACAGCTCCGCCAGCAGCTCGGCCTTCTTCGCGGAGAACTCCTCGTCGGTCACCAGACCGGCCTGGTGCAGCTCGCCCAGGTGCCGGATGCGCTCGGCGATGTCGGCCGGGTCCCGCCGGGGGGCCGCCGGAATCGCCGGTACCGCCCTTCGGGTCCGTACCGCCGCGAGGACGGCCGCCGCGAACGGCAGCGACTCGTGCACCGGCCCGTACCCGAGCCCGAAGACCACGGTCGTCGCGTCCTGGTCGGGCGGCACCGGGGGAGCGGCGGCGGTGGGGTCGTTCGGCAGCAGCCGCAGATACCCCTCGAACGCCTCCGGTGAGCGCCACTCCACCCCGCCGAGGTCGGTGACCGCGAACCGCTGGTCGCCCGCCTTCCACTTCGCCGAGGACGCGCCCGTCCACGACCAGCGGAAACGCACCGAGGTGCCGTCGAAGGACGCCTTGCCGTCGTACGCCTTGAACCGGCGCGGCGCCTCGGGGGCATCGATCAGATGCCGGTCGGCGGGGCCGGATTCGGTCAGCGCGGCCTTGAGTTCGTCGGCGTAGTACTCGGCCAGGGTCTCCCGCTCGGCGGGCATGACCAGCCGGTACGGGTCCAGTCCCTCGGGAAGCTGTCCGGCCGCCGCCTCCAGCAGCGGGTCGGCTCCGGCGCGCGGCTGGAGGCGCAGCACCACGGTCCCCCGTCTCCCCTCGGCCAGGCTCACGCCCTCCAGCGCGGTGAGCGGGACCCGCCGTTCACCGAGCGCCTGGAAGAGTTTCGGTGTGCGTACCCCCCGCTCGTAGCGGATGAGCACGGAGTCGGATTCGAACTCCCAGACGGCCTGAAAACCCGCCAGTACGTCACCCATGCGGCTCATCGTATGCGGCACATGTCCCTCCGTCGCCACCCGCGCGGACCGCACTTCCTGCTGTTTCTACGCGCGTCTCGCGGCGGGCGCGTCCGGCACATCGGCCCGGCACATGCCGTCCTCGCGGGCGCACGTCACGTCGCCGTACGCCCCCACGCCGACCTCGGCGAGATTGCGCAGGCTGTCCGTGCCCGGCTGGAAATAACCGGCGTGGCCCCGCGCGGCGCGCGAGGACAGCACCCGGGCGCCGAACGCGCGGGACACCGGGTCCGCGCCGTGCCCGAGCCCGCCGACCTCCAGATACGGCACGTCCTGCACCCAGTCGGTGGCGTCCCGCATCGCCCACACCCGGGCGGTGCGGTTCAGATGGGCGGCCGTGGCCACCCGCATGCCGGGGCTCGCGGCCACCGCGATGTCGCTGACCCGGCGGGGCATGCCGGGCGCGGCGACCCCGCAGACCACCGAGCCGTAGCTGTGGCAGAACATCGACACCTCGGCCCGGCCGGGCAGCCCGCGCAGCAGCGCGTTCAGCCGGACGGCGCCGTCCTCGGCGCGCATCGCGGTCGCCGCGTCCACGCCGAGCCCGGCGGGCGCGGTGTAGTCGGCCCAGGCGATCACGGCGGTCCGCGTCGAGGGCGCCGCCTGCCGCTCGGCGGAGTACAGCGACTTGGCCATGCCGACCGGGGCGCTGTACGGGCGGTAGGACTTCTCGAAGGTGAGCAGGTCGGTGTCGACACCGGGCACCACCACGGAGATCCGGTCCGCCTTGCGCAGGTCGCCGAAGACCTCGGCGATCCGGCCCGAACCCTCGGGGTCGAAGGCGAGGATGTGCCGCTCGGGCCGCATCAGCGCCTCGTACCGGTGCATCCGGCGGGAGGCGTCCTGCTGGCCGGCCGTACTGAGCCGGTTGTCGTGCAGGCGCCGCGACTCCACGTCCCGTTCCCGCTCCAGCGCCACCCGGTTGGCCTCGTAGCGCAGCGAGACGGGGGCGCCGTTCATGTTGCCCACCGCCAGCGGGTAGCGCGTCGCCAGGTCGTGGCGGTCATGGGCGGTGAGCGAGCCGAAGAAGCGGGCCAGCCGGTCCGGGGCGGTCTTCGCCGGGTCCGGCAGCGGCTTGCCGTGCACGCTGTCGCGCACCCATTCGGAGAGCGAGGACCGCAGCGCGGTCGACTCACGGTGGGTGTGCAGCGCGGTCCAGCCGGTGGTCGCGAGCATCACGAAGACGACGGCCATCGCGAGGAGCGTGCGCCATACGCTGAGCTGGGGAGAGGTGTCGAAGGAAGTCACTGGGAGGACACACTAGGAGAACGGAAGGGTCTCGGGGCAATCGAGTGGCGGGGATCACGTTTCGTGTGCCGGGGGCCGGTCCACGGACGATCTTCCCAAACGATCTCCCCTGGTCCGCCAACGATTTCAGGCCGCGCGCCAGTTCCCTGTCAGCGCCGGGCCCACCTGATCGAGGTACGCCTCCGTGAGCCCCCGGATGGCCGCCAGGCTGAAGTCGTCCCCGGTGCTCCACTGCCGCTCGGTGACCCGTATCACCCCGGCGAACACGGCCACGGTGAGCCGCGGGCGGGGGTCGCTCTCCACGTCGACGCCCTCGCGCTCTGCGAGCAGCCGGGCGATGGTCTGCTCGGTCTCCGCCGAACGGCGCAGATGCGCGGCGAGCAGCGCGGGCGTGGACTCGATCATGCGGTACATCCGCAGATACAGCTCGACCGGGACGACCGACTCCACGGTCTCCCGTATGTCGTCCCAGCCCTCCAGCATGGCCTGCCGGAGCGCCTCCATCGGCGGTTCGTGCGGCGGCCGGGCGCGTACGGCGGCCACGAAGCGGGCCTCCGTCACCTCCTGCACGGCGAAGGCCGCGTCCTCCTTGCCCGCGAAGTAGCGGAAGAAGGTGCGCTGCGAGACATCGACGGCCTCGACGATCTCGTCGACGGTGGTCCGCTCGTACCCCTGGGTGGTGAACAGCTCGAGGGCGGCGCGTACCAGCGCCTCGCGGGTACGCCGCTTCTTGCGCTCGCGCAGCGTCTCCATGGCCTCTCCCTGTACGTCCTTCCAGCTCAGCCTATGCGCTCGGGCGAACGGCGGTCATATGTCAGCCACTGACTGGTGAATGCGTTTGTCAACTGTCAGAGACTGTCACTAGCCTCATTACATGACTAGTCAGACCACCATCGACAAGACGGGACCGGAGGACGGGTCACCCGCCGACGTGTCGCCGCCCGCACCGGCGGGCCTGCGCGGGCACCCCTGGTTCACCCTGATCACCGTCGCCGTGGGCGTCATGATGGTGGCCCTCGACGGCACCATCGTGGCCATCGCCAACCCGGCCATCGCCAAGGACCTGCACGCGAGCTTCTCCGACGTGCAGTGGATCACCAACGCCTACTTCCTCGCCCTCGCGGTCGCCCTGATCACCGCGGGCAAGCTCGGTGACCGCTTCGGGCACCGGCAGACCTTCCTCATCGGCGTGACCGGCTTCGCGCTGGCCTCCGGTGCCATCGGGCTGTCCGACAGCATCCCGATGGTCGTCACCTTCCGGGGCCTGCAGGGCCTGTTCGGCGCGCTGCTGATGCCTGCCGCGCTCGGCCTGCTGCGGGCCACCTTCCCGGCCGAGAAGCTCAACATGGCGATCGGCATCTGGGGCATGGTCATCGGCGCCTCCACCGCGGGCGGCCCGATCCTCGGCGGTGTCCTGGTCCAGCACGTCAACTGGCAGTCGGTGTTCTTCATCAACGTGCCCGTCGGCCTGCTCGCCCTGCTGCTCGGCACGCTGATCCTGCGCGACCACCGCGCGGAGAACGCCCCCCGCTCCTTCGACCTGCCCGGCATCGCGCTGCTCTCCGGCGCCATGTTCTGCCTGGTCTGGGCCCTGATCAAGGCCCCGGCGTGGGGCTGGGGCGACGGCCGGACCTGGGGCTTCATCGGCGCCTCGGCGGTGCTCTTCGTGGCCTTCGCCTGGTGGGAGACCAGGGTCGCCGAACCGCTGATCCCGCTGACCCTGTTCCGCTCGGTCCCGCTGTCGGCGGGCGTGGTGCTGATGGTGATGATGGCCATCGCCTTCATGGGCGGCCTGTTCTTCGTGACGTTCTATCTCCAGAACGTGCACGGCCTGAGCCCGGTCGACGCCGGTCTGCACCTGCTCCCGCTCACCGGCATGATGATCGTCGGCTCCCCGCTGGCGGGCTTCGCCATCACCAAGCTGGGCCCGCGCATCCCGCTCGCGGGCGGCATGACGCTCACCGCGGTCGCCATGTACGGCATGTCCACCCTGGAGGCGGACACCGGCAGCGCCACCATGTCGATCTGGTTCGCCCTGCTCGGCCTCGGCCTCGCCCCCGTCATGGTGGGCGCCACCGAGGTCATCGTCGGCAACGCCCCCATGGCCCTCTCCGGCGTGGCGGGCGGTCTCCAGCAGGCGGCCATGCAGATCGGCGGCAGCCTCGGCACCGCCGTCCTGGGCGCCGTGATGGCCTCCAAGGTCGACAGTGACCTGCCGGGCAACTGGACCGGCGCGGGCCTGCCCCCGCTGACCCCGACTCAGCTCGACCAGGCGTCCCAGGCCGTCCAGGTCGGCGTCGCCCCGGTGACCAAGCAGATGCCCCCGCCGCTGATCGAGAAGATCACCGGGGTGGCCCACGACACCTTCATCTCCGGCATGAGCCTCGCCTCCCTGGTAGCGGCAGGCGTAGCAGCGGTCGCCATCCTGGTGGCCCTCCTGACCCGCCGAGGCGAAAACGCGGAGGCGGCCGCAGGAGTAGGCCACATCTGACGCGTCCCGAAAAGGCCGGGCGGCATGGCCGCCCGGCCTTTTTCAGGGGCGCGGGGAACTGCGCGACCAGCCACAGCGCCCCCGCGGGCGCGCTACGCGTCGCCTCCGGCAGCTCCAGGCGCCGCAGCCTTCACATCCAGCAACTGGTACCGGTCAATGGCCTGCTTCAGCACGGACCGGTCGACCTTCCCCTCCTTGGCCAACTCCGTCAGCACCCCCACCACGATCGACTGAGCGTCGATGTGGAAGAACCGCCGAGCCGCCCCGCGCGTGTCCGCGAACCCGAACCCGTCGGCACCGAGCGACTGGTAAGGCCCCGGCACCCACCGCGCGATCTGGTCCGGCACCGACCGCATCCAGTCGGACACCGCCACGAACGGCCCCTCCGCCCCGCCGAGCTTGCGCGTCACGAACGGCACCCGCTGCTCCTCCTCGGGGTGCAGCATGTTGTGCTCCTCGCAGGCCACCGCCTCCCGCCGCAGCTCGCTCCAGGAGGTCGCCGACCAGACATCGGCCCGTACGTCCCACTCGTCGGCGAGGATGCGCTGCGCCTCCAGCGCCCACGGCACCGCGACACCGGACGCCATGATCTGCGCCGGGATCGAGCCGCCGGAGCCCTCCTTGAGCCGGTGGATGCCCTTGAGGATGCCCTCGACGTCCACGCCGTCCGGCTCGGCCGGGTGCTGGATCGGCTCGTTGTAGACGGTGAGGTAGTAGAAGACGTCCTCGCCGTGCGGGTGTTCCTCGTCGCTGCCGTACATCCGCCGCAGCCCGTCCTCGACGATGTGCGCGATCTCGTACCCGTACGCCGGGTCGTAGGCCACGCAGGCCGGGTTGGTGGAGGCGAGGAGCTGGGAGTGGCCGTCCGCGTGCTGGAGGCCCTCCCCGGTCAGGGTCGTGCGGCCCGCGGTCGCGCCCAGGACGAAACCGCGCGAGAGCTGGTCGGCCATCTGCCAGAACTGGTCGCCGGTGCGCTGGAACCCGAACATCGAGTAGAAGACGTACACCGGGATCAGCGGCTCGCCATGGGTGGCGTAGGCCGAGCCCGCCGCGATCAGCGAGGCCGTGCAGCCCGCCTCGGAGATGCCGTCGTGCAGCATCTGACCGGTCGGGGACTCCTTGTAGGCGAGCAGCAGCTCGCGGTCCACCGACTCGTACTGCTGGCCGAGCGGGTTGTAGATCTTCGCGCTCGGGAAGAAGGAGTCCATGCCGAACGTGCGGTACTCGTCCGGCGCGATCAGCACGAAGCGCTTGCCGATCTCCTTGTCCCGCATGAGGTCCTTCAGCAGTCGTACGAACGCCATGGTGGTGGCGATGGACTGCTGACCCGACCCCTTCTTCACACTCGCGTACGCCTTCTCGTCGGGCAGGGCGAGCGGCTTGGAGCGCACGACGCGCGTCGGGACGTAGCCCCCGAGCGAGGTGCGCCGGTCGTGCATGTACTGCATCTCCTCCGAGTCCCGGCCGGGGTGGTAGTACGGCGGGGCGCCGGACTCCAGCTCCTTGTCGGTGATCGGCAGGTGCAGCCGGTCGCGGAAGCCCTTGAGGTCGTCGACCGTCAGCTTCTTCATCTGGTGGGTGGCGTTGCGGCCCTCGAAGTTGGGGCCCAGCGTCCAGCCCTTGACCGTCTTGGCCAGGATGACCGTCGGCTGGCCCTTGTGCTCCTTGGCCGCCTTGAACGCCGCGTAGATCTTGCGGTGGTCGTGGCCGCCGCGGCCGAGGTGCAGGACCTGGTCGTCGGTCATGTTCTCGACCATGGCGCGCAGTCGGTGGTCGTCACCGAAGAAGTGGTCCCGGATGTAGGCACCGGACTCGGTGGCGTACGTCTGGAACTGGCCGTCCGGGGTGGTGTTCATCCGGTTGACCAGCACGCCGTCCCGGTCCTGGGCCAGCAGCGGGTCCCAGCTCCGGTCCCACACCAGCTTGATCACGTTCCACCCGGCGCCCCGGAACTGTGACTCCAGCTCCTGGATGATCTTGCCGTTGCCACGCACCGGGCCGTCGAGCCGCTGGAGGTTGCAGTTGACCACGAAGGTCAGGTTGTCCAGCCCCTCGCGGGCCGCGATGGAGAGCTGGCCCAGCGACTCCGGCTCGTCCATCTCGCCGTCACCGAGGAACGCCCACACATGCGAGTTGGAGGTGTCCGCGATGCCGCGCGCCTCCATGTACCGGTTCATCCGGGCCTGGTAGATCGCGCCGAGCGGGCCGAGGCCCATCGAGACGGTCGGGAACTCCCAGAAGTCCGGCATCGAGCGCGGGTGGGGGTAGCTGGACAGCCCGTCCGGGAACTTCGAGTGCTCCTGGCGGAACCCGTCGAGCTGGTTCTCCGAGAGCCGGTCCAGCAGATACGCGCGGGCGTAGATGCCCGGCGAGGCGTGGCCCTGGAAGAAGACCTGGTCGCCGCCGTCACCGCCGTCCTTGCCCCGGAAGAAGTGGTTGAAGCCCACGTCGTACAGGGAGGCGGAGGAGGCGAAGGTGGCGATGTGACCGCCGACGCCGATGCCGGGACGCTGGGCGCGCGAGACCATCACGGCCGCGTTCCACCGGGTCGCGTTGAGGATGCGGCGCTCGATCTCCTCGTTGCCGGGGAAGAACGGCTCGCTCTTGGTGGGGATCGTGTTCACGTAGTCCGTGCTGCGCATCTCGGGCACGGCCACGCGCTTCTCGCGGGCCCGCTCGATCAGCCGCAGCATCAGATACCTGGCCCGCTCCCGGCCGCGCTCGTCCACGGCGGCGTCGAGGGAGTCGAGCCACTCCTGCGTTTCCTCGGGATCGAAGTCAGGAACCTGACTCGGAAGGCCGCCAATGATGATCGGATTGCGATCGGAACCGGAAGCCACGCTGTTCCTTACCTGTCGGAGGGACCTGCCTACACCGTTCCCCATCGTGTACCTGGGGAACGTGGTACGTCATCAACTGGTTCCCCCCGTCACTGTCGCCGGACCGCTCAAATCATGACGATACGCCCGGGGTGTGACGGGCATGGCAAAGTTGTTCGATGGGCGTAACGACGGATGATTCCGAAGTGCGCATATGGGGCACATCGGTGTGATGTGGTTCTCCGGGAAACGGGATACGGTGCCATGAAGGGCGGTGCGGGGCGGCGAAGCGGCCCGGAACGTCACCGTTTCGGCGGTCAGAACGGCCGGGTACTTGCGCGATCCGTCCCGCCCGTGTGGACTACGGCCAATGCTTCGCGCACGCGCGTGGCTCAGATATTCACCAAGACATGATCAGGAGGCAACCCGTGAGCGCGACCGCGGACCACGCGGAGGAGCGGACGAACCCTGCCGCCAGGCTGGGGTTCCAGCCCGGACAGGTGGTCCAGGAGATCGGCTACGACGAGGACGTCGATCAGGAGCTCCGCGAGGCCATCGAGGAAGCCGTCGAAGGCGACCTGATGGACGAGGAATACGACGACGTGGCCGACGCCGTTGTGCTGTGGTTCCGTGATGACGACGGAGACCTCACCGATGTACTCGTGGATGCCACCACGTACATCGAAGAGGGCGGCGCCATCCTGCTTCTGACGCCGAAGACCGGCCGTACGGGGTACGTGGAGCCGAGCGACATCTCGGAGGCCGCAACCACCGCAGGGCTGACCGCTTCGAAGAGCGTCAGCGTCGGCAAGGACTGGAGCGGCTCGCGTCTGGCGACGCCGAAGGCCGCCAAGTCCGGCAAGCGTTAGAGAAACGCGTCATCGCCGCGCCGTGCGGGCCGGGACTCCCCGGTCCGCCCGGCGGCCCCGGCGTGATCGCTGCGTAGGGTGGGACCGGGCGTGTGACCCGCGCCCACCCGTACAGCCCAGCGAAGGGATGCAGGACGATGGCGATCCAGGTCGGCGACGAGGCACCCGACTTCGAACTGAAGGACAACCACGGCCGCACCGTGCGGCTCTCCGACTTCCGGGGCGAGAAGAACGTGGTGCTGCTCTTCTACCCCTTCGCCTTCACCGGCGTCTGCACCGGCGAGTTGTGCGAGCTGCGTGACAACCTTCCGCAGTTCAGCGACCGCGACACCCAGCTGCTCGCCGTCTCCAACGACTCCATGCACACCCTGCGCGTCTTCGGCGAGCAGGAGGGCCTGGAGTACCCGCTGCTCAGCGACTTCTGGCCGCACGGCAACGTCAGCCGGTCCTACGGCGTCTTCGACGAGGACAAGGGGTGCGCCGTCCGGGGCACCTTCATCCTCGACAAGACGGGCACCGTGCGCTGGACCGTGGTCAACGGTCTGCCCGACGCCCGCGACCTCACCGACTACGTGAAGGCGCTCGACACCCTGTGACACCCCCGCGGTTCGCGGGAACCCGTCACTAGGATCGGCACGTTGATCCCGTATCCGATGCACTACGGGGCTGTCGGCCCCAGGACACCACATGGAGGACCCGTGGGAGTCAGCCTCAGCAAGGGTGGCAACGTCTCGCTGACCAAGGAGGCTCCCGGCCTGACCGCCGTCATCGTCGGTCTGGGCTGGGACGTGCGCACCACGACCGGCACCGACTTCGACCTCGATGCCAGCGCGCTGCTGGTGAACAACGCCGGCAAGGTGGCCAGCGACCAGCACTTCGTCTTCTTCAACAACCTCAAGAGCCCCGACGGCTCGGTCGAGCACACCGGCGACAACCTCACCGGTGAGGGCGAGGGCGACGACGAGCAGGTCAAGGTGGACCTCGCCACGGTCCCGGCCGACGTGGACAAGATCGTCTTCCCGGTCTCGATCTACGAGGCCGAGAACCGCCAGCAGTCCTTCGGCCAGGTCCGCAACGCCTTCATCCGCGTCGTCAACCAGGCCGACGGCCAGGAACTCGCGCGCTACGACCTCAGCGAGGACGCCTCCACCGAGACGGCCATGGTCTTCGGCGAGCTGTACCGCAACGGCCCGGAGTGGAAGTTCCGCGCCATCGGCCAGGGGTACGCCTCGGGCCTGCGCGGCATCGCCCAGGACTTCGGCGTCAACGTCTGACACCGTACGGGCAGCACTTCCTCCGGCGCCGTTCCGCGTTTGCGGGCGGCGCCGGAGGCGCAGGAGACCAGGGAACACCACAGGGGAGGATCAGCATGGGTGTCACGCTCGCCAAGGGAGGCAATGTCTCCCTCTCCAAGGCCGCACCGAATCTCACCAACGTCTCGATCGGCCTCGGCTGGGACGCCCGCTCGACCACCGGCGCCGCCTTCGACCTGGACGCCAGCGCCCTGCTGTGCGGCGCCGGGAACCGGGTGCTGGGGGACGAGTGGTTCGTCTTCTACAACCAGCTCACCAGCCCCGACGGCTCGGTGGAACACACCGGCGACAACCTCACCGGTGAGGGCGAGGGCGATGACGAATCGATTCTGGTGGACCTTTCCCGGGTGCCGCCCCAGTGCGAGAAGATCATTTTCCCGGTCTCGATCCACGCGGCCGACGAACGCGGCCAGTCCTTCGGCCAGGTGTCCAACGCGTTCATCCGCGTCGTCAATCAGGCCGACGGCCAGGAACTCGCCCGCTACGACCTCAGCGAGGACGCCTCCACCGAAACGGCCATGATCTTCGGCGAGCTCTACCGGTACCAGGGCGAATGGAAGTTCCGTGCGGTCGGACAGGGGTACGCGTCCGGACTTCGGGGCATCGCTCTAGACTTCGGAGTCAACGTTTCGTAAAGCCGGGTACGGCGCGGGGGAAACATCTCCCAGATGCAGTCTGGGGGGACCCCCAGAGGATGATGGGGTAGCCAGTGCTTCTGAAAACCTTCGGCTGGTCGTTCGCGGTGACCGCGATCGGCCTGGTCGCGGCGGTCTTCTACGGGGGGTGGCAGGGCTTCGGCATCGTGGCGATCCTTTCCATCCTCGAGATTTCGCTGTCGTTCGACAACGCGGTGGTCAACGCCGGAATCCTGAAGAAGATGAACGCCTTCTGGCAGAAGATCTTCCTCACGGTCGGCGTGCTCATCGCGGTCTTCGGCATGCGGCTGGTCTTTCCCGTCGTCATCGTCGCCATCACCGCGAAGAAGAATCCGATCGACGCGGTCAACCTCGCCTTCACCGACAAGGAGCTGTACCAGCAGCTCGTCACCGACGCCCACCCGGCGATCGCCGCGTTCGGTGGCATGTTCCTGTTGATGATCTTCCTCGACTTCATCTTCGAGGACCGGGACATCCAGTGGCTGCGCTGGATCGAACGTCCGCTGGCCAAGCTCGGCAAGGTCGACATGCTGTCGGTCTGCATCGCCCTGATCGTCCTGCTGATCACCTCCTTCACCTTCGCCACCCACGCCCACCAGCACGGCGGCGCCCATGTCGACAAGGCTCAGACGGTCCTGATCGCGGGCATCGCGGGACTGATCACCTACATGGTCGTCGGCGGTCTCTCCGGCTTCTTTGAGGACAAGCTGGAGGCGGAGGAGGAAGCCGAGCACGAGGCCGAGGAGGAGGCCGCCCGCTCCGGCAAGCCACGCTCGGCGGTGCAGCTCGCCGGCCAGGCCGCGTTCTTCATGTTCCTCTACCTTGAGGTCCTGGACGCGTCCTTCTCCTTCGACGGCGTGATCGGCGCCTTCGCCATCACCAATGACATCGTCCTGATGGCGCTGGGCCTCGGCATCGGCGCGATGTACGTCCGTTCGCTGACCGTCTACCTGGTCCGCCAGGGCACCCTCGACGACTACGTCTACCTGGAGCACGGCGCCCACTACGCGATCGGCGCCCTCGCGGTGATCCTCATGGTCACCATCCAGTACGAGATCAACGAGGTCGTCACCGGCCTGGTCGGCGTCGTCCTGATCGCCTGGTCCTTCTGGTCCTCGGTGCGCCGCAACCGCGCGCTGGCCGCCTCCGGGGGCGACGCGGGGTCCAGCGAGAAGACGGAGATCTCCTCCGGGGTCTGACGATCTCGGCCGCTGTGGCTGCCCTGAACCGGCCCCTAGGGGCAAGATCGGGGATGTGGCGGGGTGTGGCACCCCGCCCTGCGAGGAACGCTTCGAATGGGGCGGCCGACTCGGGTCGGCCGCCCCGACGACTTTTCCAGGGGGGCGGGAATGGGATTTCTCGATGGACTGCTGAGCGGGCGCACCGCCGACTTCGACTCGGGCAGCTCCGCGTCCAACGCGATCGAACTGACCAAGCGGCACCAGCAGGTGTCGCTGACCAGACAGGGCGCGGCGACCGGGAATCTGCGGGTCAACCTGACCTGGCGGATGCGTACCTCCGACTTCGGCGGCCCCCAGCGCGGCAGCCTGTTCCGGCATCCCTTCAAGGCGCTGAAACCACCGGAAGTGCTGGGACACGGCCAGAGCATGGTCAACGTCGACCTGGACCTCGGCTGCCTGTTCGAGCTGACCGACGGCACCAAGGGCGTCGTCCAGCCCCTCGGCGGCTACCTCGGCGACGTCAACGCCCCGCCGTACGTCAAGCTCAGCGGCGACGACCGGTTCGGCTCCGCGTCGGGCGAGACGATGTACGTGAACCTGGACCACCGGGACGCCATCAAACGCCTGCTGGTCTTCGTGTACATCTACGACCAGACCCCGGCCTTCGACCGCACCCACGCGGTGGTCACGCTCTACCCGAGCAACGGCCCGCGCATCGAGATCGGCCTCGACGAACGCCATCCGCAGGCCCGCTCGTGCGCGGTGGTGATGATAGAGAACGTCAAGGACGAGCTGATCGTGCGCCGCGAGGTGAAGTTCGTCTACGGCTTCCAGGGCGAGCTGGACCGGCTGTACGGCTGGGGACTGACCTGGGGGCGCGGCTACAAGTCCAAGGCGGACCGCTGACCGCGCCCGGCCCTCGCTAGCGGGGGAGGAACTGCGGGCCCTGCGGCGGCAGCCGGAAGTCCGGGTCCAGGGGGGCCGCGGCGGGCACCGGCTGGGGCTGGGGGTAGCCGTAGGCGGGCGGTGCCTGCGTCGTGGCGGGCTGGGGGTAGCCGTAGGTGGCCTGGCTCGCGGAGGCGGGCTGCGGATAGCCGTACGCGGACGGCTGGGCGGAGACCGGCTGCGGGTAGCCGTAGGCGGGCGGCTGGGACGGGAGCGGCGGCAGCGGTACGGGTTGCTCCGGGGGCAGCGGCACGGAGAGGGACTCCTGGCGGCGCGGCTCCTCGGCCACCGCCTCCGCCTCGTCCACCGAGATGCCGAAGTCCGTGGCCAGCCCCTCCAGGCCGTTGGAGTAGCCCTCGCCCAGCGCGCGGAACTTCCAGGCGTCCCCGCGTCGGTACAGCTCGCCGCAGATCAGCGCCGTCTCCGCGCCGGTCTCCGGCTTCACCTCGAACCGGGCCAGCGCCTCGGCGTCGGTCACCGAGGCGTCGTACAGCAGCACGCACAGCGAGGGGACGCGGTCGAAGGGGACGTCGTCGGCGGAGGCCACCAGCAGGATGCGGTCCACGCCGGGCTCGACTCCGGCCAGGTCCACCTGGATGGTGTCGGTCAGGCCGCCGGCGACCGGCTTCTTGCCGAGCCCCCATACCGTGCCGGAAGGGTGGCGGGGCTGGTTGTAGAAGACGAAGTCCTCGTCCGAGCGCACCCGGCCGCCGGAGCCCAGCAGCAGCGCCGAGGCGTCCACCTCCGGGACGTCCTGCCCCGGCGTCCAGCGCAGCACGGCCCGGACCGTGGCGGCGTCCAGTGGGACGTTCGACCCCTTCAGCATCGCGTGCGTCATGCGGTCATCCTGCCTTCTCGGTCCTGGCCACGACAATGCGGGGGGTGTTCTGTCGGACACGGGCGGGTAACCGGAAATTCATGCCGGCCGGGAACCCCGGACATCCGTCTCTACGTACTATTACCGGCCACCCTTCGCGGAAATCACAGACACGGCAACCACAGCCGCGGCAACCACTGACTCGGCGCGCCATGAGGGAGTCCTATGCGTCATTTCGGGCACATCGCCCCCGAAGTGCGGAAGCGTCTCTTCCACCAGGAGCCGTCCGCCTTCACCGCCGAGTCCCCGGCCCGGCTGCTGTCCGCGGCCCTGGGGGCCACCTTGTACAGCCCGGCCACCCGGCCCCGGCTCGCCGCCGACATCGTCAAGCAGACCGGGAACGGCGTCGTCTCGATGGTGCTGTGCCTGGAGGACTCCATCGCCGACGAGGACGTGCCGGCCGGTGAGGAGAACCTGGTCCGGCAGTTCGCCGAGCTGGACGCGCTGCACGCCCGGACCGGCGCGGAGCCGCCCCTGCTGTTCGTCCGGGTGCGCACGCCCGAGCAGATCCCCGACCTGGTCCGGCGGCTCGGCTCCAGCGTCCGGCTGCTGTCCGGATTCGTGCTGCCCAAGTTCACCGAGGAACGCGGCATGCCGTTCCTGGAGGCGCTGAGCGCGGCCGAGACCGCGAGCGGCCGACGGCTCTTCGCCATGCCGGTGCTCGAATCGCCCGAGCTGATGTACCGCGAGTCCCGCGTGGAGACCCTGGAGGGCATCGCCCGCGCGGTCGGCAAGTACCGCGACCGGGTGCTGGCCCTGCGTCTCGGCGTCACCGACTTCTGCTCCTCCTACGGGCTGCGCCGCGCCCCCGACATGACCGCGTACGACGTCCTGATCGTCGCCTCCGTCATCGCCGACGTGGTCAACCGGCTGGGCCGGGCCGACGGCAGCGGGTTCACCGTGACCGGGCCGGTGTGGGAGTACTTCCGGGTCCCCGAGCGGGTGTTCAAGCCCCAGTTGCGGGCGAGCCCCTTCCTGGAGGTGCGCGCCGTCGAACTGCGCGAGAAGCTGATCGAACACGCCATGGACGGCCTGCTGCGGGAGATCTCCCTGGACCAGGCCAACGGTCTGCTCGGCAAGACCTGCATCCACCCCTCCCACGTCCTGCCCGTGCACGCGCTGTCCGTGGTCAGCCACGAGGAGTTCAGCGACGCGGCGGACATCCTCCGCCCGGCCAGCGACGGCGGCGGAGTCCTCAGGTCCGCGTACACGAACAAGATGAACGAGGTGAAGCCGCACCGCGCCTGGGCCGAGCGGACCCTGCTGCGCGCGGAGGTCTTCGGCGTGGCCAACGAGGACGTCGGCTTCGTGGACCTGCTGGCCGCCGGTGTGCCCGGCTGAGCCCTCCCCTCGCACCACGCCCCATCTCCCTCACCCCCCCCGAGCCGCAAGGAACGCATGAGAAACGCAGTGAACGACGGCGTCTGGTCCGGCACCTGGGTCGCACGGCGACTCGGTGTCGAACTGGAGGGCGACGAGCACCTGACCGACCTGCTGGGGATGGCGCTGCGCCGCAACCCCAAGCGGGCCCATCTGCTGGTCTCCAAGGTGCTCGGCAAGCACGTCCCGCAGTCGCCCGCCGTGGTCCACGGCCACGGGGTCCGCCTCGGCCACCGGGTCCGCGCCCTGCTCGGCGACGCGGAGGCGGCCCGCGCGGTCGTCCTCGGGTACGCGGAGACCGCCACCGGCCTCGGCCACTCGGTCGCGGACGGCCTCGCCCTCGCCCCGTACCTGCACTCCACCCGCCGCCCGGTCGCCGGGGTCACCCCGGCCGGCGGCTTCGAGGAGTCCCACTCCCACGCCACCTCCCACCTGCTGCTCCCCGAGGACCCGGCGCTGCTGGCCGGAGACGGCCCGCTGGTGCTGGTGGACGACGAGTTCTCCACCGGCAACACCGTCCTCAACACCATCCGCGAGCTGCACGCCCGCCACCCCCGGCGCCGTTATGTGGTGGTCGCCCTGGTCGACATGCGCTCCGCCGAGGACACCGCCCGGCTGGACCGGTTCGCCGCCGAGATCGGCGCCCGCGTCGACCTGGTCGCGGCCGCCTCCGGGACCGTACGGCTGCCCGAGGGCGTGCTGGAGAAGGGGCAGGCGCTGGTCGCGGAGCACGAGCGGGCCGATGCCGCGTCCGGCGCGGTGCCGGGCGGCGAGGTGAGCCGGGTCGAGCTGGACTGGCCGACCGGGCTGCCGGACGGCGGACGGCACGGCTTCACCCCGGACCACCGCGCCCGGCTGGAGACCGCGCTGCCCGCCATGGCCGCCCGCATCGCCGACGCGCTGCCCGAGGGCTCCCACCGGGTGCTGGTGCTCGGCTTCGAGGAGCTGATGTACGCCCCGCTACGGCTCGCGGCCGAGCTGGAGCGGACCGTCCCGGCCGAGGTGCGCTACTCCACCACCACCCGCTCACCCGTCCTCGCCGTGGACGACCCCGGCTACGCGATACGCACCCGCCTCGCCTTCCCGGCCCACGACGACCCGGCGGACGGCCCCGGCGAGCGGTACGCGTACAACGTGGCGGGCGCGGGCTTCGACACCGTGGTCGCCGTCGTCGACTCCGCCGCCGACACCCCCGCCCTGCACGCCCCGGACGGGCTGCTCGCCCGGCTCGCGGCGCACGCCCCGCACGTCCTGCTCGCGGTGGTGCCCGCCCACGAGCCCCGCCCGACCCACCGTCCCGAAAGGCCGGCCATGCTGCCCGAGCCCCTCCGCGGCCCCGCCTTCTCCTCGTACGCCCCCGACGAGGTCGGCTGGCTGCTCCAGGACCTCTCCGCGGTCAGCCTGGAGGCGCCCACCGAGGAGCGCGAGGAGGCCGTGCAGAGCGGCGGCGCGCACTACGCGGAGTCGCTGCCGGTGGAGTACCAGCCCAGCGAGCGCTACCAGGCGCTGTTCCACGCGGCCCTGGACACCTCGGCCGACCGCATCGCCCGAGCCGTCGGCGTGGTCACCGAGACCGTCCTCACCGAGCGCGGCGGCACCCCGGTCCTGGTCTCGCTCGCCCGCGCCGGGACACCGGTCGGCGTGCTCATGCGCCGCTGGGCCGAGCAGCGGTACGGGGTCGAACTCCCGCACTACGCCGTCTCGATCGTCCGGGGCCGGGGCATCGACGCCAACGCCCTGCGCTGGCTGGCCGCGCACCACGACCCGCGCGACGTCGTCTTCGTGGACGGCTGGACCGGCAAGGGCGCCATCACCCGCGAACTCGCCGACGCCATCGAGGAGTTCGAGCGCGCGGAGGGCGTCACCGGCTTCGACCCGGAGATCGCCGTCCTCGCCGACCCCGGCTCCTGCGTACGCACCTACGGCACCCGCGACGACTTCCTCATACCCTCCGCCTGCCTCAACTCCACGGTCTCCGGCCTGATATCGCGCACCGTGCTCCGTGCCGACCTGGTCGGCCCGGACGACTTCCACGGCGCGAAGTTCTACCGCGAACTCGCGGACGCCGATGTGTCGGTGGCCTTCCTCGACGCCGTCTCCGCCCGCTTCCCGGAGGTCCGGGACGAGGTGGACGCGGCCGTGAAGGAACTGCTCGCCGAGGACCGCTCACCCACCTGGGAGGGCTGGCGGGCCGTGGAACGGATCAGCGAGGAGTACGGCATCCACGACGTGAACCTGGTCAAGCCCGGCGTCGGCGAGACCACCCGGGTGCTGCTGCGCCGGGTGCCCTGGAAGATCCTCGCCAAGGCGGGCGCGGGCACCGACCTCGACCATGTGCGGCTGCTCGCCGAACAGCGCGGAGTACCGGTGGAGGAGGTCGACGACCTGCCGTACACCTGCGTCGGGCTGATCCACCCCCAGTACACGCGGGGCGCCACCGGCGCCGACGGCCGGGCGGTGAACGTCTGATGACGGTACTCGTGGCCAGCGACCTCGACCGCACCCTGATCTACTCGGCGGGCGCCCTCGCCCTCACCATGCCCGACGCGCGGGCGCCCCGGCTGCTCTGCGTGGAGGTGCACGAGGCCCGTCCGCTGTCCTTCATGACGGAGACGGCGGCCGCCCTGCTGACCGAGCTGGCGGACGCGGCCGTGTTCGTGCCGACGACCACCCGCACCCGTGCCCAGTACGGGCGGATCAACCTGCCCGGCCCGCCCGCCCGGTACGCGATCTGCGCCAACGGCGGCCATCTCCTGGTCGACGGCGTCACCGACCAGGACTGGCACGCCTCGGTACAGGCCAGGCTCGCGGACGAGTGCGCGCCGCTCGCGGAGATCACCGACCATCTGCGCCGGGCCACCGACCCGGTCTGGCTGCGCAAGCAGCGGGTGGCGGAGGACCTGTTCGCGTATCTGGTGGTCGAGCGGGAGCTGCTGCCCGAGGACTGGGTGGGCGAGCTGGCCGAGTGGGCCGGGGAACGGGGCTGGACGGTGTCGCTCCAGGGCCGCAAGATCTACGCCGTTCCGCAGCCGCTCACCAAGGGCGCCGCGGTGCGCGAGGTGGCCCGGCGGACCGGCGCGGAGCTGACGCTCGCCGCCGGTGACTCGCACCTGGACGCCGACCTGCTGCTGGCCGCCGACCGCGGCTGGCGTCCCGGCCACGGTGAGCTGGCCGACAGCGGGTGGAGCGCGCCCGCGGTCGGCGCGGTGGCCGAGCGGGGGGTGCTGGCGGGGGAGCGGATCACCCGCGAGTTCCTGCGGGTGGCGCGGGGCGCGGTGGTAGCGGCGCGGCAGCCCGCCTAGGAGTGCGGCGGACAGCGAAACGGCACCGGATGTCCGGTGCCGTTCTCACCTGCTGCTCAGCCGCAGCAGCCGCCCCCGCAGCAGCCACCGCCGCCGCCTCCGCCCGAGGGGGCCGGGGCGGCGGAGGAGCCGCCGACGGCCACCGCCGACAGCAGCTTGACCGTGTCGTCGTGGCCCTCGGGGCAGGTGGCGGGCGCGGCGGACTCCGCCATGGGGCGGCTGAGTTCGAAGGTGTCGCCGCAGGTCCGGCAGCGGTACTCGTAGCGAGGCATGCGCACAGGTTAGCCGCCGGACCGTGGGGAGGGGAGTGTCACTCGGCCTTGGTGTCCGGCCCGGTCACGGCGCGCTTGTCCGGGGTATCGAGGGCGGGCTGTTCTTGCTTCGCCTCGGGGTGCCGGGAGCGCCAGTACGGGTTGTCGTGCGGGAGGGACGAGCCGACCCGGCCGTACATGCCGAAGGTCATCAGCAGCAGGCCGACGATGAAGGTGAAGAACACGTTCTGGATCCGGAATGCCAGGAAGTTGTTCTCGGTGTCCAGCAGCCCCAGGTTCAGGAAGCCGCTCAGGATGAACAGCACGCCGAAGACCATGTTCAGGGTCGAGGCGAAGTTGCCGCCGATCACCATCCCGGCCAGCAGGATCACGCCGACGCAGATGGAGAGGATGCTCAGCGCGCCGTTGGTGTTCAGGCCCGCGACCGTGTCGCTGCCGACGTTGAAGGCACCGATGTGGCCGACCAGGCCGAGGATGCCGAAGACCAGCAGGAACAGCCCGATCAGGCCCGCGCCGATGCGGTAGACGAGGTTCAGTTTGTGGTCGACGGGCAGGTGCTCGTCGAGCACGGTGCGTCGCCGGGTGGACTGCTTGTCGCGCGAGTGCACTGCGTGTGCGGCCATGTCGCCTCCTTGGGGGCGCGTGCGGAGGCCGTCCCGTACCCCTCAATACTCACCAGCACCCCACGCACCGGCAACAGGGGCGCGGCCGTGCGTGGCTCACTGGGCGGGGCCGCCGCGCTCCTCACGGATCTGCGCGACCACCCGCGCCACCGCGCTCCGCACGGCCTCGGTCTCGGTGAGGAAGTGCCAGTAGTCGGGGTGACGGCCGCTGTCCAGACCGGCGACCGCGCGGTCCAGCCGGGCCACCGCCTCGTCCAGCGGGCGGGCGTGCCGGGGGTCGGGCGCGCTGCGGCCGGTCATGGCGAGCCGCTGGGCGTCCCGGAGTGCGAACCGGGTCCGCTCGATCTCCTGCCGGGGGTCCTTCTGGACGGCGTTCAGCCTGGTCAGCCGGTCCCCGGCGGCCGAGACGGCCTCGTCGGTGGTGTTCAGCAGGGCGCGTACGGTCGACAGCAGCGAGGTGGCGTCCGGCCAGCGCTGGGCGTCCCGCGCGGCGCTGGCCTCGGTCAGCTTGCGCTCGGCCTGGCGGACGTTCTCGGCGGCCTGCTCCGGCACGTGCTGGAGGTCCTGCCAGCAGGCGGCGGCGAACCGGCGCCGCAGTTCGCTCAGCACCGGCTCGACCTGGCCGCTGCGGGTGGTCAGGGCCTGGGCGCGGGTGCCGAGGCTGACCAGGCGCCGGTCGATCTCGGCGGCGCGCTCCGGCAGCCGTTCGGCCTCGGCCCGGATCGCCCCGGCTTCCCGCTGCACCCGCTCGGCCCGTTCCAGCGTGGCCGTCACGCCGTGCTGTCCGGCGCCCTGGTTCAGCCGGGTCAGCTCGGGGGCGAGGGCGGCGAGACGGGCGGCGAGGTCGTCGGCGCTGAGCCGGTGCTCGCGTACGGCGTCCAGGGCGTTGCTCGCGCCGAGCAGGGCCTGCCGGGCGCGCTCCACGGCGGGGGCGAGCCGGGCCAGCTGGGTCTCGGCGGTGCCGAGGAGGGGGCCGAGGGAGGTGCTGAACCGGTCCAGCTCCCCCTTGACCCGGACCAGCTCGTCCTTGGCGGCGGTCAGCTCGCCACGGGCCCGGTTCGCGGTGCCCGCGTCGAGGTCGTCGCGGTCGAGGTCCTGGGCGTCGACCGCCTGGATGTACGTCTGGCTGGCCTCGTCTATACGGCGGCCCAGCGCCTCGAAGTCGGAGACGGCGCGGCGGGCCGCGGGGGAGTCGTCGACGGCGGAGATGGTCTCGACGGAGATGCGCAGGTCCCGCTGGGCGGTGTCGAGTTCGTAGAACGCGGCCGCCGCGGCGTCCTTCGCGGCCTGTGCCTCGGCCCGCTGGCTCTCGGCCCGCCCGCCGAACCAGCGCCGGGTGCCACCCCCGGCGAACGCGGCGGTCATGGTGAGCGCGGCGAGCACGGGGAGGCTCATCAGGGTGAGGGCGTCGCGCACGGGGGACGGCGGGTGCGGGTGGGTCTGCGTTGCTGACGTGCCCGGTTTCGCCGTCACATCCCTCTCCCGTGCTGCGGTTGGCCCTGGGGGTGTCATTGTCCCACCCGTTGAAGACGAACACACGGCCCGGTCAGTTCACCCCGGCCCCGACGTTTCCGGCGTTTGCGGGACACCGGCCGCGGCAAGGTAGGCTGTCGACTCGTCCCGGCCACGCGCCCGGACCACGGGTGCGTAGCTCAGGGGTAGAGCGCCTGCCTTACAAGCAGGATGTCGGCGGTTCGAAACCGTCCGCGCCCACAGTGAGAAGTAGCAGGCCAGGGGCTTGCGACGGCCTTCCGGGAGTGTCCGGGGGGCCGTTTTTCTTCGCTCGGAGTCCACAACGCCGTCGGTGCTAATCCTCCCGTACCGGCCGCCCCCGCACCTCCAGGGTGCCCAGTAGCTCGGCCGTGGCCTGGGTGACGGCGTCCACGGCGCGGTCGAACGCCTCGCGGTTGTGGGCGGCGGGGGCCCGGAAGCCCGAGACCTTGCGTACGTACTGCAGTGCGGCGGCGCGGATGTCGTCCTCGGTGGCCTCACCGGGCAACACGGGCGGCCGCAACGTCTTGATACTCCGGCACATGTCTCAAGTCTCCTCCCACCGGGCCGCGTATGAACGATGATCGTCGCGAGGCGGCCACCGGATGTCGGGGCCGACCGTAGGAGAGGACACGTTCATGACGAGCAAGCCCACGGTGGCGATACTCGGCCCCGGCGGGGTCGGCGGCCTTCTCGCCGCCCTGCTGTCCCGTGCCGGGCACCGGGTGATCTGCCTGGCGCGGGAGGGTACGGCGGAGGTGCTGCGCCGGGACGGAATCCAGGTGCGCAGCGGGCAGTTCGGGGACTTCGTCGCGGCCGTGGAGGCGGACACCGAGCTGCGCGAGCCGGTCGACGCGTGCCTGATCGCCGTCAAGTACACGACGCTGGACGCGGCCCTGACCCGCGTACCCCCCGCCGTACTGGGTGACGTCCTGGTCGTACCGCTGCTGAACGGCGTCGAACACCCGGCGAGGCTGCGTACCGTCTACGCGCCCGAGCTGGTCGCGCCCGCGACGATCCGGGTGGAGTCAACGCGTGTCCCGGCCGGGGCGGGCGAGGGTGTGGTGATCGAACACGGCAGTCCCTTCGCCGAGATCGACCTCGCGGGCGCGGCGACGGTACGGCCCCGCCTCGACGCCCTGGCGACGGCCCTCACGGCGGCCGGGGTGACGGCGCGCGTGGTGGACGACGAGGTGGCGGCCCTGTGGGCCAAGATGGCGTTCCTCGCCCCGGCCGCCCTGCTCACGACGCGGTACGGCGTGTCGATCGGCGAGGCCCGTACGCGGTACCGCGCGGAACTGGAGGCCCTCGTCACCGAGACGGCGACGGTCGCTCGCGCCTGCGGCGCCCCGGCGGACCCGGTCGCCTCCCTCGCCCGCTACGACCTCTTCCCGGCGGCGGCCAAGACCTCGATGCACCGCGACGCGGAGGCGGGCCGTGCCCTCGAACTCGACGCGATCGGCGGGGCGTTGCTCCGCGCGGCCGACCGGCACGGCGTGCCGGTGCCGGTGGCGGCGCGGTTGGTGAGGGAGCTGGGCGGCGTCGGAGACTGAGGTTGCTGGTGTCGGTCGGCCGGTGAGCGGTCACGTGTCGGGCAGCACGAGGAAGACCTCGGAGAAGCTGAGGCCGGGTCGGTCGGTCACCAGCCCGCACGGGCACTCCAGGGTCACCTGATGCCAGTCGCAGGCCACCGTCCAGGGACCGTCCGCGTGCGAGCACCGGGCGCAGCGGACGGTCTCGGCCGTCCATACGTCGCGTGCGGGCCGCTCGTAGTGGCGGAACCGGCCGGTGTATCGGACCTTCCAGGGAACGACCGCGGGCGTGCGGGGAACGTCTCCGGGCGGACTCGGAGCCGCCAGCGAGGCGAACAGGGGGATCAGGTCGGCCAGGAGGGCTTCGCCCGCCTCGGTCGGCGGGGGCGGCGAGCCGTCCGCCGTGCCGTGGGGGACCGGATAGCGCGGTGCCGCAGCGGCGGCAGGCGGGTTCGGGGCGGCGGACCAGGGGAGGAAGGCGCGGGCGACAGCGGCCAGGAGGGCGGCGCACGGGGGAGCGACCGCACCTGCGTCGAGGTGGTGGACCGAGGTGCGCCAGACCCGCTGAAGCCGCCGGTCCCGGTCCACGGCTCGCGCCCGCCCGTCCCCGGCCCCGCGCGTGGGCAGCGGCGCGGCGAGCCGGGCGAGCACCTTGGCCGCCGCGTCGGTGTCCGCCGCGGCGGGATGCCATTCCCCCGCGGCCAGCAGCTGTCGGACCCGGTCGGACTCGCGGGTCAACGCGCGGGTCGGGAGTTCGGGGCGTTGAATCCCGGAACACGCGGGGTCGATGCCGACGTCACTGGTCATAGCGCTGGAGCGTAGCGACGGGCTTCACCTCCGCCTCACACGTTCGAATGAACTGCCCGGCGAAGCTCGCCACTGAAAATCGAACAGGCGTACCATTGCCGCGTGCCTGCGTCCCATGAATTCCCCAGTGACCTGCTCGCCGGGCAGGAGGAGCTGCATCAGATCAGGGCCGAGCTGTCGGCCCTGCTCAAGCGGCTGCCCTGGTCGGTCGTGCCGCTGGACGGCTTCACCGACGACACCGGCTGGCGCAAGATCGAACGCCCCGCGTCCCCCGGCTGGACCGCCGACGAACAGGCCGAGGTGGAGAAACTCCGCCGCCGCGAACACGAACTGTCCGTCTTCATCACCGGCCACCGCTACTGGACCGAGGTGGCGACCGCGGACCGCGTCCAGGCCCGCGCGGAACTGAAGCACGCCCACGAGGAGGAGTAGCTCCGGTCCCCGATCTCGCCGGGGTGTCTGTCCATCGGTTACGACAGCGGAAGTTGGGACCACGGGGCCGTTGGCGCGCCCGCCTGCCCTACGTGCACCGACGCGGACCTGTTTCCGGAGTGGGCGCGGTCAGGACTCCGCGGGCCGCCGTCGCATGAAGTACGCCGCCACCGCGCCCGCCCCGCACAGCGCCGCCACCGAGACCGCCGTCGCCAGCCAGGCCGTGCCGAGCCAGCGGGTGCCGTAGTAGCCGAGGGCGGCGCTGTAGGCGGCCCAGGAGAGGCCCGCGAGGGCGGACCAGGGGACGAAGTCGCGGGCGCGGCGGTGGGCGGCGCCCGCGCAGAAGGAGACGACCGAGCGGCCGGCGGGGGCGAAGCGGGCGAGGACGACCAGGGCGCCGCCGCCGCGCGACAGCGCCTCGCCGAGACGTTCCTGCGCCTTGGTCAGCCGCCGGGAGCGGGCGATGGCGCGGTCCAGTCGCTCGCCGCCGCGCCAGGCGAGGCGGTACGCGACCAGGTCGCCCAGCACGGAGGCCGTCGTCGCCAGCAGGATCAGGACCAGGATGTCCGGCACGTCGTGCGGGACCTGGCCCGCCGCCGCGCCCGTACCGGCCGCCGCCGCGGTGGCCGCCGCGATGACCAGGACGCCGCTGGGCAGGACCGGCAGGAAGACGTCGAGCAGGACCGAGACGGCCACCACGGCGTAGATCCATGGACCGGCGGTCAGTGACCCCACGCTCTCCAGCACGATGACTCCCCGTCGTTCCCCCGATTACAGCCATGCAGCGTACGCCTGACCCGTGACAGGAGGTTCATGGGGGGACCAAGTGATCAACACAACATGTTCACGTCATCAGGGTGAAGGATCGTGCAGGACCGCCCGATAGGCCCCGTTTCACCCGTGCGGCGCGCCCATGAGGCGGCCGGGTCTCGTGTCGCTTACCAACATGTGGGGAGCGACTACGGCTTCGGCGACGGCTACGGGAAAGAAGGTGTGCTCCATGCTGGCAACCCTGAGCGCGGTGGCGGCGGCGGTACTGCTGGGCGGTACCACCAGCGGCTACACCGTCGACGCCGAGGGCCGGTTCGCGCCGCCCGCCGCCTTCATCCCCTCCGCGGCGGTGACGTACGACCAGTCCTACGTCCCGGCCGCCGCCTCCATCCGGGTACGTCAGCACACCGGCGTGGGCGGCGTCACCACCGTCGACCTGCGCATCACCGGCGTACGCCCCCATCACTCGTTCGGGGCCTCCGTCCACCAGCGTCCCTGCGGCGCACTCCCCGCCGACTCCGGTGCCCGCTACGAGAACCAGCCCGGCGCCCCCGACGACAACGAAGTCCGGCTCGACTTCACCACCGACGCCCGGGGCGCGGGCGCCGCGAGCGACCGGCACACCTGGGGGCTGCGGCGCGGCGAGGCCGCCTCCGTGGTGATCCAGGACCGGCCGGGCGACGGCGCCACCCGCGTCGCCTGCTTCACGGTGCCCTTCGGGTGGGTGACGGAGTAGCGGGCGAGAAAGGGGTGGTTCACGCCGGGTGCCGCTCAGTACGGTGTTCCGATGTGCTTCTACGCCATGGCCCAGTACAAGCCGCACTACGCGTGCGTCTCGTGCCGGATCAGCTTCAAGCAGGCCGCGTACGCGGCGGACCGGGCGCGCCGCTGCCCGAACTGCGCCGGTCCGCTGGTCTGCGCCGGCTACGACTTCGCCCCGCCGCCCCGGCGTGACGTGCGCGCGTGGTCCGTGGTGGCCGCGGTGCTCGGGGAGGGGCTGCGTTACGAGGGGCGCGACGCGTGCGGGTGCGGCAAGGAGCCCAAGTACCGGCCGCGCACCCGCGCCGAACTGCGTGCGCGCCGTGTCGTCGCCGCCAGGGAGGGGCTGCCACTGGCCGAGACGCTGTCCCGCCCCGAGCCGTCGACGCCCGACCGGCGCCCGAGCCGTTGACCCCGACGCCCTGATCCGTCGGTCCGTCGGCCGTGATGTCTTGATGGGGCGATCGCGCTGCCCTGGCAGGTGCGAGGCGTTCCTCACCACCATGACGAGCTGCACCCCCGTGACCAGGGGTGCCGCTCCTCCTGTCCGGCCTCAGGCCGCTATCGGCTCCCGCGTGCGCTCCTCGGCCGAAGTCACCCGGCGGGACGCCACCACGCGGTCCAGGCCGAAGGCGCCCGAGCCGGTGAAGATCAGCAGGAAGAAGGTCCAGCAGAACAGGACCGACAGCTCGCCGCCGTTCTCGATGGGCCAGAACGCCGCCTGCTGGTGGACGTCGAAGTAGGCGAACGCCATCGAACCGGAGGCGATCAGGGCGGCACCGCGGGTGCCGAGGCCCAGCAGGACCAGGCCGCCCGCGACGAGCTGGATCACTGCCGCGTACCAGCCGGGCCAGGTGCCCGCCGCGACCGTGCCGCCGTGGGTGCCCGCGGCACCGCCGAGGACGCCGAAGAGCGAGGCGACGCCGTGCACGGCGAACAGCAGGCCGATGACGATGCGGAAGAGCCCGAGCGCGTAGGGCTGGGCGGCGTTGAGGCGTGCGGACATGGGGGGAGGTCTCCTCTTTCGGGGCCGGAGGTGGGGCGGCGGGTACCGAACGAGGACCTAGGTTAGGTATGCCTCACTCATACTTGCAAGTTCAACATTCTGCCATGATCGTGACGGGTGAGGCCGAAGTCGCGCGGGAGGGACCGCGAGAACGCGGGAGGGGCCGCGAGGACGCCGACGGCCCGCCCCGGCCGGGTGGCGGGGGCGGGCCGTGGGGGCGGGGTGTCGTCAGCAGCCCGACAGGTAGCTCGTCAGCGCGCTCTTCTCGGCGGAGTCCACCGAGAGGTTGTAGTAGTACTTCACCTGCACCCAGGCGCGGACGTAGGTGCAGCGGTACGAGGTGAGGCTCGGCATCCAGGTGGCCGGGTCCTGGTCGCCCTTGGCCTGGTTGACGTTGTCGGTGACCGCGAGGAGCTGCGGCCGGGTGACGTCGTTGGCGAAACCCTGGCGCTGCGCGGTCGTCCACTTGCTCGCGCCGGAGTCCCACGCCTCGGCCAGCGGGACGAGGTGGTCGATGTCCACGTCGGAGGACGCGCCCCAGGTCGCGCCGTCGTACGGGGAGTACCAGCTGCCGCCGGTCGCCACACAGGCGGAGTCGGTGGTGACGTTCGTACCGTCCCGCTTGAGGATGTACTCGCGGGTGTTGCAGGTGCCGCTGATCGTGATCCAGGTCGGGAACAGGTCCCGGTTGTAGCCGGTGCGGTTCTCGGTGGCCACGGTGAGCTGCGAGAGGTAGCCGCGGGCGGTGGCGCCGCTGACCGGGGTGGGCAGGGCGGCCGAGGCGGTCGGCGAGTTGAGCAGGGCGGCGGAGGCGAGCAGGCCGGTCGCCGCGGCGACGACGCCGAGCCGTCGACGCGCGTAGAACCGGGACGAGCGGGACATGCGGAACATATGAACTCCCTTGTGGGGTAGGAGTGTTGGCGGGCGGGCAGGGGAATGCTCGCCAGGTGGCGTTGCGGTGGGGTGAGCGCCCGGTTAGAAGCTAGTGACGCGTTCATGACACGACAAGGTTCAGGGCGGAACTTTCACGTCCCGTACGATGGACGGTGCAGAAGGGGAGTAGCTCTTCGCCGGACCGTCGACATACTGCTCAGCGAGCCTGAGCCGGCGCCCGGAGGCGGAATCCCGTGGGACCCGCCAGCGAGACCTTCGGCAAGCAGTGCACGCCCGTGCCCCCGGCGCGGGTGCCCAGTGTGCTGCCGTGCCGAGGTGTCTCACGCGCAGTTCTGCGCGACTCTCGGTGGGGCGGCCCCGACCGATTGAGGAACCTTGATCAGCATCACCGTGACGGCGCTCGTCTTCGGCGTCATCTTCCTTGCCGAACTGCCGGACAAGACCGCGCTCGCCGGTCTCGTCCTCGGCGCCCGTTACCGCGCCTCGTACGTGTTCGTCGGCGTCGCCGCGGCCTTCCTGGTGCATGTCGTGCTGGCCGTCGCGGCGGGCAGCGTACTGACCCTGCTGCCGCAGCAGATCGTGCACGCCCTCACCGGCGTCCTCTTCCTCGGCGGCGCGGCCGTGCTGCTGCTGAAGCGGGACGAGGGCGAGGAGGAGATCAAGAAGCCCGCCGACCAGTCCTTCTGGAAGGTCGCGGGTACGGGCTTCATGCTCATTCTGGTCGCCGAGTTCGGTGACCTCACCCAGATCATGACCGCCAACCTCGCCGCCCGGTACGACGATCCGCTGTCGGTCGGCCTCGGCGCGGTGCTCGGCCTGTGGGCGGTGGCCGGACTCGGCATCGTCGGCGGAAAGGCCCTGATGAAGCGGGTGCCGCTGCGGCTGATCACCCAGATCGCGGCCCTGCTGATGGTCGGCCTCGGCGTGTGGAGCCTGTACGAGGCGATCGCCGGCTGAGCCGGGCGGTAGGTCGTGTGCGGGAGGCGTGGTGGCGGGATGCGGTCCGTGTTTTGTACCGTAGGGGAACAAAGTGGCTCCCGCCCGCTTCCCCTGACCGGTGGGCGGGGCCGCCTTGTCCCCTTCCGGGCCCCCTCCCACGGGGGCCTCGCGTCTTTGGAGCTGCCGATGGCCACCGAACCCGTCGTTCTCACCGCCCGCGCCCTCCTGCTCGACATGGACGGCACCCTCGTCAACTCCGACGCCGTGGTCGAGCGGATCTGGCGGCGCTGGGCCGCCGACCAGGGGCTCGACGGCGACCACGTGATGAGCGTCGTGCACGGCAGGCAGGGGCACGCCTCCATGGCGCTGCTGCTCCCCGACCGCCCGGTCGAGCGGAACCTCGCGGACAACGCCCGCATGCTCGCCGCGGAGACCGCCGACATGGACGGCGTGATCGAGGTCCCCGGCGCGACCGCCTTCCTCGCCGCCCTCACCGGCACCCCACACGCCCTGGTCACCTCCGCCGACGTCGCCCTCTCCACCGCCCGCATGGCCGCCGCGGGCCTCCCCCTCCCCGCGACCCGCGTCACCGCCGAATCGGTCGGCGCCAGCAAGCCCGACCCCGAGGGCTTCCTCAAGGGCGCCGCGGAACTCGGCGTCGACCCCGCCGACTGCGTGGTCTTCGAGGACTCCGGCGCGGGCATCGCGGCGGGCCGCGCGGCCGGGATGCGCGTGGTGGGCGTGGGCCCGCGGGCCGGTCAGCACGGGCCGGACGTGACGGTACGAGACCTGACCCAGGTCCGGGTCGCGGTGCTGCCCGACGGCTGGATTCAGCTCACGATGGGCTGAGCCCGGGCCGAGACCGTCCGGCCGGCGCTCATCCCGCCGAGGTGAGGTTCGGGACGCCGTGCAGGGAGAGCTGTCGGCAGACGGCAAGCGCTGCCTGTGTGGCATCCGCCCCCGTCCTGCGGATGTCGACCGCCGCTTCGCCGTCGGGGGAGAAGGCGCGGGCCCGCACCGTGTAGGTGACGGTGTCGCCGTCGCTGTCCGTGGTGCAGTAACCGGCGAGCGGGGCGTTGCAGAATCCGCCCAACTGCCGCAGGACCACGCGCTCGGCTTCGGCCTCCACCCCTGTCTCCGGGTGATGGAGTCTCGACACCAGCTCGCGGGTCCGCATGTCCTTCTCGCGGGTCTGGAGGGCGATGACGGCGGCGCCGAGTGGCGGACAGATGACGGCCGGACTGATCCGCTCGTTGATCCGGTGACGCATGCCGAGGCGCTCCATGGAGCAGGAGGCCACGATCAGCGAGTCCACGTCGCGCCGGGAGAGCGCCCGCAGGCGGTCGCTGACCGGGCCGCGCAGGGCGACGACGTCGAGGTCCGGACGGTATGCCCGCAGGGCGGCGGTGCGCCGCAGGGAGGCCGTGCCGACGGTGGCACCTGGAGGCAGCGTGTCGAGCCGGAGGTCCGGGTCGCGGGTGACGAGGCAGTCGCGGATGTCGTCGCGGCGCAGATAGACGGCCATCGTCAGACCTGGGGTGTCGTGTGTCGGTGCGTCCTTGAGGCAGTGGACCGCGACATCGATGTCTCCCGCCAGGAGCGCTGTTTCGATATCCAGCGAGAACACGCCGTCCTCTTCGAGCGGCGATCGGCCGCGTTCGCGGTCGCCTCCCGCTTCGTAGAAGGGGCGCAGGAGCGTAGGGGTGGGGGCCAGACGGGCGAGGATCGGCGCGGACTGGGACAAGGACATCAATGAGGCGCGGGCGCCGATGCGCAGGGGTGTCATCCGAGGGTTCTCCTTTGGTGACGATCTGTCGGAAAACGCATGGTCTACGCGGGCATACGATGGGTCGCCAACCAGCCTTCCCTGGCGA
Source organism: Streptomyces sp. NPDC090119 (assembly GCF_044747085.1). Taxonomy (NCBI): domain Bacteria; kingdom Bacillati; phylum Actinomycetota; class Actinomycetes; order Kitasatosporales; family Streptomycetaceae; genus Streptomyces; species Streptomyces sp. NPDC090119. Next base: position 524,123 of record NZ_JBIVDK010000002.1, on the reverse strand, counting down.
GGAGTTGACCCAAATGGGCGACGTGGTGCGCATCGGTTCCCGAGCCAGCAGGCTGGCCCGGACGCAGGTCACGGAGTGGCTCACGCCGATCGCCGGGCGGTTTCCCGGTGTGACGTTCAAACGCGAGGTCATCCTCGAAGGCGGTGATCAGGATCGCGTGACCCCGACCCTCGCCGAGGTCGCCAGGACGGCCGGGGGGAGCGCCTTCTCCACGAACCAGGAGGCAGCTCTCGTGACCGGGCGGGTCGACGTGATCGTCCACTCGCTCAAGGACCTCCCCACCTCCGTGCACGAAGACACGCTCCTGCTGACGACTCCCGGCCCGCGCGAGGACGTGCGCGACGTGCTGTGCGGGTCGACGCTGAAGGGTCTGCGGAAGGGAGCCACGGTCGGGACCGGCGCCCCGAGGCGCATCGCTCAGCTCCTCGCCCTGCGACCGGACCTCGACGTGGTGCCAATCCGGGGGAACGTCCCCGGCAGGCTCGCCCGGACCACCAGGGGCGGTCTCGACGCCGTGGTCCTCGCGGCAGCGGGCCTGAATCGGCTCGACCTGCTGCCCGAGGTCCACGAGTTGCTCGATCCCGCCGTCTTTCCCCCCTCGCCGGGCCAGGGAGCTCTGGGAATCCAAGTGCGGGCCGCCTCCCCGGTCGCCGACCTCCTGGCGCCGACCGGGGACCCACGGGTCGACGCGTGCGTACGGGCCGAGCGCGCCCTGCTGGCCGAACTTCATGGCGGCTGTTCCGTCCCGGTCGGCGCCTGGGGCCGGATCGGCCCTGATGGACTTCTGCACCTCTCCGCCGCCGTGACCTCCCTGGACGGCGCCCGGCAGGTCGCGGCGGCCGGACAGGGACCGGCGGATGGCCCGGAGAAGCTCGGCGCCTGTGTCGCGGCCGACCTCCTAGCGCAGGGTGCATCCGGCATCCTCGCCTCGATCAGGAGGCACTGATTTCACGGGCGAGCTCCAGGGCGCCGTAAGTGATGATGCGACCGGCACCGGCGCGCTTGAGGACGGTGTATGCCTCCAGCAACCCCCTCACGTCCCGCCCGCCGTCGGCCCGCTGGTCGGTGAGACGCAGGTACTCGCCCGACACCGAGAACGGCACCAGGGGCACGGGGATCTTGTCCTTGAGGTGGACGAGAGTGTCGACGGTGTGGAGAGCGGGCTCGGTGAGGATCATGTCCGCGCCCTCATCGACCATCTCTCGCGCCACATGTACGGCCTGCTCGGAGCGGCCGGGGGCGATCTGGAACGCCCGGGTTCCGGAGCGAGGTACTGCGCCCATGGAGGCCCGGTAGCCCTCGTACAGGGACGATTCGAAGATCAGGTGCGGCATGATGCCCACCCCTTTGTGACCTGCTGCGTCAAGGGCCTGTCGGACGGCGCGCACGGACCGGGGGATCATCGCGGCCGGTCCTACGATGTCCGCCCCGGCCGCGGCCTGCATAACCGCCTGGGCCGCCAGGACCTTGATCGTCGCCGCCAGGTCCACATCTCCGCGTTCGTCGGCGAGCCAGCATTCGCCGGAGTCGTTGTGGGAGCAGACACAGGTCTCCGTCATCACGAGCACACCGGGAGCAGCCTTCTTCGCAGCGCTGATCGAACGAGCCATCAGGCTGATGGGAGACATGCCCTGAGTCGCGTGGGCGTCCCTGACCCTGGACCCCGCGAAGATCTTCACCGAGTGCACGCCGAGGGAAGCAAGAGCCCGGACGGCCGCGGGCACCTCCCGCACGGTCAGTGTGGGCATCGGGCGCGGTCTCGTGTCGTCGTCCTCCCGCATGAGGAAGACCATGGCCAGGTCCGCGGGGGTCAGTCCGGGACCGCCGATGAAGCTCCGGACGGATGAGCGATACATGGGCGTCTTCCTTCTCCGGGGCCGCCCAATTCCCGCGAGGGGATGTCGCGGGCGGGGCGGCGGTGAGCAGAGCGCTGTGCAAGGAGAGCATCAGGACGGCGCAGGGCCACACACGGACGCAGGCTCGGGCAGCTTGAATTCGATCCAGACGACCTTGCCGAGCCCGTCACGAGGGCCGGTGCCCCAGTCGTCGGCGAGGGAGTCAACGAGGACGAGGCCACGACCGGACAGGTCGTCGTCTGCCGGAGCCCGAAGAACGGGCCGGCTCTCACCCGCGTCGTGCACTTCGATGCGCAGAAGCGACTCATTGACGCTCACTCGTACGAGAAAAAGGTGACCGGCCGGACTGCCATGCCTCACCGCGTTGGTGGCCAGCTCGGACACGCACAACGTGATGTCGTCGATGCGTTCACGGACCTGCGCGGCAGGAAGTGCGGCCCGGACGAAGGCGCGCGCCTTGCCGACGGACGCGGCCGCGCGTTGGAACCGGAGTTCAGCCTGGTCGTCCATGCGTCCTGGTCTCCTTGTCTCTACGGGAATGACGCCGTCGGAAGAATGGGCGCCGGGCGAGCAGGCACTCGCGGGGGTAGATCGAGCGGTTCGGTCTGCGAGCAGAACTACGGAACCGCTCCCGGAGACGGGGAACCAGAGCAGAATTGGGGCGGCAGTGGGGCGTCAGCGGGGCATAGCCTGGCTCGACCTGAGGTTCCGCTTCGCCATCAATGCGGTGGCAACAGGGGAGGGTTGACCGATGGGGGTGAAGAGGCACCAGCTTGTTCGACGGCGCCGTGCCCTAGGTTTCACGCAGGAGACCCTTGCCGAGGCTCTCGCAGTTGAACGCTCCACGGTTCGCCGCTGGGAATCCGGGGATTCGAGTCCGCTCCCATTCCAGCGACCCCGCCTAGCCCGACTTCTCCGCGTGAACGCCGAGGAGTTGGAGGACCTGATGGCGGCGCCCGCAAGCACGTCCAGCGGCAGAGAGCGGGTCGGCTACGGGCTTCGCCACCCCTCAGGTGTCGATCTGACCGTGGCAGTGGAGCTGCGGTCCGATATGGAACGCTTGATGGAGCGCTATGACGCTGTCCCGTCCGCGACCCTCCTCGCGGAAGCAGGGCAGCAGCTCAGCAAGGTCGGCTTCCTCGCCGAGGAGGCCCCGGCAGGACGAGTACGGCGCGAATTGTGCTCGCTCCAGGCCGATGCGGCCATGCTCATGGGCCAGTTGATCTGGGACGCCTCTCAGCGGCGGGACCACGTGTCGGCCCGTGCCTACTACGAGCAGAGTCTCGAGGTGGCACGCCATCTGCGTGACCCCGCGACCGAGGGACACGCTCTTCTCCGTATCTGCTACGTCGCCCTGTACGGAGCGAACGACCATCGGCAGGGTCTCGAACTCGCGCTCCAAGCCGTGCGGACCACCAGGAAGACGAGCCACGCATTGACAGGTCTGGGCCTGTTGCATGCCGCCGAAGCTCACGCCTTTCTCGGCGAGGGCAGCGAGTGCGAGCGGGCGCTGTCGAGGGCGGAGAAGCACCTCGGATGCTCCGACGGGACCGACGCGGCACACGAGATGTTCACCCCGACGCACTTCGGGCGCCTAGCCGGCTCCTGCTACCTGTCTCTCAGGAAGTTCGACAAGGCGCAGCAGTTGTTACAGGACACCGCGTCGGGCATGCAAGGCCCCCGCAAATCACGCGCGATCGTCCTGGGAAACCTCACACTCACCGCGATTCGGCGTGGTGACCTTGAGGCTGCCCTAGTCGCGTTCAACGATGCGGTGGACGAACTCAGGGGAGCGCGCGGAGGTGGTGGAATGAACGTCATCTTCCGTGCAGCGCGTGAACTGCGCGCTTGGCGAGGCGAGAGTGCGGTCCAGGAAGCGCAGGACCGTCTGTTGGCGTTGATGGAGGCGGCATGAGCGACGACCGTAGGTTCACGGGCGTGGACCGGGAGAAGCAGCGCTTGCGCGAGAGGGTGTGGGACGCGCTGGACGCGGCAGGTGCCGTTCATGACGTCACCGCGCACGGGCGCATCCCGGACTTCGTCGGGTCGCGGGAGGCAGCCGAACGGCTTGGCGGGCTCGCCGCGTGGAAGCAGGCCGGTGTCGTCAAGTCCGTACCCGACAAGGCCCAGCTCCCCGTGCGTGCTCTCGCGCTGACCCAGGGCAAGACCGTCTTCATGGCCGTGCCCAGGCTCGCCGACCGCCGTCCCTTCTACCTGCTCGACCCCGGGGCCCTCACCGTCCCGCCGGCCGAAGCCGCCTCCAGCCGGGTCGCCGCCGTCATCGCCCCCAAGGTGGGCGTGGACGCCCTGCGCCCCGTGGACATGGTCGTCCTGGGAAGCGTCGCCGTGAACCGGGCCGGGGTGCGCATCGGCAAGGGCGCCGGTTACTCCGATCTCGAGTTCGCGTTCCTCACCGAGGCCGGGCTCATCGGTGACCACACCGTCGTCGTCACCACCGTGCACCAGCTGCAGGTCCTCGACGAGGAACTGCCCGCAACCCTGCACGATGTCGGCGTCGACGTGATCGTGACCCCCGAGGAGGTCATCACCTGCCCCGCGCCGCACCGGCCGTCCGGGCTGATCTGGGAGCATCTCGACGCGGCGAAGATCGCGTCCATCCCGGTGCTCGCGGCTCGCGGTCCCGCGCGCTGAACGGGCCAACGCTTCCCAGGACGACCATGTCCACGACATCCGCCTCGTCCCCCATACGGCCGTACGCGAGCCCCGGCCGGCTGCCCCGCCAGGCCCACCAGGACCCCGGTGTCCTGCCCTCGAGCGCCTCGCCCGTCATCGTTCCCGACAGGCCGTAATCGTCCCCACCCTCGACCATGGAAGCCGGGCACACGAGCCTCGGGAGGTCTTCATGGCCCTGGATACGCATGGCGCTGCCGAGGAGGTGCGTCGGGGGGAGCATGTGAGTGGGAACGTGCTCGTTTCCATCGGGGCCCTGTTGCTCGGGCTGTTGCTGGCCGCGCTGGACCAGACGATCGTGTCGACGGCGTTGCCGACCATCGTCAGTGATCTGGGCGGGCTCGAGCATCTGTCCTGGGTCGTCACGGCGTATCTGCTGGCGTCCACCGCCGCGACCCCGCTGTGGGGGAAGCTCGGGGACCAGTACGGGCGGAAGCGGCTGTTCCAGCTGGCCATCGTCATCTTCCTGATCGGCTCCGCGCTGTGCGGGATGGCGCAGAACATGCCGCAGCTCATCGGGTTCCGGGCGCTGCAGGGGCTCGGCGGTGGCGGGCTGATGGTGCTGTCGATGGCGATCGTCGGCGACATCGTCCCGCCCCGTGAACGCGGCCGGTACCAGGGGCTGTTCGGGGCCGTGTTCGGCGCGACCAGCGTGCTCGGGCCGCTGCTCGGCGGGCTGTTCACCGAGCATCTGAGCTGGCGCTGGGTGTTCTACGTCAACCTGCCCATCGGCATCGTCGCGCTCGTCGTCATCGCCACCGCCCTGCACATCCCGCGCCGTACCGAGCGGCACACCATCGACTACCTCGGCACCCTGCTGATCGCCTCCGTCGCCACCTGTCTGGTGCTGGTGGCCTCGCTCGGCGGGACGACCTGGCCGTGGGCGTCGGCGCAGATCATCGGGCTGGCCGTGCTGGGCGTGGTGCTCGCCGTCGCGTTCGTCGCGGTGGAGCGGCGGGCCGCCGAACCGGTGCTCCCGCTGGGGCTGTTCGGCATCCGCACCTTCACCCTCGCCGCCGTGATCAGCTTCATCGTCGGCTTCGCCATGTTCGGCGCGATGACCTACCTGCCGACCTTCCTCCAGATCGTGCACGGCATCTCGCCCACCATGTCCGGCGTGCACATGCTGCCGATGGTGGTCGGGCTGCTGCTGACCTCCACCGTCTCCGGGCAGATCGTCAGCCGCACCGGCCGCTGGAAGGTGTTCCCGGTCGCGGGCACGGCCGTCACCGCCCTCGGGCTGCTCCTGCTGCACCAGCTCGACGAACGCAGCTCCACGCTGGAGATGAGCCTGTACTTCTTCGTCTTCGGCCTCGGGCTCGGCCTGGTCCTCCAGGTGCTGATCCTGATCGTGCAGAACGCGGTGTCCTACCAGGACCTGGGCGTCGCCACCTCCGGCGCGACCTTCTTCCGCTCCATCGGCGCCTCCTTCGGCGTCGCCATCTTCGGCACCGTCTTCTCCAGCCGCCTCGGCGACAAACTCACGGAAGCCTTCCGGGGCGTCCGGCTGCCGTCCGGCATCTCGCCCGACGCGCTGGAGGCCGACCCGCGCGGCATCGGCGCCCTGCCGCCCCCGCTGCGCCCGGCCGCGCTGCACGCCTTCTCCTCGTCCATCACCGACGTCTTCCTCTACGCGGCACCGGTCGCGTTCCTCGGCTTCGTCCTGGCCTGGTTCCTCAGGGAGGACCCGCTGCGCGGCTCGGTCACCGCGCCGGACGCCTCCGAGACCATCCCGCCCAACCCGGTCCACCGCTCCTCCTACGAGGAGGTGTGCCGCGCGCTCTCCACACTCGGGACCCGCGAGGGGCGGCGGGAGATCTACGAGGAGATCACCGCCCGCGCCGGGTACGACCTGCTGCCCGCCGCGAGCTGGATGCTGCTGCGGATGCGCAGGAACGGCCGCGTGGAGCCGTACATGCTCGCCGAGCGCTGTCCCGTCCCGCTCAGCACGGTGCTGGCCGCCGCCCGCCAGGTCGAGGAACGGCGGCTGGCCGCTCGGGACGGGCTGGAGCTGTCGCTCACCCCGGCCGGGGCGGAGGTCGCCGAGCGGCTGGCGAAGGCCCGCGAGGACTCCCTGTCGGAGCTGCTGGGGGACTGGTGGGAGCCCGGACGGCCCACGGATCTGGTGCAGTTGGTGAAGGAGCTCACCGCGGAGCTGTGCGGCTCCGAGCGGGAGCGGCCGCAGGGCGGGGCGGCACGGAAGCCGGGGTGAGGTCCTTGGTGAACCAGTGCTCGGCGTACGGGTCGGTGTTGTGCCGTTCCGTCTCGGTGTAGCCGAGCCGGACGTACAGGGTGCGGGCCTCGACCAGGTCGGTGCGGGTGTCCAGGATCATCCGGCGGGCGCCGAGGGTGCGGGCGGCCTCCTCGGCGGCGCGGACCAGGAGGGAGGCGCCGCCCTTGCCGCGCGCGTGCTCGTACAGGAAGACGCGGGTCAGTTCCGCGGTGTCCGGGGTGAGGAGCCGTACGCCCGCCGAGCCGGCCGGTGCGCCGCCGTACCGGGCCACCAGCAACTCGCCCTTCGGGTAGGCGAGTTCGGCGCCGGTGCGGGCCGCGATTTCGCGCTCCAGCTCGGCCGGGTCCGTGGGGTGTCCCTCGTGCAGGAGGTACCAGCGGTCGCTGACCTCGGTGTAGTAGGCCCGCCAGAGAGCGGCGGCCACGGGGGAGTCGTACGGCTCCGGGGCGATGGTCCACGTCGTCATGCGGACCATCCCAGCGGGGTGCGCGGGGCGCGGGCAAGCGGGTTTCAGGCGCCGGTGCCCCGTCGGCGCCGCCACTCGGCCACGACCTCGTCCACGTCGTACGGCTTCTTCCCCAGCGGCGGGCCCGGCGGCGGACGGAACATCATGTCCCGGATCTTGACGTTGACCGCGGTGATGATCTCCCGGACGCGCCGCTCCGAGGGGGCCGCGTACGCCGCCGCGAGCGCGTCCTCGGCCTCCTTGCGCAGGGCGAGCGACGGGGGCAGCACGGCCAGGCCCTCGCGGGCCATCTTCCGCTTGACCCACCACAGTTCGTCGTACGCGCCGTCCAGTCCGGCGGGCAGCGGCTCGCCCGTGCCGGGCAGCTCGTCGAACTCCCCGCGGCGCTGCGCCGCGTTGATCTGGTGGTCGACCCAGGACTCGAACGGGACACCCGGTGGCTTTCGCTCGGTCATGCCCCCCATTGTGCCGGACGGGGACGAGCCGGGCGTTCTATCATGCGGCGGCGGTGCGGCGATCCGGGGCCCGCACCAGGAGGCTTCAGGGGGAACTCGCGTGCTCGAACTCACCATGGCCGCCGTCTCGAGCGAGGACGTGGGTGCCACGGCCGGCATGACCATGGCCGAGGCGCCCAGCGAACCGGGTGCCGCGCTGCGCGTGGGCCGGGACGGCGCCGTGTGCCGACTGGTCACCCCGGAGGACTGGCTCTTCGTCTCCCGCGTCCACCTGGAGTTCCTCTGCGGCCCCGACGGCGGCTGGCAGCTCTCCTGGCTGCACGGCTCCCAGCCCGACCCCTCCTCCGAGGTCCGCCTCACGGTCGGCGAGTACGCCCAGATCGTCCCCTACGGCGGCACGGTCCGCCTCCCCCGGGGAGCCTCCGGCGAGGTCGTCGTCCAGGACCGCACGGCCCCGCGCAGCGTGAACGTGGGCTTCTACCACGAGGCGTGAGGCGGCTACTCCACCACCCGCGCCAGCGCGAAGCCGTCGTAGCCCTTGGCGCCCACCGTCTGCAGGGCGGTGCCGGTCAGGCGGGGGTGGGTGGAGATGAGGTCGATGGCGGTACGGGTGCCGGTGATGGCGGGGTCGGTGCTGGTGGCGTCGGTGACATGGCCGCCGCGGACGACGTTGTCGAGGACGATCAGGCTGCCGGTGCGGGACAGGCGCAGCGCCCACTCGACGTAGTGCGGGTTGTTCGCCTTGTCGGCGTCGATGAAGACCAGGTCGAAGGGGGCCGGGTTCTCGTCGGCCAGCTTGGGGAGGGACTCCAGGGCCGGGCCGACCCGCACGTCCACCATCCGGTCCAGGCCCGCCCGCGCGATGTTGCGGAGGGCCACGTCGGCGTGTTTCGCGCTGTGCTCCAGCGTGACCACCCGGCCCTCCGCCGGGAGGGCGCGGGCCAGCCAGATGGTGCTGTAACCGCCGAGGGTGCCGATCTCCAGCACCGTCCGGGCGCCCTGGATCTGCGCCAGGAGGTGGAGGAACTTGCCCTGGGTGGAGGTCACCGCGATGGGCGGCAGCCCGGCTGCGTCCGAGTCGCGCAGCGCCGCCAGCAGCGCGTCGTCGTCCGGCGCGAGACGGCTGGCGAAGTAGAGGTCGACGTCGTCCCACCGCTGCGACTCGCTCATGCGTGTGCTGCCTTTCCCGAGTGTCTGCGCAAAGCCTCTGCCAGGGTCCATGGTGCTCCCCCCGGATGCTCCCAGCGCCGCGCCCCGAAAGGGGCGGAAAGACAGAAGTGGGCGCGGGAACCGAAACCTCGGTTCCCGCGCCCACCTGGCCCGTGGACGGGTCCTGCCTACTTGGCCTCCACCGCGGGCGGCGAGCCCGGCAGCGGGCGACCGGCGGACTCGCTCATCCGCCACACCGCGAAACCACCGATGACGGCGGCCGCCATCATGTAGTACGCGGGCATCATCAGGTCGCCGGTCGCGCCGATCAGCGCGGTGACCACCAGCGGGGTCGTACCGCCGAACAGGGACACCGAGACGTTGAAGCCGATCGACAGCGAGCCGTAGCGCACCCGGGTCGGGAAGAGCGCCGGGAGCGCGGCGGGCATGGCCGAGGTGAAGCAGACCAGCAGCAGACCCAGCGCGCCCATGCCGCACGCGACGGCGAGGAGGCTGCCCTGGCGGATCAGCAGGATCGCGGGGATCGACAGGAGCAGGAAGCCCGCGCAGCCCGCGGCGATGACCGGACGGCGGCCGACCCGGTCGGTCAGGGCACCGGCGAACGGCTGGACGATCATCATCAGCGCCATGACACCGAGGACGACCAGCAGACCGTGCGTCTCGTCGTACTTCAGCTCACTGGTGAGGAAGCTCGGCATGTACGACAGCAGCATGTAGTCGGTGACGTTGAAGACCAGCACCAGGCCCATGCACAGCAGCAGCGACTTCCACTGGCCCTGGACCATCTCGCGCAGCGGGACCTTCGGCCGGTTGGTCTCGGCCTTCTCGACCTCGGCGGCGAACGCCGGGGTCTCCTCCAGGCGCATCCGCAGGTACAGGCCGATGATGCCCATCGGACCGGCGATCAGGAACGGGATGCGCCAGCCCCAGGAGAGCAGGTCGTCCGTGGAGAGCAGGGCGGTCATCAGCGTGACCAGGCCCGCGCCGCCGATGTAACCGGCCAGCGTGCCGAACTCCAGCCAGCTGCCGAGGAAGCCGCGCTTCTTGTCCGGGGCGTACTCGGCGATGAAGGTCGAGGCGCCCGCGTACTCACCACCGGTGGAGAAGCCCTGCACCAGGCGGGCCGCCAGCAGCAGCAGCGGGGCGCCGACGCCGATGGAGGCGTAGGACGGGATCAGGCCGATGGCGAACGTGCCCGCCGCCATCATGATCATCGTGACGGCGAGGACCTTCTGGCGTCCCACCCGGTCGCCCAGCGGGCCAAAGATCATGCCACCCAGCGGACGGACCAGGAAGGCCGCGGCGAAGGCGCCGAACGTCGAGAGGAGCTGTGCAGTAGCGTTCCCGGAAGGGAAGAAGACTTTGCCCAGCGTCACCGCGATGTAGCTGTAGACACCGAAGTCGAACCACTCCATCGCGTTGCCCAGCGCCGCCGCCTTGACGGCACGCTTGACGAGCGCGGGATCGGTGGCCGTGGGCTCTGCCTGGGCCTTCGAGGTCCGAAGGTTCTTCGGACGGGGACTGACAGCGGTGGCGGCCAAAACGGAACTCGCCTGCCTTTCGACGGGGACACGGGCGACGCCGGACGACGACGGCGAAGACGTGCGTCAGGCAGAAAAGAGACGATAGGAGGGTTTCGACCTCTTACGTCCTGTGAGTGGAACGTTGCGTTCTGCAAAGAAACCAGCTCTACGCAGGGACTTCTGCCCCGTTCGCCGAGCATGATCCCCGCCAAAAATGTGATCCATATCGCGCCATGAAGCGGAAACCGCGCCCCTTTCGGACTATCGTCATCCGGACAAATGGGGACGGGCATCAGGTGACGCGATGGGCGGGAGGCCACGAGGCGTGGTGGACGTGGAGCGCGGCGGACGGCCGGCGGACGCCCTGGCGGCACCCGGACCCGGAGCACGGCTGCGCGCCGCACGGCTCGCCCTGTGGGCGGTCGCCGCCATACTCGCGGTCCGGCAGATGGCCGCCGTCCTCACCAGCCCCAGCGGGCAGCGCCTCACCGACCTGGAGACCTGGGTCGGCCCGGAGGGCGTCCTGCACGTGAACGGCTCCCTGTACGACTCCACCCGGTTCACCGGCACCCCCTTCGCCGGTCTGGTCCTCAAGCCGCTCACCCGCGCCGCCGAACAGGCCCTCGGCTGGGGCTGGACCTTCGGCACCCTGCTGCTCGTCGTCGCCCTCGGCCTGGTCGCCGCCCGCGCGCTGCCCCGGCCCGTGGGGCGCCGCACCGCCCTGCTGGCCGCTCCGGTCGCCATCAGCCTGCTCATGGTCTCGCTGCCGGTCCGCAGCACCCTGTGGCTCGGCCAGACCAGCGTGATCCCGGTGCTGCTGGTCCTGCTGGGCTGCTTCACCGTGCGCGGCGAACGCACCTCGGGCGCGCTGGTCGGCCTCGCCGCCGCCCTCCAGCCGACCGTACTGCTCTTCGCCCCGCTGCTGTGGTTCACCGGGCGCCGCCGGGCCGCCCTGAGCGCCGCCGCCACCTTCACCGGGAGCACCCTGCTCGCCTGGGCCGCGATGCCCGGCGACTCCCTCACCTACTGGGTGCACCACATGGCGGGCGTCGGCCTCGGCGGCAGCGCCGACGCGCTGGCCAACCAGTCGCTGCACGGCGCCCTGCTCCGGCTCGGGCTCAGCGGCCCGCTGGAGATCGCGCTCTTCCTGCTGCTCGGCACCGCCGTCGCCGTCCTCGCGCTGCGCCGGGCCGTGCGCTACGCCCGCGACGGACAACTGCTGCTCGCCGTGGCCGTCACCGGCTGCGCCGCGGTCGCCGTCTCCCCGACGAGCTGGCAGCACCAGCTGCTGTGGGTGCTGCTCGCGGTGGTCGGACGGGTCGGCACGCGGGCCGCCGACCGTACCGTCTGGCCGGTCGCGGTGGTCCTGGTGACCACCCTCCCGGCGACGATGATGCTGCCGAACACCCCGGTGATGTACCCGCTGCGGGACAACCTGGTCCTCCTCGCGGCACTGGCCGCCGCCACCGCCGTCCCCTTCCTGTCCCGCACCTCCCCCCACTACGCCGCCCCGGTGCCCACCGAGTACGCCCGCCAGGTCCCGGCCCGGCCGCACCACGTACCGCTGCTGCCGTTCCCGCGCCGCCCGCTGACCCGGCCCAACCTGCTGCTGGAGCTACTGCTCATCCGCGTCACCTACGCCGCCTACCAGCAGGTACGGCTCGCCGCGACCGGCAGCGGCGACGAGGCCGCCCGCGCGACCGCCGAACACCACGGCCACCTCGTCCTGGCCGCCGAGCGGTTCCTGCACATCGACATCGAGCACGCCGTGAACCACGCCGTCGTCCAGGTGGGCTGGCTGCGTGGGTTCCTGGACTTCTACTACGAGTCCTTCCACTTCGTCGTCCCGCTGACCGTCCTCGCCGTCCTCTACCGGCGCCGCCCGGTCGCCTACCGCTGGGCCCGCACCTCCCTCGGCTGTACCACCCTGCTCGCGCTGATCGGCTTCTGGCTCTTCCCGCTGGCCCCGCCGCGCCTGATGCCGGGCCTCGGCTTCGTCGACACCGTGCACGGCGCGCAGGACCTCGCCAACCCCGACTACGGCGCGATGACCGAGATCACCAACCAGTACGCGGCGATGCCCTCGCTGCACTTCGGCTGGTCCCTGTGGTGCGGGCTGGTCATCGCCCTGCTCGCGCCCCGCTGGTGGATGAAGGCGCTCGGGCTGCTGCACCCGCTGCTCACCCTCACCGCGATCGTCGCCACCGCCAACCACTGGGTGCTGGACGCGGCGGGCGGTGCGCTGGTGGTGGGCGGCGGCTTTGCCGTCGGGTACGCGCTGACCGGGCCGCCGCGCGGGATCGCGGACGGTACCGGTGAGGTCGGACGGCCCCCGGGCCAGCGCACACCCCAGGAGCGGGAACAGCCGGTCACCTCGGGCTGAGACGTGCACACCCCGACACGTGACCTCGACCGCCCGCTCGCCCCTGAGCGCACTCCGCCAAGACGCGCGGGGGCCCCGACACTCGTGCCCGCCGCGCTCGCGATGGCCCTCGGACTGTGGGGCCTGACCCGCCACGACAGCATGTGGCGGGACGAGTCCGTCACCTACCAGGTAGCCCACCGCTCCCTCGGTGACCTCCTCGCCCTGCTGGGCCGTATCGACGCCGTGCACGGGCTGTACTACCTGCTCACGCACGGCGTCTTCGCCCTCTGGGACGGCGGGCTCCCCGCGCTGCGGCTGCCCTCGGTACTGGCCACCGCCCTCGCCGCCGCCGGGGTCGGCGCGCTCGGCACCCGGCTCGCCGGACCCCGGACCGGCGTCCTCGCGGGCACGCTGTTCGCCCTGTTCCCGGCGACCCAGCAGTACGCGCAGGAGGGCCGGTCGTACGCGCTGGTCACCGCCGGTGTCGTCTGGGCGACCCTCCTCTTCCTGCGCGGGCTCGGCTCCCCCGCACGCGGCTGGTGGGTGGGGTACGGGGTGCTGCTGGCGGTGGCGTGCTGGATGCACGAGTTCGCCGCGCTGGTGCTGTTCGCCCACGCGGTGACCCTGCGGCTGCTGGGCAAGCCGTGGCGTCGGTGGGGCGTGGCGGCGGCCGGGGTGCTGGTGGCGGTGGCGCCGCTGGCGGTGGTCAGCGCCGGGCAGGCGGACCGGCAGCTCGGCTGGCTGGGCCGCCCGAGCCTGGCCATGTGGCTGGCGTTCCTGGCCGTTTCCGCGCTGGGCCTGCTGCTGAGCCGGGTCCCGGCCCTGGCCGACCGCACGGTGACCGCGCTCGCCCTGCCCCTGCTCATCGTCCCGCCCGGCCTGCTGATCACCGGCTCGCTGCTGAAGCCCTGGTACGTCGACCGGTACGTCCTCTACGCCCTGGCCGGGCTCGCCCTGCTCGGCGGGGTCGCGCTGGACCGGCTGCCGGGACTGCTCGGGACCGGCCCGCGCAAGGGCGCCGCCTGTGTGCTGGCCGCCGCCCTGGTCGCCGCGTGGCTGCCCGCGTCCCTCGCGGTCCGGGCGCCGGAGAGCCGTAAGGACGACGTGGCCGCGGTCGCCCGGACCGTGCGGGAGCTGGCCGAGCCCGGTGACGGTGTCCTGTTCCTGCCGTCCCGGCGCCGCGAGTGGCTGCTGTCGTACCCCGCGCTCCACGCCCGCCTCGACGATCTGGCGCTCGCCCGCTCCCCGGTCGCCTCCCGCACCCTCGAGGGCACCGAGCTGCCGCCGGACGCCATCCGGGCCCGCCTCCTGGCCACGCCCCGGGTGCTCGCCCTGACGGACTCCGACGGCCAGCCGCTCGACCCGTTTCCACGGGAGGCCGTCAAACGGCGGACGCTGGCGGCGTACTTCCAGCAGTGCGCGCGGGTCCGGGTATGGGGTGCCCAGGTCGTGGTCTACGTCCGCAAGCCGGGCCCCGGTTCAGTCGCGGTCCGAGGCGAGGGCTGCCAGCGCCGCTGAGGCCAGTGCCGCGAGCAGCAGCGGGATGCCCAGACCGTGGTGGAGGACCAGCCAGGCGCCCAGACAGGCACCGCCGAACATGGCCAGCACCGCGGCCGTCCGGCGCGGGGCGCGGTGCCCGGTGCCGCTGCCGAGCCGGGACTCGGCGGCCAGGCCGGTCAGGGTCATCGTCAGCACGGTGGTGGTGAGGTCGGGGACGCCCAGCGCGCGGACGGTCGCGTTGCGCAGACCCATGGCGAGCGCGGTCAGGGCGATCAGCGCGTACCGGGTGCCCGGCTCCTCGGGCCAGGCGAAGGCGATGGCCGCCGAGGCGCCGACCAGCAGCGCTTCCGCCGTCAGGGTCAGCCGGGTCCAGCGCAGCCGGGTCGCGCTCCGGACGCGGGAGGTGAGCCGCCCGCCCGCCGCCGCGCCGAGCAGGAAGCAGCCGAGCGAGGTGGCGGTGAGGGGTACGGAGAAGCCGGGGGCGCCGACGGCGGCGAAGCCGAGGACGATCACGTTGCCGGTCATGTTGGCCGTGAAGACGCGGCCGAGGCCCAGATAGCCGACGGCGTCGATCAGCCCGCTCACCACGGTCAGCACCAGCAGGACGAGCGGGAGCCGCAGCCCGCGCTGCCGGGGCTCCGGCGCCGCAGCGGTCGTCGTCGGCATCCGGTCCTCCGGTCGGGCGGGCGGGGGCCGGACCAGTGGACCACGGGGGTGCGGACATGCGCGCGCACCCTCGCCGAGCGGTGGCGAGGGTGCGCGAAAGAAGGGGGGCTGCTCAGTACCAGCCGTTGGCCTGCCAGAAGTTCCACGCCTGCACGGGGCTGCCGTAGCGGGAGTTCATGTAGTCCAGGCCCCACTTGATCTGGGTCTTGGGGTTGGTCTTCCAGTCGGCACCGGCCGAGGACATCTTCGAGGCCGGGAGGGCCTGCACCAGGCCGTAGGCACCGGAGGAGCTGTTCTCGGCGGAGACGTTCCAGCCGCTCTCATGCTCGACGATCTTGCTGAACGCGTTGTACTGCGCGGCGTTCGGGATCATCTTGTGCGCCACGGACTGCGCCGAGGACGGCGACGGGGCGGTCGCGGCCTGGGCCGGGGCGGCGCCGAGCGCGACACCGGCGACACCGGAGGCCAGGGCGGCCACGGTGAGGGCCTTCTTCGGGGAAGCGATGCGGCGGATGGCGGGGAACGACACGAGAACCTCTTACGTCGGGGACATCGGGTCGCCGTTCGCGTTCCAGCACGCTCCGCGTGATGGCCGCATGCGTCGGCGCCGCGATCCGTGCGGACCGTGGCGCCGGGCGACGGGCTCCAGAGAAGCAAGCTTCCGAAACGCCCGCAATACCCCCTTTTACTAGTTGCGGCCGGACCGCCGAGGATGTCCCCGTATGTGACCGGGCTCTCAAAGCGCAGGTCGGAGGGGTTGCAAGAAGGTGCATAAAGGACGTGTCGGCCTACGATCCCAGGTCGTAGGTGACCTCGGTCATATGGGGTGGCTCACGCGCCGGGCGCGTCGAAGGTGACCGGCGCCTCGAAGGCGGCCCGGCGGGTGGCCCGGCGCAGGGCGCGCAGCACGGCCGGACCGACGGTCAGGGTGAGGACGACCGTGCAGACGGCCCGGCCCAGGTCCCAGCCCATGGAGGTGGCCAGACAGTAGGCGAGGAAGCGGGCCAGGTTGGCGGGGACCGCCGCGTGCGGGTCGAAGGAGATGTTTGACGCCATGGTGCCCATGAAGGGCCAGCCCGCCAGGTTCATGATCGTGCCGTAGGCGAAGGCCGCGAGGAAGCCGTAGAGGGCGAGCAGCGCCAGTTCGCCCTTGCCGCGCAGGCGGGCGGCGCCCGGCAGCAGGCCCGCGCCCATGGTGAACCAGCCCATCGCCAGCATCTGGAACGGCATCCACGGCCCGACCCCGCCGGTCAGCAGCGCGGACGCGAACATCGTCACCGAGCCCAGCACGAAGCCGAAGCCGGGGCCGAGCACCCGTCCGCTGAGCACCAGCAAGAAGAACATCGGCTCGATGCCCGCCGTCCCCGCGCCGATCGGACGCAGGGCCGCGCCGGTCGCCGCGAGCACCCCCAGCATGGCCACGGCCTTCGGGCCGAGCCCCGACTCGGAGACGGTCGCCGCCACCACCGCGACCAGCAGCACCAGCAGCCCCGCGAACAGCCAGGGCGCGTCCTCGGCGTGCGCGCTCACCTGCGAGTCCGGCGGCGCGAGGAACGGCCACCCGAACGCGGCCACCCCGACCGCGCCGACCAGCACGAGCGCGACGACGGAACGGGGGCCGAGCCGGACGGCACGGACAACGGTACGGGTCATGCCAGGGCCTTCCGTACCTCGGACACCGTCAGCCAGGGCTGCGGGGCCAGGATCTTGGTGACCTGGGGCGCGAAGGAGGGCGAGGACACCACGATGTCGGCCGTGGCGCCGTCCGCTATCACCTCGCCGTCCGCCAGCAGCACCACCCGGTGCGCGATCTCGGCGGCCAGCTCCACGTCGTGCGTGGCCAGCACCAACGCGTGCCCCTCGGCCGCCAGCCCGCGCAGTACGGCGACCAGGCGGGCCTTGGCCGCGTAGTCCAGGCCGCGGGTCGGCTCGTCCAGCAGGAGCAGCGGGGGGCGCGCCGTCAGGACGACGGCGAGGGCGAGGGCGAGACGCTGGCCCTCGGACAGGTCGCGGGGGTGCGTGTCGTTGCCGATGCCCGGCAGCAGCTCCGACACCAGGGCCCGGCAGGTGCCGGGGTCGGCGGCCGCGTCCTTGTCGGCGGCGACGCACTCGGCGCCCACCGTGTCGGCGTACAGCAGATCGCGCGGCTCCTGCGGCACCAGGCCGACCCGGCGCACCAGTTCGGCGGGCTTCAGCCGGTGCGGGGCGGCCCCGCCGACCTGGACGGAACCGCCGGTCGGCGCGACCAGCCCGACCAGGGAGCCGAGCAGGGTGGACTTCCCGGCGCCGTTGCGGCCCATGAGGGCGACGGTCTCGCCGGGGGCGACGGTGAGGTCCACACCGCGCAGCGCGTCGACCCGGCCCCGGCGTACGGCGAGGTCCCGGATCTCGGCGACCTGCGGCTCGGCGGGGGCGGGCGCGCGCCGGAAACGGCGGCGGGGCGCGGGGACGGCGGCCGGGGGGAGGAGGTCCCGCTCGCTTCCGGCGAGCCGCTCCCGCAGCGGGCCCGCCCGGCGCCGCGCGTCCCGGACGGTCAGCGGGAGCGGGCTCCAGCCGGCCAGGCGGCCCAGCTCGACCACCGGGGGGATCACCGGGGAGACGGCCATCATGTCGGCCGGGGCGCCGAGCACCGGGGGAGCGCCCGGCGCGGGCAGCAGCACGACCTGGTCGGCGTACTGGACGACCCGCTCCAGCCGGTGTTCCGCCATGAGGACCGTGGTGCCCAGGTCGTGCACCAGGCGTTGCAGGACCGCGAGGACCTCCTCCGCCGCGGCCGGGTCCAGTGCCGAGGTCGGCTCGTCCAGGACCAGGACGCGGGGGTGCGGGGTGAGCACCGAGCCGATGGCGACCCGCTGGCGCTGACCGCCGGACAGGGTGGCGATGGGACGGTCCCGCAGATCGGCGAGGCCCAGCAGGTCGAGCGTCTCCTCCACCCGGCGCCGCATCACCTCCGGGGCGAGGCCCAACGACTCCATGCCGTAGGCGAGTTCGTCCTCCACGGTGTCCGTGACGAAGTGCGCGAGCGGGTCCTGGCCCACCGTGCCGACCACGTCGGCCAGTTCGCGCGGCTTGTGGGTGCGGGTGTCCCGGCCCGCCACCGTGACCCGGCCGCGCAGGGTGCCCCCGGTGAAGTGCGGGACCAGCCCGCTGACCGCGTTCAGGATCGTCGACTTGCCCACCCCGGACGGCCCGACGAGCAGCACGAGTTCACCCTCGGGCACCTCGAAGTCGACGCCCTGGACGGTCGGTTCGGCCGCCCCGTCGTACGTGACGGCGACATCCTCGAAGCGGATCACGACGGCTCCTTGCGGTCCTGGGGTACGACGAGCACGGGCAGCAGCCCCAACAGCACGGCGGCCGCGGGCCACAGGGGCAGCGCGGGGGCGGCCAGCGGGACGACACCGGGGTTCAGCGCGCCCGGATCGCGCACCGCCGCCAGCGTCAGCAGCGCGGTGACGGCCGCGCCCGACCCCGCCACCAGCCACGCCCGCACCCCCCACGGTGCCGGACGGTACCGGGTGCGCGGCGAACGGCGGCCGCCCAGCCGCAGCCCGGCGAGCGCGGACAGCGCCCCGGCGAGCAGCAGCGGCAGCCCGTACACCCCGCCCTCGGCGGTGAGCAGCCCGTACGTGCCCGCGCACACCCCGAGCAGCCCGCCCAGGGTGAGTGCGGTCGTCGTACGGCGCACCCGCGCGGGCACCTCGGCGGTGCGGCCGTAGCCGCGGGCGTCCATTGCGGCGGCCAGCGCCACCGAGCGCTCCAACGCGCCCTCCAGCACCGGCAGTCCGACCTGGAACAGGCCCCGCAATCCACGGTCGGGGCGCCCCCTGAGGCGGCGGGCGGCGCGC
The DNA here is from genome assembly GCF_044747085.1 of Streptomyces sp. NPDC090119. Lineage (NCBI taxonomy): Bacteria > Bacillati > Actinomycetota > Actinomycetes > Kitasatosporales > Streptomycetaceae > Streptomyces > Streptomyces sp. NPDC090119. The sequence continues at coordinate 505,350 of NZ_JBIVDK010000002.1, read as the reverse complement.
AGCCGCTGCACGTCGGCGATGAGATGCGGGGCGAAGGTCAGCGCGACCACCACCGCCACCCCCGCCTCGTACAGCGCGCCCGGCAGCGACTTCAGCAGCTTGGCCGGGCCGGCCAGGGCGTTCGCGGCGCCGACACAGACCAGGAGGGCGGCCAGCTTCAGGCCGTTGTAGCCGGAGAACAGCAGCGCCTCCGCCGACACCGGCCCGCCCAGCCGGATGCCCTGCGCCCAGCCGGGCAACGGGATCTCGGGCAGCGTGAACAGGATGTGCGTACCCGGTACCGGCGAGCCCAGCACCGCCGTGAACACCAGCCGGATCAGCAGCACGGCGACGGCCAGCTTGGCGAACGCCGTGTAGGACCGGGCCCACGGCGCGCTGGAGCGGTGCACGGCCACCACGTAGCCCGCCACCGCCATCAGCAGGGCGAGCAGCAGCGGGTTGGTGGTGCGGGTGGCCGCGGTGCCGAGCCCGAGCGACCACAACCACCAGGCACCGGGGTGCAGTTCGAAGCGTGTCCGGCTGCGGACGGGCACGGTGGTGCGGGCGGCGCGGACGCCGGTGTCAGGCATTCCGGCGCCGCCGCGCCTGCCAGAACGCCGCCCCGCCGAGCACCACGATCACGCCGATGCCGAGGGGGAGGCCGAGGGAGGGGCCGTCGTCCTTCGGGGCGGCCTGCTCGCCCGACGTTTGCTCATCTGCCGCCACCTGCTCCCCGCAGCCCCGTGCCGGGTAACCGGCGATGGCGCACAGCAGGGCGTTGGTGTCGTAGCGCAGGGGCTTGGCCGCCTGGGCCAGGGCGTCGGCGGTGCTCGCGTCCGGGGCGACGCGGGCGCAGACCGTGCGCGCGGCGGGCGGGGTCTCCCCGGCCGGGGCGTCGGCCGGGGTGCCGAAGTCGAGGACGAGGGCGACGCGCTTGGTGCCCGCCTTCGCGGGCGTCTTCGCGCAGATCGAGCCGAAGTCCGCCGTGCCGCGCGGCCGGTTCGCGTCCGAGGAGTCCGCGCTGACCGCGAACCGGAAGCCCTGGACCGAGCCGTCGTCGGGACGCTGCATCGCCGGGCCCTGGGTGGCGTACGTCCACCGGTCGCCGGAGCGGTCCCAGAAGGACCAGTACCGGTATCCGGCGGCCTGCGCCTCAGCGGCGGCGGCCAGTACGAGGAGGGACGCGATCAGCAGGGCCGCGGCACGGCGGACCGAGGTCACGGGCGGTTCTTCTTCCGCCCGCTGAACAGGAAGCCGACGCCGATGCCCGCGACCAGGCCGACACCGATGATCCACCAGACGCTGTTGCCGGACTTCTCGGTCTGCTCGGCCGGGACCGTGCTCTGCTTGTCCAGACTCCGGACCAGGTCGGTGCCGCCGAAGTGGCGTGGGTCGGCGCCGACGGCGTGCGCGCTCAGGATGAGCTGGGCGTAGGCGGCCGGGCCGCTCTGCTCCGCCCACTTCGAGGCGTTCTTCTCCAGCCAGGCGTACGGGGCCTTCGCCTGCTCCGTCCAGCCGTCGGCGGCCAGAGCCACCACGGTGTCGGCGGTGTTGCCGTAGTCGGGCTGGTTCTCGGCGCCGGGCATCGCGGACATCAGGTGGCCGGTCTTGCCGACGGCGCCGATGAGGTACGCGGACGCGTTGTCCGCCAAGCGGGCCGGGGTCGCCTTGCCGTCGGCGGCGCAGGCGGGGGCCTTGTCGCGGGCCTTGCCGGGCTTCACGACGAAGCCCTTGCCGAGCGCGCCGAGCACACCGGCGGCCGTGGCGTCCGCGTTGGCCTCCAGCTTGCCCTTCTTGTCCGGCTGGAAGGCGAACGCGCCGCTGCCCTTCTCGGCGCAGGGCACGGCCAGCGAGGCCAGCGCCTCGTCCGGGGTCTTCCCCTTGCCGCGCAGCTCGGCGGGGGCCGCACCGGTGGCGGTCAGCGCGCCGACCACGACGGAGGTGGAGTTGGTGTCGCTCGGGGTGCCGGGGGAGTAGCCCCAGCCGCCGTCCTTGTTCTGCTGGGCCTTCAGCCACGTGACGGCCTTGCCGGTCACGTCGTCGTGCCCGCCGAGCGCGGCGAGCGCCTGGACGGCGGCGGCCGTGCTGTTGGTGTCCGCCGGGGCGCCCTTGCCGCCGCACGGCTTGCCGGTGTCGGCACGGAAGGAGGCGAAGCCGCCGTCGGCGCACTGCTGGCCGGTCAGCCACTTCACGGCCTGGTCCGCGGGCTTCTCGCCGACGGTGTGCTGCGCGAGCAGGGCGAGGGACTGGCGCCAGACGCCGTCATAGGTGGGGTCGGTCTTGCCGAACAGCCCGTCCGGGACCGTCACCTTCGGGGACGGGGCGGCCTCGGCGGCCGTGGCGGGCGCGGCTGCTGCCAGCACGCCTATGGCGGCGAGAGCCGCGGCACTGCGGCGGACGTTCATGGTCGGCGACTGCCTCTCCTGCGAGGAGCCGACGCGCGCGGGGCACTCCCCGGCGGCCCGGCCCCGTATGCCTCGACGGTGCCGTGCGGGGCAAAGCGCCCCGCACGTGAGCCGGTCAACGTCCCGCCGAGGCGTTCCGGCTCACCGGGCCCTGGGGGCGCCGGATGACGGTTGCGGGTCAGCGCCGGAATCACACCGGCTTCCCCCCGTACGGGTGTATGACGACCCCGCCACTTTACCGGGGGCCGCAAAGCCGCCGGTCGTGGCGTGAATCACCTGATCCACTGCTCACAGTGCCCCTACCTGCCGGTAGATTCAGAGCCTCTTGGATGATCAAGTCTGAAACTTGTTCCGGATTGTCGTCCCGTCGTAGTCTCGCGGGACCGTGCAGGCAGAAGGGGGCCCAGAGTGACCGCTGAGGCCAGTCAGGCGGCTCTCGCGGGCACCGCGGCCGACGGCGAGCGACCGCTCCGTATCGCGCTCCTCACCTACAAGGGCAACCCGTTCTGCGGCGGCCAGGGCGTCTACGTCCGCCACCTCTCCCGTGAACTCGCCCGCCTGGGCCACCGGGTGGAGGTCATCGGCTCCCAGCCCTACCCCGTGCTCGACGAGCACGATGAACAGGGTGCCTACGCGGGCCGGTTGAGCCTCACCGAGCTGCCCAGCCTCGACCTCTACCGCCAGCCCGACCCCTTCCGCACCCCCGGGCGGGGCGAGTACCGCGACTGGGTCGACGCCCTCGAAGTGGCCACCATGTGGACCGGCGGCTTCCCCGAGCCGCTCACCTTCTCCCTGCGCGCGGGACGCCAACTGCGCGCCCGTAGAGGCGAGTTCGACGTCGTCCACGACAATCAGACGCTCGGCTACGGCCTGCTCGGCGATCTCGGCGCCCCCCTGGTCACCACCATCCACCACCCCATCACCGTCGACCGGCAGCTCGAACTGGACGCCGCCGAAGACCTCAAGCGCCGCCTCTCGGTACGCCGCTGGTACGCCTTCACCCGCATGCAGAAGCGCGTCGCCCGCCGCCTGCCCTCCGTGCTCACCGTGTCCGGCAGCTCCCGCCAGGAGATCACCGACCACCTCGGCGTACGCCAGGACCGGGTGCACGTCGTGCACATCGGCGCCGACACGGGCCTGTTCGCGCCGAATCCGGCCGTGCCCGAGGTACCGGGCCGGATCGTCACCACCTCCAGCGCCGACGTACCCCTCAAGGGCCTGGTCTTCCTGGTGGAGGCGCTCGCCAAGGTGCGCGCCGAACAGCCCCACGCCCACCTCGTCGTCGTCGGCAAGCGCGCCGAGGAGGGCCCGGTCGCCCAGGCCATCGAGCGCTACGGCCTCGAGGACGCCGTCCAGTTCGTCAAGGGCATCTCCGACGCCGAGCTGGTCGATCTGATCCGCTCCGCCGAGGTCGCCTGCGTGCCCTCGCTGTACGAGGGGTTCTCGCTGCCCGCCGCCGAGGCCATGGCCACCGGCACCCCGCTGGTGGCCACCACCGGCGGCGCGATCCCCGAGGTCGCCGGGACCGACGGCGAGACCTGCCTGGCCGTACCCCCCGGCGACGCGGGCGCGCTCGCCGCCGCCCTGACCCGGCTGCTCGGCGACCGCGAACTGCGCGCCCGCCTCGGCGCGGCCGGTCGCGAGCGGGTGCTCGCCCGCTTCACCTGGGCCCGCGCGGCCGAGGGCACCGTGGCCCGCTACCGCGAGGAGATCGACCGCGCCGGTACGGGTCCCCGCGCGGACCGACCCCTTCCCGCGGCCGTCCCCGGCCGTCCCGTCGCCGCCGCGGCGGCCGTCGCCGCACCTTCCGAAAGCTCCTCCGAAAGCAGGGCCACGTGCTGACCGTCGACTTCTCCCGGTTCCCGCTCGCCCCCGGCGACCGTGTCCTGGACCTCGGCTGCGGGGCCGGCCGGCACGCCTTCGAGTGCTACCGGCGCGGCGCCCAGGTCGTGGCCCTGGACCAGAACGCGGAGGAGATCCGCGAGGTCGCCAAGTGGTTCGCGGCGATGAAGGAGGCCGGCGAGGCCCCCGAGGGCGCCACCGCCACCGCGATGGAGGGCGACGCGCTCGCGCTGCCCTTCCCCGACGAGTCCTTCGACGTCGTCATCATCTCCGAGGTGATGGAGCACATCCCCGACGACAAGGGCGTCCTCGCCGAGATGGTCCGCGTCCTCAAGCCCGGCGGCCGGATAGCCGTCACCGTGCCCCGGTACGGTCCCGAGAAGGTCTGCTGGGCGCTGTCCGACGCCTACCACGAGGTCGAGGGCGGCCACATCCGCATCTACCGGGCCGAGGAACTCCTCGCCAAGATGCGCGGCGCCGGACTCAAGCCGTACGGCACCCACCACGCGCACGCCCTGCACTCGCCGTACTGGTGGCTCAAGTGCGCCTTCGGCGTCGACAACGACAAGGCGCTGCCGGTCCGGGCGTACCACAAGCTGCTGGTCTGGGACATCATGAAGAAGCCGCTGGCCACCCGGGTGGCCGAGCAGGCCCTCAACCCGCTGATCGGCAAGAGCTTCGTCGCCTACGCCACCAAGCCGCACCTGCCCCGCCTCGACGAGGCCGGGACGGACGCCCGGTGACGACGCCCAGGACCGACCACCTCGTCCTGACCGGGGTCCTCACCGCCGAGCAGGCCGCCGACACCGTCCGGGGCATCCTCGCGGTGCAGCGCCCCGACGGCGCGATCCCCTGGTTCCGCGGCCACCACCTCGACCCCTGGGACCACACCGAGGCCGCCATGGCCCTCGACGCGGCCGGGGAGCACGCGGCCGCCGAGCGCGCCTACCGCTGGCTCGCCGACCACCAGAACGAGGACGGCTCCTGGTACGCCGCCTACGCGGACGGCGCCCACGACGACGTCACCGACTCCGCCCGCGAGTCCAACTTCGTCGCCTACATAGCCGTCGGCGTCTGGCACCACTACCTGTCCACCGGGGACGACACGTTCCTGGACCGGATGTGGCCCACCGTGTACGCGGCCGTCGAATGGGTGCTGCGGCTCCAGCGGCCGGGCGGGCAGATCGGCTGGCGGCGCGCCGAGGACGGCACCCCCGCCACCGACGCCCTGCTCACCGGCAGCTCCTCGATCCACCACGCCCTGCGCTGTGCGCTCGCCATCGCCGAACAGCGTGAAGAGCCGCAGCCCGACTGGGAGTTGGCGGTGGGCGCGCTCCGGCACGCGATCCGCAGGCACCCCGAGCGCTTCCTCGACAAGAACCAGTACTCGATGGACTGGTACTACCCGGTCCTCGGCGGCGCCGTCACCGGCGTCGAGGCCAAGGAGCGCGTCGAGGCCGACTGGGACCGCTTCGTCGTACCCGGTCTCGGTGTGCGCTGCGTCGTGCCCAACCCCTGGGTGACCGGCGGCGAGTCCTGCGAACTCGCCCTGGCCCTCTGGGCGGTGGGGGAGTCCGACCGCGCGCTGGAGATACTCCAGTCCGTCCAGCACCTGCGCGATCCCGAGTCCGGCCTCTACTGGACCGGCTACGTCTTCGACGACGACGCCATCTGGCCCCGGGAACTCACCAGTTGGACTGCCGGCTCGCTGCTCCTCGCGGTCGCCGCCCTCGGTGGCCACGACGCGACCGGCGCCGTCTTCGGAGGCGACCTCCTGCCCCGCGGCCTGGACCCCGACTGCTGCGCCTAGCGGCAGGCGGGGCCCCTTGGGCGGGTGGCGGGTGCCGGGTGCCGGGTCAGCGGTGCAGACGGCCCGCGATGAAGTGGCCGATGAAGAGGTAGACCACGGCGGCCAGGCCGTAACCGGCGACGACCCGCGCCCACTCCTCGTCGAAGGTGAACAGGTCGTGCGACCAGCCCGCGAGGAACGCCGCGGCGTCATGGACGAAGTCGACCAGGGCGTTGGCCCGGTTCGCGTCCAACAAGTACATCAAGATCCAGAGGCCGAGGATGAAGGCCATCACGTCCGCTATGACGGCGATGACACGGCCGGCCTGGTTGGTGCCTGAGTGGTATCGAGACATGGTGCTCGAATTGCCGCCGGACGGCCGCTGAAACCGGCCACAGGCCCGTAATACCGGGCCCGACGACCCGTACGGGCCTCCCGGCTGGCGGTGGCCCGGAGGCCGGGCAAGGCTTCGGACCAGAGACACCCGCTCGGGGAATCACGTCCGGAGGACCGCGTGCCCGTTCCGCTGCGCCGCACATGGGTGGCGCTCATCTTGTGCTGCGCCCTGCTGGCCGGTACCGCCGCCTGCGGCAGTGACGACAAGACCAGCACCAAGACCCCCGCCGCGGCCACCCCGAGCCCCAGCACGTCCGCCGAACGCCAGAAGTTCGCCAAGACCCGCTTCGTCGCCAACGCGGGCCTCGCGGCCGGGGCGACGTACCAGTGGATCGTGAAGCCCTGGCGGGCGGGCACCTTCAAGAAGGGTGCCGACGGCCGCAAGGTGGCCCTCGTCAAGGCCGGTCTGGCCGGTGCCTTCGCCTACAACCGGCTCAAGGCCGCCCAGAAGAACGCCCAGGGCGATCCCACCCTCGCCAAGGCGCTCGCCCCGCTCACCGCGGGCATCGAGAGCCTGAAGAACCTTCCGTCCAAACTGCGCGACGGCGATACGGGCGCGATGAGTTCGTTCGAGGACACCATCAATAAGGTGAAGAGCGCGGGCGCGAGCGCGGGTGCCCCGGTCAAGGACCAGGTCCCCTCCTCCTCGGACCTCTCCAAGGGCTAGGGCCTGTTGCGGCCCCAGGCCGTTTCCCCCGGATCACTTCGCCGACCGGATGAGGACGATGCGGAAACGCGAGGTCCGGACGGGTGGGATTGTGCCAAGATCGCGGGATGTTGCGACTCACCGACTTCATTGTCGGCTGTCCGGACACCATGAAGCTGGCGGCCTTCTACTCCGAGGTGACGGGCCGTCCGATCAAGGAGGACAGCTCGGCGGACTGGGCGGGCATCCGGTTCGGCGAGATCGAGCTGGCCTTCATCCGGGTGGATGACTACCGCGCTCCGCAGTGGCCCGACACCGAGCACCCCAAGCAGTTCCACCTCGACTTCGAAGTGGACGACATCGAGTCCGAGCAGAGCCGCGTCCTCGCCCTCGGCGCGACGCTGAAGCAGGACTTCGTCGGCCCCAACGGCTACGGCTGGCAGGTCTTCACGGACCCGGTCGGCCACCCCTTCTGTCTGTGCCGCAACAAGGGCGTCGTCTGGGGCGACCAGGGCCCGGTCTGGCCCGAGCGCGGCTAGGCTCGATGAGGTCGTCGATGAGGAGACCCGCGCCGCAACTGTCCACCGGGGCAGGGCCCGGAACGGCGACGGCCCCCCGCCCGGCAGGGGCGAGGGGCCGTGTGCGACGGTCCGGGGGGCTCAGCCGCGCTGGATGCCCGAGGTGTCCTGGAGGACACCGCGACGGCCGTCCTGGGTCTGCGCGACCAGCGCGTCACCGCGGTGCTCGACCGCCAGGTACCAGGTGCCGGGAGCCAGCTCGGCGACCGGGCTGGGCGAACCGTCCTCCGCGTACAGCGGGCGGGCCACCGGTACGGCGAACCAGAACGGCGAGAAGGCGGCGGGCGGCTGCTGCTGGGCCGGGGCGCCATGGCCCGCGGGCTGCCCGTACACCTGGCCGCCCGGCTGCGGCTGGCCGCCGAACGACGCGGCCTGGGCGCCGGGGTAGCCGTAACCCTGGGGCGGCTGCGCGCCGTAGGGCTGCGGGGCGGCGGGCTTCGGCGCCGGGATCAGCCCGGCCTGGAGCGCCGGGACGAGCGGGGTGGCGATGGCGGCGGCCGCCATCAGCAGCGTCGCGACCAGCGCCAGGATCAGGCCGGTACCGGCGCTCGGCGGCTTCGAGCCGGACGCGATGTTGTCCAGGCCGCCGATGGGGTCGATCACATTGCCCAGCGCGCTCCACGCGGCGAACACCGCGAACGCCACACCGAACACGCCGAGTTCGAGACCGGCGACCTTGCGGGGCTGCGGCAGCGCGCGGGCGGTGACGACGAGCGCGGCGGCGATCAGACCTGCCAGGACGACACTGAACAGGACCGGGCCGCTCTCCCAGAGGTTCGGCATGTCGACGTCGCCGGGAAGGTCGTCGTACGAAAAGTTGTCGAAGAACGACGCGATGAGCAGCAGCAGCGCCGCTCCGATCACCACGCCGTCGCCTCTGGTGAGGGATCGGATATTCACTTCATCAGGTCCTTCGTAGGTCGTCTCGTCGTCGGTAGACAGTACCGTCCGCGTGATCCGCTGTGCGGACGGTTTCGCCCGGCGGTCACGACTCGTGCAGGAAACTCACGATTCCCTCAGAGATCCCCTGCGCGGCCTTCTGCCGCCAGGGACCGCTGGTCAGCAGGGCCACATCGGACTTGTCCCGCATGTTTCCGCATTCGATGAACACCTTCGGAACCGTTGACAGATTGAGACCGCCGAGGTCCGTGCGCGTGACCATCCCGGTGCCGTCGCCCAGGTAGTTGGAGAAGGGGGAGCCGGTGGACCGGTGGTAGCCGTCCGCGACCCGCTCGCCCAGCTTCTTCGAGGGGCCGACGATCGGCCGGGTGTCCGCGGCGCCCGCGTGCACCGAGCCCGGCATGATCACGTGGAAGCCCCGGTTGCCCTCGGCCGAACCGTCCGCGTGCAGCGAGATCGCCGCGTCCGCGTGGGCGGTGTTGCCGATCCGGGCCCGCTCGTCCACGCACGGCCCCCACTTCCGGTCGCCGTCGTGGGTCAGCTTCACCGTGGCGCCCTGCTTCTCCAGCAGCGCCCGCAGCCGGTGGGCGAGGTCGAGCGTGAACTTGGCCTCCGGATAACCGGCGTTGGTGGCGGTGCCGGTGGTGTCGCACTCCTTCTTGCCGTTGCCGACGTCGACCTGCTTGTTGATCTCGGCCGTGTGCTGGAAGTTGCCCATGTTGTGGCCGGGGTCGATGACGACGACCTTCCCGGCGAGCGAGCCCGCGCTCGGCGAGGGACCGCTCGTGCTGCCCGGCGCCGCGGACACCGACGGGCTCGCGGCGGCCGCCGGGCGGTCCGGCTCGTCACCGAGTGCCGACCAGCCCAGCCAGCCCAGCAGGGCGACCGGCACCAGCGCGGCGAACGTCATGGGCAGCGCGCGGCGGGAGCGCGGCTGGGGGGCTTCGTCTTCCGGGCCTTCGTACGACACCCGGCCACCCTAACGGCAGGACCGGCCCCGCCCCCGCATCCCTGACGGCTCGTCAGATGCCGTCCCCGGTGCGCTTCAGCACCCGCAGCGAACCCGTTGCGGAGACCTCGGTGAAGGCGCCCGAGGCCAGCGCCCGCAGGTACACCCGGTAGGGCGCCTGGCCGGTGAACTCGTCCTCCGGCTCGGGGAACACGTCGTGGATGACGAGCAGGCCGCCGGGCGCGAGGTGCGGGGTCCAGCCCTCGTAGTCGGCGTTCGCGTGCTCGTCGGTGTGGCCGCCGTCCACGAACACCAGCGCCACCGGGGAGTTCCACACCTTCGCGACCTGCGGGGAGCGGCCGACCAGCGCGATCACGTGGTCCTCCAGGCCCGCCCGGTGCAGGGTGCGGCGGAAGGTGGGGAGGGTGTCCATCAGGCCGATCTCGGGATCGACGGTCTCCGGGTCGTGGTAGTCCCAGCCCGGCTGCTGCTCCTCGCTGCCCCGGTGGTGGTCGACGGTGAGCGCGGTGACCCCCGCCTCGCGGGCCGCGTCCGCGAGCAGCACGGTGGAACGCCCGCAGTAGGTGCCGACCTCCAGCAGCGGCAGCCCCAGCCGTCCGGCCTCCACCGCCGCCGCGTACAGCGCCAGCCCCTCGTCCACGGGCATGAACCCCTTCGCGGCCTCGAACGCGGCCAGGATGTCGGGCTTCGGTGCCGCGGGCATGCGGGTTCCTCTCGGTCGTACGGCTCTCTGGTCGCCCCATGCTGCCGCACCCCCCGCCGAGGAACGACGGGGGGTGCGGTGGCGGGGGGACTCGCGGGGTTTACGCCGTGACGGTCTCGCCCGGCAGCGGCAGGTCCAGCTCGACCGGACGCTCGTCCCCGGCGTGCGTCGCCGCCGAGGCCAGCGGGCCGTGCCCGGCGGCGCGGGCGGCCAGCACGTACGGGCCCTCGGACGGGACGGTGAGGGCGTAGCCGCCGTCATGGCCGGAGAGGGTGGAGCCCGCCTGGCGGCCCCGGCGGTCGATCAGGGTGACCTTGGCGCGGGCCACCGGGGCGCCGGAGGCGTCCAGCACCCGGCCCCGGAAGCCGCGCAGCACCTCCTCGGCGCGCTCCAGCACCGCGTCCTCCTCGCTGCTGGCCCGCAGCTGGGTGTGCTGAGGGGCCGGACGCGGGGTGCGCGGCAGGAACAGCGCGAGCGTCAGGCCCACCAGCACGGCCGCGGTGGCGATCAGGAACGACACCCGGAACCCGTGCATCGTCGGCACCGCGACCCCGCCGCCCAGGTCGTGCGCGGTGTTGGCCAGCACCATGCCGATGACGGCGCTGGAGACCGAGGTGCCGATGGAGCGCATCAGGGTGTTGAGACCGTTGGCGGCACCCGTCTCGGAGGCCGGGACCGCGCCCACGATCAGCGCGGGCAGCGAGGAGTAGGCCAGGCCGATGCCCGCGCCGAGGACCACCGAGGTGATGATCGTCTGCCACGCGGCGTGCATCAGGCCAAGGCCGCCCGCGTAGCCGACCGCGATGACCAGCAGGCCGATGATCAGGGTCGTCCGGGGTCCGTAGCGGGCCGAGAGGCGGGCGTAGACCGGGGCGGTGAACATCATCGTCAGGCCCAGCGGGGCCACGCACAGACCGGCGACCACCATCGACTGGCCCAGCCCGTAGCCGGTGGCGGTGGGGAGCTGGAGGAGCTGGGGGAGGACCAGCGAGACGACGTAGAAGCTGACACCGACCATGATCGAGGCGAGGTTGGTGAGCAGCACCTCGCGGCGGGCGGTGGTGCGCAGGTCGACCAGGGGGGCCGGTATGCGCAGCTCGTACACGCCCCACAGCAGCAGCACGGCGAGCGCGCCGCCGAACAGGCCGAGCGTGGTGCCGGAGGACCAGCCCCAGTCGCTGCCCTTGGTGATCGGCAGCAGGAGCAGCACCAGTCCGACGGAGAGGCCGACGGCGCCCGGGTAGTCGAAGGAGCCCTTCGCGCGGGCCGGGGACTCGGGGACGACGAGCAGGGTGAGGCCGATGGCGAGCGCGCCCAGCCCGGCGGCGCCGTAGAACAGGGCGTGCCAGTCGGTGTGCTGGGCGACCAGGGCGGCGGCGGGCAGCGCGAGACCGCCGCCGACGCCGATCGAGGAGCTCATCAGCGCCATCGCGGAGGCGAGCCGCTCACGCGGGAGCATGTCGCGCATCAGGCCGATGCCCAGCGGGATCGCGCCCATGGCGAAGCCCTGGAGGACCCGGCCCACGATCATCAGGAGCAGCTGGCTGGTGAAGGCGCTGACCAGCGCGCCGACCACCATCACGGACAGGCTGAGGATCAGCATCCGGCGCTTGCCGTACAGGTCGCCGAGGCGGCCCATGATCGGGGTGGCCACGGCACCGGAGAGCAGGGTGGAGGTGAGGACCCAGGTCGCGTTGCTCGGCTCGGTGCCGAGCAGCTGCGGCAGGTCCTTGATGACCGGCACGAGCAGGGTCTGCATCACCGCGACCACGATGCCCGCGAAGGCGAGCACCGGGACGACGGCCCCGCCCGCTCTCCGGGTGGCGTGGTCGGGTGTGGTGTGGGTCATGGAAATGGGGTCCTCCCGCGTGAATACGTGCAAGGTGAACCTCGTATGCACGGGAAACTATTCCGTTGCTTCGGGACGCTAATGAATCCTTGACCGAGACATGGGTTTCTGACCGGGTGTCAGTGCTTTACAGCCAGCCTCGCTGTCGTGCTTCTCGCACGGCCTCCGCCCTGTTGCGGGTGCCGGTCTTGCCGATCGCCGCGGAGAGGTAGTTGCGGACCGTGGACTCCGAGAGGTGGAGCCGGGCGGCGATGTCGGCGACCGTCGCGCCGTCCACGGAGGCGGTCAGCACCTCGCACTCCCGGCCCGTCAGCGGATTCGGCCCGGCGCTCAGCGCGGCCGCCGCCAGTACGGGGTCGACCACCGTCTCTCCGGCCAGCACCCGGCGCACCGCCCGCGCCAGCTCCTCCACCGGGCCGTCCTTCACCAGGAACCCGGCCGCCCCCGCCTCCATCGCCCGGCGCAGATAGCCGGGCCGCCCGAACGTCGTCAGGATCAGCACCCGGCACCCGGGCACCCGCTCCCGCAGCAGCGCGGCCGCGTCCAGCCCGCTCAGGCCCGGCAGCTCGATGTCCAGCAGCGCCACGTCCGGCCGGTGCTCCAGAGCGGCCCGCACGATCGCGTCCCCCGCCGACACCTGCGCGACCACCTCGATGTCGTCCTCCATGCCCAGCAGGAGGGCCAGGGCGCCGCGCATCATGCCCTGGTCCTCGGCCAGCAGGAGGCGGATCTCGTTCACCGCGCCAGCGTAGCGAGGGGCCGCCCGGCCGTCAGGACTCCAGCGCGAGAGGCACCGCGTCCTCGGCGCACGGGTCCGCCGGGCCCAGCGGCAGTTCCGCCGTCACCGTGAAGCCGCCCTGCGGGGCCGGACCGGCCGTCAGCGAGCCGCCCGCCGCGGCCAGGCGTTCGGTCAGGCCCGTCAGTCCGTTGCCGTCGGTGGCCGGGACCGCCGGTCCGGTGCCGTCGTCGGTGACGGTGAGCCGGACCCGTTCCTCCGCGCTCTCCACGGTGATCTCGCAGCGGGACGCGCGGCTGTGCCGGACCACGTTGGTCACCGCCTCGCGCACCACCCAGCCGAGCAGCGCCTCGGTCTGCGGGGCCAGCGGCGCCCCCGTCTGCCGGACCACCGGCTCCACGCTCGCCGCCGCCAGCGCCGAACGGGCCCGCGTCAGCTCGGTGGACAGGCTGCCCTCGCGGTACCCGGTCACCGCCTCCCGGATCTCGGTCAGCGCCTGCCGCCCCACCGACTCGATGTCCCCGATCTGCGCCAGCGCCGCGTCCAGGTCCCGCCCGGCCAGCCGCCGCGCGGCCTCCGACTTCACCACGATCACCGACAGCGTGTGCCCCAGCAGGTCGTGCAGGTCGCGGGAGAACCGCAGCCGCTCCTTCTCCACCGCCCGCCGCGCCAGTTCCTCCCGCGCGGCCCGCAGCTCCCGCACCGCCTCCGACAGGCTCAGGATCGCCGCCGTGACCATGCAGGACAGGAAGGTCGCGTACCCGATGTTCGGCGCCTCCCGCCAGCCCTCGCGCAGGCCCGCGAGGACCGCGCCGTACGCCGCGAGCAGCAGCCCGATCCGTCCCAGGTGCCGGCCGCGCAGGGTGGCGCCCGTGGCGAGGCCCAGCAGCGGGAAGAACAGCAGCCAGTTCCCGCCGTAGCCGACCGCCAGACCCGTGGTCAGCAGGCCCATCGTCAGCAGCGCCAGCCGGGTCGAGAGGGACTCGCGCTTGGCGCGGTCGAAGGCGCGGAACGTGACGTAGATGTAGAGCGAGTTGAAGGTGAACAGACCCAGCCCGCCGATCCACGGGCTCTCGGTCTTGCCCTGCAGGAGGTTGGAGAAGGAGCCCAGGCCCATCAGCAGCCAGGGCAGCAGCGCGAAGCCGGTCGGCGGGGGTCCCGCGTGCCCGGCGGCCCGCGCCCGCCGCGCCCCGGCCCGGCGGCGCGCCCGCGCCCACCACGTCATGTCCGTGTCCCTCGGCTTCTCCCGCCCCACCGCGTCCCGTCGGTCGGCGGGACGACGCTCCAGGGTAGGGAACGAGAGCCGCTGCCCGCACCGGGACGACGATCGCGTTTGTGTCATGCCTACGACGGTAGAAGCGGGCCGCCGCCCCGGACAGAGGCGTACGTACGGACTCGGGCAGTACAAATGTCCCGGCGCGAATCTCACGACCGGGCACGGCGAAGGGGCGGGGTGCGAGCCCTGTGGCCCGTACCCCGCCCCTTCGCCGTTCTGATCAGACAGCCGTGTCGCCGGTCCCGCCGGACGGACGGCGATGGCGCCCATGGGGGGTGTTCTCCCCGTCCCGGTCGGTGACCGGGCCCCGGTGGCGACCGTGTCCGTCCGCCTCCGCGGAGACGGATTCCGGCTGGTGGAGCCCGGAATCCGCGGATGCGGACAGCGGCTGCGTCGTGCTGGTGTCGGTCATCGGAAGCATTCACCCCGTCAACATGATCGTCTTGCAGCCGGGAGAGTCTAACCAACCCACCGGGGGTCCGGTCCAGGCGGCCGTGCCGACCTCCGCTACCCGGCCGCGACCTTGCCGAGCGGCGCCTCCCGCAGGGGGACCGGGCGGGGGGTCCGGGACTCCTCCAGGTCCGGCGCCTCGGCGGACTCCTCGGCGGGCTCCCCGGCCGTGGCCGGCTCCGGCTCCGCCCCCGGCGGGTTCAGCTCCGCCACCCCGCACGGCGTCTGCGCCGTGGCGTACGGCAGCCGCAGCACCCCCTCCGCCGTCCACAGCCCCGACCCCGCCAGCCAGCCCTCGGGCGCGGGCAGGTGCCGTACCCGGCGCTCGGCCGGGCGCCAGGTGCCCACCCAGGTGCCCAGCGGGCCGTCCACCCGCAGCGCGACCGCGCAGTTCTCCGGCGTCAGGACCTGGCCCGGCTGGATGGCGAACGGCGTCACCACGCAGTCCGGCAGCCGCAGCGCGCCGGGGAAGCGGACCGGCAGGGTGCCGCCCAGCACGCCCCAGCCCAATCGTTCCTGCCCCGGCGAGGCCGCGTCCGAGGAGATCACCACCAGCCCGCTGTCCGGGTCGGCCAGCAGCAGCCGGTCGTCGCTGCCGGGAGTGATCTGGAGCAGCGGCGAGACCTCGCCGTCCCGCCCCAGATCCACCACGACCGTCTTGGTCCGGCCGCCCAGCTCCCGGTCCAGCGCCAGCATCCGCCCCGCCGGGTCCAGCCAGACCCCGCCCGAGCACCGCCCCGGCATCCCGGCCACCCGCTCCGGCCCGGCGGCACCCCCCGCCACCAGCCACACCGCCGTGGACGTCTCGCACACCGCCAGCGCGTACGCCCGCTCGCCCCCCGGCGCGGGCGGCAGCAGCGTGACATAGGTGTCGGACTCGCACTCGATCGCGCCCACCTGCAGCTCACCGGTGCCGGGACCGGTCGGGTACAGCAGGGAGAAGGCGTGCCGCCGCTCCACCAGGCGGTGGATCAGCACCCGCCCGTCGCCCATCGGATGCACCTCGGTGCCCGGCTCCTCCGGCTGGCCGCCGGGCAGCGGCACCGCGTACGGCTCCGGGCCGTCCAGGGTCCAGCGCTCCGGGAACCAGCTCTCGCCGTCCAGCGCGAGCCGCGCGGCGTACGCGCCGTCCGCCGTGATGGCGTACCGCGTCGTGGGCGCCTCGTGTTCCGCACCGGTCGACGGGGATTCGATCGCACAGGCCGTCATCGTTCGGTCACCTCCGGCGACGAAGCTAGTTTTCGTACGCACGGCCGGGGGGCCGGGTCCGGTCCACTTCACACATACGGGTGGCGCAGAAGCGATTCCTCTGAGGAAAGGGCGGGGGTGGGCGTACCGGCCCGAGGCCGCCGTACGCGGTACGGCCCCCCTGGACGGACAGGTAGCCTTTCCTCGTGCCCCGTCTGTCTGAAGTCATCGCCGCGCTGGAGACCCTGTGGCCCGCCGAGCGGGCCGAGTCCTGGGACGCGGTCGGCACGGTCGTGGGCGATCCCGGCCAGGAGGTCACGCGCGTCCTGTTCGCCGTGGACCCCGTCCAGGAGGTCGCCGACGAGGCCGTACGGCTCGGCGCCGACCTGCTCGTCACCCACCACCCGCTCTATCTGCGCGGGACGACCACGGTGGCCGCCGACACCCCCAAGGGCCGCGTCGTGCACACGCTGATCAAGAACGACGTCGCCCTGCACGTCGCGCACACCAACGCCGACAAGGCCGACCCCGGAGTCTCCGACGCCCTCGCGGGCGCGCTGGACCTCCGGGTCACCGGCCCGCTCGTGCCCGACCCCGACGACCCGGACGGGCGCCGGGGCCTGGGCCGGATCTGCGAGCTGGACCACCCGCTGACCGTCCGCGAACTGGCCGAGCGCGCCGCCGAGCGGCTGCCCGCCACCGCGCAGGGCATCCGGGTGGCCGGCGACCCCGACGCCGTCGTCCGCAGGGTCGCCGTCAGCGGCGGCTCCGGCGACAGCCTCTTCGACCGGGTTCGCGCGGCCGGTGTGGACGCCTTCCTCACCGCCGACCTGCGCCATCACCCGGCCTCCGAGTTCACCGAGGTCACCGCGTCCGTGGACGAGCGCCCGCTCGCCCTCCTCGACGCGGCCCATTGGGCCACCGAGTGGCCCTGGTGCGAGCTGGCCGCGGCCGAGCTCGACCAGATCTCCGACCGTCACGGCTGGGGCCTCCGGGTCCACGTGTCCACGACGGTCACCGACCCCTGGACCGCCCACGCGGCGTCCCCCGTCACCACTAGCCCCATGGGAGCCCCCAACTGAACGCCGAGCCCGCCGACCAGATCCGACTCCTCGACGTCCAGGCCCTCGACGTCCGCCTGCAGCAGCTCGCGTACAAGCGGACGTCGCTCCCCGAGCACGCCGAGATCGAGACGCTGGGCAAGGACCTCGTCCAGCTGCGCGACCTGCTGGTGGCCGCGCAGACCGAGGAGGGCGACTGCGCCCGCGAGCAGACCAAGGCCGAGCAGGACGTGGACCAGGTGCGCCGCCGTGCCACCCGCGACCAGCAGCGCCTGGACTCCGGCGCGGTCAGCTCGCCCAAGGACCTCGCCAGCCTCCAGCACGAGATCACCTCCCTCGCCAAGCGCCAGGGCGACCTGGAGGACGTCGTCCTCGAGGTCATGGAGCGCCGTGAGTCCGCCCAGGCGCGCGTCGCCGAGCTGACCGAGCGGGTCGCCTCCGTGCAGGCCAAGTCCGACGACGCCACCGGGCGCCGCGACGCCGCGTACCGCGAGCTGGACGACGAGGCCGCCGCGGTGACCAAGGAGCGCGAGGTCGTCTCGGCCTCCGTCCCGGCCGACCTCCTCAAGCTCTACGACCGCCTGCGCGTCCAGGGCGGCGGTGTCGGCGCGGCCAAGCTGTACGCCCGCACCTGCCAGGGCTGCCGCCAGGAGCTGGCGATCACCGAGCTCAGCGAGATCCGCGCGGCCGCGCGCAATGCCGTGGTCCGCTGCGAGAACTGCCACCGCATCCTGGTGCGCACGGCGGAGTCGGGTCTGTAAGGAGCGTTCAACGTGCGGGAGTTCGTCGTCGAGGCCGACGGCGGGTCGCGGGGCAACCCCGGCCCGGCCGGGTACGGGGCCGCGGTGAGTGACGCGGCCACGGGGGAGACCCTGGCCGAGGCCGCCGAGTTCATCGGCGTCGCCACCAACAACGTCGCCGAGTACCGGGGCCTCGTCGCCGGCCTGCGCGCCGCCCACGCCCTCGACCCCGAGGCGCGGGTCGCCGTGCGGATGGACTCCAAGCTCGTCGTCGAGCAGATGTCGGGCCGCTGGAAGATCAAGCACCCCGACATGCGGCCCCTGGCCACCGAGGCCCGCTCGGTCTTCCCGCCCGGCCGGGTCACCTACGAGTGGATTCCGCGCGAGCGGAACAAGCACGCGGACCGGCTGGCCAACGAGGCGATGGACGCGGGTGCTAAGGGCGAGACGTGGACGCCCCGCACCCCGGCGTTCGTCGAGCCCGAGGGTCCGCCCGGCGACGCCCGCGCGGGCGCGGCGGCCGTACGGGCGGCGCTGGGGCGGGGGGTGCGTGCGGCGGGCGAGGGCGGTCCCGGCGCGGACGCTTCGGCGGCTGGGATCAGCGAGGCGGACTCGCAAGCCCCGGCACCTTCGACCTACCGCCAAGCCCCCGGACCGGCCGAGTCCGCAGCCGAACCGCAGCAGGCCGACACCCGTGCCGCCCGTACCGTCGCCTCCGCGACCACCGCCTCGCCCGGCTGGAGTGCCGCGCCCGATCTCGGGGCGCCCGCGACCTTCGTGCTGCTGCGGCACGGGGAGACGCCGCTCACTCCGCAGAAGCGGTTCTCCGGGAGCGGGGGGAGCGATCCCGCGCTGTCGGAGGTGGGCCAGGAGCAGGCCCGGCGGGTGGCCGGGTCGCTGGCGCGGCGGGGGACCGTGCAGGCTGTCGTCGCCTCGCCGCTGGCCCGTACGCGGGAGACCGCGGGGATCGTCGCGGCCCGGCTGGGGCTGGACGTGAGCGTCGACGACGGGCTGCGCGAGACGGACTTCGGCGCCTGGGAGGGGCTGACCTTCGGGGAGGCCCGCGAGCGTTACCCGGACGACCTGAACGCCTGGCTCGGCGACCCCTCGGCGCACCCCACCGGGGGCGGGGAGAGCTTCGCGGAGACCGCCGAGCGGATCGAGGAGGCCCGCGCCCGGCTGGTGGCCGAGTACCAGGGCCGTACGGTCCTGCTGGTCACCCACGTCACGCCGATCAAGACCCTGCTGCGGCTCGCCCTGGGCGCCCCGCCGGAGTCCCTCTTCCGGATGGAGCTGTCGGCCGCCTCACTGTCGGCGGTGGCGTACTACGCCGACGGCAACGCGAGCGTACGGCTCTTCAACGACACGTCCCACCTGCGTCCCTGAGCCCGGCCGCACCCCGCGCCAGCTCCTCGATCCGGGCCCAGTCCCCGGCGGCCACCGCGTCCGCCGGGACCATCCAACTGCCGCCCACGCAGCCCACGTTGGGCAGCGCCAGATACTCCGGCGCGCTCGCCTCGGCGATCCCGCCGGTGGGACAGAAGCGGGCGTCGGGCAACGGTCCGGCGAGGGACCTCAGATAGGCCGTACCGCCCGCCGCCTGGGCCGGGAAGAACTTCATCTCGCGCACCCCGCGCTCCAGCAGCGCCACCACCTCCGAGGTGGTCGACACCCCCGGCAGGAACGGCACCCCGGACCCCCGCATCGCCGCGAGCAGCGACTCGGTCCAGCCGGGGGAGACCAGGAACCGCGCCCCGGCCGCCACGCACCGCGTCACCTGCTCCGGTGTGATCACCGTCCCGGCGCCCACCACCGCCTCGGGCACCTCTTCGGCGATGGCTCGGATGCCGTCCAGCGCGGCGGGCGTCCGCAGCGTGACCTCGATCGCGGGCAGCCCCCCGGCGACCAGCGCCCGCGCCAGCGGCACGGCGTCGGCGGCGTCGGAGAGCACGACGACGGGGAGGACGGGCGCGAGATCCAGTACGGAGGCGGGCGAGGGCGCGGCTGAGGTCATGGACGCCATCGTGCCCAGCAGTGGCAGCGTGCGCAACGAACGTTGCGCAGAATGCAACGGACCTTCAGTGAACCTCGTCCACCAGCACGTCCAGCGCCCACGGCTTCCCGGCCTTCTCCGGTGCCGCCGCCTCCACCTCGTACCCGAGATCCCGCAGCGCGACGATCAGCTCGGCCGGGTCCTTCGGCGCGGTGCCCTCGGTGAGCAGGGCGCGGACGATACGGCCCTTCGTCGCCTTGTTGAAGTGGCTGACCACCTTGCGGGTGGGCGCGTGCAGCACCCGTACCGTCGCCGTGCGCCCCGCGACCTCGCCCTTCGGCTTCCAGGCGGCGGCGTACGCGGCGGAGCGCAGGTCCAGCACCAGGCCGCCCCCGGCCGCCTCGGGCAGTACCTCGGCCATCGGTGCCCGCCAGTGCCCGGCCAGCGCGCCCAGACCGGGCAGCTTGACGCCCATCGAGCAGCGGTAGGAGGGGATGCGGTCGGTGACGCCGATCGCGCCCCAGAGGCCGGAGAACACCAGCAGCGAGCGGGCCGCGCGGCGCTTGGCGGCGGGGTCGAGGGTGGCCAGACCGAGGGCGTCGTAGAGGACACCGGTGTAGATCTCACCGGCGGGCCGGGCACCGGCCGTGAGCAGCCCGGCGTTCTTGGCGACCTCGCCGCGCAGCCCCTCGCTCAGCCCCAGCACCTCGCGGGCCTTCTCCTCGTCCCCGGCGCACAGCTCGACCAGCTCGGCGAGCACGGCCCGCCGGGCGGCGGCGAGACCGGGCAGGGACAGCGACTCGGGCTTCAGCGGGGCACCCCGACCCGAGGACGCCTTTCCCTCCGACGGGGGCAGCAGGACCAGCACGGACGGACTCCTTGTTCTCGGCGTTCTCGGCCTCCGCGCCAGCGTACGGGCCTCCGGCGGCGGTCGGCGCCGCCCGCCCGGCCCGGTACCATGGTCGGCACGGCAGACGAGCCGGGCGGACGGCCGCGTGGAGTCCCTTAGGGGGCTTCCCGAGGAACGTCCGGGCTCCACAGGGCAGGGTGGTGGCTAACGGCCACCCGAGGCGACTCGCGGGACAGTGCCACAGAGAACAGACCGCCTCGCGCCTCGGCGCGGGGTAAGGGTGAAACGGTGGTGTAAGAGACCACCAGTGCCCAGGGTGACCTGGGCAGCTAGGTAAACCCCACCCGGAGCAAGGTCAAAAGGAAACACCCCGGTGTTTCTGCGCGGACGATCGAGGGCTGCCCGCCCGAGTCCGCGGGTAGACCGCACGAGGCCGGTGGCAACACCGGCCCTAGATGGATGGCCGTCACCGGGACGCCCGCGAGGGCCCCCGGAACAGAACCCGGCGTACAGCCCGACTCGTCTGTCGTACCCCCCCGCAAGAAGGGGCAACGCCGACTACTCCGCCGGGCGCGCGCGGGCCATGATCAGGCGGCACCGTCGTAGGGGTCGCGAATGGTGTGCCGCGCGGCAGCAGTGGCCAGGACTTCCTGTGGATAGCGGTCACCAGGAACGTAATAGCGCCCCTTTGTGTTGCCGACGGGCGTCAGTAGATTTTGACGCATCAGATGCTGCATATCGCGCTGCGCCTGCTGCTCGCTGATCCCTTCTGCCTTCTCGTACCGCGAACGACGCACCCGTCCAGTCATCGAGACTTCATGCAGAGCGGTGACCTGACGCTCGGAAACATCAAGGGCATCGCGCTGCTCATCGAGTTGGATCCAGCACGTGTTGGACCGGTTGACGCGTTGCTGCACGCTCTGGGTCTGCTCGTGATAAGCGCGAAGATTGAATCGTATCCACGGAGCAGCGTCTCGCTTCGGGCTGTAGACGGGCCCGCCGACCTCGCGCAGAACCTTGTAGTAGTCCCACGTGTGACCGGGCATTCCCAGCCATGCCTCGATGGAGGAAAACTCGGGTGCGAGAACGCCTTCTCTGGAGATCAGGAGAGTTTGCAGGGAGCGGGACATGCGGCCGTTGCCATCTGCCCACGGATGAATCTTGACAAGATTGAAGTGCGCCATCGCGGCGCGCACCAGCGGGTCGGAATCCATGTCGCCGGTGTTGAGCCAGTCGACCAGCTCAGCCATCAGGTCGGCCACGACGTCTTCGTGCGGGCCCTCATATTCCGTCGCGTGCGGGTCGCCGACCGCGGTGATGAAGATGGGGCCTTGCCGCCACTGCCCGGCGAGCTTCCGAGGGTGGTGGTGCCCCTGCAGCATCCAGTGCAGAGCATTGAGCAGGCCCTTGCTGTACTCGAAATCGGGTGCGCCATGCAGAGACTGGATGTAGGTCATCGCCTGCTGATAGGCGACAGTCTCCGCACGGTTCGCATCGGTGACATCCACCTTCTCCTGGGCGTCGTCCATGAGATCGGCGACGTCCCGGGCGTCCACCTTGTAACCCTCGATCGTGTTGGAGGCGGCAATGGCTGACGCGGTCAGATGGCGCCTCAGGTCAAGAGTCCATTTGGTGGGTGCTCGCTGCACGGCATGGCGCAAGTCGCGACGCATCTGGGCGATCTCGTCCAGGACGTGATGGTCGGCAACGGTGAGGCGGGGCATCTCGTACAGCATGACAGGATGATACCCACATGGTGTCATCCTGTCGACGGCGCAGGGGCGTGGTCGCGCCGCGGTCGCAGGCGCTCTACTCCTCGAACAGCACCTCCTGCTCCGTGATCACCGTCTCCCGCAGGCGGCGGCTTCGGGCGCCGATGACCGCTGCCGTGACGGCGGCCGTGACGCCGAGGGCGGTCGGGACCATCCAGTTGCGGTCGAAGACGTGGCCGAGGAGGTGGTCCAGGGAGAGGCGGCCGGGGCCCGTGACGGCGAGGCCCGCCGCGGCCAGGCCGAGGCTCGCCGCGTACTCGTAGCCGCCCTCCTGGGCGAAGAAGCCGTTGGGGACGTGCAGGGCCGCCGCGCCCGCCATCGCGCCGGCCGCCGCCGCGCCCGCCACGGGGGTCGCGAGGCCCAGGGCCAGCAGGACGCCTCCGCCCGCCTCCGCCGCGCCCGCCGCCGTCGCGCTCGCCTTCCCCGGTGCGAAGCCGACGGACTCCATGAACTGGCCGGTGCCCTCCAGGCCGTGCCCGCCGAACCAGCCGAACAGCTTCTGCGCGCCGTGCGCGGCCAGTACCCCGCCGGTGCTCAGCCGGAGCAGCAGCAGGCCCACATCGCGTCGGTCGTAACAGGTCATGGTGACTCCCTTCCCTCGCGTCCACGGTCAGTCCACCGTCGCACCGGGTCCCCCGTCCGGCCTCCCGGCACGGGCGTCCGGGTGGCGGACGTCCGGTGGCAGGGCGCGGGGAGCGGTGTGAGCCTGACGCCATGACGATTCAGCCCGCCAAGCTGCGCGACCCGGCCGTGAGGGCCTTCGTGCACGCCGTCAACTCCCATGACCGCGAAGGCTTCATGTCCCTCCTCGCGCCCGGCGCGACCATGGCCGACGACGGCGCCGACCACGACCTCGCCGTCTGGATCGACCAGGAGATCTTCTCCACCCACGGCCACTTCGAGGTCGACAACGAGTCCCGGGGCGGCCGCGCGCTCGTCGCCCGGTACCGCAACGACACCTGGGGCGAGATGCGGACCCGGTGGACGTTCACCGTGGCCGACGACGGGCGGATCTCGCGGTTCGAGACAGGTCAGGCATAGGGCACACGACACCCGGCATGCCATCGGTCCATCGGACTTTCATAAGAGTGCAAAGTCCTGGCCGGGGAAACACCTCCCCCGGGTAAGGGCCCTTCGGAGCCGGTGTACGGTCCCCGGGTGCGTGAATGTTCCCCGCTCAGCCGACGTGCCCTCCTCGGTCTCGCGGCCGCCGCCGTCCCCCTGACCGCCACCGCCCCCGCCTCCGCCGCCGGGGCGAGATCCGCGGGGACGAACGCCGTCGGCGGTGAACGGCTGGCCCGCGCCGGGGTCCAGGTGCGCGCGGCCGGTCTGCCGAAAAAGCTCACCGCCGCGGCGTGGCTCGTCGCCGACCGGGACACCGGGGAGGTGCTCGCCTCCTTCAACGCCCACCGCCGCCTCGCGCCCGCGTCCACGCTGAAGATGCTGTTCGCGGACACCGTGCTGCCCAAGTTCGACCCCGCCCAGCGCCACCGGGTCACCGACGCCGACCTCGCCGACATACCGTCCGGGTCCAGCCTCGTCGGCGTCCAGGCCGGGACCACGTACACCGTCGAGCAGCTCTGGCAGGGCGTGTTCCTGCGCTCCGGCAACGACGCCGTGCACGTGCTGGCCCACCTGAACGGCGGTGTCGCCCGCACGGTCGCCGAGATGCAGGCCAGGGCCGAGTACCTGCACGCCCTCGACACCCATGTGGTCAGCCCGGACGGCTTCGACCACAAGGGACAGATCTCCTCCGCGTACGACCTCACGCTGTTCGCCCGCGCGGGGCTCGAGAACCCCGACTTCCGGCGCCACTGCGGGACCCGTACCGCCGACTTCCCGGCGGGCGGCAAGAAGACCTTCCAGATCCAGAACACCGACCGCCTGCTCACCGGCGCGTTCGGGCTCACGCCGTACCCGGGGCTGCTCGGGGTCAAGAACGGCTACACCAGCCACGCGGGCAACACCTTCACCGGCGCCGCCACCCGCGGCGGCCGCACCCTGCTGGTCACCGTGATGCACCCCACCGAGGGCAGCAACGCCGTCTACGAGCAGACCGCCGCCCTCCTCGACTGGGGCTTCGGCCCCGGCCGCGCCGCCCAGCCGGTCGGCCTGCTCGCCGCACCCGGCGGCACCGACGGCAACAGCCCGACCGTCAGCCCGGTCCCGGTGCGCAAGCAGGCCCATGCCGACGTCACCCCGGCCGGCCCGTCCGCCCTCCGCCTCACCGAGGGCGCGGCGGGCACGGCGGCCCTGCTGGGCGCGGGCGCCTGGGCCCTGCTGCGCCGCCGCCGGGCCAGTACGGCGGGCGCCCCAGCCCCGGCTCCAGTCCCGGCCCCCGCCTCCGCCGAAGCGCCGCCGAGCGGCCGACGCCGAGCCCCCGCGGCGGACACCCCCGCCGAGACCGTCCCGCGCCAGGGCGGCCGACGCCGGGCCCGTCCGACGGAGACGCCCGCCGAAGCCCCCCAGCAGGGCGGCCGCCACCGCCGCTGACCCCTCCGGGCGGCGGCCGCATCGGCCGTCGTCCTCCCCTGGTCGTCGGCCAGCTTCGTACACACGTCCCCCGCACCCTGTTCGAGCTGAGACCATGGGAGGCGTCGTCCGGGGTGTTGGCTGGGAGGGGTTTCATGGGTGAGCGGCATGCCGTGACGGCGTCGGAGGTGGCGGCCGTCCGGGAGACGGCCGTGGTCGCGGGGCCGCCGCGCGGGGTGCTCGTCACCTTCCTGCTGGGGGCGCTCACCGCCACCACCCCGCTCGCGATGGACATGTACCTGCCCTCGCTGCCGGAGGTCACCCGCACCCTGCACGCGCCCGCCGCGACCGTGCAGCTCACCCTCACCGCCTGCCTGGCCGGGATGGCGCTCGGGCAACTGGTCGTCGGCCCGATGAGCGACCGGTGGGGGCGACGGCGCCCCCTGCTCACCGGGCTCGCCGTGTACCTCGTCGCCACCGCCCTGTGCGCGCTCGCGCCCACCGTCGAGACCCTGGTCGCCTTCCGGCTGGCGCAGGGCCTCGCGGGCGCGGCCGGGATCGTCATCGCGCGGGCCGTCGTACGCGACCTCTACGACGGGGTCGCCATGGCCCGCTTCTTCTCCACCCTGATGCTGATATCCGGGGTCGCCCCGATCGTCGCCCCGCTGATCGGCGGGCAGATCCTCCGGGTGACCGACTGGCGGGGCGTCTTCGTCGTCCTCACCGGCATCGGGGCGGTGCTCACCGCGCTGGTCTGGCTGCGGCTGCCCGAGACGCTGCCGCCCGCCGAACGGCACCGGGGCGGGGTGAAGGAGTCCCTGCGCACCATGCGCGGCCTCCTCGCCGACCTGCCCTTCACCGGCTTCCTCCTCACCGGCGGCTTCGCCTTCGCCGCGCTCTTCGCGTACGTCTCGGCGTCGCCCTTCGTCGTCCAGGAGGTCTACGGCGCCTCCCCGCAGACCTTCAGCCTGCTGTTCGGGCTCAACTCGGTCGGCCTGGTCATCGCCGGGCAGATCAACGGCAAGCTGCTGGTCGGCCGGGTCCGGCTGGACCGGGTGCTCGGCTGCGGCCTCGCGGTGATCGTGCTGGCCGCGACCGCGCTGCTGCTGATGGCCACCGGGGTGTTCGGCGAGGTGGGGCTCGCGCCCGTCGCCGCCGCGCTGTTCGTGCTGATGTCGGCGATGGGCTTCACCATGCCCAACACCCAGGCCCTCGCCCTGCTGCGCACCCGGCACGCCGCCGGGTCCGCCTCCGCGCTGCTCGGGACGACCTCGTTCCTCATCGGCGCGGTCGCCTCCCCGCTCGTCGGGATCGCCGGGGAGGGCACCGCCGTCCCGATGGCCGTCGTCCAGTTGGCGGCCGCGCTGGTGGCGGGCGCCTGCTTCATGGGACTGTGCCGTCCCTGGAAGGCGGGCGCAGAAGGACCAGAAGGACCAGAAGGAGGGGACCACTGAGCGCACCGAGACTCCGTCCCGGCACCCCCGAGCGGGCCGGGCTCGACCCGGCGGGGATGGCCCGCCTCACCGACGACCTGCACGCCCTCACCGCCGGAGCCCACCCCTGGGCTGCCGGAGCCGTCGCCGTGGCCGGGCGCGGCCCGGTGATCGCCGTCGCCGAGCCGTCGGGCTGGGCCGTGCGGTACGCCGCCTGGGACCCGGAGTCCGGCACCGGCGTCGAACTCCCGCCCGCCGAACGGGTGCCGGTCACCCTCGACACCCCCTTCGACCTGGCCTCGCTCACCAAGCTGTTCACGTCCGTCGCGGCACTCCAGCAGATCGAGCGGGGCACCCTTGGCATCGACGCCCGCGTGGGCGCGTACCTGCCCGAGTTCACCGGGGCCGCCGAACACGACGTCACCGTAAGGCAGTTGCTCACCCACACCGCCGGGCTCGCGCCCGAACTCCCGCTCTACGACTGCCCCGACCTCACCGCCCGCCTCGCCCGGCTCCGCGCCGAGCCGCCCACCGAGAAGGTGGGGGAGTATCTGTACTCCGACCTCGGCATGCTGCTCCTCCAGTTCGTGCTGGAGCGGATCACCGGGCGCACCCTGGACGTCCTGATCGCCGACGGCATCACCCGCCCGCTGGGCATGACGGCGACCTCCTACGGGCCGCGCCCCGAGGCGGCGGCCACCGAGGACCAGCGCAGACCCTGGGCCAAGGCGGACCGGGGGATGCTGCGGGGCGTCGTCCACGACGAGAACGCCTGGGCGCTCGGCGGGGTCGCGGGCCACGCCGGACTGTTCTCCACCGGCCCCGACCTCGCCGTCTTCTGCCGCGCCCTGCTCGCGGGCGGCGCGTACGGCCCCGCCCGCATCCTCGGCCCCGACTTCGTGGAGCTCCTCCTCACCCCGCCCGGCCTGGGCTTCGCCATCGACCAGCCCTGGTTCATGGGCACCCTGTCGGGACAGGGCGCCGCCGGTCACACCGGCTTCACCGGCACCTCCCTGGTCCTGGACCCGGCGACGGACACGTTCCTCGTCCTGCTGGCGAACACGGTCCACCCGGTACGCCGCGGCCCCGACAGCCACCCCCGCGCGGCCCTGGCGAGCCGCCTGGCCAAGGCGGTACGGGACGCCTAGATGGTGTCTCCCCGCACCTGAGAGAATCGTCCGGTGAACGCCCCCACCCCCACCGCCGATACCCTCCGTTCCACCCTTGCCGGGGTGCTGGACGGGCTGCCGCCGCGGCAGGCGGCGTCCGCTGTCGAGCGGCTCATCGCCAACTACCGGGGGGACACCCCGACGAACGCGCCGATCCTGCGGGACCGGGCCGACGTGGCGGCCTACGCCGCGTACCGGATGCCCGCCACGTTCGAGGCGGTGCGCTCGGCGCTGGAGGCGTTCGCGGACGCGGTGCCCGAGTGGGTGCCCGGCAGCCATGTGGACATCGGCGGCGGGACGGGCGCCGCGACCTGGGCCGTGGCCGCCACCTGGGACGGGGAACGACCGGTGACCGTGCTGGACTGGGCCGAGCCCGCGCTCGCGCTCGGCCGGGAGATCGCCGGTGCGCACCCCGCGCTGCGCGGCGCCGAGTGGCGGCGGGCCCGGATCGGGGCCGCGCTGGAGCTGCCGGAGACCGACCTGGTCACCGTGTCCTACGTCCTCAACGAGCTGTCCGAGCCCGACCGCGCCGCCCTCGTCGACGCGGCGGCCGGCGCCGCGCGGTCCGTCGTCATCGTGGAGGCGGGCACCCCGGCCGGGTACGAGCGGATCATCGAGGCCCGCGACCGGCTGATCGCGGCCGGGTTCCGTATCGCCGCGCCCTGCCCGCACAGCGCGCCGTGCCCGATCGTGCCCGGCACCGACTGGTGCCACTTCGCCGCGCGCGTCAGCCGCTCCTCGCTGCACCGCCAGGTCAAGGGCGGCTCACTGGCGTACGAGGACGAGAAGTTCAGCTACGTCGCCGCGACCCGGCTGCCCGCCGACCCGGCGCCCGCCCGGATCGTCCGGCGCCCGCAGCTCCGCAAGGGGCAGGTGCTGCTCGAACTGTGCGAGGCGGACGAGGAGTTGAAGCGGGCCACCGTCACCAAGCGGCACGGCGCGCTGTACAGGGCGGCCCGTGACGCCGAGTGGGGCGACGCCTGGCCGCCGCTGGACGACGCCTAGCCCTCGAACGCCCATTCCTGGCAAAGAAAGGGGAAAATCGCGCATACCCCTCCATTGTGAGGTATGTCTCGCCAGGTTCCTTCATATCCGTGCTCGGGCTCCCCGGCGCGCAGGAAGGTGCGACGATGAGGCATGCTGTCCGCACCACAGCGAGGCGAGGGGACAGATGAGCGCGACGTTCGGCGGCCGGTCCGGCCGCCAGGGCAAGATCTCCCAGTGGCTGCGCGGACGGCGTCCCAAGGACGAGACCGCCGCTGACGGCGGCCGGGAGTCGCTGCTGCTCGCCACCGCCGCGGCCGGGCTGCCCCTGGCGCTCGCCGCGTATCCCGCCCCCGGTTACGGCTGTTCCTGCGACCGGGTCGGCTGTCCCACCCCGGCCCGGCACCCGGTGTCCTTCGCCTGGCAGACCCAGTCGACCACCGACCGCGCCCAGATCGAGCGGTGGGCCCGCGACCAGCCCGACGCCAACTTCATCACCGCCACCGGCATGACCCACGACGTCCTCGACGTCCCCCTGGAGGCCGGGCGGGCCGCCCTGGACCGGCTCCTCGGCGCGGGCGTCGAGGTCGGCCCGGTCGCCGAGAGCGACGACGGCCGCATGCTGTTCTTCACCGAGACCCGCGGCACCCCCGAGGACGAGGACGAGTGGTGGCCCTGCGAGCTGGACTGCCACCCCGAGACCATGGACGAGCACCCGGGCCTGCGCTGGCACTGCCGCGGCTCCTACGTCCTCGTCCCCCCGGCCCGGCTCCCCGGTGACCCCGACCGGGGGGTCCGCTGGGTCCGCGGCCCCGAGCACCCGCTGCCCGAACCCCTGACCCTCCTGGAATCCCTCACCGACGCCTGCGCCCGCTACGCCGCCACGGCCACCGACCAGCACGCGGCCACGGCTTGGCCGTCCCGCCACTGACCCACGCCTACTCGCCCTGCGCGGCAGTCAGCCCCTGCACCCGTCCCAGCACCGACACCGGCCCCCCGCCGGACGGGTCGAGCGCGGCCTGGTTGGAGACGAACTCCAGCGTCAGGGACTGCTTCACCTCACCCTTGGTCAGCGCCCGCACGTCCTGGTTGGGGACGACCACCGACGTCCCGGCGGCAGCCGTCCGCTTCTCGTAGTGGTGCGAGGCGAAGAAGACCAGCGCGCCACCGTCCGCGGTGCGCAGCGCGAGCGGCGCGAAGTCGTCGCGGGTCAGCGGCTCGTCGACGTACTGCCGCACCAGCCCCGGCCGCCGTGCCTGCCCGGCCCGGACCGTACGCCAGCCACTGGTGCTGGGCCCGTCGGCGAACGTCTTCCCGCCGTCGCGCAGATACGCCGCGTACCGTTCGCTCAGCTCGCCCGGCGGGACCGCCTCAGCGGTGGACCCGGCGGGCACCGCCTCGGCCCAGCCGTCCGCGTCCAGCCGGAACCTCGGGACCTTGGCGGGCGGCACCAGCGTCACGTACGACACCCGCCACGGCTCGCCGAGTCCGTCGCGGAGGAACACCATCAGCCAGCGGGCGCTGCCGCCCTTGCTGCCCTTGGCGTCCGCGACGAACCACCGCGGCCAGCCCGGCTTCTTCGGGATGGTGAACTTCGCGTCGGTCAGCGTCAGCGGCACGTGCCGGGAGTTGCCGCCCGGACTGTTGGCGTGGCCCGCCCGCAGCCGGGCGGAGTCGATCGCGGCGAACGCCCCGGTGACGTGCCCGGCGTCCAGGGAGCTGTCGAAGGCCCGGTCGGCCTTGTTGTACGCGTCGGTGAACCCCGTGAGAGCGCGGGCGGCCTCGGCGCGGGTGGCGGCGGGCAGCAGCTCGCGTTCGCCGTGCACGACGACGCATCCGCTCGTCAGCAGCGTCATCGCGGTCAGCGAGGCCGCTATGAGTGCCCTCCGGTTCCGGCCGCGTAGCCCGCGGCGGCTGCGATCCCTGCTCATGAGGCGACTTCACCTTCCCCTTCCCGGAGGCGAACCCTACCGGGAGGGAAAGGGAGCCGGACCCCCGGAGGCGGCTACTTCGCCGCGCTCGCCGCGGTCTCGCCCGTGCGGCCGGAGAGACGGGAGGGAAGCAGGAACAGCGTGAGCACCGGCACCAGATACAGCGGCCAGACCGTGAGCTGGACGACCGTCGGGTCCGGCTGGAAGTTGAACACGCCCTTGAGCAGCGTCCCGTACCAGCTGTCCGGCGGGATGGTGTCGCTGATGTCGAAGGCCAGGTCCGTCAGGCCCGGCACCCAGCCCGCCTCCTGGAGGTCGTGGACGCCGTACGCCAGCACGCCCGCCGCGACCACGACCAGCATGCCGCCGGTCCAGGTGAAGAACTTCGCCAGGTTGATGCGCAGCGCGCCCCGGTAGAACAGCCAGCCCAGCAGCACCGCCGTGGCGATACCGAGGGCGACGCCGATCAGCGGGCGCGGGGTGCCGTCGCTCGCCGCGTGCACCGACGCCCACACGAACAGCGCGGTCTCCAGCCCCTCCCGGCCGACGGCGAGGAACGCGGTGGCGACCAGCGCGCCCGTACCCATGGCGAGGGCGGCGTCGAGACGGCCGTGCAGCTCGGACTTGAGGTGCCGGGCGGTGCGCCGCATCCAGAACACCATCCACGTCACCAGGCCCACCGCGACGATGGACAGTGAGCCGCCCAGTGCCTCCTGCGCCTGGAACGTCAGCTCCTGGGAGCCGAATTCCAGCGCGCAGCCGAAGCCCAGCGCGAGCGCGACCGCGATGGCGATGCCGGTCCAGATCGGCTTCAGGGCCTCCCGGCGGCCGGTCTTGACCAGGTAGGCGATCAGGATGCAGACGACGAGCGACGCCTCAAGACCCTCGCGCAGACCGATCAGGTAGTTGGAGAACACGGACTACGCCTCCTTGGAGAACAGCGCCCGGCCCCACCAGTCGTGGGAGTCACGGACACCGGGCGGGACCGCGAAGACCGCCGAACCCACGTGCTGGATGTACTCGTTGAGCGCGTCCTGCGCGGAGAGCCGCCGCTGGAGCGGGATGAAGCCCTCGCGCACGTCACGCTGGTAGGCCAGGAAGAACAGGCCCGCGTCCAGGCGGCCGAGCCCGTCCGTGCCGTCGGTGAAGGAGTATCCCCGGCGCAGGATGGTGATCCCGTCGTTGGAGTCGGGGTGGGCGAGCCGTACATGGGCGTCCGGCTTCATCGCCTTCAGGAACGGCGGGTCGTGTTCCTTCGCCTTGCCGACCGCCGCCCCCTCGCCCTTGTCCCGGCCGAACACGTCCTCCTGCTCCTGGAGCGAGGTCCGGTCCCAGGTCTCGATGTTCATCCGGATACGCCGGGCGACGAGGTACGAACCCCCGCTCATCCAGGCCGACTTGGCGCCCCCGTCCGAGGCGCCCACCCAGACGTGCTGGTCCAGCCGGGCGGTCTCGGTGCCCGCGATGTTGCGGGTGCCGTCCTTGAAGCCCATCAGGTTGCGCGGGGTCTGCGCGTCCGGCGTGGTCGAGGAGGTCTTGCCGAAGCCCAGCTGGGACCAGCGCACCGCGACCTTGCCGAAGCCGACGCGGGCCAGATTGCGGATCGCGTGCACCGCCACCTGCGGATCGTCCGCGCACGCCTGCACACAGAGGTCGCCCCCGGTGCGGGCCCTGTCCAGGTTGTCGCCGGGGAACTTCGGCAGGTCCGCGAGCGCGGCGGGCCGCCGGTCGGCGAGCCCGAACCGCTCGAAGAGCGAGGGCCCGAAGCCCAGGGTGAGGGTCAGCCGGGAGGGGCTCAGGCCCAGCGCCTCGCCGGTGTCGTCCGGCGGGGCCTCGGCGAGCCCGCCGTACGCGCCCTCGCCGACCGGCTTCCCGGCCGTCATCAGCCGGGCCGCCGCCGTCCAGTCCTTCAGCAACTGGACGAACTCCGCCCGGTCCTCGGTCTTCACGTCGAACGCGGCGAAGTGCAGCCGGTCCTGCACCGGGGTGGCGATGCCCGCCTGATGGGCGCCGTGGAAGGCGATCCCCTGGTCCGGGGAGGCCGACGCCAGGCCCAGGCCACCCTCGGACAGCGCCACACCGCCGCCCGCCGCGGCGGCGCCGAGCGCGAGCCCGGCACCGCCCCAGCCGATCAGCGCGCGCCGCGAGGGTCCGCCACGCTCGTTCTCCGTCATCGCCCCTGCTCCCGTGCCTACTTGACGACCGCGGCCGCGAGCTTGGAGAGCGGCTCGGCCAGCGCGTTCACCGCGTCGGACAGCTCCTTGCGCTGGTCCTTGCCGACCTTGTCGTAGGAGACGAAGTCGTAGGAGTGCTTGGCCGGGCGGTACTTGTCGAGCAGCTTGTCCAGCGCCGCGAACTGCTTGTCCAGCTCACCGGTGAGCGCGGAGTCGTTCTTGGCGGCGACCGGCTTCAGCAGGCCGTACGCCTTCTGCGCGCCCTCGACGTTGGCCTTGAAGTCGACCAGGTCGGTGTGCGAGTAGCGGTCCTCCTCGCCGGTGACCTTGCCGGTGGCGACCTCGTCCAGCAGCTCCTTGGCGCCGTTGGCCATCGAGGTCGGGGTGATCTCGGCCTTGCCGACCCGGTGCTGCCAGTCCTTGAGGTCGGTGACGAGCTGCGCGGCGAGCTTCTTGTCCTCGGCGCCGAGCTTCTTGTCCTGCCAGAGGGACTTCTCCAGCTTGTGCCAGCCGGTCCACTTCTGGCCGTCCTCCAGGCCGTCGGCGCGGGTGTCGACCCGGGGGTCGATGTCACCGAAGGACTCGGCGACCGGCTCGGTGCGCTCCCAGCCGAGGCGCGAGGGCGCGTACGCCTTCTTCGCGGCGTCCAGGTCACCGGCCTGCACGGCCTTGGCGAAGGTCTCGGCGAGCGGGACCGTCTCGTCGGCCTGGTCCTGGGCGTACTGGCGGTACCCGGCGACCGCGGCGTCCAGCGCCGGGTTCCGCTTCGCGGTCTTGCCGGAGCCGGTCACGTCGAGCTTCTGCCGGACGCCGTGGCCCTTCATGCCGGGACGGCAGGCGATCTCGTACGAGCCCGCCTTCACCTCGGCGGTCAGCGTGTACTTGGTGCCCGGCCCGATGTTCTCCTTCTCGGAGACGATCCGGTCGTCCGGGAAGACGATCTCGACCTCGGTGGCGCGCGAGCCCTTGTTCTCGATCTTCAGCGTGACCTGGCCGGCCGGCACGGACTTGGCCGAGGTGTCGCACGTGCTGTCGGCGGCGGTGACCTGGATGGCGTCGCCGTCCTTGGCGTCGCTCTTGGCGGTGCACGCCGACAGGGCGGTCAGCGCGGCGGCCGCGGTGGCAGCGATCGCGATCGGACGGACGGCTCGCATAACGGGCTCCATGCGGTCAGGACGGCATGAACCCGCCCATTCGGTTTGGTGAGGCTTGCCTAACTTACCCGAGCCTTAGTCCGCCCGTCTCTGCCTGATACCGGATTCGAACCGCACGAAAAGATCACAGACACGACTTGATGTCAGCGCCCCAAAAACGATCTCAAGCAACGGCAAAGAGCAGCCCAAGCGCCCGCGATGCTTCAATGCCCCGGTGACTGACTACGACGTACTCCGGGTCTTCTGCGGCCCCTTGGGCGGCTACGGGAACGAACTCGGCGTCGTCCGCGACGGCTCGCGGGTGCCCGACCGGGCCGACCGGCAGGCGCTTGCCGCCAAACTCGGCTTCAGCGAGACCGTGTTCGTGGACGACCCCGAGCGCGGAGTGATCGACATCTACACCCCCGCCTCCCGGCTGCCCTTCGCGGGCCACCCCTGCGTCGGCACCGCCTGGCTGCTCGACGTGCCCGAACTGGTCACACCCGCCGGAGAGGTCGGCACCCGCCTGGACGGCGAGTTCACCTGGATCGAGGCCCGCGCCGAGTGGGCCCCGCCGCGCACCCTGCGCCAGTACGCGAGCGCCGCCGAGGTGGACGCGCTCACCGTGCCCGCGCCGGGGGAGTGGATCTACGCCTGGGCGTGGGAGGACGAGGCGGCAGGAAGGGTGCGCGCCCGCGCCTTCCCCGGCCGGGACGACGGCATCACGGAGGACGAGGCGACCGGGGCCGCCGCGCTGCTGCTCACCGACCGCCTCGGCCGCGCCCTCAACATCACCCAGGGCCGCGGCTCCCAGCTCCTCACCGCCCCCCAGCCGCACGGCTGGGTGGAGGTCGGCGGCCGGGTCGTGCTGGAACGCTGACCACACGGGCCCTACGGCAGCGTCAGGATGTCAGCGCCGGTGTCCGTCACCACGAGGGTGTGCTCGAACTGGGCCGTGCGCTCGCGGTCCTTGGTGACCACGGTCCAGCCGTCGTCCCACATGTCGTACTCGTGGGTGCCGAGGGTCAGCATCGGCTCGATGGTGAAGGTCATGCCGGGCTGGATGACCGTGGTGGCGTGCGGTGAGTCGTAGTGCGGCACGATCAGCCCGGAGTGGAACGACGAGTTGATGCCGTGCCCGGTGAAGTCCCGCACGACGCCGTAGCCGAAGCGCTTGGCGTAGGACTCGATGACCCGGCCGATGATGTTGATCTGGCGGCCGGGCTTGACCGCCTTGATCGCCCGGTTCAGCGCCTCCCGCGTCCGCTCGACCAGCAGCCGCGACTCCTCGTCCACCTCGCCGACCAGATAGGTGGCGTTGTTGTCGCCGTGCACCCCGCCGATGTAGGCGGTGACGTCCAGGTTGACGATGTCGCCGTCCCGGAGCACGGTCGAGTCCGGGATGCCGTGGCAGATGACCTCGTTGACCGAGGTGCACAGCGACTTCGGGAAGCCCCGGTAACCCAGCGTGGACGGGTAGGCCCCGTGGTCGCACATGTAGTCGTGCGCGACCTTGTCGAGCTGGTCCGTGGTGACGCCGGGTGCGATGATCTTCGCGGCCTCCGCCATCGCCTGCGCGGCGATACGGCCCGCGGTCCGCATGACCTCGATCGTCTCGGGCGTCTGCACCTCGGGACCGGTGTACGGCGTGGGCGCGGGCTTTCCGACGTACTCCGGGCGGCGGATGTTCCCGGGCACCGGGCGGGTGGGGGAGAGCTCCCCTGGTACGAGCAGCGACTGGCCAGACATGCAGCGAGTCTAACCAGCGGGCATGGGGGAACATGTGGGTGGCGAGAGGAGCCGTTGATGTCCGTGTTCAAGAAGCGCACCGAGGGCAAGCCGGGCGAGTGGTACTACTGCCTGGAGCACAAGAAGGTCGAGGAGGGTCCCGAGTGTCCCGCCAAGGACCGTTTCGGTCCCTACGCCTCCCCTGACGAGGCGCGCCACGCGATGGAGACCGCACGCGAGCGCAACGTCGACTGGGAGACCGACCCGCGCTGGCACGACACCCCGGCCGACGGGTCCGACAAGGACTGACGTCACCCGTCCGACATGACTCCGGGCCGCTCCCACCGCTGGTGGGGGCGGCTTCGCGTTTCCCCCGGAGTCACCAGGGCGCCGCCGGGGGCGCCGTCAGCGTCTCCGCCAGCCGGGACAGCCGGTCCCGGAAACCCCGCCGGGCCCTGGACGGGCCCGCGTTCTCCCCGGCCGCCGCGCTCACCAGGTGCTGCACGCTGTCCAGGTCCAGTTCCGCGCCGTCCGGCACCGCCAGCGTCTCGTGCGCCATCGCCGCCAGCTCGCCGCCGCCCGCCCCCAGCGCCAGCACCGTCACCCCGGCCCGCCGCGCGCTGTGCACCCGCTCCAGCAGCTCGGCCGGTTCCTCCGGCGCCACCACCAGCAGGGTCTCGCCGCGCCGGGCCTCCGCGATCCGGCCGGGGCCCACCGCCAGATGCGCCGGATCACCGGGGCGGGCGTGGTGCCTGACCAGGGTGGGGGCCAGCTCGGGCGTGCCGGACCAGGCCGCCTCGTCCACCAGGTGCGCGGCCAGATGCCAGGGCTCGTACGCCTCCGTGCCCGCCAGCAGCAGGCCGCCGCCATGGGCCGTCACCGAGCCGCGCAGCACCCCCGCGAACCTGCGGGTCGCCCCCAACCACTCGGTCCCGCTGAGCACTTCGCGCAGCAGCGCGACCCGTACGGCGTCCATGCGGCCGCATCCTGCCGCAACCGGTCACCGGCGCACCGCAGTTCACTCGCGGTTCACCCCTGCGGGTAGCGCGTGACGCGGCCCACCTCGCCGGGTACGGGCGCCCGCGCGGACGTAGAGTCGGCCCATGACCTCCAGCGACAGCGCACAGCAGACCGGTACCGGTGCCGCGAAGGCCCCCGCCAAGGACCCCTGGGACCTGCCCGACGTCTCCGGGCTGACCGTCGGCGTGATCGGCGGCACCGGGCCGCAGGGCAAGGGCCTCGCCCACCGGCTCGCCAAGGCCGGGCAGAAGGTGATCGTCGGCTCCCGGTCCGCCGAGCGGGCGCACACCGCCGCCGAGGAGCTGGGCCACGGCGTCGAGGGCGCCGACAACGCCGAGACCGCGCGCCGCAGCGACATCGTGATCGTCGCCGTGCCGTGGGACGGCCACGCGGACACCCTGAAGTCGCTCCGCGAGGACCTCGCGGGCAAGCTCGTCGTCGACTGCGTCAACCCGCTCGGCTTCGACAAGCAGGGCGCCTACGCGCTCACCGTCGAGGAGGGCAGCGCCGCCCAGCAGGCCGCGGCGCTGCTCCCGGACTCGCGCGTCACCGCCGCCTTCCACCACCTCTCCGCCGTCCTCCTGGAGGACCCGGAGATCGACGAGATCGACACCGATGTGATGGTCCTCGGCGACAAGCGGGCCGACACCGACATCGTGCAGGCCCTGGCCGGCCGCATCCCCGGCATGCGCGGCGTCTTCGCCGGGCGGCTGCGCAACGCCCACCAGGTGGAGGGGCTGGTCGCCAACCTGATCTCCACCAACCGCCGCTACAAGGCGCACGCCGGGCTCCGCGTCACCGACGTGTGACGGCACCCGGGCGGGACGCACGGGCCCGATGGGGGACACTGGTCGGCGTAGCAGTGTCCCCCGACAGGAGCCGACCCCATGCCCCGCATCGCCCTCGTCACCCTCGCCGTCTGCGTGCTCGCCGTGGCCGCCGCCGTCGTGTCCTTCGTCCAGGGCAGCTGGCTGGGGATCATCTGGGTGCTGCTGGCGGGCCTGACGTCCAACATGACGTTCTTCTACGTCAAGCGCGGCCGGGCCAGGTCCGGCACGGGCACCGGGTCCGTCACGGGATGACCGAGCACACCTGCGGGGTCTCGGACCAGAAGCGGTACAGGTAGTAGCCGCAGTCCGAGAAGGCGCCGTCCACGCCCAGCGCGCTCAGCAGGGTGTAGATCACGTCGAAGAACACCTGGTTGACCGAGGGCACCCACAGCAGCGCGAACACGATCAGCAGGCCGAACGGGGCGATCGGCTCCACCTGCCGCTTGATCCCGTTCGACAGCCAGGGCTCGATCACCCCGTAGCCGTCCAGGCCCGGCACCGGCAGGAAGTTCAGGACCGCCGCGGTGACCTGGAGCAGCGCGAGGAACGCCAGCGCGTACCGGAAGTCGCGCGGGACGCCGTCCAGCGCTTGCAGCCAGAACGGCGCCGTGCACACCGCCGCGAACAGCACGTTGGTCAGCGGACCGGCCGCCGAGATCAGGCTGTGCCGCCAGCGGCCCTTGATCCGGCCCCGCTCGATGAAGACGGCGCCGCCCGGCAGGCCGATCCCGCCCATGATCACGAACAGCACCGGCAGGACGACGCTCAGCAGGGCGTGCGTGTACTTCAGCGGGTTCAGCGTCAGATAGCCCTTGGCGCCGATCGAGATGTCCCCGCTGTGCAGGGCGGTACGGGCGTGCGCGTACTCGTGCAGACACAGCGAGACGATCCACGCGGCCGTCACGAACAGGAACACCGCGAGGCCCGGCTGCGCCGCGAACCCCGTCCAGGTCGCCCACCCGGTCACCGCCGTGATGGCCACGATCCCGGCGAACACGGGACTGATCCGGCGGTCGCCGGTACGGGAGAGGGCGGTGGTCATGGGGCTCCTGAGTGCTCGGTGTGCCGGGGGTGCCGATGGTCGACCGTACCGGTGATGCGAGGGGAACGTCCCGGCCCCACCCCCGGGTTCCGGGACGCCTCCGGGTTTACGGGTCGCCACGGAAACCCGGAGGCGCCCCGAGTGCGTCCCCAGGGACAATGGACCCCGTGCGCTATCGGCTACTCGGCACCACCCAGGCTCTCCGTCCGGACGGCACCCCCGTCCCCGTCGGCGGCGCGCGGCTGCGTGCCCTGCTGACCGTCCTCGCGCTGCGCGCCGGGCGGACCGTACCGGCCGGGGCACTGGTCGACGAGGTGTGGGGCGCCGACCCGCCCGCCGACGCGCCGGGCGCCCTCCAGGCGCTGGTCGGACGGCTGCGCCGGGCCCTCGGGGCCGACGCGGTCGCCTCCGTGGACGGCGGCTACCGGCTCACCGCCGCCCCCGACGACGTGGACCTCACCCGCTTCGACCGGCTCACCGGCGACGGCCTGCGCGCCCTCGCCGACGCCGACCCGGCCAAGGCCGCCGTCCTCCTCGACGACGCCCTCGCCCTGTGGCGCGGCCCGGTCCTCGCCGACCTGCCCGACCGCACCGCCGACGCGGCCCGCTGGGAGACCCGCAGGCTGGACGCGCTGCGCGCCCGGCACACCGCCGCGCTCGCCCTCGGCCAGGCCGAGCCGTCCCTGCCCGAACTGGCCGCCCTGTGCGA
Source organism: Streptomyces sp. NPDC090119 (assembly GCF_044747085.1). NCBI lineage: Bacteria > Bacillati > Actinomycetota > Actinomycetes > Kitasatosporales > Streptomycetaceae > Streptomyces > Streptomyces sp. NPDC090119. The sequence goes on along the minus strand of NZ_JBIVDK010000002.1, from coordinate 466,602 downwards.
CGAGCACCCCCTCGACGAACCCCTCCAGGCCCTGCGGCTGCGCGCCCTGCGCGACACCGGCCGCACCGCCCAGGCCCTCGCCGCCTACGAGGAGGTACGGCGCCTCCTCGCCGACCGGCTGGGCTCCGATCCCGGCCCGGAGCTCCGGGGCCTGCACGCCGAGCTGCTGGCGGGCACCGGTCCGGCACCGGCGCCGCCCGCCCCGGCCCCGCCCCGGCCCGCGCCGGGCAACCTGCCCGCCCGACTGACCTCGTTCGTCGGCCGGGAGTCCGACATCGATGCCATCGGCGCCGACCTCGCCGCCTCCCGGCTGGTCACCCTGCTCGGGCCCGGCGGCGCGGGCAAGACCCGGCTCTCCATGGAGGCCGCCGAAGCCGTCCGGGGCACCGCGCCCGACGGTGCCTGGCTCGCCGAACTCGCCCCCGTGGACGACCCGGACGCCGTACCGCAGGCCGTGCTCACCGCCATCGGCGCCCGCGAGACCGTGCTGCACGGAGCGGGCGTCGACAACGTGCGCGCCGCCTCCGACCGCTGGGGCGACCCCGTCGATCGGCTGGTGGAGCACTGCGGGCGGCGCCGGATGCTGATCATCCTGGACAACTGCGAGCACGTCGTGGACGCCGCCGCCCGGCTCGCCGAACGCCTGCTGGCCGACTGCCCGCGCCTCACCGTCCTCGCCACCAGCCGCGAACCGCTCGGCGTACCGGGGGAGTTGCTGCGCCCGGTCGAGCCGCTGCCCGAGCCGGTCGCACTGCGACTGCTCGGCCACCGCGGCGCCGCCGCCCGCCCCGGCTTCACGGTGGCCGACGACCCGGAGGCGTGCGCCGAGATCTGCCACCGCCTGGACGGCCTGCCGCTGGCCATCGAGCTGGCGGCCGCCCGGCTGCGCATGCTGACACCACGTCAGATCGCGGACCGCCTCGACGACCGGTTCCGGCTGCTCACCTCCGGCAGCCGCACCGTCCTGCCCCGCCAGCAGACCCTGCGCGCGGTCGTCGACTGGTCCTGGGACCTGCTCGACGCCGACGAACGCGAGGTGCTGGGCAAGCTGTCGGTGTTCGCGGGCGGCTGCGACCTGGCCGCCGCCGAGGCCGTCTGCGGTCCCGTCGCGCTGGACGCGCTCGGCTCCCTGGTCGACAAGTCCCTGGTGGTCGCCGCCCCTTCGGCCGGTGCCGGGATGCGCTACCGGCTGCTGGAGACCGTCGCCGAGTACGCCGCCGAACGGCTGGACGAGAGCGGCGAACGCGCCGCCGCCGAGCGCGCCCACCTCGTCTACTACCGCGAACTCGCCCGCACCACCGACCCGTTGCTGCGCGGCCCGCGCCAGCGCGAGGCGATCGACCGCATCCAGCTGGAGTACGAGAACCTGCGCACCGCGCTGCGGCACGCCGTCGACCTGCGCGACGAGCAGGAGGGACTGTGCATGGTGCTGTCCCTGGTCTGGTACTGGCAGATGCGCGACCAGCGCCTGGAGGTACGGGCCTGGTGCGAGGAGGTCATGGCGCTCGGCCCCGACCCGTTCGCCGATCCCGCCGCGCCCGCCGAGCCGGTGTGGACGCGCAGCACCGACATCCCGCCGCCCCTGTCCGGCGAGGACCTCGCCGAGGCCCGGCGCGGGCTGCACCTCGCCCATCTGGCCTGCATGGACACCGACATGGAGGCATGGCGGACCCCGGCGGCACGGGACAAGCTGACCGTCGTCACCGAGGTCTACCGGCCCGGCCTGCCCCAGACCTGCCGCTCACCCGGCATGCTCTGGTGGTTCGCGGAGATGCTCGTCAACGGCGTCGGGCGGCTGCCCGAGATCACCGACGCCACCGTGCGCACCTGCCGGGCGACCCCCGGCTACGAATGGGAGCTGGCGGGCGCCCTCCAGACCCGCGCCAACCTGCTCGCCAACCGCGCCACCTGGGCGGGCGACGCCACCCGCGACGCCGACGAGGCGCTGGAGATCTACCGGCGCCTCGGTGACGACTGGGGGCTGGCCGAGGCGCTGTCCGCGCGCGGCGAGGCCCATGAGCGCAAGGGCCTGTACCGCGAGGCCGCCGCCGACTACGAGGGCGCCATGGCGCACGCCGAACACCTCGGCGCCCGCGCCCAGATGGCCGTCCTCGGCGCCCGCCTCGGCAATGTGCTGCTGGAGGCGGGGGACGAGGAGCGCGGCGAACGGCTGCTGCGCGAGGTCGTGCACGAGCTGGACGGCAGACACAGCGAGGCCATGCCGGTGGCCCGGCTCCATCTGGCCTCCTGGCTCCTGGCCACCGGACGGCCCGCCGAGGCACGCGCACAACTCCAGCTGCTCCGGGATGAGTTCGTGCTCTCCCGGTTCATCGTCTTCGACGCCATGATCCTCGCCCAGGAAGCCTGGCTGGACGCCGAGGAGGGGCACGCGGAGCGCTCGCTGGAGTCGGTCCGCCGCGCCTTGGAGCTGGCCGCCGACCCGCTGTGCGAGGTCGTCGTCCCACAGATGCCGACCGTCTGTCTCACCGTCGCCGCGCTCGCCCTGGCCATGGCCGACGACGGGGCCCGCGCCCTGGACGCCGCCCGCTGCCTGGGCGCCTCGGCGGCCCTGATGCCGGAGGGGCATCTGCGCCCCCAGGTGGAGCAGCGGGCGTACGACCGCAGCGAGGCGCGTATCCGTGACGTGCTCGGTGACGCGGCCTACGACGCCGCGTACGCCGAGGGCGGTGGCCTCTCCCTCGTGGAGGCCACCGCCCTGGTGTGAGACCCGGCCGGAACTCAGGTCTTGGTGCGGAACTTGTGGATGGCGACCGGCGCCATCACCGCGGTGATCCCCACCGACCAGGCGACCGTCACCCACAGGTCGTGGGCGACCGGGCCGCCCACCATCAGACCGCGCGCCGCGTCCGCGAGCGTGGACAGCGGGTTGTAGTCGGTGAACGCCTGCAGCCAGCCGGGCATCGACTTGGTCGGCGCGAAGATGGACGAGCCGAACTGGAGCGGGAACAGCACCAGGAAGCCCATCGCCTGCACGGACTGCGCGCTCTTCATCACCACGCCCAGGGTGAGGAACACCCACATGATCGAGGACGCGAACAGCGTGGCGAGGCCCACGGTGGCGAACAGTCCCGGCCAGCTCACGATGTCGAAGCCGACCAGCACGGCGACGACCATCAGCACGGCCGTGGCGAACAGCATCCGGCCCAGCTCCACCGCGAGCTTGGCGAACAGCACCGAGCCGCGGCCGATCGGCAGCGAGCGGAACCGGTCCATCACGCCGCTGTTGAAGTCCTGGCTGAAGCCGGTGCCGACGCCCTGCGACATCGTCATGCTCATCATCGCCAGCATGCCGGGGATGACGTACTGCACGTACTGGTCCTGGCCGCCGCCGAGGGCCTGGCCGATGGAGCCGCCGAAGACGAACACGAACAGCAGGGTGAAGACGACGGGCATCAGCAGCGCGTCGAACATCGACTCCGGGTCCTGCTTGATCCACAGCAGGTTGCGGCGGACGAGCGCGCCGGTGTGCCGCAGGTGGCCGCGCAGGGTGATGCGGGAGTCCGCCAGCGGGACGGGCGGGACGGTCGTGGTGGCGGCGCTCATACGGCGACCTCTTCGCGGGTCTCGGCGGGCGTGGCGTCCTGCGGGGCACTGGCGCGGTGGCCGGTGAGGGAGAGGAACACCTCGTCCAGGCTGGGGAGTTCGGTGACGATGGAGGAGATGGTGATACCGCGCGCGGTGACCGCGCCGACGACCGCGGTGAGCTGCTCGTCGCTGAGGATCGGCACCAGCAGGGTGCCGGTCTGGCGGTCCACGGTGGTGGTGGCCAGGCCGGTGATGCCCAGCTCGTCCAGCGTGGTGGCGAGCGGCTCCAGCTGCAGCGGGTCCACCGGGCGCACGCGCAGGGTGCGGCCGCCGACCTTCGCCTTCAGCTCCTCGATCCGGCCGCCCGCGATGACCTTGCCCCGGTCCACCACGGTCAGCTCCGAGGCGAGCTGCTCGGCCTCCTCCATGTACTGGGTGGTGAGCAGCACGGTCACGCCCTCGCCGACCATCGCCTTCACCTCGTCCCAGACCTCGTTACGGGTACGGGGGTCGAGGCCCGTGGTGGGCTCGTCCAGGAACAGCACCTGCGGACGCCCGATCATGGAGGCGGCCAGGTCAAGCCGTCGCCGCATGCCGCCGGAGTAGGTGGAGGCGGGGCGCTTGGCCGCCTCGGTCAGGGAGAAACGCTCCAGCAGCTCGTCCGCGCGGCGCCGGGCGTCCTTGCGGGACAGGTCCAGCAGCCGGCCGATCATGTACAGGTTCTCCCAGCCGGGCAGCTTCTCGTCCACCGAGGCGTACTGCCCGGTCAGCCCGATCACCCGGCGCAGCTGCCGGGGCTGCCGCACCACGTCGTACCCGGCCACGAGCGCCTCACCGGCGTCCGGGGTGATCAGGGTCGACAGAATCCGTACGAGGGTGGTCTTCCCGGCGCCGTTCGGCCCGAGCACCCCCATCACGGTCCCCTCCCGGACCTCCAGATCCACCCCGTCCAGTGCCTTGGTCTCGCCGTAGTGCTTGACCATCCCCCGCACGGACACGGCGGAACGGCCGCCGCCGGGGTTGTCTTCGATTCGCGTCATGGGGAGGACTGTGCCAGGCGGCACCGACAAAGCACCGACAGGCGACCGACAGGGCCGGTGCCTACACGGACTCGCGTATCGGTACGGCCTGCTGGAGCCGGGGCGCCGCCGGTTCGGGGAGGGTGGCGAACGGCCCGGCCGTCCTCGCGGTCAGCCCCCTGCTCCGCGAGCCGATCGTCGCCTACACGCGGACCCCGGCGGACGACAGCCCGCCCCGGCTCCGCCTGCGCGCGGTGCTCCTGGACCAGCTCAAGGCGGCCCCCGAGCTGCCCCAGCACCTTCCCGCCCCCACACCCCCCGGAGGGCACCCCGGTCACGGTGGTCGCCCACCGGTGCGGGTGGTCGTCGGCGAGCACGTTCGTCGACGTGTTCCGGCGGACGTTCGGGCACACGCCGGGCCGCATCGGCTGACGTTCGACCAGGTGCTCGCGTCACTGCCGGGTCGGCCAGGGGCCGCCGTCGAACCTCGACCGAGCGACCGCCCAGGATCAGGGCTTGTCCAGCCGTCGTAGCGACAGCTCTGCCGCTGGTCCCGGGATGTCCGTGGTCAGAGGGGTGTGTCAGAGTCTGCGCATGCTCAAGATCGTGGTGGAGACGGAAAACTGCGAGCGGCACGTCCGCGTGTCCGCCGAGGAGCTGGCTGGACTGGTCCGGCGAATCGGTGGTGATGGTGACCGGTTCCTGGTGGTCCAGCGGATACCCGACCTGCCCGATGTCTTCGCCCAGGTCTGGCACAAGACCGGTGGTGACTACACGTTGGAGTACCGCGACGGTGCCGCTGACCGGCACTTCCAGGCGATGGCCGACGGTCCTGAGAGCGTGATCGCCGCGATGACCGGCTGGGCTCGCCAGGAGGCCGGATGGGACAGCGGTCTGGCTTGGTCGCTGCTGGACATGGACCCTGTCCGCGAGGTGCCGCCGCTCGACCTGGCCGAGGACGAGCGGGCGGAGTTGGAGAGGCGTCTCCGCGAGGTACTGGTCGGCGGCTATGCCTCCCGCGCCGAACTGGCCGAGCTCGCGGAGGAGTACCTGGTCACCAAGGACCGCCGACCCGTGTCGCGTGAGCAGGCGGAGACGCTGGCAGACCGGTTGTGGCTGGAACGGGTAGGGGAGCAGACCGAGTGGCAGGGCGAGACCGACCCCGAGCGGCTCACCCGCGCGTTCACCGCCCTGCGGGAGGCCGGTATCACCGCCCGCGAGAACTTCACCTGTTGCCGTAGCTGCGGCCAGTCCGAGATCGGTGCAGAAGGCGGGCCCGACGCCCGCGGCTTCGTCTACTTCCACACCCAGTGCACGGACTCCGCCGTAGCGGGCCACGGACTGACGCTCCTCTACGGCGGCTTCGACGGCTCGTCCGACACCACCACAGCCATCGGCCACGAGGTCGTGGCTGCCCTCGAAGCAGTCGGCCTCCACACCGAGTGGGACCATGACCCCGGCCAGGCCATCACCATCACCCCCCTGGACTGGCGCCGCCGCCTGGTCGGCTAGGGACCGGCGCCACACCCACGTGAGGAGTGCGGCGAGGACGACGGCTGCCTGGCAGTACTCGGCCGTTCTGTCGTATCGCGTCGCGATGCCGCGCCATCGCTTCAGCCTGTCGAAGCATTGTGCCCGCCGCCTACCCCAGAGGCGCCGAGGCGAAGGTCTCCCACTCGTACATCTCGTCGTCCCGGTGGATGACGATCAGCTCGGCGCTGGTCACCCGTGCCTGTGCCGGGGTGAACTGGCGGGCTGCGAAGGCTTCTTCGACGGGGGCGGCCGGGTCGTCGCTCGCGCTGTAGGCCACCGAGACGTGTGGTCTGAAGTCGGTGGGGTTCTCGGGCACGTCGTGCAGTATGTCGGCGACGCCACCGCGGATCGCGTCGCGGACCTGGGAGACGAACATGACGCATCTGCCGGGGGAGCGGGCCGCACTGGCCCGTTCCCTCGTGGCGTCCGGGGCCATGACCCCGGACTGGTCGGCCGCTCTCCTCGCGGTGCCGCGCTCCCGCTTCCTGCCCGAGGTCTTCTGGGCGCATGACATGGACAGCGGTGAGAGCACGCGGGTGGACCGGCGAACCGAGCCGGAGGTCTGGGAGGGACACGCGTATGCGGACGCCCCCCTCGTCACCCAGTGGGACGACGGGGAGGGCGGTGGGTCCGGCGGGGTGCCGACCTCCTCCGCCTCGATGCCCTCGGTCGTCTTCCGGATGCTGGCCGCGCTGGACGTGCGTCCCGGCGATCGCGTGCTGGAGATCGGGACCGGCACCGGGTGGAACGCCGGTCTGCTCGCGGCCCGGCTCGGCGCGCGGAACGTCACGAGCGTCGAGATCGACCCGCAGGTGGCGGACGACGCCCGAGAACGGCTGGCGGCGACGGGCCTGCTCGGAACGGTGCTCACGCGGGACGGCGCGCTCGGCGATCCCGCCGGGGCGCCGTTCGACCGCGTCATCGCCACCGCCGGGGTCCAGAAGCTGCCGCCCGCGTGGATCGAGCAGACCCGCGAGGGCGGACTGATCGTTGCTCCCTGGGGGACGCACTACGGCAACGCCGACGCGGTCGTCCGGCTCGAAGTCGCCGAGGGAGCCGCGAGCGGGAGGTTCGTCGGCCCGGTGGAGTTCATGAAGCTGCGCGCCCAGCGGCTCCCCTTTCCCGGCCACGAGGCGTACGTCCCGGACGGCATGGACTCGGCCGAGCACACGAAGGCGGAGGTGACCGAGGCCGACCTCCTCGGCGCGGGCCGCTTCGACGCGGCCGCGTACGTCCTCGGGCTGAGGGTGCCCGGCTGCCATCAAGCCGTGGCGGCGAAGCGGGACGGGTCGCGGCCGGTCTGGTTCTACGGGCTCACGGACCGCTCATGGGCCTGCGCCATGCTGCACGACGGCCACGAAGCCGACGTGTGGCAGGCCGGGCCACGGCGGCTCTGGGACGAGGTCTCGCGGGCCCTCGGCTGGTGGACGGACGCCGGGCGACCGGGCATCGAGCGGTTCGGTCTCACCGTCCGCGAGGATGGCGAACAGTTCGCGTGGCTGGACCACCCCGAGGACGCCTGGCCGGTCTGATCAGGTGCGGAAGAGGCCCCGTCCATCCCCGGAGCGGGATGGGCGGGGCCTCGGCCGGTCGAAGGGGCTCAGCGGTGTACCTGCTCCGCGGGCTCCGGGACGTGCGCCGCCACCAGCCGCCCCGTGGGAGCGGACGCCCGGCGCCGGTCCACGCCGTACGCGACGCCCGCCACGCCCAGGCCGAGGACGGCGAGCACCGCCCCCGCCAGTGCGGGCGACGTCACGCCGAAGCCCGCCGCCAGGGCGAGCCCGCCGATCCAGGCGCCGCCGGCGTTCGCCAGGTTGAAGGCGGCCTGGTTGGCGGAGGAGGCGAGGGAGGGGGCCGCGGCGGCCTTCTCCATGACCATGAGCTGGAGCGGGGAGCCGGTGACGAAGGCGGCCATGCCGAGCAGGGTCACGCCGAGCGCCGCGCTCCACTCGGCGCGCATCAGCACCGGGAAGAGGGCGAGGACGACGCCGAGCGCGGTCAGGCCGCCGAACAGCGTGCCCCGCATCGCGTGGTCGGCGAGGCGTCCGCCCAGCAGGTTGCCCGCGGTGGCGCCGACACCGAACAGCGCGAGCAGCAGCGTCACGCTGGCCGGGGCGAACCCGGCGGAGTCGGTCAGCATCGGGGTGACGTAGCTGTACGCGGCGAACAGCGCGCCGAAGCCCGCGACCGTCGTACCGAGCGCCAGCCACACCGGCACGGACTTCAGCGCGGCCAGCTCGTGGCGCAGCCCGGCCGCGGTGGCGTGGGTGTGGTCGCGCGGTATGAGCAGGGCCAGCGCGGCTATCGCGGCGAGGCCGATGGCGCTCACCCCGAGGAAGGTGGCCCGCCAGCCCAGGTTCTGGCCCATCAGCGTGGCCACGGGCACGCCCGCGACGTTGGCGACGGTCAGCCCCAGGAACATCAGGGACACCGAGCGGGCCTTGCGCTCCGGCGCGACCATGCCGGTGGCGACGACCGCGCCGACGCCGAAGAAGGCGCCGTGCGGCAGGCCGCTGAGGAAGCGGGCGGCGAGCAGGGACTCGTAGCCGGGGGCGAGCGCGGAGAGCGCGTTGCCCGCGACGAACAGGGCCATGAGGCCGATCAGCACGGTACGGCGGGACATCCGCGCGGTGACGGCGGCCAGCAGCGGGGCGCCGATGACGACGCCCAGCGCGTACGCCGAGACCAGGTGTCCCGCGGTCGGGATCGAGATGTGCAGGTCGCCCGCGACGTCGGGCAGCAGGCCCATCATCACGAACTCGGTGGTACCGATGCCGAAGGCGCCCACGGCAAGGGCGAGGAGTGCCAGGGGCATGAAGGGACCTCTCAAGACGAAAGTGCCGTACAGGGCTCAGGGGGAATCTTCTATGTTCCCGTACGGAACAAAGTCTTTCAAGGCCACTATTCCAGCGGGTTACGAGGGCGTGTCGAGCTTCACACGAGCTGCCACCGGGAGGTGGTCGCTGTTGGTGCGCGGCAGGGTCCAGGAGCTCTCCGGCTCGACGCCCTTGACCATGATCTGGTCGATCCGCGCCATCGGGAACGCGGCCGGCCAGCTGAACCCGAAGCCGCTGCCCGCCGCGCCCTGCGTGGAGCGCATCTGGGAGGTGACGGCGTTGAGCGAGCGGTCGTTCATCGTGCCGTTGAGGTCGCCGAGCAGCACGACCCGGGTGAGGGTCTCGTCCGCGATGGCCTCGCCCAGCGCGTCGGCGCTCTTGTCGCGCTGCCGTGCGGTGAACCCGGCCTCCAGCTTCACCCGCACCGAGGGCAGGTGGGCGACGTACGCCGCGACCAGGCCGTCCGGGGTGGAGACGGTGGCCCGCATGGCGCGCTTCCAGCCGAGCTTGATGTCGACCGCCCGCACCTGGCTCATCGGGTACTTGCTCCACAGCCCGACCGTGCCCTCCACCGCGTGATAGGGATACGTGGCCTTGAGCGCGTCGGCGTACACCGGGACGGCGGAGGCGGGCAGCTCCTCCAGGGCGACCATGTCGGCGCCGGAGGCGGAGACGTCGCGGGCGGTGGCCGCCGGGTCGGGGTTGTCGGCGTTCACGTTGTGGGTGGCGACCACCAGTTCCCCGCCGGTGCCCGACTTGTCGGTGAGCAGCAGCCCGCCGAACAGGTTCAGCCACACGATCGCCGGGAGCAGCACCGCGATCAGCGCGATGGCGGAGCGGCGGACGAGGCCGAGCACCAGCAGCACCGGGATCGCCACCCCCGCCCAGGGCAGGAACGTCTCGATGAGGCTGCCCAGGTTGCCGAGCCGGTTGGGGATGCGCGAGTGCACCAGCATCACCAGCGCCAGCGCCAGCGCGACCGCGGCGGTGACCAGGCCCCGGCGCCAGATCCCCGGGTCTCCGCGCCAGCCACCGAGCAACCGGTGCGCCAGGCGCCGAAGCCAGGACACTGGTCGCTCGGGACCCGAGCCGCCGTTGTCCGTCTCCGTCACGTACGCCTGCTGCGCCATACCGTGTGCCTCACTGCCTGCCGTGCTCTCCGTCATCCCCCCGTGTGTGTGTACGACCCTAGGGGATGTCCGGCTTCGTTCCGCCGTCCCATGACGGCCGTTCGGAAGACGAGGACGTGCGAGGCGGCGCCGACAGTTCCGAGAACCCCTGCCACGGAGGGAGTCTGTGACGAAATCCGCACATCCGCGCTACGGAACCGGCGGCCTGACGGGCCGTAGGCCGACGAGCAACGTGTCGACGATCTCCTCCGCGAGCCCTTCGGGAAGGTCGGCGTCGGGGCGCAGGACGGTGCGTACGAGCATGGCGCCGACGAACATGTCGTTGGCCAGCTCCACGTCGATGTCGGTGCGCAGTTCGCCGTCGCGCTGGCCCCGGCGCAGCACGTCCAGGGTGAGGGCGCGGCGGGGCGCTATGACGCTCGCCTCGTAGGCGGCCCAGATGCGGGGGCTGCACTTCGCCTGGACGTAGACGTTGTGCATGATCGCCGAGGAGCGGCTGGCCAGGCCGCGGCGGCGCAGGGTCTCCAGCATGACGACGAGGTCGTCGCGCATGGAGGTGCCGGGGAGTTCCGGGTCGGGGGGTTCGGCGGCGCGCATGACGTCGACGAACAGTTCCTCCTTGCCGCTCCAGCGGCGGTAGATGGTGGCCTTGCCGACCCCGGCGGTGCGCGCGACCCGCTCGATGGAGAGGTCGGCCAGCGGTACGCCGTCCTCCAGGAGCTTCATCACGCCCTCCAGGATGGCGCGTTCCACGGTCTCGCTGCGGGGCCTGCCCCGGGCGGGGGCGGGCCGCTCGGGCCGGTCTGCGGCAAGGCTCACGTCCACGTCGTCCTCTCGGTGTGCTGCGGGTGATTCTCCCGCAGCGGCGGCCTCCCTCCGGACCCTCAGTCGCCGGTGCTGATCAGTTCGGGCTCGCGCTCGCCCGCCTGCGCGGCCGGGGGCCTGCCCGGCAGGAACGCGGCGACGACGACGGCGCCGACCAGCGCGACACCCGTACCCCACAGGGCGGTGACGTGCATGGCGTGCAGGAAGGCGTCGTGGGCGGGCGTGACGAGGGCCTGGCCGCGCGGGCCGAGCTTCTCCGCGATGCCGAGGGTGGCCTCGATGGACTCGCCCGCGGTGTCGCGCAGGCCGGGCGGCAGCGCGCCGAGCTTGTCCTCGATGCCGTTGCGGTAGGAGGTGGCGAGCACCGAGCCGAGTACGGCGATGCCGAGGGCGCCGCCGACCTGGCGGAACGTGTTGCTGAGCGCGGAGGCGGAGCCGGCCTTCTCGCGGGGCAGGGCCTGCATGATCACGACCGAGGTCGGGGTCATGATGTGCGCCATGCCGGTGCCCATGAGGAAGAAGACGACCTCCAGCAGCCAGATGGGCGTGTCGGCCTCGAAGGTGGCGAACGCGGCCAGGGTGGCGGCGATCAGCAGCATGCCCGCGGTGGTGGTGGCCTTGTTGCCGAACCGGTCGACCAGCAGCCGGGCGCGCGGCGCGAAGATCATCTGCGCGGCGGCCAGCGGCAGCATCAGCAGGCCGGACTCCAGCGGTGAGTAGCCGCGCACGCTCTGGGTGTAGAAGACGCCGAAGAACGTGACGCCCATCAGCGCGAAGAAGACCAGCGCGATGGCGGCCATGGCGGCCGAGAAGACCTTGTTGCGGAAGTAGGTCACGTCCAGCGAGGGGTGGTCGCTGCGCTTCTCGTGGACCACGAAGCCGATCAGCACGACGACACCGGCGATGATCGTGGCCAGCACCTTGGCATCGGTGAAGTCGGCCAGCTCGCCGCCCTTGATGATGCCGTAGACCAGCAGGACCAGGCCGAGCACGGAGAGCACCACGCCGACGGGGTCCAGGCGGCCGGGCTTGGGGTCGCGCGAGTCGGGGACCAGCCAGACCATCAGGGCGAGGGCGACCAGCACGATGGGCACGTTGATCAGGAAGACCGAGCCCCACCAGAAGTGGTCCAGCAGCGCGCCGCCGGTGATCGGGCCGATGGCGATGGCGAGACCGACGCCGCCCGCCCAGATGCCGATGGCCTTGGGCTGCTCGGAGCGCTCGAAGACGTTCATCAGCACGGCCAGGGTGGCGGGCATGACGAAGGCGGCACCGAGGGCCATCACGGCGCGGTAGGTGATCAGCTGGCCCGGCGAGCCGGACTCGGCGGCCAGCGCGGAGCCGATGCCGAACACCACGAGCCCGCCGAGCAGCACCTTCTTGCGGCCGAGCCGGTCACCGATGAGCCCGGCGGTGAAGAGCAGACCGGCGAAGACCAGCGTGTACGAGTTGATCGCCCACTCGATCTCGCTCTGCGTGGCGCCCAGACCGGTCGGCGCCGGGGTGGCGATGGTCTTGATGGCGACGTTCAGGATCGAGTTGTCGAGCACCACGATGAGCAGGCTCAGCATCAGCACGCCGAGGATCGCCCAGCGGCGCCGGTGCACGGCTTCCGGTATCCGGGGGGCAGGGACGGAGGTTGTCATGTGCCCGATCGTAGTGGCATTCCAATACGGAACCGTCTCGTATCTGAATTCCTTTGCCGAGGTATTGCGCGGTGAGGCACTCGGTGTGGGGGTCCCCTGGCCACCTCCGGCACGAAGTGCCACCATGGAGACGATCCGGGGACGCCGAAAGGGCGCCTCGAGATGAACTGAAGGAGCCGTTGCCATGACGCAGCTCTCGGCTGCCCAGACGAAGCCCTCCGACGGCAAGACGCTGTACGGAGGAAAGGGCACCCGCCGCATCACGGTCCGCGACATCGCCCTCGCCAAGGAGCGGGGCGAGAAGTGGCCCATGCTCACCGCCTACGACGCGATGACCGCCTCCGTCTTCGACGAGTCGGGCATCCCCGTCCTCCTCGTGGGCGACTCGGCGGGCAACTGCCATCTCGGCTACGAGACCACCGTGCCGGTCACCCTCGACGAGATGACCATGCTCTCCGCCGCCGTCGTACGCGGCACCAGCCGCGCCCTGATCGTCGGCGACCTCCCCTTCGGCTCCTACCAGGAGGGTCCGGTGCAGGCGCTGCGCTCGGCGACCCGGCTGGTCAAGGAGGCCGGGGTGGGCGCGGTCAAGCTCGAGGGCGGCGAGCGGTCGCACGAACAGATCCGGCTGCTGGTCGAGTCCGGCATCCCGGTGATGGCGCACATCGGCCTCACCCCGCAGTCCGTCAACGCCATGGGCTACCGGGTCCAGGGGCGCGGCGAGGAGGCGGCCCAGCAGCTGCTCCGCGACGCGAAGGCGGTGCAGGACGCGGGCGCGTTCGCGGTCGTGCTGGAGCTGGTCCCGGCGGAACTCGCCGCCGAGGTCACCCGCGTCCTCCACATCCCGACGGTCGGCATCGGCGCGGGCCCGGACACCGACGCGCAGGTCCTCGTCTGGACCGACATGCTCGGTCTGACCTCGGGCCGGGTCCCGAAGTTCGTCAAGAAGTACGCGGCGCTCCGTGAGGTCATGGGCGACGCGGCCAAGTCCTTCGCGGAGGACGTCGTCGGCGGAACGTTCCCGCTGGACGAGCACTCCGTCCACTAGCCACTGCGGCACCACCAAGGGCAGCCCGCCGATCTTCCCCCTATCGGCGGGCTGCCCTGTGGTTTCCGGGCTCGGCGGTCTACTCGGCTGCGCCGGCGGCCGCCACCAGCTCGCGCACGCCCGTCACCCTCGGGTGCCGGGCCCGCAGGTCGCTGACGATCTGCCGGATCGCCGGCCGGTCACGGACCTCGCCGGGAGAGACGCGCACCGCCGACAGCAGCTCGGCGGCCGTCTGCTCCGCCTTGCCCCACTGCCACCACGCCCGCCCGAGGTCGGTGTGCATCCTGCCCTTGCGCTCGGCGGTGGTGAACTGTCCCTCGCGCAGACCCCGGCCTGCCTCCAGCGCGGCGCCCGCGTCCCCGAGGGCCCAGTGCACGCCGACGGAGTACAGGTCCACGGCTGCCGGGGTGATGGGGAAGAGCCGCCCCCTCGGGGCCACGCCGGGAAGGGCCCGAGCGGCCCGCGCGGCGTCGCGGATCATGGTGAGGGCCTGGTCACGAACGCCGGCACGTGCCGCGGTGTACGAGGTGGTGCACAGCATCTGCGCGTAAGCCGAGCGCTGCGCGTCCGTTCGCAGCCCGGTCTCCTCGACCTTGGCCACCGCGTCGAGGATGTGGCGCTCGGCAGCGGCGGGCTGGTCCTGATGGCGCAGCACGATGCTCAGCTCCCGAGCCGCGGCGGCAGCGGCGAGCGGCGACCCCGACCACTCCGCGTACAGCGCCGCACGATCCGCGGCCAGCCGGGAGTCCGTGTAGCGGCCGACCTTCGTCAGTACCCGGCCGGCCAGGCTGTAGGCGGTCGAGAGGCGGGCGAGCGGCATCTCCTCGTGCGCGGGTGACGCGGCGTGACGGGCGTCGGCGAGCAGGCCCGGCAGTACGCGCAGCAACTCGGAGTTCTGTCCGGCGTCGAAGAGTACGCGAGCGGCGGCCAGCCGTGAGTCGAGAGGTACGGGCGACCCGGTGGGATCGGGAATGCTCGCCAGAGCGTCGCTCACCCCCGCCAGGAGGGAGGCTGGAACCGCCAGGCCGGTGGCGGTGAGCAACCTGCGGCGGCGCATGGGGTCCTCCTCGGCACAGCGTGGCCCGTCCGGGCGGCGCGCATGAACATGTCCAAGTTGGCCTTGCGGCCCCTGCGTTCCAGCCGGGAGACGGTGGCTGCCGGGTGGCCGATCCGGGCACCGAAGTCTTTGAGGCGCCAGCTACGTCCCACCCCGCGTTCATCCGGCTTCTCCCGTGCGAAGATCCGACACTGTGCGGCCACCCACCGTAATGGCTCGGCGGCCCTGCGTGTGCACCGTCCTTGGATTTCCTTCCCGAACTTGCGGATGCTGCAAGGCGTTTACACGCCCTGTCGGTCGATCACACGGCCGTCGTGCCGGCGGTGTCCTCGAACAGTGTCCACAGCGAGGGTGCTCACACGCTCACTTCACCCTCCCCGAGGAGAACGAGGTGTTCCTCGCCCACCCCGTGATGGGCGCCGGACGCAGGAACCGGCCAACGCGGCGCAGTCCGGCTGGGCCGAGGATGAGGACGGGCGCCGGCGCATCGTTCACTACCGGTACCGGTTCGACATCGACTACACGTTCCCCGTCCCGCGTCTGGTCCTCGCCGACCTGTACCTGTACACGTCGGTACGTGCCCCGGCGGCCGAGATCGACGCGTACCGCAGTGACGTGCGGGCCTGGCTCACCGAGGGCCGCTGGCGGCAGACCGACGACGACGTGTGGTCCAAGGGCGACCTGCGGGTCACCGTCACCCCCTACGAGATCCACCCGCAGGACGAACGTGCCGCCCGGAACACCCCCGGGGGGTTCAGCTCGTTGGATGTGGTCTTCGTCTCTGAGGACTTCCAAGTGACGCGCACCGTACGGCAGATGCCGTGGAACGTGCTGTCGGGTGGCATCCGCGTCAAGGACAGGCGTGGTAACCCGCGTTACGCGGACGACCTGGGCGAACTGAAGGACCATCTGCCGTTCCAGGTCGAGCTGGGCTGCGGCACGAGCGTCGAGGCCGGGGTGCCTCCGCTGCACTTCCTGCACCGGGTGTACCGGGTCACCGAGCGCACCGACGACGTCATGAAGGAGACGCACCCCTTCGTCCTGAGTCCGCAGAAGGACACCCTGGTCAGGGAGTTGCTGCTCGACGCCACCGCGAAGGCGGACGAACTGGTCGCGATGTTCCGCGCGAGCTTCCTCGCCCGGCCGACGCTCGCGCACCATGCGCTGAAGGCCCTGCACGACGCCGGGCACATGGTGGGCCCGGTCCTCCAGCACAACTTCGACCTGCTCGCCGCGCGAGCCGGGCTCGCCGAGTGCTTCGTACGCCGCTACGACCAGAAGATCCCGCCCGTGCCGCTCCTGGCCGAGGCCAGGGCACTGCTGGTGATCGGTCTGCACGCCGACCGGCGGTCGATCGAGAAGCGCGCCCGGGAGCGTGGGATGAAGGTGTTCTTCGTGGACACCGAGGGCCTTCACGAGTTCGGCCGGTACCTGCCCTACCCGTTGGAGGGACCGCAGGACGGTGACGTGGTCGTGCGGGCCGCGGCCATCCCCACGCTGGTCGAGCTGTGCCGTCAACTCGGTGTGGAGCTCGCGGTACAGCCCCGCTTCACCCACGTCCCCCGTTGATCGAACACCGCAACGAACAGGCATACGACCCGATTTGGACCCCGCGTGACAGCCGATAGCGTGCGGGGGCCCACCTGGTCCGGTGGGCCCCCGACCAGGCGAGGACGACCTGCGATGCGCGTTTCCGTGATCGGCTGTGGACACCTCGGCATCCCGCACGCGGCGGCGATGGCTGAACTCGGCCATGAGGTGATCGGCGTGGATGTCGACCGGGCGAAGGTCGACCGGCTCAACGCCGGCGAGTGCCCCATCTACGAGACCGGGCTGCCGGAACTGCTCACCCGGCACACCGAGAGCGGGCATCTGCGCTTCACCACCGACGTCGGCGAGGCCGCCGGCTTCGCCGAGCTGCACTTCATCGGCGTCGGCACCCCCATCGACGCCGACGGCCGCTCGTACGACACCGCGCAGGTCTTCGGCGCGATCCGCCGGCTCGCCCCGCATCTGGGCCGACCGTGCGCCATCGTGGGCAAGAGCACGGTCTCCGTGGGCACCACCGCGCAGGTCACCGCTCTCGCCCAGCGGCTCGCCCCGGCCGGGAAGGGCGTGGAGGTCGTGTGGAACCCCGAGTTCCTGCGCGAGGGCCACGCCGTGGAGGACACCCTGCGCCCGGACCGTCTCATCGCGGGCGTCACCACCGCGGAGGGTGAGAAGGCGATCCGCGCCGTGTACGCCGGGATCATCGACGCCGGGGTGCCGATCTTCATCACCGACCCGCAGACCGCCGAACTGGCCAAGGGCGCCGCGAACACCTACCTCGGCCTGAAGATCAGCTACATCAACGCCGTCGCCGACATGTGCGAGGCCGCGGGCGGCGACGTCGCCCAGATCGTGGACATCCTCGGTATCGACCCGCGGATCGGCAGCGCAGGGATGCGGCCGGGCATCGGCTACGGCGGCGGGTGCCTGCCCAAGGACGTACGCGCCTTCACCGCCTCCGCGCGGGCCCTCGGCGCCGACGCCGCCGCCTCCCTCCTGCGGGCGGCGGAGGTGATCAACGAACAGCGCACGGACGTCGCTCTTGGGCTCATCACCCGCGCCTTGGGGGAGCGGCCGGTCAGTGGTGCCCAAATCACCGTGTGGGGCGCCGCGTTCAAGCCGGGCACCAACGATGTCCGCGAATCCCCGGCCCTCGCCCTGGCCCAGGCTCTCCAGCAGGCGGGCGGGGTCGTCACCGTGCACGACCCGCAAGCCGTGCCCACGGCGATGGACCGCAACCCCGAGCTGGAGTACACCGACGACCTGGCCGGCTCCCTCGACGGCGCCGACCTCGTCGTACTGGCCACCGAGTGGCCCGAGTACCGGCAGGCCGACCCCCGCACCCTGGCCGCCCGACCGGCCAACGCTCTCCTCGTCGACTGCCGCACCACCCTGGACCCCGAGCCCTGGCGAGCGGCGGGCTGGACCGTCCACCAGCTCGGGCGCCCGGAGAAGTAGTACGAGAGCGCCACGGCAGGACGCCACCGCCCCCGGATACCCTGCCCCCCGGAGCCTGTTCGGGAGGGGTCATGGCGAAGGTCACCATCAGTCTGGACGCGGATCTGGCCATCGAGGTCATGCTGCTGGCCGGTACGAAGAGCCCGCAGGACGCGGTCGAGTTGATCGTCCGAGACTACCTGGCGCGGGGGCACCGCACCGAGGCCCGTACCGGGAACGCCGCCGACCAGGAGCGCCTCGCGGACCGGCGGTCGGCGCCGGAAGAGGGGCGGTGAGTGCCGCGGTCGTCCTGAGCAAGGACGATCTTCGCGCGGTGACCGCCTTCGCCGCCGCCTCCGCCGAGACCGTGCTGGGGATCTTCGAGGCCGATCAGCCCGGCGACCCGCGGCCTCGGGAGGCCATCGACGCCGCGTGGGCGTTCGCCCGCGGCGGCGAGCGGGGGAAGGCGCTGCGGGACACGGCGTGGGCGGCGCTCAAGGCCGCCCAGAACGCGCACACGGCGGCCGGGCGAGAGGCGGCGCGGGCGGCGATGGCCGCGGCCGGGGCCGCCTATCTGCATCCGCTGGCCAAGGCCACCCAGGTCAAGCACATCCTCGGGGCCGGGGCGCATGCGGCTAGGGCGGCCGAGCTGGCCGCCGGTGAGAGCGCGGCCGACCAGCTCGAACGGACGGCGCGGCGGGCGACACCCGTCGTGGTCGACGTGCTCACCCGCTACCCGGCCGCCCCCGACGGCGGCGGCCGGGTGGGCGAGCTGACCCGCCTGCTGAATGCCGCCCTGCGCGCACGCCCCGCGTAGCTACGCGCGCTCCCGCCACCCGTTGGTGATCGGCAGCCGCCGGTCCTTGCCGAAGCCCTTGGCGGAGATCTTGGTGCCCGGCGGGTACTGGCGGCGCTTGTACTCGGCGGTGTCGACCATGCGGAGAATCCGCACCACCAGGTCACGGTCGAAGCCCGCCGCCACGATCGCGTCGGCGCCCTGGTCGTGGTCCACGTAGAGGTCGAGGATCGCGTCCAGGACGGGATAGTCCGGCAGGGAGTCGGTGTCGACCTGGCCGGGGCGCAGCTCCGCGCTCGGCGGCTTGCTGATCGAGTTCTCCGGGATCGGCGGGGTCTCGCCGCGCTCCTCGGCGGCCCGGTTGCGGTAGCGGGCCAGCTGGAACACCGAGGACTTGTACACGTCCTTGATCGGGCCGTACGCGCCCACCGAGTCGCCGTACAGCGTCGAATAGCCCACCGCCAGCTCGGACTTGTTGCCCGGCGCCAGCACGAGGTGGCCCTCCTGGTTGGACACCGCCATCAGCAGCGTGCCGCGCAGCCGCGACTGGAGGTTCTCCTCCGCCAGCCCGCTCAGGCCGAGCGCGCCCATGTACGCGTCGAACATCGGCTCGATCGACACCGTACGGAAGTCGAGCCCGGTGCGCCGGGCCAGCTCGGCCGCGTCGCCTCGGGAGTGCTCGGAGGAGTACTTCGACGGCATCGAGATCCCGTACACGTTCTCCGGGCCCACCGCGTCGCAGGCGATCGCGGCCACCAGCGCCGAGTCGATGCCGCCGGACAGGCCGATCAGCACCGAGCGGAAGCCGTTCTTGACGACGTACGCCCGCAGGCCCGTCACCAGCGCGCCGTAGACCTCGGCGTCGTCGTCCAGCCACGTGGCGCGGCCGCCGGTGAACTCCGGCTCGTACGGCGGCACGGGCTCCGAGGAGAGGATCACGCGGTCGATGCGCAGCCCGTCGTCCACGACACCGGTGGGCGCGTCCGGGTCGGCGGCGGGCAGGTCCAGGTCCAGCAGCAGACAGGTCTCCTCGAACTGCGGCGCCCGCGCGATCACCTCGCCGTCCGCGCCGACCACGATCGAGTCGCCGTCGAAGACCAGCTCGTCCTGGCCGCCGGTCATGGCGAGGTAGGCGGTGGTGCAGCCCGCCTCCTGGGCCCGCTTGCGGACCAGCTCCAGCCGGGTGTCGTCCTTGTCCCGCTCGTACGGCGAGGCGTTCACCGAGAGCAGCAGGCCCGCGTGGGCCGAGCGGGCGGCGGGGACGCGGCCGCCGTCCTGCCAGAGGTCCTCGCAGATGGCGAGCGCCACGTCCACCCCGTGCACCCGGATCACCGGCATGGTGTCGCCGGGCACGAAGTAGCGGAACTCGTCGAAGACGCCGTAGTTCGGCAGATGGTGCTTGGCGAAGGTGAGGACCACCTCGCCCCGGTACAGCACCGACGCCGCGTTCTGCGGGGCACCGGCGGGCTGGCCGTACCTGGGCTGCGCGGTCGCCGAGCGGTCGAGGTGGCCGACGACCACCGGCACCTCGCCGAGCCCCTCCTCGGCCAGCCGGGCGGCCAGGGTGCGCACGGCGGCGCGGGAGGCTTCGACGAAGGAGGAGCGCAGGGCGAGGTCCTCCACGGGATACCCGGTCAGCACCATCTCCGGGAACGCGACCAGCCGCGCTCCCGCCTCGGCCGACCGCCGGGTGCGGCGGAGGACCGACTCGGTGTTGCCGGCGATGTCGCCGACCCGGGCATCGATCTGATTCAGGGCGAGACGAAGTTGAGGCACCCCGCCAGTGTAATCGTCAGAGCGACGCGATGTAGGGGCGTGAGGTGTTCCGCCACCTCACGCCCCCGTCAGCTCACGCTCACCGCCTACCGCGGATCAGTGGCCCTTGTACGACTGCACGTAGCCGTTCGCGGGGGAACCCACGCCGGTCACGTCGTCGTAGCCCTTCACCGCGTGCAGCGAACTGTCCTTGCCGAGGCTGCGGACCGAGGTCGCCAGGCCGCCCTTGTCGTCCACGCCGTTCAGGAAGTCGACGCGGGCGACCGCGAGGTCGGAGCCGGTCGGCTTGTCCGTGACGTCGTGGAAGACGCCCTTCTTGCCGTAGCGCTGGTAGATCGACGGGTTGGCGAAGCCGATCGCCTTGCCGCCGCGCGCCTCCTGCGCCAGCGCCTGGACCGCCGCGATCACCGGGGCGGCCAGCGAGGTGCCGCCGATGCGGTACTCGCCGTAGCTCTCACTGCCGTCCGGGAAGACCTGGGTGATGCCCTCCAGGAAGCCGGTGTTCGGGTCGGCCACGGCCGAGATGTCCGGGACCACGCGGTTGCCGGTCTTGTGGTGCACTCCGGCCAGCGAGCCCGGGACGACGCCCTTCTGGTAGTAGGGCTCCGCCACCGTACGGCTGGTGCCGCCGCCCGCGCCCGAGGTGAAGGCGCCGGGGAAGCCGGTCCAGCTCTTGCCGTCGGCCGACAGGGTCGCCTTCTCGGTGCCCCAGCCGGTCTCGAACTGGTACGTGTCGCGCTTGCCCACGGCCAGCGACGTACCGCCGACCGCGGTCACCCAGGCGGAGTTGGCCGGGGTGTCGACCTGCTTCACGCCGGGCTTGGTGTCCGTGGCGGTGTTGGCCACCTCGTCGCCGTCGTCACCCGAGGAGAAGTAGAAGCCGATGCCCTGCACGGCGCCGAGCTGGAACACCTGGTCGTACGCGGCGGCCAGGTCCGGCGTCTGGTTGGCCTCGATGTCGCCCCAGGAGTTGGAGACGATGTCGGCCAGGTGACTGTCCACGACCTTGCTCAGCGAGTCGAGCAGGTCGTCGTCGTTGCAGGACGCGGCGCCCACGTAGGTGACGTCGGCGTTCGGCGCCACCGCGTGCACGGCCTCGACGTCGAGGGTCTCCTCGCCGTACCAGCCGGAGGCGTCGCACTCGTCGGCCCCGGTGTGCGTGTACTTCTTCGGCAGCACCTGGTGCAGCTGGCCGGTCTTCCAGGCCGCGTCACCGTTGCGCTTGGCGTAGGTGCCCGCGTCGAAGGCGATGGTCGGCGAGGCGTAGGCGTCCGTGATGGCGACCCGGACGTGCTTGCCGGTGTACGCGCCCGCGCCGTAGGCCGCCCGCAACTGCTTGCCGGTGTAGCCCTTGATCGCGTACGGGATCTTCTTGCCGTACGCGTCCGGCAGCTTGGTCGCGACGTTCGAGCCGTAGTACGAGGAGAACGGACCGGCGTTCACGAACGCGGCCGCCGGGCCGGGCAGTTGGTCGGCGACGTGCGACTGGTGCGGGGCGTTGTCCAGACCGGTGACGGTCAGGACGGCACCCTTCAGCCCGGCCGGTACGGACGCCGTCTGCTGCGGTGCACGGTAAGTCCGCGCGCCCTTGGTGTAGTTGTGGAGCTGCGTGCCGAAAGCCTTCTCGGCGGCGGCCACGTCACCGGAGACGGTGACGTAGTGCGCGGTGACCCCGGTGACCGTCAGACCGGCCGACTTCAGCCAGGACTTGACGGCGCTCACCTGGGCCTTGGTGGCCCCGAAGCGGGCCTGCGCCTGCTGGGCGGTGAGGTGCTTGCCGTACAGCGGCGAGGCCGGGTCGGAGACGGCCTTGGCGTAGGCGGCCAGTCCGGCCGCGTCCCGCCCGGCGAGGTAGACACGGGCCTGCACCTGGGCGCTGTCGGCGGTGGCGCCCTTGTCCGCCTTCGCCGTGGCCCACAGCGGCCGGGTGCCCGTCAGCGCGTTGCGCGCCGGGCCGTCCGCGTGGGCCGCCGGTATGCCGAGCGCCAGCGCCCCGGCGATCATCGGCAGCGTCGCCGCCATGCTCACACCGGCGCGCGTCTTGGCGCGGTTGGATCTCATAGAACCCCCTGCGATGCGTTTCGCATGCATGTCGTGGTCGGAACGTCGCGGATGCGCGCCGGTGAAGCGGCGGTGTCGACCGGCGTGGAGATCGCACGATGGGGGCCACTCTGGCCGATGAACCGTTCATGTCAGGGGAAGCTAAAGGTCAAGAGAACCTCAAGTAACCATGGAAGGAACCGACTTGGCTCGAATCAGTCGCACCTGAGCGGACGCGCCCATCACGAACGAGCCGACGCGCCCCGCTTCTTGAGCATGTCGGCCATCAGCTGGATCTCCGACCGCTGGGCGTCGACCATCCCGCGCGCGAGCCGCTGCTCCGGCCCCGCCGCACACCGGGCCACACACCCCTCGGCCATGTGCACCCCGCCCTTGTGGTGCTCCGTCATCAACTGGAGGTAGAACACCTCCGCAGCCCGCCCCTTGAGCGAACTCAACTTCTTCAGGTCGGAGTTGGTCGCCATGCCCGGCATCAGCGCGCCGTCCTGCCCGGGCGGCATGTCACCCATGCCCATCCAGGTCATCGGCGGCTTCGCGGACACCTTCGGCAGCCCCCACAGATCCAGCCAGCCCAGCAGCATCCCGCGCTGGTTGGCCTGGGTCTGCGCGATGTCGTACGCGAGCCGCCGCACCTCCTCGTCGTCGGTGCGGTCGCGCACCAGGTACGACATCTCCACGGCCTGGTGATGGTGCACGGCCATGTCCCGCGCGAACCCGGCGTCCACCGACTCCGCGCCCGGCACCGGTACGGCGACGGAGTCGCGCTCCCCGCCCGCCGCGTACCCCCCGGCCCCCGCCGCGACCACGGCCAGCAGCGCCGCACCGGCCGCCAAGCCGACGTACCCGCGCCTCACTTCATGACCCCACCCGTGCAGGGGGCGCCCGGCTCCGGGGTCTGCTCGCCCTGCACATAGGCGGCGAAGAACTTGTCGACCTCCGGGTCGGACGCGCTCTTGACGCTCACCTGGTGCCCCCACGCCGACAGGATCAGCGGCGCGTCCTGGTCCGCGTACGGGCTCATCAGCGAGTACGGCGTCCGCTTCACCTTGGCCGCGAGCGCGTCCACGTCCGCCTTCTTCGCCTTGTCGGTGTACGTCACCCAGACCGCGCCGTGCTCCAGCGCGTGCACCGCGTTCTCGTCCCGCACCGGCTTCGGGTACACGGTGCCGTCGCAGGTGAGCCACGCCGGGTTGTGGTTCCCGCCGACCGGCGGGTGCATCGGGTACGTCACCTCGGTGCTGACGTGGGTGCGCGACAGCTTGCCGGACCAGGTGCGTACCCCGTCCGCGCCGGTGGTGAAGTGCCCGGAGCCGCCCTTGGCGTCCGCGCTCGCGGCCGTGTCCTTGCCCTTGTCCTCGCCCGAGTCCGACTGGGAGCGCAGCAGCACCACCCCGCCCACGACCAGCCCGGCGACGACCACCATGCTCGCGGCGATGGCCAGCACCCGGTTGCGGCGCGAGCGGGCACGCTCGGCGCGCCGCATCTCCTCTATGCGCGCGGCGCGCGCGGAGGCGGGGCTGTGCTGGTCGGTACCCATGGGGCGTGTCCTTCCGCAGGGGCGGTCTAAAGGGTCCGCTGATCGTAGTGGGGGTGAAGGGCCGCGGGCAGGCGCGTGCGACAACCGGATAATTTGAACCGAGGATGCGCAATTACCTACGCTTCCGGTATGCGGCTGTTGCGCTCCACCGATCTCGCCCTGCGTGTCCTGATGCGGCTCGCGGTGAGCGACAGTGGCCCGACCACTCGCCAGGTCGCCGACGACATGGGCGTGCCCTACACCCATACCGCGAAGGTCGTCGCCGAACTCCAGCACCTCGGACTGCTGGAGACCCGCCGGGGCCGGGGCGGGGGGCTGTCCCTGACCGAGCAGGGCCGTACCGCCTCCGTCGGCGCGGTCGTCCGGTCCTTCGAGGGCGACGGTGACGTGGTCGACTGCGAGGGCCCCACCCCCTGCCCCCTGAACTCCGCCTGCCGCCTGCGCGGCGCCCTGCGCCGAGCCCAGGAGGCGTTCTTCGCCGCCCTGGACCCGGTCACGGTGACAGACATGGTCGCCGACCCCACGGGCCCCCTGCTGCTGGGCATCGCCGGCGGCCCGCCGACCCCCTAACTGGCCAGCCAGAGATCCGGCCCGAACACCTCGTAGTGGATGTCGGCCGGAGCCACCCCCTTCTCGACGAGCTGCGCCCGCACCGCCCGCATGAAGGGCAGCGGCCCGCACAGGTAGGCGCGAGTGCCGGACCTCACCGGAATCCCGGTGAGGTCCACGAGCCCCGTCCGGGCACCGTCGGAGGCGTCGCGCTCGTAGAAGAAGTGGCAGGCGGAGTCGGCCAGCTTGCCGGTGTACCGCTCGTGGTCGGCGCGCAGGGCGTGGTCGGCGGGGGAGCGGTCGCCGTGCACCACGGTGACCGGGCCGGGGTGGCCGTCCGCCGCGAGCGAGGCCAGCATCGCGACCATCGGGGTCACGCCGATCCCGGCGGAGGCGAGCAGGAGGGGGCGGGAGTCGCCGGGGTCGAGCACGAGATCCCCGTACGGCTCGGACAGCGTGACCCGGTCACCGATGCCCACGTGCGCGTGCAGGAACCCGGAGACCTCGCCCGCGACCCGCTTGACGCTGATCTGGCGCAGCCCGGCACCGGGGGCGCCGGAGAGGCTGTACTGCCGTATCTGGTGCGCCCCGTCGGGCAGATCCACACCCACGGACACGTACTGCCCCGCCCGGAACCCGGACACGAGCCCGCCGTCCACCGGCCGCAACCGCAGCGTGACCACGTCCGCGGTCTCCGGCACCCGCTCCACGACCTCCCACTCCCGCCCGCCGCCCCCGCCACTCTGCTCGTACAGCCCGCGCTCCAGGCCGATCAGGGTGCGGGCCATCAGCCAGTAGACCTCGTCCCAGGCGGCCGCGACCTCGGGGGTGACGGCGTCGCCCAGCACCTCGGCGATGGCGGCGAAGAGGTGCTCGTGGACGACGTCGTACTGCTCGGGGGCGATGCCCAGGGAGGCGTGCTTGTGCGCGATACGGCCGAGCAGCGCGTCCGGCCGCCGGTCCGGGTGCTCCAGCAGCATCGTGGCGAAGGCGGCGACGGACCCGGCGAGGGCCTGCTGCTGGGCGCCGGACGCCTGGTTGCCCCGGTTGAACAGGTTCCGCAGCAGCTCGGGGTGGGCGGCGAAGAGACGGGCGTAGAACCGCTCGGTGATCTCACCGATCGCGGCCCCCACGGCGGGCAGGGTGGCGCGAACGGTGGCGGAGGGAGACGAGGACAGCACGGAGAGGACTCCTTAATTGGTATATCAGATGCCAATTAAAGCGCACGCGGCCGGGCCACCCGTTACGGATGGGGCCGTGAGCATGCAAGATGGGCGTGGGAGAGGTGCACCTGCCGTACGCGGGACGTTCAGTCCCCGGGCATCCGGCCGATCAAGGTCCGCAACGCGCGCGAAACGCCGATGTGGTGGGATGCTCAGGTGCCGACCGCCTCCCGTCGCACCACGGACAGGCGGCCTGACCAGCAAGGATGGGGAAGCGGAAGATGGACAAGCAGCAGGAGTTCGTGCTCCGGACCTTGGAGGAGCGCGACATCCGGTTCGTACGCCTGTGGTTCACGGACGTGCTGGGCTTCCTCAAGTCCGTCGCCGTGGCCCCCGCGGAGCTTGAGCAGGCGTTCGACGAGGGCATCGGCTTCGACGGCTCGGCCATCGAGGGCTTCGCCCGCGTCTACGAGTCCGACATGATCGCCAAGCCGGACCCCTCGACCTTCCAGGTCCTGCCCTGGCGCGCGGAGGCCCCCGGCACCGCCCGCATGTTCTGCGACATCCTGATGCCGGACGGCTCCCCGTCCTTCGCCGACCCGCGCTACGTCCTCAAGCGCGCGCTGGCCCGCACCTCCGACCTGGGGTTCACCTTCTACACCCACCCGGAGATCGAGTTCTTCCTGCTGAAGAACAAGCCGACCGACGGCAGCCGCCCCACCCCGGCCGACAACTCCGGCTACTTCGACCACACCCCGCAGAACGTCGGCATGGACTTCCGCCGCCAGGCGATCACCATGCTGGAGTCGATGGGCATCTCGGTGGAGTTCTCCCACCACGAGGGCGGCCCCGGCCAGCAGGAGATCGACCTGCGCTACGCCGACGCCCTCTCCACGGCGGACAACATCATGACGTTCCGCCTGGTCATGAAGCAGGTCGCGCTGGAGCAGGGGGTCCAGGCGACCTTCATGCCGAAGCCGTTCTCGGAGTTCCCCGGCTCGGGCATGCACACCCACCTCTCCCTCTTCGAGGGCGACCGGAACGCGTTCTACGAGTCCGGCTCGGAGTACCAGCTCTCCAAGGTCGGCCGCTCCTTCATCGCGGGCCTGCTGCGGCACGCGGCGGAGATTTCGGCGGTCACCAACCAGTGGGTCAACTCCTACAAGCGCATCTGGGGCGGCTCGGAGCGCACGGCGGGCGCGGGCGGCGAGGCCCCCTCGTACATCTGCTGGGGCCACAACAACCGCTCGGCCCTCGTCCGGGTCCCGATGTACAAGCCCGGCAAGACGGGCTCGGCCCGCGTGGAGGTCCGCTCCCTCGACTCGGGCACCAACCCCTACCTCGCCTACGCGGTCCTCCTGGCCGCCGGCCTCAAGGGCATCGAAGAGGGCTACGAACTCCCGCCGGGCGCGGAGGACGACGTCTGGGCCCTTTCGGACGCGGAACGCCGAGCAATGGGCATCGAACCCCTCCCGCAAAACCTCGGCGAGGCCCTCACCCTCATGGAACGCAGCGACCTGGTAGCCGAAACCCTCGGCGAGCACGTTTTCGACTTCTTCCTCCGCAACAAGCGCCAGGAGTGGGAGGAATACAGGAGCGAGGTCACGGCCTTCGAACTCCGCAAGAACCTGCCGGTGCTGTAGGGCGGTTCAAGAGCGCCCGCCGGACTCAGGAACGGCTCTTCCGGCGGGCGCGCAAGGCGAGGACCGCCAGCAGCACTCCGCATGCCACACCGACCGATGCCATCACGATCGACGGCACGTCACCCCTGACCACTCCGACCATGCACCCCCACGACCCCACGAGAATCAGGATCGCGGAGAAGATCAACGTCTTCCGTATCGCGTCATCTGTGGACACGCGGCCCCTCCCCATCCCCGCCACCACGGTCGGCCAGTCAAAAAGCCGATCCCGACCACCACGCTGCACCCCTTTTACCCCCAGGGTGCATCCGTAAGCCGCTGCCCGCGGCCCTCCACCGGTCAGCGCAGCGGCTGCCCGATCCCGATCAGATTCCCCTCACTGTCGCGGAACCAGACGGCCCGTTCCCCATGGGATGCCTTGCTCGGATAGTTGCCCTCGACGACGGCGATACCGCGCTCATCGGTCCGGAATCCAGGCGCATCGACATCCTCGAACTGCACCCCGCGCGACCGCAACTCATCCACCACGACATCGAGGTCGTCCACCTCCCACCCCATCTGGGTAAAGGTGCCGGGTGAGGCCCCGGTGGACTGAAAAACCGCGAAAAACGAATCCCCACACCGATAAAGCAGCCCCCCGGGCCGCTCATCGACGGGCTCCAGCCCGAGCTTCTCGGAATAGAACCGCCGAGCCCGCGCAAGATCCCGCGCAGGCAACCGAGTAGCAACAGACCCGCGCCCCAAGGCCCCGCTCACGACTCCCGCCCCGCGGCAAGCTGAGCGAGCACCTGATGAAGCGGCTCAGCGGCGACGAATTCCAGAGCCATATCCATCACGAGACGTAAGCCCTCTCCATCTGGAACCAGTGGTACAGGAGCTGTACCATGCCCCCATGGCTCTGAAACGCACGAACGTCTACGCGGACGACAGCGACTTGGCGCTGATCAAGGAGGCGGCGGCCAGGCTGGGCCTCTCGGAGGCGGAGATAATCCGCGAGGGCATTCACCGCATCGCACTTGCGCACCGAGTCTGGGACGAACCGTTCGTGGCGGACGAGGAGACCTTCGACCTCGGCGAGCCGATGGACCGGGACGAGGTCACCAGAACAGTGACCGAGGCATACGAGGCACGCGAGCATCGGAACAGGAACCACGCTGCGTGATCGCCATCGCCGACACCTCGGGCATCCTCGCCTTGTACAACCGCTCGGACCCGGCACACACAGCGGTCAAGAAGGCGGCCGACCAGTGCGGCGTCCTGGTGGCAACACCGATGGCCCTCACCGAGGTTCACCAGGTGGCCACCAGCAGAGCGGGCCGCAGAGCGGCGGACTCGATCCTGCGCAGCCTCACCAACAGGGTGAGCGAGATGCGCCTGATCCTGGCGAACCCCACCCCGGAGACCCTGGACGCCGCACTGACCGTAAGAGCCCGCTACCAGGCCCTGGACCTGGACTTGGTGGACGCGATGAACGTGGCCCTGGCAGCCGAGTACGGGACGGACGCCATCCTCACCAGAGACCTGCGCGACTTCAGGACCGTACGCCCCCTGAACGGCAAGCACACCCACTTCCGAGTCCTGCCGGACGACCTCTGAGCACACCCCACGATCCCGCACCCGCAAACGGCGGCAAGGGGACGTGTCGGGGGGTGTCCGCCCGCAGCGGCCGGCGAAACACCGAGTTCAGCGCATCGTAGAAACGTAAGTCGCCGGACCGAGGACGGATACCCCCCGGCGCGGCCCCGACCCACGGCGACGCGGGGGGCGCTGCCACGACCGGCGGTCGGTGGCACGGTTAGGCTCTGGCCAGGACCGTCTTGATCGTCTTGATCCCGAGGGAGGCCGCGGATGACGCCGGGGCGCAGGAGCAGCACGTTCACCAGACTGCTTCGGCACGGCTTCACGGACCCCTCAGGAGCGGAACGCCTGCTGGACGGCCCCGAGCTGACCCCGGTGAAGGCGGACCCCGTACTCCTGGAGGCCCTGGGCGGCACAGCGGACCCGGACCTGGCCCTGCGCGGCCTCGTACGCCTCCTGGAGTCCCAGCCCGCCGCCAAGGACCACCGCGAACTCCTGGACACCCTCATCGCGGCGAAACCCCTCCGCGACCGCCTCCTCGGCGTACTGGGCGCCTCCGCGGCCCTGGCGGACCACCTGGCCCGCCACCCCCACGACTGGCAGGAACTGGTCACCTACGAACCGAGGGACCTGCACCCAGGAGTGACGGAGTTCGAACGCGGCCTGGCAGAGGCGACGGACCCGGTCGAACTGAGGGTGGCGTACCGCCGCTGCCTGCTCTCCATCGCCGCGAGGGACGTCTGCGGCACCACGGACGTCACCCAGACCGCAGCGGAACTAGCGGACCTGGCCACCGCGACCCTCCGCGCGGCCCTGGCCATGGCCGAAAGGGAAGCCCCCCAGGACGCACAGGCCTGCCGCCTGGCGGTGATCGCCATGGGCAAGTGCGGCGGCCACGAGCTGAACTACGTCTCGGACGTGGACGTGATCTTCGTGGCGGAGCCCACCCAGGGCACGGACGAAACGAAGGCGCTGAAGGCGGCCACGAAACTCGCCTCCCACATGATGCGCATCTGCTCGGAGACGACGATCGAGGGCTCGATCTGGCCGGTGGACGCGAACCTCCGCCCGGAGGGCCGCAACGGCCCCCTCGTAAGAACCCTCAGCAGCCACCTGGCGTACTACCAGCGCTGGGCGAAGACGTGGGAGTTCCAGGCACTCCTGAAGGCCCGCCCGGTGGCGGGGGACGAGGAACTGGGCCAGGCATACGTGGACGCCCTGAGCCCCATGGTCTGGCAGGCGGCGGACCGCGAGAACTTCGTGCCGGACGTACAGAAGATGCGCCGCAGGGTGGTGGAGAACATCCCCCCGGCGGAGATCGACAGGGAACTGAAACTGGGCCCGGGCGGCCTGCGGGACGTCGAATTCGCGGTCCAACTACTGCAGCTCGTACACGGCCGCACCGACCAGACCCTCCGCAGCGGCACCACCCTCAAGGCCCTGCAAGCCCTGGCGAAAGGCGGCTACGTAGGCCGGGAGGACGCCGCCCGCCTCGACGAGGCATACCGCTTCCTCCGTGAACTGGAACACCGCATCCAGCTGTTCCAGCTCCGCCGCACCCACCTGGTCCCCGAGGCGGAGGAAGACCTCCGCCGCCTCGGCCGCTCGCTGGGCCTGCGCACCGACCCCGTGGCGGGCCTGCGCCGCGAGTGGAAGCGGCACACAGGAGTGGTCCGCCGCCTGCACGAGAAGATCTTCTACCGCCCCCTCCTCGACGCGGTGGCCCAGCTGGCCCCCGGCGAAACAAGGCTGAGCGCGGAAGCGGCACGCGAACGCCTCGTGGCGCTGGGCTACGCGGACCCGGCGGCGGCCCTCCGCCACCTGGAGGCCCTGGCCTCCGGAGTAACCCGCAAGGCGGCCATCCAGCGCACCCTCCTCCCGGTCCTCCTGGGCTGGTTCGCCGACTCGGCCGACCCGGACGCGGGCCTGCTGAACTTCCGCAAGGTCTCGGACGCCCTGGGCAAGACCCCCTGGTACCTCCGCCTCCTCAGGGACGAGGGCGCGGCGGCGGAAAACCTGGCGAGGGTCCTCTCGGCAGGCCGCCTGGCCCCCGACCTCCTCCTCCGCGCCCCCGAAGCGGTGGCCCTCCTCGGCGACGGAGACGCGGGCGGCCTGGAGCCACGCGGCAGGGCCCAGCTCGAACAGGAGATCACCGCGGCGGTGAACAGGGCCGAGAACGCGGAACAGGGCGTGACAGCAGCCCGAGGCGTGCGGCGCCGAGAACTCTTCCGCACGGCAGCAGCCGACATCGTCGGCTCGTACGGCACGGAGACGACCCCCGCCGAACCGGACGAAGGCGTCCTCCTGGACCGCGTAGGCGGCGCGATCTCCGACCTCACGGCCGCCACCCTGGCCGGAACCCTCCGCGCGGTGGTCCGCGAGAGCTGGGGCGACACCCTCCCGACCAGGTTCGCGATCATCGGCATGGGCAGGTTCGGCGGCCACGAACTGGGCTACGGCTCGGACGCGGACGTCCTGTTCGTGCACGAGCCGCGCGAGGGCGTGGACGAGCACGAGGCCGCGAAGGCCGCCAACAAGGTGGTGGCCGAGATGCGCCGCCTGCTCCAGCTCCCCAGCGCCGATCCGCCGCTGCTGATCGACGCGGACCTGCGCCCGGAGGGCAAGTCGGGGCCGCTGGTCCGCACCCTGAAGTCGTACGAGGCGTACTACCGCAGGTGGTCGCTGGGCTGGGAGTCGCAGGCGCTGCTGCGGGCGGAACCCGTCGCGGGCGACGAGGACCTGGGCCGCCGCTTCATCCAGCTGATCGACCCGCTGCGCTACCCGGCCCGCGGCCTGGAGGAGGACGCGGTACGGGAGATCCGTCGGCTGAAAGCCCGCATGGAGTCGGAGCGGCTGCCGCGCGGCGCCGACCCCAAGCTGCACACCAAACTCGGTCCCGGCGGCCTGTCGGACGTGGAGTGGACGGTGCAGCTGCTCCAGCTGCGGCACGCCTGGGAGGTGCCGGGCCTGCGCACCCCGAGGACCCGCGAGGCACTGGCTGCGGCGCGCGAGGCCGGGCTGATCGGGGAGGAGGACGCGGCGGTGCTGGACGAGGCGTGGGTGCTGGCCAGCCGGGTCCGCAACGCGGTGATGCTGGTCCGGGGCCGGGCGGGCGACACCTTCCCGACGGAGCCCCGCGAACTGGCGGCGGTGGGCCGGTACCTGGGCTACGGGGAGGGCCGGGCCGGGGACATGCTGGACGCGTACCGCCGTACGGCCCGCCGGGCGCGGTCGGTGGTGGACGAACTCTTCTACGCGGGCTGACCAGCCCCGGAACCCGCCCCCGAGCCCGGCGCGGCTCCCGGTACCTGCGGCCACCGCCCGTACCAGAGCCGGGCCACCCCCACCCCGAATCCGAGGCACACCACACCGCCGACCGCGTCGAGCCAGAAGTGGTTGGCGGTGGAGACGATCACCAGCAGCGTCAGCGCCGGGTACGCCAGCCCCAGCACCCGCACCCACGGCACCGAGGCCAGCGCGAACACGGTCAGCCCGCACCACAGCGACCACCCGATGTGCATGGACGGCATCGCGGCGTACTGGTTGGACATGTGCTTGAGGTCGCCGGAGGCCATCGACCCCCAGGTCTGGTGCACCATCACGGTGTCGACGAAGTGGCCGCCGCGCATCAGCCGGGGCGGGGCGAGCGGGAAGAGGTAGTACCCGGCGAGGGCCACGCCCGTGGTGGCGAACAGCACCAGCCGGATGGGGGCGTAGCGCTCGGGATGCCAGCGGTACAGCCACACCAGCACACCGATGGTGATCACGAAGTGCAGCGTGGCGTAGTAGTAGTTCATGCCGATGATCAGCCAACCCACCGAGTCGGCGGCGTGGTTGACGGACGCCTCGACGGCGATGCCGAGTTGGTGCTCCAGCCACCAGACCGCGTCGGCGTTGCGCAGCGCCTCGGGCTTCTGCTCCGGGACGGCGTTGCGGATGAGCGAGTACGTCCAGTAACTCGCGGCGATCAGCAGGATCTCGAACCACAGCGGGGGCCGCCGGGAGCCGCGCAGCCGGAGCAGCAGGTGCCGGCCGCCGCCGCGCTCGCCCGTGACGGTCCGCGGAACGGCCACCTCAGCGCGGCGGCCTCCCGGGCCTGTCACGGTCGAGTCACTCATAGCCACCAAGTCTGCCAGACAAGGGATGCTCGACAGATCATCCCAAGGCCGTTGCCCTCACGCATGTTCTGCGCGAAAACGCCTGGCAGGGGCGGTACTCAGCCCCGCGGGCGGTCACCCGGCGCGGAGGCGGTGGAACCCCGCACGACCAGCTCCGGCATGAACACGAACTCGCTGTGCGGGGCGGGCGTGCCGCCGATCTCCTCCAGCAGGGTGCGCACCGCGGCCTGGCCCATGGCCGGAACGGGCTTGCGGACGGTGGTCAGCGGCGGGTCGGTGAACGCGATCAGCGGCGAGTCGTCGAAGCCGACCACGGACACGTCGCGGGGCACGTCGAGACCGAGCTGCCGGGCGGCCCGTATCGCGCCGAGCGCCATCATGTCGCTGGCGCACACGATGGCCGTGCACTGGCGCCCGATGAGCGCGGTGGCCGCGGCCTGGCCGCCCTCCAGGGTGTACAGCGAGTGCTGCACCAGCTCCTCGGCGACCATGTCCGCGCCCAGCCCGAGCTGGTCCTGCATCGCGCGGACGAAGCCCTCGATCTTGCGCTGCACCGGCACGAACCGCTTCGGCCCGAGGGCCAGCCCGATCCGGGTGTGGCCCAGCGACACCAGATGCGTGACGGCCAGGGAGGTCGCCGCCCGGTCGTCGGGGGAGATGAAAGGTGCCTGCACCTTCGGCGAGAACCCGTCCACCAGCACGAACGGCACGCCCTGCGCGCGCAGTCGCTCGTAGCGCTGCATGTCGGCGGTGGTGTCGGCGTGCAGCCCGGAGACGTAGATGATCCCGGCCACCCCCCGGTCCACCAGCATCTCGGTCAGCTCGTCCTCGGTGGAGCCGCCCGGGGTCTGGGTGGCCAGCACCGGGGTGTAGCCCTGCCCTGTCAGAGCCTGGCCGATGACCTGCGCCAGCGCCGGGAAGATCGGGTTCTCCAGCTCGGGGATGATCAGGCCGACCAGGCCCTCGCTGCGCTGGCGGAGCCGCACCGGACGCTCGTAGCCGAGCACGTCCAGCGCGGCCAGGACGGACTGGCGGGTGGTGGCGGCGACGCCCGGCTTCCCGTTGAGGACCCGGCTGACGGTCGCTTCACTCACCCCCGCCTGCGCGGCGATATCCGCAAGCCGTGTGGTCACGCCACCGGACTGTACCGGCCGAACCGCGCCCGGCGCACCGGCGGGACGCCGTGCGCGGGCGGCCGAACGGCCCGCCGTGGATTGCCGCGTCATCGCGCTCCTCGCCCCTCATGGGTATGTCGTCGCTCGTGCCGCCGGGACGTCCGCCCGGCGCACGGCCGCAAGGGGATGATCCCGGCGGCGGCCCCCCGCGGCAAGAGCTTGCAGAGTCTTGCACAAGTGTCCGTCAACCCGCCTACCGGCGGTAGACCCGTATTTCGACAAGGTCTGGCGCAGGTCACGACACGGTAACCCGGCCGTCTTCTTGCACTTTTTTTCTGCAAGGTCTTTCGCGGCGCTTACAACGCTGTTACGTTCCGAGTCGCCCGGCCGCGGCAATGGCGCAGTCGGCACGACGCGGGCGGCGGCAGACGGGGCCGCCCCCGCAATCTCGGGCTTTTCACCCTCAAGGAGAACTCATGCGGCGTGGCATAGCGGCCTCCGCGCTCGTGGCGTCCCTCGCCCTCACGGCGACGGCGTGCGGCGGGAGCGACGACGGCGACAGCAAAGCGGACGGCCCGGTGACCCTCACCTGGTGGGACACCTCCAACGCCACGAACGAGGCGCCGACGTACAAGGCCCTGGTCGAGCAGTTCCAGGCCGCCAACAAGAACATCAAGGTCAAGTACGTCAACGTGCCCTTCGACCAGGCGCAGAACAAGTTCGACACCGCCGCCGGTTCCAAGGGCGCCCCGGACATCCTGCGCTCCGAGGTCGGCTGGACCCCGGCCTTCGCCAAGAAGGGCTTCTTCCTGCCGCTGGACGGCACCGACGCCCTCGCCGAGCAGGACAAGTTCGAGCCCAACCTGATCAAGCAGGCCCAGTACGAGGGCAAGACCTACGGCGTGCCGCTGGTCACCGACACCCTCGCGCTCGTCTACAACAAGGCCCTGTTCAAGCAGGCCGGCGTCACCGAGGCCCCCAAGACCTGGGACGAGCTGAAGGCCGCCGCCGCCAAGGTCAAGGACAAGGCGAAGGTCGACGGCTACTGGGGCTCCACCCAGGCGTACTACGCCCAGTGCTTCCTGTACGGCGAGGGCACCGACACCGTCGACGTCACGGGCAAGAAGATCACCGTCGACTCCGCCCCGGCGAAGAAGGCGTACGGCACCTGGCAGAGCACGTTCTCCGGCAAGGGCCTGCACAAGGCCGACACCACCGCGGACGCCTACGCCCACATCCAGGACGCGTTCGTCAACGGCAAGGTCGCCTCGATCATCCAGGGACCCTGGGAGATCACGAACTTCTACAAGGGCTCGGCCTTCAAGGACAAGTCCAACCTCGGCATCGCCACCGTCCCGGCGGGCTCGGCGGGCAAGGCGGGCGCCCCGACCGGCGGCCACAACCTGTCCGTGTACGCGGGCTCGGACAAGGCCCACCAGGAAGCGGCCCTGAAGTTCGTGAAGTTCATGACCTCGGCCAAGTCCCAGGAGACCATCGCGCTGAAGAACTCCACGCTGCCGACCCGTGGTGACGCCTACACCTCCCAGGTGAAGGCCGACCCCGGTATCGCCGGTTACCAGGGCGTGCTGTCCGCCGCCCAGCCCCGCCCCGCGCTGCCGGAGTACAGCTCCCTGTGGGGCCCGCTGGACACCGAGCTGCCCAAGGTGGCCGGGGGCAAGGAGCCGCTGGACAAGGGCCTGAGCAACGCCGAGCTGGCCATCGCCAAGCTGGTGCCCGACTTCAGCAAGTGAGCCCGCGTGGCTGCCGGGTTCCCCCCGCCGTGGGGGATGGGGGGAACCCGGCGGCCACCGGCCTTCGACCAGCCCGCCCCCTGAACTCGTAGAAGGTGTCGCACCATGACAGTCGCCATCGACCGCGCGACCGGCGAGCGCCGCGGTGAGCGGCCGCCCCGGACCGGTCTCGGGCAGCGCGTCAAGAACGGCTACCAGAGGTACTGGTACGCCTACGCGATGATCGCGCCCGTGGTCGTCGTGCTCGGTGTCCTCGTGGGCTACCCGCTGGTGCGGGGCGTCTACCTGACCCTCACCGACGCCAACAGCCTCAACTCGGCGCGCACCATCGGCGTCAACCACATCGACGCCACGTACAAGTTCATCGGGCTGGACAACTACCAGGACATCCTCTTCGGCCCCACGGCCTACGACCGCTTCTGGTCGCACTTCCTGTGGACCGTGTTCTGGACCGCCGCCTGCGTCGCCCTGCACTACGTCATCGGCCTGGGCCTCGCGATGATGCTGGACCAGAAGCTGCGCGGCCGCACCGTCTACCGGCTGCTGCTCGTGCTGCCCTGGGCCGTGCCCACCTTCGTCACCGTCTTCTCCTGGCGGATCATGCTGGCCGACTCCGGCGTGCTCAACCAGGTCCTCGGCGCCCTCCACCTGCCGCAGCCGCAGTGGCTGGAGGACACCTTCTGGCAGCGGTTCGCCGCCATCATGGTCAACACCTGGTGCGGGGTGCCGTTCATGATGCTCTCGCTGCTCGGCGGCCTGCAGTCCATCGACTCCACGCTGTACGAGGCCGCCGAGATGGACGGCGCGAGCGCCTGGCAGCGCTTCCGGCACGTCACCCTGCCCGGCCTGCGCTCGGTCAGCTCCACCGTCGTCCTGCTCGGCGTGATCTGGACCTTCAACCAGTTCGCCATCATCTTCCTGCTGTTCGGCCCGACCGGCGCCCCCGACGCCCAGATCCTCGTCACCTGGGCCTACTTCCTCGGCTTCGGCCAGCAGCCGCGCGACTTCGCCCAGTCCGCCGCGTACGGCGTACTGCTGCTGTCGATCCTGACCGTGTTCACCTCCTTCTACTTCCGCTGGCTGAAGCGCAATGACCAGCTCGCCGTCTGACGCCGCAGGAGCCGCCGCCATGAGCACCACGACACCCCCCGAGACAGCGCCGGGACGCCCGCTCACCGCCGAGGCACCGGCCGCCGCCCCGCCCCGCGCGACCCGCCGACGCGGCGAGCGCGGCCCGCTCGGCACCGTCCTGCTGCACGTCGGCCTGGCCCTGGCGAGCCTGATCGCGCTGGTCCCGGTGGCGTGGCTGTTCTTCCTGTCGCTCGGCCCGGAGAAGGACGACTACCTGCACCCCGGCCGCATCCTCGGCCGGGCGGGCTTCGCCAACTACGCCTTCGTGCTCCAGCACACCGGCTTCTTCGACTGGTTCAAGTCGACGATGATCGTGGCGCTCGGCACCACCTTCATCGGCGTCTTCGTCGCCGCCACCACCGGCTACGCCGTCTCCCGGATGCGCTTCCCCGGCTACAAGCAGCTGATGTGGGTCCTGCTGCTCACCCAGGCGTTCCCCATCGCCATCCTGATCGTGCCGATGTACGAGATCTTCAGCGAGCTGGGCCTGATCGACACCTACTGGGCGCTGATCGTCATCAACTGCTCCACCGCCGTGCCCTACAGCGCGTGGCTGCTCAAGGGGTACTTCGACACCATCCCCTTCGAGATCGACGAGGCGGGCCGGGTGGACGGGCTCACCCCGTTCGGCACCTTCTTCCGGCTGATCCTGCCGCTGGCCCGGCCGGGTCTGGCCGTCGCCGCGTTCTACAACTTCATCACGGCGGTCAGCGAGGTCGCCTTCGCCACCACCTTCATGCTGGACGACTCCAAGTACACCTTCGCGGTCGGCCTGCAGACCTTCGTCAGCGAGCACGACGCGCAGTGGAACTACATGGCCGCCACCGCGGTGCTGATCGCGATACCCGTGTCCGTGTTCTTCTACCTCGTGCAGAAGAACCTCGTCACCGGCCTCACCGCGGGCGGCACCAAGGGCTGACGCCCTGCCGCACCCACGCCTCACCACGAACCGCCCCTCGTCACGCACCAAGGACGCCATGAGCCAGCAGCATCTCGCAGCCCCGGCCGACGACACCGCCGTCGCCCCCGCCGCCCAGCACCGCGACTGGTGGCGCGGCGCGGTGATCTACCAGGTCTATCCGCGCAGCTTCGCCGACTCCAACGGCGACGGCATGGGCGACCTGGCGGGCGTGCGGGCCAGACTGCCCTACCTGCGCGACCTCGGCGTGGACGCCGTCTGGCTCAGCCCGTTCTACGCCTCCCCGCAGGCCGACGCCGGGTACGACGTGGCCGACTACCGCGCCGTCGACCCGATGTTCGGCAACCTGCTGGACGCCGACGCGCTGATCCGCGACGCCCACGAGCTGTCCCTGCGGATCATCGTGGACCTGGTGCCCAACCACTCCTCCGACCAGCACGAGTGGTTCAAGCGGGCGCTCGCCGAGGGCCCCGGCTCGCCGCTGCGCGAGCGGTACCACTTCCGCCCCGGCAAGGGCACCGACGGCGAACTCCCGCCCAACGACTGGGAGTCCATCTTCGGCGGCCCCGCCTGGACCCGGGTCACCGAGCCCGACGGCGCGCCGGGGGAGTGGTACCTGCACCTCTTCGCGCCCGAGCAGCCCGACTTCAACTGGAACCACCCCGCGGTGGGCGACGAGTTCCGGTCCATCCTGCGGTTCTGGCTGGACATGGGCGTGGACGGCTTCCGCATCGACGTGGCGCACGGCCTGATCAAGGCCGACGGCCTCCCGGACCTCGGCGCACACGACCAGCTGAAGCTGCTCGGCAACGACGTGATGCCGTTCTTCGACCAGGAGGGCGTGCACGAGGTCTACCGCCAGTGGCGGAGGGTGCTGGACGAGTACGCGGGGGAGAGGATCTTCGTCGCCGAGGCGTGGACGCCGACCATCGAGCGGACCGCCAACTACGTCCGCCCCGACGAGCTGCACCAGGCGTTCAACTTCCAGTACCTGGGCACCGACTGGGACGCCGAGCAGCTGCGTGAGGTCATCGACCGCACGCTCGCCGCGATGCGCCCGGTCGACGCCCCCGCCACCTGGGTGCTGTCCAACCACGACGTCACCCGGCACGCCACCCGCTTCGCCAACCCGCCCGGCCTCGGCACCCAGATCCGCACCGCCGGGGACCGCGCCCTCGGCCTGCGCCGGGCCCGCGCGGCCACCCTGCTGATGCTGGCGCTGCCCGGCTCGGCCTACCTCTACCAGGGCGAGGAACTGGGCCTGCCCGACGTGGTCGACCTGCCCGACGAGGTGCGCCAGGACCCCGCCTACTTCCGGGGCGCGGGCCAGGACGGCTTCCGTGACGGCTGCCGGGTGCCGATCCCCTGGACCCGCGAGGGCTCGTCGTACGGCTTCGGCGGCGGGGGCAGCTGGCTGCCGCAGCCCGCGGGCTGGGGCGAGCTGAGCGTGCAGGCGCAGACCGGCGTCCCCGGCTCGACGCTGGAGCTGTACCGGGCCGCGCTCGCCACCCGGCGCGCACTGCCCACCCTCGGCGCGGGCACGGGCGTGGAGTGGCTGACCGCACCCGAGGGCGTACTCGCCTTCCGGCGCGGGGAGTTCACCTGTGTCGCCAACACCACCGGCGCGCCGGTCACCGTCCCGGCGTACGGGCGGGTGCTGCTCGCCAGCGGAGAGATCGGCGAGGGTGCCGCCGGGGCGGAGATCCCGGCCGACACCACGGTCTGGTGGACCACGGGCTGACCCTCGCCCGCTGAAAGTTCTTGCATCAACTTCCCACGGCCCGCTGCCTTTTCAGGTGGCGGGCCTTTAACATCTGCGTCACCGCAAGTTTGCTGAAACATTTCAGCAAGGACGTCCAGTCCTGCGGCAACAGCCTTCAACGACGAAGGAACCCCCACATGGCACGCAGAACCCTCACCGTGGCGCTCGCCCTCGCGGCAGCGGCCTCGGTTGGCATGTACCCGACTACCGCGCAGGCGTCCCCGCCCGGCACCAAGGACGTCACCGCCGTCCTCTTCGAGTGGAACTTCGCCTCCGTGGCCCGCGAGTGCACCACCACCCTCGGCCCGGCCGGATACGGGTATGTGCAGGTCTCCCCGCCCGCCGAGCACATACAGGGCTCCCAGTGGTGGACCTCGTACCAGCCCGTCTCGTACAAGATCGCCGGCCGCCTCGGCGACCGTACGGCCTTCAAGAGCATGGTCGACACGTGTCACTCGGCCGGGGTCAAGGTCGTCACCGACACGGTGATCAACCACATGTCGGCGGGCAGCGGTACCGGTACCGGCGGCTCGTCGTACACCAAGTACAACTACCCCGGCCTGTACTCCTCGCCGGACTTCGACGACTGCACCGCGCAGGTCAGCAACTACCAGGACCGCTACAACGTCCAGCACTGCGAACTGGTGGGCCTGGCCGATCTGGACACCGGCGAGGACTACGTCCGCAAGGCCATCGCCGGGTACATGAACGACCTGCTCACGCTCGGTGTCGACGGCTTCCGCATCGACGCGGCCAAGCACATCGACAAGGCCGACCTGGCCAACATCAAGTCCCGGCTGACCAACCCGTCCGTGTACTGGAAGCAGGAGGTCATCTACGGCGCGGGCGAAGCCGTCCAGCCCACCGAGTACACGGGCAACGGCGACGTCCAGGAGTTCCGCTACGCCTACGACCTCAAGCGGGTGTTCAACAACGAGAACCTCGCCTACCTGAAGAACTACGGCGAGGGCTGGGGGTACATGAGCAGCTCGGTCGCCGGGGTCTTCGTCGACAACCACGACACCGAGCGCAACGGCAGCACCCTCAACTACAAGGACGGCGCGAACTACACGCTGGCCAACGTCTTCATGCTGGCCTACCCCTACGGCGCCCCGGACATCAACTCCGGCTACGAGTGGTCGAACGCGGACGCCGGGCCGCCCAACGGGGGCAAGATCAACGCCTGCTGGCAGGACGGCTGGAAGTGCCAGCACGCCTGGCCGGAGATCAAGTCCATGGTCGCGTTCCGCAACGCGACCCGCGGCCAGGCCGTCACCAACTGGTGGGACAACGGCAACGACGCCATCGCCTTCGGGCGCGGCAACAAGGGCTTCGTGGCCATCAACCACGAGTCCTCCGCGCTCTCCCGCACCTACCAGACCTCGCTGGCGGCGGGCACGTACTGCAACGTGCAGAACAACACCACGGTGTCGGTGAACTCCACTGGCCAGTTCACCGCGAACCTCGGCGCCAACACCGCGCTCGCTCTGTACGCGGGCAAGTCGAGCTGCTGACAGCTCCCTTGAGGTACCTCCCGGCGAACCGTCCGTCGTATACGGGCGGTTCGTCCCCCGTTCATCGTTGAAATTTCTTTCTTCATGTTTCACAAGTCTTGCTGCAAGGCTTTCGACGGCGGTACGGTCACGCCGCGTCCGGCAGCGAAGCCGTGCCTCTGGCCGGACTCGAACGAGCCGTGAGCGCAAGGAGTTTGTGCCCGATGAGACCCTCCTGGCAGGCGCGCCGGACG
Organism: Streptomyces sp. NPDC090119; assembly: GCF_044747085.1. Lineage (NCBI taxonomy): Bacteria > Bacillati > Actinomycetota > Actinomycetes > Kitasatosporales > Streptomycetaceae > Streptomyces > Streptomyces sp. NPDC090119. The sequence continues at coordinate 425,330 of NZ_JBIVDK010000002.1, read as the reverse complement.
CGCCGCACCCCCTACCGGCGCAGGGCGGCGGCCGTCGTCGTGGCGGCCCTCGCCGCTTCCCTGGTGACGCCGCTGTCCGCCCACGCGGCGAGCCCGCCCGCACCGCCCTCCGACGCCCGCCTCGCCGCCGAGCCCGCCCGGCACGACGACACGCGCGAGCAGTTCTACTTCGTCATGCCGGATCGTTTCGCCAACGGCGACCGCGCCAACGACCGCGGCGGGCTGACCGGTTCGCGGCTGAGCACCGGCTACGACCCCACCGACAAGGGCTTCTACCAGGGCGGCGACCTCAAGGGCCTCACCCAGCGCCTGGACTACATCAAGGGCCTGGGCACGACCGCCATCTGGCTCGCCCCGATCTTCAAGAACCGCCCTGTGCAGGGCTCGGGCGCCGACGCCTCGGCCGGTTACCACGGTTACTGGATCACCGACTTCACCCAGGTCGACCCGCACTTCGGCACCAACGCCGACCTGAAGGGCCTGATCGCCAAGGCGCACGCCAAGGGCATGAAGGTCTTCTTCGACGTCATCACCAACCACACCGCCGACGTCGTCGACTACCGGGAGAAGTCCTACGACTACCTCTCCAAGGGCGCCTTCCCGTACCTGACCGAGGACGGCCGCCCCTTCGACGACGCCGACTACGCCGACGGCCGGAAGAAGTTCCCGGCCGTGGACGCCTCGTCCTTCCCGCGCACCCCGGCCGTGCGCAGCCGCGACAAGGTCCCGGCCTGGCTCAACGACCCGGCGATGTACCACAACCGGGGCGACTCCACCTTCGCGGGCGAGTCCGCCGAGTACGGCGACTTCTCCGGCCTGGACGACCTGTGGACCGAGCGTCCCGAGGTGGTCAGCGGCATGGAGAAGATCTACCAGCGCTGGGTGCGGGACTTCGCCGTCGACGGCTTCCGCATCGACACGGTCAAGCACGTGGACATGGACTTCTGGACCCAGTGGGCCACCGCGCTCGACAAGTACGCGGCCGAGCGCGGGCGGAAGAACTTCTTCATGTTCGGCGAGGTCTACTCCGCCGACACCTCGGTGACCTCCCCGTACGTCACCCAGGGACGGCTGGACGCCACCCTCGACTTCCCCTTCCAGGACGCCGCCCGCGCCTACGCCTCCCAGGGCGGCAGCGCGAAGAAGCTCGCCGGGGTCTTCGGGGGCGACTACAAGTACACGTCCGACAAGGCCAACGCCTACGAGCAGGTCACCTTCCTCGGCAACCACGACATGGGCCGCATCGGCTCCTTCCTGAAGCAGGACGACCCGAAGGCGTCCGACGCCGAGATCCTGCGCAAGGACCGCCTCGCCAACCAGCTCATGTTCCTCAGCCGGGGCAACCCGGTCGTCTACTACGGCGACGAGCAGGGCTTCACCGGCTCCGGCGGCGACAAGGACGCCCGCCAGACCATGTTCGCCTCCAAGGTCGCCGACTACCTGGACGACGACGAGATCGGCACCGCCCGCACCCACGCGGCCGACGCCTACGACACCAAGGCCCCGCTGTACCGGGACATCGCGTCCCTCGCCAAGCTCCGCAAGGCCAACCCGGCCCTGACGGACGGCGTGCAGACCGAGCGCTACGCGGCCGACGACGCCGGTGTCTACGCCTTCACCCGCACCGACGCGCGCACCGGTGCCGAGTACGTCGTCGCCCTCAACAACGCCACCGAGGCCAAGCGCGCCACCTTCACCACCGGCTCGGCGGGGATGGTGTACCGGGGCATCTACGGCGCCTGGCGCACCGTACGCACCGACGCCGGGCGCAGCCTCACCCTGACCGTCCCGGCCGGGACCGCCGTCGTCTACCGGGCCACCGGCCGCCCCGCCGCCCCCGCCACCAAGCCGACGCTCACCCTGACCGCCCCCGCCGCCGGGGCCACCGGCACGGTGGAGGTCGGCGCCGACGTGACCGGCGGGCAGCTCAACCGGGTCGTCTTCGCCGCGCAGGTCGGCAACGGGCCCTGGAAGACGCTGGGTTCGGCGGACCACGCCCCCTACAAGGTCACCCAGGCCATCGGCAAGGACGTACCCGGCGGGACCGCGCTGCGGTACAAGGCCGTGGTGATCGACTCGAAGGGCCGCACCGCGAGCGCCCTGGCGAGCAGCACGACCGGCACCGCACCCGCCCCCGAGACCCCCGCCGCCGCCTCCCGTGACTACGCGGTGGTGCACTACAAGCGCGCCGACGGCGACTACGCGAACTGGGGCCTGTACGCCTGGGGCGACCTCGCGGACGGCGAGGCAACCCAGTGGCCCGCCAGCCACCCCTTCACCGGCCGCGACGCGTACGGCGCCTTCGCCTACGTCAAGCTCAAGCCGGGCGCATCCAGCGTCGGCTTCCTCGTCATCGACAAGAACGGCGACAAGGACGTCTCCGCCGACCGGAGCATCGACGTCACGAAGACGGGTGAGGTCTGGCTCGAGCAGGGCAAGCCCGAGGTGCTGACCGAGCGCCCCGACTACCCCGCCCAGGACCAGGGCAAGGCCGTACTGCACTACCACCGCGCCGACGGGAACTACGACGGCTGGGGGCTGCACACCTGGACCGGTGCCGCGAACCCCACCGACTGGTCGAAGCCGCTGACGCCGGTGAAGACTGACACCTATGGCGCGGTCTACGAGGTACCGCTCACCGAGGGTGCCACCAGTCTCAGCTACATCCTCCACAAGGGCGACGAGAAGGACCTGCCCACCGACCAGTCCCTCGACCTCAAGGCCAACGGTCACGAGGTGTGGCTGTTGAGCGGCCAGGAGAAGTACCTGCTCCCGCAGCCGAAGGGCAGTGCGGCCGCGCTCGACCTGACCACCGCCAAGGCGGTCTGGATCGACCGGGACACCCTCGCCTGGAACGGCGCCGAGGGCGCCGCCTCCACCCAGCTGCTGTACTCCCGCGACGGCTCGATCGCCGTCAAGGACGGCACGCTGACCAGCGACGACGAGCGCTGGCTGCGGCTCACCGCGACCAGCCTCACCGACGCCCAGAAGGCGAAGTTCCCGCACCTGAGGAGCTATGCCGCCTGGACCGTCGACCCCCGCGACCGCGACCGGGTGCGCGAGGCCCTCACCGGCCAGCTCGTCGCCTCCCAGCGCGCCGCCAACGGTGCCGTACTGGCCGCGACCGGGGTGCAGATCGCCGGGGTGCTGGACGACGTCTACGCGAGCGCCACGAAGAGCGGCCTCGGCCCGGTCTTCCAGGCCGGGAAGCCCACCCTCTCGGTGTGGGCGCCCACGGCCCAGAGCGTCTCGCTGGAACTGGACGGCGCGCTGACGCCCATGCGCCGCGACGACACCACCGGCGTCTGGTCCGTCACCGGCCCCGCGTCCTGGAAGGGCAAGCCCTACCGGTACGTGGTCAAGGTGTGGGCGCCCAGCGTCGGCAAGCTCGTCACCAACTCGGTCACCGACCCCTACTCGGTCGCCCTGACCGCCGACTCCAAGCGCAGCCTCGTCGTCGACCTCGCCGACCGCGCGCTGGCCCCCGCGGGCTGGGCCGGGCTCACCAAGCCCAAGGCGGTACCGCTCAGGGACGCGCAGATCCAGGAGCTGCACATCCGGGACTTCTCGGTGGCCGACAAGACCGTCCCGGCGGGGGACCAGGGCACCTACCTGGCCTTCACCGACAAGGACAGCGACGGCTCGAAGCACCTGCGCGAGCTGGCCAAGGCCGGCACTTCCTACGTGCACCTGCTGCCCGCGTTCGACATCGCCACCATCCCCGAGAGGAAGGCCGACCAGACCGCCCCGGACTGCGACCTGGCCGCCTACCCGGCCGACTCCGACCAGCAGCAGGCGTGCGTGGCGAAGGCCGCCGCGAAGGACGCCTACAACTGGGGGTACGACCCGTTCCACTACACGGTCCCCGAGGGCTCGTACGCCACCGACCCCGACGGCACCGCGCGCACCGTGCAGTTCCGCAGGATGGTGCAGGCGCTCAACCAGGACGGGCTGCGGGTCGTCATGGACGTGGTCTACAACCACACGGCGGCCAGCGGGCAGGCGGACACCTCGGTGCTCGACCGGATCGTGCCCGGCTACTACCAGCGGCTCCTCGCCGACGGCAGCGTCGCCAACTCCACCTGCTGCGCCAACACCGCGACCGAGAACGCCATGATGGGCAAGCTCGTCGTGGACTCCCTCGTCACCTGGGCCAAGCAGTACAAGGTCGACGGCTTCCGCTTCGACCTCATGGGCCACCACCCCAAGGCCAACATCCTGGCCGTCCGCAAGGCCCTGGACGCGCTGACCGTCGCCAAGGACGGCGTCGACGGGAAGAAGATCATCCTGTACGGCGAGGGCTGGAACTTCGGCGAGGTCGCCGACGACGCCCGCTTCGTCCAGGCCACGCAGAAGAACATGGCCGGGACCGGCATCGCCACCTTCTCCGACCGGGCCCGAGACGCCGTGCGCGGCGGCGGACCCTTCGATACGGACCCCGGCGTCCAGGGCTTCGCCTCCGGCCTGTACACCGACCCCAACTCCTCGACCGCCAACGGCACCGAGGCCGAGCAGAAGGCCCGGCTGCTGCACTACCAGGACCTGATCAAGGTCGGCCTCACCGGCAACCTCGCCGGGTACCGCTTCACCGACACCGACGGCAAGGACGTCACCGGCGCCGGGGTCGACTACAACGGCTCACCCGCGGGATACGCGGCCGCCCCCGGCGACGCCCTCGCCTACGCGGACGCCCACGACAACGAGTCGCTGTTCGACGCCCTCACCTTCAAGCTGCCGAAGGGCACCCCGGCCGCCGACCGGGCCCGGATGCAGGTCCTCGCGATGGCCACGGCCGCGCTCTCCCAGGGCCCGGCCCTCTCCCAGGCGGGCACCGACCTGCTGCGCTCCAAGTCGCTGGACCGCAACTCCTTCGACAGCGGCGACTGGTTCAACGCCATCCACTGGAACTGCGCCGACGGCAACGGCTTCGGACGCGGGCTGCCCCCGGCGGCCGACAACCAGTCCAAGTGGCCGTACGCCAAGCCGCTGTTGAGCACGGTCAAGGTCGGCTGCCCGCAGATCACCGGCGCCTCGGCCGCCTACCGTGACCTGCTGCGCATCCGCACCACCGAGGACGCCTTCTCCCTCGGCACCACCGCCCAGGTGCAGGACCGGCTCTCCTTCCCGCTCTCCGGCAAGGACGAGACCCCCGGCGTGATCACCATGAAGCTGGGCGACCTGGTCGTGGTCTTCAACGCCACGCCCGAGCGGCAGGACCAGCGGGTGACCGCCCTCGCGGGGACGGACTACCGGCTGCACCCCGTGCAGGCGACCGGCACCGACGAGGTGGTCAAGTCCGCTTCGTACACGGCCGGTTCGGGCACCTTCACGGTCCCGGCGCGGACGGTCGCGGTGTTCACCCGCTAGCGGGTCACTGAGCCAGTGAGATGAGCCGGGTGGCGAGTTCCGCGAAGGGACCGTCACCCGGCTCGTTCTGCACGAACGTCTTGACCACGGCGGCCATTTCGGGGTCGTAGGCGGCGCTGATCGCGACCAGGGCGGCGAAGTCGTGCACCAGCTGGCGTTCCAGCTCCGCGCGTGGCACCCGGCGGCCCTCCAGCCAGATCAGCGCCGTCGACTCCACCAGCGAGATCCACGAGCGCACCACCAGCTCCAGCCGGGCGGGCGGCGCCCCGGTGATCCCCAGGTGGGACAGGATCTGCTCGTAGGACGCCTGGCGCACGGAGTCGACGAGGGCGTTGGTGGCCGAGGAACCGACCGCCGGGCCGCCCCGCATCAGGGCGGAGAAGCCCGGCCCGTGCTCGTCCACGAAGTCGAAGAAGCGGCCCATCACCCGCAGCAGCCGGGCGCCGAGCGGACCCTCGTGCGGCTCCTCGAAGCGGCCCGCCAGATCCTCCGCGGCCCGCGTCAACGCCGCCTCGTACAGGCTCATCTTGCCGGGGAAGTAGTGGTACACCAGCGGGCGGGAGATGCCCGCCGCCGAGGCTATCTCGTCGATCGAGACCTCGTCGGGCGAGCGCCTGCTGAACAGGTCGAGCGCGACCTTGATCAGCTGCTGCCGCCGCTCCTCGACGCCCATCCTGCGGCGAACCCCGGTACCCATGGGTTCAACCTTACCGACCGGCAACGACACTTGGACGATCCGGTTCCGCCTGGCCGCGCCCGCCGCGCTCACATGTCCAGGACGAGCCGCTCACCCCGGGCGCGGGACACGCAGATCAGCATCGAGTCGTCGCGCTCGCCGTCCGTCAGCAGCTCGTCCCGGTGATCCACCTCGCCCGCCAGCACCCGCTGCTGACAGGTCCCGCAGAACCCCTGCTCGCAGGAGTACAGGGTGTCCGGCAGCTCCCGGCGCACCGCCGCCAGCACCGTCGAGTCGGCGGGGACGGTCAACGTCCGCCCGCTGCGTCGCAGTTCCACCTCGAACGCGGTGTCGGCACCGACCGCCGTACGCGGGGCGAACCGCTCCAGGTGCAGCGCGGTCCCCTCCGGCAGCGCCGCCTCCACCGCCGCCATCAGCCCCTCCGGACCGCAGCAGTACACGACCGCGCCCTCGGGAAGACCGGCCAGCAGTGCGGCGAGGTCGGGACGCCCGTCCTCGTCCTCGGCCACCACCACGCACCCGTCCCCGACGAGATCCGCGGCCTCCTTCAGGAACGGCATCGAGGCCCGCGTACGCCCGCAGTACAGCAGCCGCACGTCCACGTCCTCCGACAGGGCCCGCAGCATCGGCAGGACCGGGGTGATGCCGATGCCCCCGGCGACGAACACGTACGCGGGCGCCTCCACCAGGGGGAAGCGGTTGCGCGGGCCGCGCACCTCCAGCTCCATCCCCTCGGTCAGCTGCTCGTGCACCTCCCGCGAGCCGCCCCGCCCGTCCTCGACCAGCCGCGCCGCGACCTCGTACGCCGAGGAGTCGGCCGGGTCCCCGCACAGCGAGTACTGGCGCACCAGCCCCGAGGGCAGCACCAGGTCCAGATGCGCGCCCGGCTCCCAGGCGGGCAGATCGCTGCCCTCCAGGCGGAGCCGCACCACGCCGTCCGCGATCCGCTCGTGCCCGGTCAGCAGCAGCCGCAGCGCCCGCGAGCGGGGGCGACCTGAGATCGGCGGGTCCAGCGTGGGCATCGGCCACAGCGGGGACTTCTCGACCCGGCGGCGCAGCGCCCGCCGGGTCAGCAGCCCGGCGCCCACCAGGAGCGCGGCGGCGGCGACGGACCGGGTGGTCTGCTCAGGCATCGTGCTCCGCCTTCTCCGCGGCCAGCGCCGCCGGGGACGAGGCCAGGTAGGCCACCGCCTGCGCGGTCGAGCCCTCCTGGGACGGGTGGTAGGCCCGGCCGAGATAGCGCGGGATGGACTTCAGCAGCGCGCCCGTCGCGGGCAGCGTGCCCTGGCGGCCGCTGGTGTAGAACTCCCGGAACGACGCCTTGCCGTCGACCAGCGTCGGGTCGTGCGCCATGAAGAAGCGGGCGCCGCGCTGCCACAGGAACATCAGCGCCGCGAACGCCAGCGCCCAGGTCCGCACCCGGCGCCGGTAGTCGCCGTCCACGTGCACGAACAGGTCGAAGGCGACCGAGCGGTGCTCCACCTCCTCCGCGCCGTGCCAGCGCAGCAGATCCAGCATGGTCGGATCGGCGCCCCGCCGGTCCAGCTCGGTCGCGTTGAGCACCCAGTCGCCGAGGAACGCGGTGTAGTGCTCGATCGCCGCGATCAGCGCGATCCGCTCCAGCAGCCACCAGCGGCGCGCCCGGCCCGGCGGCAGGGTGCGGTCCCCGAGCAGCTTCTCGAAGAACCAGTCGACCTGCGCGGTGTACGGCGTCGGGTCGAGCCCCTGCTCCCGCAGGTGCGGCAGCACCTCGTCGTGGGCCTGGGAGTGCATCGCCTCCTGCCCGATGAACCCGATGACGTCCTCGCGAAGCTGGTCGTCCTTGATCAGCGGCAGCGCCTGCTTGTAGACGTGCACGAACCACCGCTCACCGGCGGGCAGCAGCAGATGCAGCACATTGATGGTGTGCGTGGTGAAGGGGTCGCCCGGCACCCAGTGCAGCGGGGTGTCCTCCCAGGCGAACGACACCTTGCGCGCCTTCAGCGGGATGCGCTCGGCCTGCACCGGCCGCGCCTGCTTGTTAGACATGGCGTCAATGTACTGACGGGTACCGCGCCTGAGAACCCCCGTGCACGACCTTGTTCGGCAAACTGTCAGCAGCGCCCGCTCAGTGCAGCCCGCTGATCTTCCGGCCGCCCTCCAGCGTGCCCGCCAACTGCGCCTGCGCGCCCTGCTCCGCCTTCGCCACCAGCAACTGCCCCTGCCCGGCGCCGGTCACCCCGCCCGACGACCTGATCGAGGTCACGCCCCGGCTGCCCGCCGCCAGCAGGTACCAGTGGCCGCCGCTGGACTTCCACAGCACCCCGGCCAGCACATGCGGGTCGCGCGGACCGCACGCCGTGGTGTCCGTGCCCCTGGCCACGACCGCCCCGGCCGGGCCGCCCGGCGTACGGAACTGGGCCAGCGCGGCCGTGCCGTCGCCGCGCCAGGTCTCGGCCCGCGTGCACACCCACTCCCCGTCGCCGCTCGCGTCCGGCAGCGGCTGCTCGGCGAACGCCCACGCGTTCACCCCGCGCACCCCGGCCGACCGCTCCGCCGCCAGCGAGCAGGCGAACGGCGCCCAGGCCCGCAGTCCCTCGGCGCCCGTCACCTCGCCGGTCGAACCCGGTCGGCCCGCGGTGAGGTGGGCGGGCACCAACTCGCCCAGATCGCTGGAGAGCTGGGTGCCCGAGCCGTCCGTCAGCTGGAGCACGGTCCACGAGGTGCAGTCGCCGGTCCGCAGCGCCGGGCTGGCCAGCGGGGCGGTGACCCCGTCGGTGAGGGTGAGCGCGCTCGGCGCCGACTCCGGCTTGGTCAGGTCCCGCCCGGCCGCCTTCTTCACCCAAGGGGCGGTCAGATAGCGGACGTTGCCGTCGGAGCGGCCCAGCACCAGCGCACTCGCCTCGGCGCCGGTCGCGCCGTCCACCCGGGCGAAGTCCAGGGCCGCGCCCTCGGTGCCGTCCCTCGGCTCGGCGTAGCGGGCGATGCGCAGGCCGTCGTAGAGGATCACCACCCGGGCGGCGTCCACCTCGCCCGCGTACAGCAGTTGGGGCGGTCCGGCGGGGCCGCCGGTGAAGGTGCCGGGGGTCGCCGAGACGCGGACCGTGGCGCCGGGGCGGGCCCAGACCGCGAGTGCGCGGCGCAGCAGGCCGTCGTCGCCGGTGAGCGGGCCGCGCGCGGGCCAGACGGAGAAGTCGGTGCGCGCCGAGGTCTTCCAGGTGGCCGGGGCGACGCGTTGCACCCGGCCGGGGTCGAGCGCGGCCACCGCGGCCGGGTTCTCCGCGTACGAGGGCGCGGCCGCGCCGTCCGGGCCCCAGCCGCCGCCCGGCAGCGCGACCAGGGTGCAGGCCACCGCGAGCGCGGCGGCCGCGGCCAGCGCCGCCTTGGTGTGCTGACGGCGGCGCATCAGGTCGGTGGGGCGGGCCTGGAGCGAGCAGGCGTCGAACTCGGGGGAGGCGAGCAGCGCGTACCGCGCGGGCACCCCGTCCGCCTCGGCGAGCGCGGACTCGGTACGGGTGACCCCGGCGGCCTTGAGGACCTTGCGCACGTCGTCGTCCGCCAGCCCCTCGAGACCGCGCAGCACGTACGCGGCGCGGGCTGGGCCGGACAGGGCCGACAGCCGCTGGTCCAGGGCGAGTTCGTCGGCGCCGCCGGAGCGCGGGAACAGCCTCAGGCCCCACACCTGGGGGAGCGGGGCGGGCAGCTGGGACAGCTTGGGGAGCCCCTTGCGCGGCTGGGACGCCTCCAGCGCGCCGCGCAGCACCCGCAGCCGGACCAGGGAGTAGCCGGGGTCGCCGTCCCGGCCGGTCGACTGGGCCGGGATCAGCGCGCGCTGCTTGCGGCCACGCGGCAGGGCGCGCTGGGCGAGGGCGTGTGCGGTCAGGACCCGGCGCCCCCGGCCGAGGGTGGGCGGGAGCACCAGATAGGCGAGCCGGACCAGCCGCGGGTAGTGCTCGACGAGCGCGGCCTCGGCCTGGCCGACGTCGACGGCCGGGTCCTGGGTCCGGGAGGAGGCGGGTGCGTGACGCTGGGCTACATCCTGTGACTGCACATCGGGGAGAACGAGCGAGCCGGACTTAGGTCACCGCCGCACGGGTGAGCCGCGGCGGTGACCCACGGGATCACGCCGGATCGGTCAGCGCACGGGCGTAGTTGGCCATCGACCGCTGGTAGCGCGGGAGATGGGGCGCGAGCGCGCCGAGCACCAGGGCGAGACCCTCACGGTCCCGGCCCACGCTGGACAGGCACAGCGCCAGGCAGGCCCGTACCGCGTCGTCCAACTCGTTGGAGGGGGCGTCGAGTTCGGGGGTGAGCAGTTCGACGCCCTCCGCCGCGTGCCCGGTGTTCCGCAGCGAGCTGGCCAGCTGGATCTTCGTCCGGCGGGCCTTGTACGGGCTGGCCTCCGCCAGGCCGCCCGCCAGCGCCGCGCGGTACAGCACGGCCGCTTCGGCCGAGTGGCCGGTGGAGTCCAGGGCGCAGGCCCGCTCGAACAGGCCGAGCGGGCTGTCCTCGGGCAACTCGGCGGCCAGCTTGTCGATCGTGGCGCGGAATCCGGCCGCGTCGTCCTCGGGCCATGTGTCGAAGGCGGCCCAGGCGGCTGCCACGCGCTCTTCCCAGTCTCGGTCCATCGGGCCACCCAAGCAGGCATCCGGGCCGCGGATCAAGGGATTTGAGCAGGCCCGGCCTCGCAGCCGTATCCGATGCGAGGGCCGCAGTGCGGGATGCTGGGCTCCCCAGGACCGGAGGAACGGATGAGGATGACCAGCGCGGTGCTCGTGGGCGCCGTGGTGCTGACGCTGGCGGGCTGCGGCGCGGGCCAGGACGACGGGAAGGGCACCGAGAAGGTGCCGGTCACCGCGACCGGCAGCCTGGAGAGCCTGGCCGCCGAGGTGAAGTGCCGCCCCGACATGCAGACCGACGCCGACGAGATCCGCCAGGCGCTGTGCAAGAACGCCGACGGCAGGTTCGTCCTGGCCACCTTCGCCACCGACCGGGGCCAGCGCGAGTGGATCAACGACGCGAAGGACTACGGCGGTCACTACCTCGTGGGCCGCAAGTGGGTCGCGGTGGGCGACGACGGCGTGGTCAACGCGCTGCGCGGCACGCTCGGCGGCGATGTCGAGGTGGGCACGGACCACAGCGGCCACGGCGCCCAGCACACCGGCTGACGCCGACGGCGTACACGGCGAAGGCCGGTACCGGGAAGCTTCCCGGTACCGGCCTTCTGTCGTGATCCCCCGAGGAGGGGGGTCTTCAGAGGATCACGAGCCTGCGATCACGAGCAGTTCTGGCCGCGGTTCACGCAGTTGGCGATCTTGTTGGCGAGACCGTTCTTCGTGATGGCGATGAAGTCGTCGTGGTCGGTGGAGGGCTTGTGCAGCTGCTCCGGGAAACCGTCCACGGCGTAGGCGTTCTTCACCTGGCCGTTCTCGATGGTCGGCGGGGCGATGTCGTACACCAGCCGCATGGTCAGCTGCGGAATGGCCTTGAAGCCGTTCTGGCAGTTCCCGTTGGCATCGGCGAACGCCACGTGGGTGCGGTGGTTGGCGCTGTCGGCGTTCTGGCCGTCCCAGCAGCTCTGGAAGGCGAAGGACCGGACGACCTTGCTGCCCTGCGGGCAGATCGGGTACTGCTCGGTCAGCTGGACCTTGTTCTCGAACCCGGTGCAGCTCCAGTGCGCGTTGGCGTTGGCCAGACCGTTGGTGGTGGTCTTGGCGTCACCGGTGATGATCCGCAGGAACTGCGGCATGGCCACGACCTTGCCGGTGGGGCTGCCGACGTACTTGATCTGCGCCTGGACCGGCGTCAGGATCTTGCCGACGTTGCCCTCCTTGCCGCCGCCGTCGTTGTTCTGGTCGAAGTCCTGCGAACCGTCCTGGACACGGACGACCGGCCAGTAGTACGACGACAGGTCGCTCTTGTTCTGGCAGCTCGAACCGCCCTGCAGGAACGTGTCGTTGCTGGCGAAGGCGTCGATCTTCTGGTTGCCGACGTAGTCGTGCAGGTGGTGCGCACCGTTCTTCACACCGGGAGCCACGATCACGTTGTCGGTGTTGTGGTTCTTGTTGGTGTTCACCCCGCAGCGCGTGGTGAAGGTGCCCCGCGAGGCGTTGCCGGACTTGCGCGGCTTGGCCTTCACATTGGCCTGGGCCTTGGTGATGTCCACGAAGTCGGCCGCGACGGGACCGTTGCCGGCCTGGCCGCCGATGGCGCCACCCTGCTGGCCACCGCCCTGCTGCTGGCCGCCGTTGTTCTGGCCGCCCTGCTGCTGACCGCCACCCTGCTGGCCGCCGTTGTTCTGGCCGCCCTGCTGCTGGCCACCGCCCTGCTGCTGACCGCCGCCGTTCTGGCCACCGGCGTTGGTCTGGTCGGCGGCGGTGCCGGTGCAGTTGGCCAGCGTGTCCAGGTCGCCCGGGGCGGTGCCGCCCACGCGGGTGATCTCCAGCTTGATCCGGTCCAGGATGTTCTGGCGGCGGTCCTTGAGCGGCTGGAGGATGCTGTTCTGGACGAAGTTGGCGTCCCGGGTCTGCGCGTCCCGCGTGGTCGCCAGGCGCTGGTACGCCTCGGTGATCTGGCGGTCCAGGTTGGACAGCTCACCGGCCACATCGGTACGGGCCTTGTCCGGCACGTTGGTCAGCTTCTGGCCGACGTCCGGGCAGGAGATCGTGGCGACCTGCGCGGCCGCGGCCTTGGTGCGGTTGCCTCCCCACGCGTCGTTGTTCGACTCGTGAGCCGAGGCGTAGAAGTTCGCCCAGATCAGCCCGCCCCCGCCGAGCGCTAGGGCCGCCGATGCGGCGGTGACCTTGATGGCCAGCGGCGAGCGGCGTTTACGTGTGTTGCGTCCCATGGAACTCCTCTGACTTCCTTGCGGGGCAGCTTCGAGGCGCCCGACAGGAGTGAAGCGGCGCCCTTCCATACGAGCGCCGCCCCAGAGGTGTTCACCGGTCTCACAAATATTTCCCAGGTCTACCCGCGCTCGGAGGGTTAAATGCCGTCTGAACTGGGGGAGTTGGGATTCGCCTTGAGCGCCGCCGCTTCCTTGTCCGCGGGCACGCCCGGCGCCTTGCGGCCCGGCCGCTCGGGCAGCTGCCCGCCGATCGAGGTCAGCCAGCGCCAGGTGTCGGCCACCGTCTCGTCCACCGGCCGGCAGTTCAGCCCGGTGGCCAGCGCCCGCGACACGTCGCCGCGGTGCACACAGGACAGCTCGCCGTCCGGCGGCGCCCAGACCGGCAGCTCGGTCCACGGCTCGATCCCGGCCCCGGCGATCGTCTCCGGGTCGGTCCAGCGCAGCTCGGCAGCCGAACCGGTGACCTCCCGGCACCGCTCCAGCAGCTCGCCCATGGTGGTGTGACCCGGCGCGCTCGCCAGGTCGTAAGGCCCGCTCAGCCCCTTGTCCAGCGCGCCCAGCAGCCAGTCGGCCAGGTCGCGGGCGTCGACGTACTGGATCGGCATCTCGCGCGGCCCCGGGGCCAGCACCTCGCCGCCGCGCGCGATCCGGTTCAGCCAGTAGGGGAGGCGGCCCACGTTCTCGTAGGGGCCGAGGATCAGTCCGGCCCGGACCAGCAGGGCGCGGTCGGCGCCGAAGGTGTCCAGGACGGCCAGCTCGCCGCCCCGCTTGTCGGCCGCGTAGTCGGTGGCGTCCGCGTCGGCGGCGCCCTCCACCAGGGGGCCGTCCTCGGCGAGGCCGCCCAGGGTGGGCCACGGCCAGGTGTAGACGGAGCGGGTCGATATGTACGCGTACCGCTCGACGCGGTCCTTCAGCAGGCGGGCCGTCTTCAGCACCGTCTTCGGCGCGCCCGTCCAGGTGTCCAGGACGGCGTCCCAGTGGCCGTCGGCGGCGGCGAGCGCGGCCAGGCCCTCGGGTGAGGTGCGGTCTCCGTGCAACGACCGCACATTCGGCGGGGGTTGGCGGTTACCCCGGTTGAACGCGGTCACCTCCCAGCCCCGCTCCAGCGCGGCCTCCACCACGGCCCGGCCAACGAACTCGGTTCCGCCCAGCACAAGTAGTTTCATGCCGGGGATCTTGCCCCGAGCGGACACGGGCGGCACGCGCGTCCGCTCAGAGCTGATCCGTGCCGATCCGCTCAACCCGCCGTCGGCGGCGTGTACTTGTAGCCGACCCGGCGCACCGTCTGGATGGTGTGCCGGTGCTGGGCGCCCAGCTTGCGGCGCAGCCGGGCGATGTGGACGTCGACCGTACGGCCGTCGCCGACGTGGCCGTACCCCCACACCGTGGTGACCAGCTGGTCGCGGGTGTGCACCCGGTGCGGGTGCGCCACGAGATGGGCGAGCAGTTCGAACTCCAGGTAGGTCAGGTCGAGTTCACGGCCTTCCACGTGGGCGATCCGGCGTACGGCGTCGATCCGCACCGCCGGTTCCGGAGAGGGCTCGGCCGGGGCGGGGACGGCCACCGGGGCGAAGGGGGGCCGCTGGTCGGCGGGGACCAGGACCAGATAGCCGACCATCGGGGGACGGCCGGGAAGCTCGGGCAGGGTGTGCGGCGGGGCGGGCAGCCAGGTGGCGCCGGGCGGCAGGAAGTCCGCCACGGTCTGCGCGACGGCGGGGGAGGGCAGCTGCCACTCCTCGTCCCGGTCGACGGCGCGCAGCCGGTGCCGGGGGCCCGCGGCCGGGGCGGCGGGGCGGTCGGTGAGGGTGGTGGCGGTGGACTGAGGACGCTGGGTCGCCATGAGAGGTCAGCTCTTTCGCGCGAGGAGTGTCGTCGGGCGAGGCGGCGGCCGTGACTCGTGGTCGGGCGCGCGCCGGGGACGTTCGTCGTTCCGCGCTGGCCGGAGGCCGGGGAGTCCGTGAGACCGGTGGTGTCCGGTGCTCAGGGATCTACGGTGCTCAGAGGGCCCGCGCGTTCGCCGCGCGGCAACACACTCGGTCGAAGTCGTCATGCTGACGGGAAGGCCAGAACGGCTCCAGGTCATCACGACCCGTAGCTACGCAGTTCTGGAAGCCGACCATGCGCCCATTGAAGCAGACGCGGGCGCCGCGCAGGAGCGTTCTCTCACCCCTTGGACGCCTCCTTGACGCCTTCTTGGCCGAAACCCGCTGCTGGCCGGGGGTACGCCGAAGGGGCGCCCACCGGCTCGGCGGGCGCCCCTTCTCGGTATGTGGGATCAGACCTGGCCGGCCTTCTCCAGCGCGGAGCAGCAGGTGTCGACCATCAGGCAGGTCACCACGTAGGGGTCGACGTTGGCGTTGGGACGGCGGTCCTCGATGTAGCCCTTGCCGTCCTTCTCGACCTGCCACGGGATGCGGACCGAGGCGCCGCGGTCGGAGACGCCGTAGCTGTACTCGTTCCACGGGGCGGTCTCGTGCAGGCCGGTGAGGCGGTCGTCGATGCCCGCGCCGTAGTTCTTGACGTGGTCCAGCGGCTTGGAGCCCTCACCGAGCGACTCGCACGCGGTGATGATCGCGTCGTAACCCTCGCGCATGGCCTTGGTGGAGAAGTTGGTGTGCGCGCCCGCGCCGTTCCAGTCGCCCTTGACCGGCTTGGGGTCCAGGGTGGCGGAGATGCCGAAGTCCTCGGCGGTGCGGTACAGCAGCCAGCGGGCCACCCACAGCTGGTCGGAGACCTCCAGCGGGGCGAGCGGGCCGACCTGGAACTCCCACTGGCCGGGCATGACCTCGGCGTTGATGCCGGAGATGCCGAGACCGGCCTTCAGGCAGTTGTCCAGGTGGGCCTCGACGACGTCACGGCCGAAGATCTCGTCGGCGCCGACACCGCAGTAGTAGCCGCCCTGGGGGGCCGGGAATCCGTTCTCCGGGAAGCCGAGCGGACGGGTGCCGTCGAAGAAGGTGTACTCCTGCTCGATGCCGAAGATCGGCTCCTGGGCGCCGAAGCGCTCCTCGGCCTCGGCGAGCGCGGCACGGGTGTTGGACACGTGCGGCGTCATGTCGATGTCGAGGACCTCGCACAGCACCAGGATGTCGTCGCCGCCGCGGATCGGGTCCGGGCAGGTGAAGACCGGCCGGAGCACGCGGTCGGAGGCGTGGCCCTCGGCCTGGTTGGTGGAGGAGCCGTCGAAGCCCCAGATCGGCAGCGCGTCGAGACCGGCCGGGGTACCCGTGATGATCTTCGTCTTGGAACGGAGCTTGGCCGTCGGCTGGGTGCCGTCGATCCAGATGTACTCGGCCTTGAAGGTCACGGGGACACATCCTTCGGGGTGGTTCGGGTCGCACACGCGGTGCCGCCACGCCGCGGCACGGACGCCGCGTCGATATGTCCGGCAGCGTGCCAACAGGCGATTTCCCGATCATTGCCCGCATGTGAACCCCGTGTTACCTGGGGGTTCTGTGGTGCGACTCACCGCGGCCGGACATGACGGAGGCGGGGTCCGGAGGCGCCGCCTGTTCCTCCTGCGCGGGTGGGTGCGCAAGGCGGCGAGTCCTGGACCCCGCCCGTCGGTGCGGGGTGCGGGGTGTGGGAGACCGGGGAGCGGCCCGGAGCCGACGTGGAGTCGGTCCGGGCCGTCGTCTCACCGGTTTCCGTTCACCTCGTGGCGTCTCACCCCACCTTCTCGATCACGGCGCGGCGGATCAGGAACTTGCCCGGCTCCCGGACCTGCTCGAAGGCCGCGTTGTTGAGCAGGGCGCAACTGCCGGACACCGAGGCGACCTTGACGGTCGTGGACTTGTTGTTGTCCAGGTTGGTGACCTTCAGTGTGGTCCCGATCGGGAACTGGTTGCTGGACGCGGCCGGGGCGCCGCCCTCGCCGGAGAGCGTGACGGTGGAGCCGTTGCAGACCTGCTGGCCGGAGGCGGCGGCGCCACCACCGTTGCCCTGCGCGGGCGGGGCGCTCTGCGCGGGCGGGGCACTCTGCTGCCCGCCCGCCTGCTGCCCGGCACCTGCCTGCTGACCGCCACCGGCCTGCTGCCCGGCACCCTGCTGGCCCGCGCCCTGCTGGTTGCCCGCCTGGGAGTCCTGAGCCGACTCCCCAACGGTGCAACCAGCGGCCTGCTGCTGGACCTTGATCTGGGCGATGACCGCCTCACGGTTGGCGATCCGGGCCGACGACTGCGCGTCCGGGTTCGCCTTCTGGTCCGCGATGAACTTCTGGTTGTTGCCGAGGGCCGTGGCGAACCCCTGGCAGGCGGTCGAGTCCGCGGCGGACGACAGGGTCTTGGCGTCCTGCGGGGTCTGGGCGGCGTTCGACGTGGCCGCCAGCGCGAAGGCCCCACCGCCCGCCACCGCGGCGGCGCTGACGAACAGCGCGATCTTCTTCTTGGTGCCGAGACTTCTGCTGCGCGACATCGGCGCCTCCAGGGGGGTAGGGGAGCGTACGCCGCTATGTACGGGAGGCCCCGCCACCGTGTCTCAACGGTGACACGCGTCGAGCAAGTGACCTACGTCATACGGCGGTTGATTCGCACGCATGGAGGGCCGGCGTTGTTCGATTCTTGACGCCCCTCGCGTCACCCGTGTGGCAACACGTCAATATCCGCTGTCACCAGGGCATTCAATGCCTCTGTGCGCCCTCCCCGTTGTCAGTGCCCGACGGTAGACTGGGGGCAGTGTTCGAGAGTGTTCGCCGGGGTTTCCGGGCGGCCGCTCCGCTCGCCACAGGAGGTTGTCCGTGCCCGCTGCCGCTCTGAGGAACAAGCCGTCGCCGACCCAGTCCACCGCCAGGCGCCCCGTGCCGCTCGACTCGCCGTACACCCCCACCGCGAAGCGCCCGCTGCCCGCGGGCCGGCCGCGTGAGTGGTACGTCTCGCACAACCGGCGCCTGAAGGCCATGCGCCTCGCCATAGCCCTGCTCGACTCGGGCGTCTACCGCCCCTCCCAGGCCCGCGACGAGGCGATCCGCGCCACGGCCGACAAGCTCGGCGTCCACCCGCCCTCCGACACCACCTGCCGCATGGTCCGATCCCTGCTGCACTGAGCCCCCCCACCGGGCGCCTCCGCGGGGCGCCCGGTGCCGGGGCCGGTCAGTTCCCGTACCGGTCCAGCAGGCCCCGCACGTACGTCTCCAGCCGCCCGCCCAGCACCTCGGGGGTCAGGTCCGTTCGGCCCAACTCGCGCCAAGGAAGCGCCAGTTTGGCGGCATCAGGGGCGTATGCCAGGGCGTCCAGCAGGCACCAGTACAGGTGATCCGGGTCCGGCATGAGCCCATGGCCGCCCTCGCGTTCGTACCGGTCCCGGAAGGTCAGTCCCTCCTCGGGGCCGTGCAGCAGGGCCACGGCCGTCGAGCAATGGGCGACGTCGAGGTCGGCGGGGCCCCAGGAGGTCTCCACCCAGTCCACGACACCGCTGATCCGCAGTACGTCGCCCCCGCCGGTGTACAGCACATTGCCGGGGTGGTAGTCGCGGTGCAGGAACCGGCCCTCGTACGGTGGCGGGTCGCGCCGGATCAGCTCCACCGCCCGCTCCCACAGCGGCCCCTCCGGGGTGCGCGCACGCTCGGCCGAGGTCCACGCCTCGTAGGTGCGCGGCCGGTCCTCCGCTCGCGGGACGACCTCGTGGATGCGCACCAGTTGCGCGGCGAGCAGGTCGAGTCGTGGAGCCGGCTCCAGCCCGTCCACGCGCACGCTGCCCGGCAGCCGTGTCATCAGCAGGGACGGGTGGTCGCAATCGGCTGCCTCCGCGTCCACCGCGACCAGCCTCGGTGCCGGGACGTCCTGCCGCTCGGCCAGGAGTGTCAGCACCGTCGCCTCCCGCGCCAGCATCCGAGCGGCATGGCGTCGGAAGAAGGGCTTCACGAAGGTCCGCAGGACCAGGCCGGTGCCGTCGTCCAAGGGCAGCTCCCGCATCTGCGACGACCAACCACCGGTCAGCCGACGGGAGATGCGCACGGTGCGCTTCCCGGGCAGCACCTCGGCCAGCCAGCGCCTGGTCGCCGACCAGCCCCCGTCGTCCAGCCCCTTCAGCAGCTCGGCCGCCAACCTCCGCCCGTCCTCCGGATGGTCGCGGAACCAAAGCCCCAACTTGTGCTCAGCGTCCGGAAGTTCGAAGCGGGTGTACTGCGCCCGCGTGCACAGTGCCTCCTCGATCGCCTCCGTCACCTCCGCCGGGATGACCGTGTCCGTGCCCGGTACCACGAGGACCGCGCGGCCCTCGAAGGTGCGGAAGGCCGACAGGGCGGGGGAGTCCCGCCAACTGTCCTGCGTGCGGAGGATCTTGGTGAAGGTTCCCGTGCCGTCGTCGAACGGCTCGGCCCATGCCGCTGCCGCGAACACCCCCGGTGCGCCCAGGCCCACGGAGGTCACCCGGCACCCGTAGTGCCGGACCAGGTCCGCCACCGTCTGGCCGCTCATGCTGAAGCCGACCAGGATCAGCGGGCCGTCCCCCGCGTGGGCGTCGATCACCGCCACCGCCTGCTCGAAGCGGCGGCGCAGGCTCAGTTCGGACAGCTCGCCCGTGCTGTGGCCGTGGCCGGAGAAGTCGAAGGCCAGGGCGTGGCAGTCCTGGTCGGCGAAGGCCGAGAGGAGGGGCAGCAGGCGTTCCTTGCTGCCGGTGCCCGCGCCGTGCAGGAGTACGGCCGTGGCCCGGGCGGCCGGTGTGCCCGCCCGTACCGCGCTCAGCCGTTCGCCGTCGCATTCGTAGGTGAACTCGTCCAGCGGAAACAGGTGTTGAGGCATGGGTGACATTTACCCACAGTCACCGAACCCGGAAAAGGAGATGCACTCACAGTAGCCGCGCCGGTACGTTGAATCGCCAGGAGGTTCCGTCATGAGCGTTCTCATCGTCGCCGCCACCCTCACTCTGGCCGTTCTCGGTATCGGCAACCACCTCTACTGGCTCGCCGCCGTCGCGCTGCTCTGTCTGTACCTCAGAAGCGGCCGCGGCTCGCCACCACCACCCCCGCCGTCCGCCGGGCCGCCCCCGGAGACGTACCGCGCCTACCGTGACCGCCGTGACCGTCAGGCCAGGTGGGAGCGGCGCTACCGTCGGGAGCGTCCCCAGGAGGCGCGGCGGCAGCAGCGGGAGAAGAGCCGCTAGCCCGCCAGCCCGCCAGCCCGCCAGCCCACCAGCCCGTCAGCCCGTCATCCCCGGCGCGTCCCACAGCGGGAACCACCGGGAGGTGTCCTTCTCGATCCGCAGGTCCCCCTCCAGCGCCGACGCCACCTGAAGCTCCAGGGCGTTGTCCCGGCGCTGGAGGCCGGGGCGGGTGCACAGGGGATAGAAGGTGCCGCGCTTGTAGAGGTACACGAGGGCCAGCCGACGGTCGTCGTCCTGGTCCGCCCGCCGGAAAGCGGCGAGGGAGCACAGCAGTTGGGGGCCGAAGCCGTTGGCCTCCAGGGAGCTGTTCACCGCGTGGAGGTCGTTCACCAGCTCGGGGAGCTGCTCGGGGGAGCGGTGCGAGCTGAGCCAGGAGTAGCCGTAGTCGTCCTGGGTCAGCTCCACCGGAGGCCCGTCGCGCTCGGCGTCGGCGTCCAGCAGGTCCCGTATCTCCCGGTGCGTCTGCTCGAACGCGGCGCCCTCCACCGTGGCGAAGCACACCGCGCCCGCGCCGGTCGGGGTGAACCCGGCCGCCGCCTGGAGCGTGATCGCCGCCGAGGGCAGCGCGAAGAGCTGATCGAGATCGGGCGCCACCGGCTTCGTACGCCCCAGCAGGATGTCCAGCAGACCCAATGATCAGCCCGTCTTCTCGGGGGCGGCGGCCTCGCCCAGCTCCGCGGAGATCCGGCCCAGCTGAGCGAGCCGCTGCTCCAGGGGCGGATGCGTGGAGAAGATCCGCTCGATGCCCGGCTCCTTGCCGGTCGCCGGGGTGAAGTAGAACGCGTTGAACGCCTGCGCGGTGCGCAGATCCTTGGTCGGGATACGGGCGATCTCCCCGGACACCTTGGTCAGCGCCGACGCCAGCGCGGAAGGGCGGCCGGTCAGGTGTGCGGCCGCGCGGTCGGCGGCCAGCTCGCGGTAGCGGGACAGCGCCCGGATCAGCAGGAAGCTGATCGCGTACACGGCCGCCGAGACACCGATCACCGCGGCGAAGATCGCGGCGGTGTTCTGGTCGCGTCGGCCACCGCCGAAGAGCTGCGAGTAGAACATGAACCGGACGATCAGCCCCGCGATCACACCCAGGAACGACGCGATGGTGATCACGGCGACGTCCTTGTGCGCCACATGCGACAGCTCGTGCGCCAGCACACCCTCCAGCTCGGCCGGCTCCAGCCGCCGCAGCAGCCCGGTGGTCACACAGACCACCGCGTGATCGGGGTTGCGGCCGGTGGCGAACGCGTTCGGCATGTCCAGCTCGGAAACGGCGATCACCGGCTTGGGCATGTCCGCGATGGCGCACAGCCGGTCCACCACCGCGTGCAGCTCGGGATACTGCTCCCGCTCCACCACATGCCCGCGCATCGCGAACATGGCGATCTTGTCCGAGAACCAGAACTGCGCCACGAACATCACGGCCACCAGCACGGCGACCAGAATCCACGACTTCAGCAGCACGATCAGCGCGGCGACGAACGCCACGTACAGCAGTCCGAGCAGGAACATGGTGACCGTCATCCGCACGGTCAGCCGACGGTCACTGCGAAAACGGCTCTGCATCCCGCATCACCCCATACTCGACCTCTCCCCCTGCTTCCAGTGTGCACCCGCGGCAGCCCATGCCAGTGGCCGCGACCGGCAAAGGCTTACCCCGCTTCACCGGCCCACCGCTCCGGCCCGGTCGAGCAGCGCCGCGACCTCCGGGCTCCGCGACGCGCGTGGCTCCCGGTGCGCGACCCGCCGGACGGCATGCTCGGCCCACGTCCGCAGCCGTACGTCCGCGTCGGAGAGCAGCGGCACGGCCGTCCGGAGCCGGACGACATCACCGTGCGCGTCCAGCAGCCGCCATGCCGACACCCGCTCCCAGCGGGGCCGCCCGGCGTCCAGCCGGGACAGCAGCCACTCCTCGGGCAGCTCGCGGGCCGACGGCAGCAGGGCGAGCGTGACCTCGCCGACGACACCGGGCGCCGGATCGTCCAGCAGCGGCCGCAGCCGTCGTACGTCCGTCACGTCCAGCGCCCGCAGCCCGGCCACCGCCCGCGCCCGCACGCCCGGCGTTGGGTGCTCCAGCAGCGCCCACAGCAGGGGCGCGTCCGCGCGGTCACCGCACTCCGCGAGCCCGATCGCGGCACCGGGCTCCACGGCAGGGTCCGCGCAGCGCGCCCGGTACCAGGGCTGGGGGTCGGTGCCGTGCTGCCGCAGGACGTAGCGCGCACAGGCCCGCACCAGGGCCGAGCGGTCGGCCAGGAAGTCCACAGCTCGCTCCGGGTGCCCGAGCCGCCGCAGCGCGGTGACCCCGGCCGACCTGGCCTGCGGATTCCGGCCACCGAGCAGGACGTCCAGCGTCTCCGCGCCGAGACCTGCGGCCAGCGCGGCCTCGGCGCACCGGCCCTGGAGCACCGCGTCGTCGTCCTCGGCGGCCACACGGGCCAGCTCGACGGGGGAGAGGGTGCCCTCCTCGACGGCCATGCGGTACGCGTACCTGCGCACCGTGCGGTCGCCGGACACCAGCAGCGGGGCCAGCCGCTCGCGGGGCGCCCGGCGGAGTACGCCGTCGAGCAGGCCGAGGGCGTGGTCACCCCGGTCCCGGTCGGCGACGCGCAGGATCATGGGGGCGAGAGTCACGGCCGTCCCGGCGTCGAGGATCTCGGCGAGCAGCTCGCGGGCACGGGTACGTACGGGATCGGCCCAGTCGGCGCACCGCACGACGACCAGCGGGTACAGCTCCGGATGCCCGGCGACCTCGGCCAGCGCCCGGTGCCGGACCCGGCCGTCTCGGTGGCAGAGGGCGCGCGTGAACTCGTCGTCACCGAGGGGCTCGCCCGTGGCGAAGGCGGCGAGCAGCCCACGGCTGTCACCCGGCGAATCAGGCGTCCACCAGGCCCGCGCCCGCCAGTCCAGCTCCAGCCACTCCGCCGGTTCCCTGCCGTTAATAGCCCGACCTCATCTGCGCCCACCCCAGCAGCACGATCACCGCGGCCACGCACCCGAAGACCACGGCCGTCGACACCCAGGAGCCCCTGCGGGACCCCACCGGCGTCGGGTCGGCGCGGAACGGGACCGGGTCCGGGGGGTTCTCCTTCCAGCGGGCCGCGAGCATGCGGGCCCGCGCGGACGGCTCCTTCTGTTCGGCGGTGTCGGCCCAGCGGAGATCGAACTCCCGGTCCCAGTCGCCTTTTTCGGTCATGTCGCGCACACCCTTTCCCGTCCTGGGGACCACTCTCCCCCGAGAGTAGGAAGCACGGGCGGCGGAAAAGGTTGCAGGGGTCCGGGGCCCGGTGCGGCTCCGGATGCCGAGCGGGAGGTGCTCACCTAGCATCGGATGAGTGCCGCAGAGCGGGACGCGCAGAAGCGTCGTCCCGGCGAACGAAGGCGGCCAGCCCACCGACCGCGCCGGACTTCCCACTCCGAGTACGCGGCCATCCGAACCGTGCGGTCCCGGACCGCACGCGGGGTGGAAGGAAGGTACGTCCATGAACGCACAGCGCGCCAAGCGTCTCGTGGCGGCATCCGCCGCCGGACTTCTCCTGACAGCGGGCGGAGCCATCGCCACCGCCGGCACGGCCTCCGCGGCCACTCCCAGCAACGTCAACACGAACCGCGGCTGCGGCTGGTGGGGCAACTGTGGCTACGGCTACGGACCCGGCTACGGCTTCAACAACGGCTATGGCCCCGGCTACGGCTACAACAGCGGCAGCGTCGTGGTGATCGTCGTTCCTGGATGATCACGACGTTCCTGCGACAGAGGGCCGCCACCCCCGCCGGGGTGGCGGCCCTCCTCGTCACCCGGCGCTGCTCCCCGGCAGCTCCACCGTGATCCGCAGCCCGCCCGAGGAGCGCGGGGCGAGGGTCAGGGTGCCGCCGTGGGCGTGCGCGACGGTCTGGACGATCGCCAGACCGAGCCCGGCCCCCGCGTGGTCGGTGTGCACCCGCTCGGTGCCCCGCCGGAACGGCTCGGTGAGGGTCGCGGTCAGCTCGGGGGAGAGGCGCTCACCCGTGTTCTCGACGGTGAGCGTCACCGTGTCGTCGGACAGGGCGGCCGTACTGACCCACACACGGCCCCGACCAGGCACGTTATGGACGATCGCGTTGTGTACGAGGTTCATCGTGAGCTGGAGCAGCAGCGCCTCGGAGCCGGTCGTGGGCGTGATCCCGCCCGAGGTCTCCAGGGAGATGCCGTGCTTCTCGGCGAGCGGGAGCAGCGTCTCGGTGGCCTCCTCCGCCAAGAGCGACAGATCGATGTCCACCCGCTCGAAGGACCCCTGCTCGGCCCGGCTGACCAGGAGCAGCGCCTCGGTGAGGCCGATCGCGCGGGCGTTGACGGCGTGGAGACGGTCGAGGACTTCGGCGGTGTCGCGCTCCGGGTCGGTGCGGGCCACGTCCAGCAGGGCCCGGGAGATCGCCAGCGGGGTGCGCAGCTCGTGCGAGGCGTTGGCCGCGAAGCGCCGCTGCTCGGCGACGTGCGCGTCCAGCCGGGCCAGCATCGTGTCGAAGGCGTCGGCCAGCTCACGGAACTCGTCCCGCCGTCCCGGCAGCCGGATGCGGTGCGAGAGGGAGCCGTTCGTCGCCGCACGGGTCGCCTCCATGACGCGGGTCAGCGGCGCGAGTACGCGCCCCGCGAGGAACCACCCGCCCACCAGGCCGAACACCAGCAGGAACGCCAGTACCCCGGCCGCGCGCGGCGCGAAGACCCGCAGCAGGTTGGACCGGACCGGGAAGACGTCGTACCGGATCGGCGTGCCCGAGGGCACGATGAGCGCCCGCTCGGGCACGTACCGCAGCAGGAACAGCCACACCGCGGCGAGCAGCAGGGCGCCCGCGACCATGAGGAACCCGGCGTAGCTGAGGGTCAGCCGCAGCCGGACGCTCGGCCCCGGTGCCCTATCCACGCGTGCTCCCGGCGTCGATGCGGTACCCGACCCCCGGCACGGTGGCGATGAGCCACGGCTCGCCGAGCCGCTTGCGCAGGGCGGAGACGGTGATGCGTACGGCGTTGGTGAACGGGTCGGCGTTCGCGTCCCACGCCCGCTCCAGCAGTTCCTCCGCGCCGACCACCCCGCCCTCGGCGGCGACGAGCACCTCCAGCACCGCGAACTGCTTCCTGGTCAGCGCGACATGGCGCCCGTCCCGCTGGACCTCCCTGCGGAACGGGTCGACCCGCAGCCCCGCGATCTCCCTGACGGGCGGCCGGTGATGGGCCCGCCTGCGGTCCAACGCCCGCAGCCGGAGCACGAGTTCGCGGAGATCGAAGGGTTTGGTGAGGTAGTCGTCGGCGCCGAGCCCGAAGCCGGACGCCTTGTCATCCAGCCGGTCGGCCGCGGTGAGCATCAGGATCGGCATCCCGCTGCCCGAGGCGACGATCCACCGCGCCACCTCGTCGCCGGAGGGCCCAGGGATGTCCCGGTCGAGCACGGCGATGTCGTACGCGTTGATCCCCAGCAGCTCCAGCGCGGTGTCGCCGTCGCCCGCGATGTCCGCCGCGATCGCTTCGAGGCGCAGCCCGTCCCGGACGGCCTCCGCCAGATAGGGCTCGTCCTCGACGATCAGCACACGCATGCCGTCGAGGCTACGAGACCGTACCTATCGTCCGCGTATCGGAAACCGCATACGCCGCCGCAACACCGTGCCGCCTTGGCTGGCCCCATGATGCGAAACGCCCTCCGCGCCTGTTCCCGCCCGGAGCCCTGGAAGCGCGGCCCGCTGCTCACGGCGCTGGCGCTGCTGCTGGGCCTGCTCCTGTTGCTGCACGCGACGATCACGGACTTCGCGGGCCTGGGGAGCCTGGTGGAGAGCGTCCTGCCGTGGCTGGGCGTATTCATCCCCGTACTCCTGGCCGCCGCCCTCGGACGCCGCTCCCTCTCCGCGGCGACCGCGCTGCTGCTCCCGGCCGTGGTGTGGACGACCCTCTTCGGCGGCCTCCTCCCCGACAAGTCCCACCCGGGCGGCGACCTCACGGTGGCCGCCCACAACGTCGGCGCCGCCAACCCCGATCCGACCTCCACCGCCCGCACCCTGGCCGCCTCCGGCGCCGACCTCCTGGCCCTGGAGGAACTGACCCCGCAGGCGACCCCTGTGTACGAGAAGATGCTGGCCCGCACGTACCCCCACCACACGGTCCTGGGCACCGTCGGCCTGTGGAGCAAGCTCCCCCTCTCGGCCGCCCACCCGATCGACATCATGAACTACGGCCCCCTGGCCGCCACGAAGTCGGCCGCCGCGAAGCTCCCCGAGAACCGAGCCCTCCACACCACGGTGACCACCCCGGACGGCCCCCTGGCGGTCTACGTGGCCCACCTCGGCTCCGTCCGCCTCACCCCCCGCACCGGCTTCTGGACCACGAGCCGCAACATCGGCGCAGCCGCCCTGAGCCGGGCGATGGCCACCGAACGAAACCCCCACGTCCTCCTCCTGGCCGACCTGAACGGCACCTGGGACGACCGAGCCTTCACACCCCTCCGCACCCACCTCCACTCCACCCAGCAAACCTCCGGCACCGGCTTCGGCTTCACCTGGCCGGCCACCTTCCCGATGGCCCGCATCGACCAGATCCTGTACCGAGGGCTGGAGGCCAACCGCTCCTGGACCCTCCCCGAAACCGGAAGCGACCACCTGCCGGTGGCAGCGACGCTGACTTGGTCCCCGGAACACCGGCCAGGGGTTCGAGTTCATGGTGAGCGCTTGGGTTTTGGCGGCCCGCACGTGAAGATTCCTTGATCAACTGACGCCAGGGCGGGTGCCGTGGGACACGTCGGGCCGCACTCTCCCCGTATCAGGATCTCGCCTTGATCAACGCTGTCTTCCAGCACCACCTCACCTTCCTGGTCATCGCCATCGCGATGACCGCCGCGACGGGCTTGATCGTCCTTCTCCTGACCCGGCGCCGTACCACCGGCACTCAGGCCGCCCTGAACGGTCTCTGGGCGGCATCCGCTGCCGGACCGGCGATCCTGACGAGCTGGTCGGGCAGCGGAATACTCACCTACGAGTGCGCCGTGAACACCGATGTCGCCGGGGCCCTGCAGGGCACGCAGGGCCAGCTCAACCTCGTCCTGTTCATTCCGTACGGCCTGTTCGCCGCACTCGCCACCCGCCGTCCCCTGTTCGCCGCCGCCACCGGTGTGCTGTTCACGGCGGTGATCGAGACCGCGCAGGCCACCGTGCCGTTCATCAGCCGACTGTGCGACACCGACGACCTGGTCACGAACAGCCTCGGTGCCTGCGTCGGCGCCGCCCTGGGTGCCCTGGCCGCTCGCCGCCTGCCCGAGCGTGCCCCCACCGCCTCGCGGCCGCTCCGCACCGCCGCCCAGTTCGCATCGGTCCTCGGCCTGGTCACCCTCGTGTGGCTGGTGGCCATCAACCCGGTCCGGGTCCAGACGTCCTCGACCCAGGTGCCCACGGCCACCGCCGCCCAGACCGCGGCCATCCAGGAAGCGGGCACCGCCGCCTTCGCGTCCGCCTTCCGGCCGGAGAACGTCTTCTACATCGACAACGGCGACGGAACCGCCTCCGTGACCGCCTCCCTGCCCGGCGCCGGGTTCGCCGAACTGTCCTGGCCCGACCGCGAGAACTTCACCGCCCACTTCACCCCCACCGCCGACGGCGAAGGCGTCCACGCCTACCGCATCCCCGGCATCAGCCACCCGATCACCACCGCCGACCAGGCCAGGAAGATCGCCACGGCCTACGCCGCCCACTACGCCCCGTGGGCCGACCCCGGAGCCGAGATCACCGTCCATCCCGTCGACAGTCGGACCGGTGCCGGATGGATGACCCAGTGGCGGCGCCGGAAGGACGACGTCCTCATGCCGATGCGGCTCGACATCGCCATCGAACCGTCCGGCCGTCTCATCGACCTGATCGCCCGCGATGTCGCCGACCCCCACCTGCCCCCGGCGAACGTCGACGAGGCCAAGGCATGGCAGGTCTTCGACCGCCACTACCAGCTCGAAGCCGGTCAGGGCACTCGCGAGCAGCCCGTCCACCTCGCTCAGCGCCGGGACGGCCGGTGGCGCATCCACTGGCTGCTGTCGGTCCGCGACGGCGACACCCTGCGCACGGCCACGATCGACGCCACCGACGCCAGCGTCCACGACGCCACCAGCCGCCCGCTCACGGACGGCGTCCCGGCCCAGTGACCGTCACGCACGGCGAAGGCCGCCACCCCTGCTGGGATGGCGGCCCTCCGCGTCAAACAGCGACGATCACACGTCGTAGTACAGCTCGAACTCGTGCGGGTGCGGACGGAGCTGCAGCGGCGCGATCTCGTTCGTGCGCTTGTAGTCGATCCACGTCTCGATGAGGTCCGGGGTGAAGACGTCGCCCTGGAGGAGGAAGTCGTGGTCGGCCTCGAGGCGGTCGAGGACGGCCGGGAGAGAGGTCGGGACCTGGGCGACGCCGGCGTGCTCCTCGGGGGCCAGCTCGTAAAGGTCCTTGTCGATCGGCTCGGCGGGCTCGATCTTGTTCTTGATGCCGTCCAGGCCTGCCAGGAGCAGCGCCGAGAAGGCGAGGTACGGGTTGCCCGAGGAGTCCGGCGCGCGGAACTCGACGCGCTTGGCCTTCGGGTTGGAGCCCGTGATCGGGATACGCATCGCCGCGGAGCGGTTGCGCTGCGAGTACACCAGGTTGATCGGCGCCTCGAAGCCCGGCACCAGACGGTGGTACGAGTTCACCGTCGGGTTGGTGAAGGCCAGCAGCGACGGGGCGTGCTTGAGGATGCCGCCGATGTAGTAGCGCGCCATGTCCGACAGGCCCGCGTAACCGGCCTCGTCGTAGAAGAGCGGGGCGCCGCCCGACCACAGCGACTGGTGGACGTGCATGCCCGAGCCGTTGTCACCGAAGATCGGCTTCGGCATGAAGGTCGCGGTCTTGCCGTTGCGCCAGGCCACGTTCTTCACGATGTACTTGAAGAGCTGGAGGTCGTCCGCGGCGGCGAGCAGCGTGTTGAACTTGTAGTTGATCTCGGCCTGGCCGGCCGTGCCCACCTCGTGGTGCTGGCGCTCGACCTGGAGGCCGTTCTTCTCCAGCTCCAGAGAGATCTCGGCACGCAGGTCGGCGAAGTGGTCGACCGGCGGGACCGGGAAGTAGCCGCCCTTGTAGCGGACCTTGTAACCCCGGTTGTCCTCGACCGCACCGGTGTTCCAGGCGCCCGCCTCGGAGTCGATGTGGTAGAACGCCTCGTTCTCGGCGGTCTTGAAGCGCACGCTGTCGAACACGTAGAACTCGGCCTCGGGGCCGAAGAACGCGGTGTCGGCGATGCCGGTGGACGCGAGGTACGCCTCCGCCTTCTTCGCCACGTTGCGCGGGTCACGGGAGTACTGCTCGCCCGTGATCGGGTCGTGGATGAAGAAGTTGATGTTCAGCGTCTTGTCGCGGCGGAACGGGTCCACCCGGGCCGTCGACAGGTCCGCGCGGAGCGCCATGTCGGACTCGTGGATGGCCTGGAAGCCGCGGATCGACGAGCCGTCGAAGGCCAGCTCCTCGTCCGGGTCGAACGCCTGGACGGGCACGGTGAAGTGCTGCATGACGCCCGGCAGGTCGCAGAACCTGACGTCGACGAACTTGACGTCCTCGTCCGCGATGAACTTCTTGGCCTCGTCGGCGTTCTGGAACATCCAGCTCCTCCTACTCCCGACCGTTCCCGCCGGGGTGGTAGATCGTCTCGTGCGGCCAGTGCGGTGGCACACGCTAGGTCCCGACCCTAGGGACGGGTGATTTCTCGGGCGTGACTCGTTTGTTTCGCAGAAGTTAACCAGCCACTCCTACAACGTAACTCCGACACACCCCTGCCCGTACTGCCCGAAACCAGGCGCAGTACCGTGGTGGCGTGGACAACAGGGAAGTGATGGGCTCGTGGCTCTCCGGGCCGCGGGCGGCCATGGAAGACGCGGGCGCCGACTTCGGGTACCGGGGCGAGCAGCTCGGGCTGCCGGAAAGCGGGCCGAACTCGATCGCCCGTCCGGGTCGGCGGCTCGGCGCGATCGCCGTGGACTGGGGGCTGTGCGTGCTGATCGCATACGGCCTGATCACCCACGGCAACTCCCCGGCCACCAGCAACTGGGCCCTGCTCGTCTTCTTCGTGATGGGCGTGCTCACCGTGGGTACCCTCGGCTCCACGCCGGGCAAGCGCCTCTTCGGGCTGCGCGTCGTCGCCCTGGAGACCGGCACCGTCAACCCGCTGCGCGCCCTGCTGCGCACCTTCCTGCTCTGCCTGGCGATCCCGGCGCTGGTCTGGGACCGCGACGGCCGCGGCCTCCACGACCGGCTCGCCAAGACCGTCGAGGTCAGGATCTAGCAGCCCGGGACAACGAGAAGGGGCGCCCGGAGAATCTCCGGGCGCCCCTTCTCATGTCGTCGGGATCAGCGGGACCTGCCGCCGCCGCCCTTCGGCATCCGCATGCCCTTCGGCATCGGACCCTTGGGGAGCGGCATGTTGCTCATCAGGTCGCCCAGCGCCCGCAGCCGGTCGTTGGTGACGGTCACCTGGGGGCCGGTCAGCACCCGGGGGTACTTCAGCATGGTCGTGCGCAGCTTCTTCAGCGGCACCTGGCCCTCGCCGTCGCCGACGATCACGTCGTGCACCGGGACGTCCGCGACGATGCGGTTCATCTTCTTCTTCTCGGCCGCCAGCAGGCTCTTCACCCGGTTCGGGTTGCCCTCGGCCACCAGCACGATGCCGGCCTTGCCGACCGCGCGGTGCACCACGTCCTGGCTGCGGTTCATCGCCACCGCGGGGGTGGTCGCCCAGCCCCGGCCGATGTTGTCCAGTACCGCGGCCGCCGCACCCGGCTGGCCCTCCATCTGCCCGAAGGCGGCCCGCTCGGCCCGGCGCCCGAACACGATCGCCGTCGCCAGCAGACCGAGCATCAGACCCAGGATGCCGCCGTAGACGGGGTGCCCGATCAGGAAGCCGATCACGAGGAGGACGGCGAAAATGCCGAGCCCGACAGCCGCGAGTACAAGACCGATCGTCTTGTCGGCCTTGCGGGTCATCTTGTACGTGAGAGCGATCTGCTTCAGTCGCCCTGCGCTCGCGGCGTCCGCCGCGGTTTCCTTCCTCGCCATGCCCACGAGTCTACGTGGCCCCCGGAGCACTCTCGACGGCGGTGCCCGGCGTGCGGCGGGGGTTACGGACGGGTGGCGGCGCGGTCGAGGAACTGCTCCGCCTCGACCCGGTCCTTGGCACGGCGGCGGTCCTCCAGGACGGAGGTCCAGGCGTTGCGGCGGGCGGTGCGCTGGCCGCCCTGCAGCAGCAGCGTCTCGACCGCGCGCAGGGCGACGGTGAAGGACGGGATGGCGGTGGCGCGGACGGGTGCGGCCTGCATGATCGAGGTCCCCCCTCGGTGCGGGTGGTGTACGGGGCGTGATTCCAGGGTCACTGATTGGTGTTACCAGCGCGTGACCGACCGGTCAAACGGTGGTGAAGCCTCGGCGCGGGTCCCGTACACGCCGACGCGGCCCCGCCGGGTGCCCTCATCAGCGAGGACGGGCGGGACCGCGTCGACTCGGCCATTACTGGCCGGTAGGAACTTGTGCGTGATTTCACACGACTTGCTCACACCGCCTGGGCGGCGATGTACGTACCACGCTTCTCGATCGCCATCTGGTAGAGGCGCCCGGCGCGGTAGGAGGAACGGACCAGCGGGCCCGACATCACACCGGAGAACCCGATCCGCTCGGCCTCCTCCTTCAGCTCCACGAACTCCTGCGGCTTCACCCAGCGCTCGACGGGGTGGTGGCGCACGGAGGGGCGCAGGTACTGGGTGATGGTGACCAGCTCGCAGCCCGCGTCGTGCAGCTGCTGGAGTGCCTCCACGACCTCCTCGGTGGTCTCGCCCATGCCGAGGATCAGGTTGGACTTGGTGACCAGGCCGAAGTCGCGGGCCTCGGTGATGACCTTCAGCGAGCGCTCGTAGCGGAAGCCGGGGCGGATGCGCTTGAAGATGCGCGGGACCGTCTCCACGTTGTGCGCGAAGACCTCCGGGCGGGACTCGAAGACCTCGGCGAGCTGCTCGGGCACCGCGTTGAAGTCGGGGGCCAGCAGCTCGACCTTGGTGCGGCCGGTCTCGCGGCCCGCGGTCTGGGCGTGGATCTGGCGCACGGTCTCGGCGTACAGCCAGGCGCCGCCGTCGGCCAGGTCGTCACGGGCGACGCCGGTGATCGTGGCGTAGTTGAGGTCCATGGTGACCACGGACTCGCCCACGCGGCGCGGCTCGTCCCGGTCCAGGGCCTCGGGCTTGCCGGTGTCGATCTGGCAGAAGTCACAGCGCCGGGTGCACTGGTCGCCACCGATGAGGAAGGTCGCCTCGCGGTCTTCCCAGCACTCGTAGATGTTCGGGCAGCCGGCCTCCTGGCACACCGTGTGCAGGCCCTCGCTCTTCACGAGGTTCTGCATCTTGGTGTACTCGGGGCCCATTTTCGCCCGCGTCTTGATCCACTCGGGCTTGCGCTCGATGGGGGTCTGGCTGTTACGGACCTCCAGGCGCAGCATCTTGCGTCCGTCGGGTGCGACTGCGGACACGACCGGCTCCCTGCTCGTTGCGAAGTTGAGTCTTCGATTCTTCGGCGTACACCAGAGTACGCCCGTGTACATCGGGTCCTACCGGGGGCGAAAACCTCGCGGACGCAGGCCGCATTCCCGGATCAGACCGTGGCGGGCTTCTCGATCACCCGGGGCGCGAGGACGGCCTCGGCCATGACGTCGCGCAAGTGGCGTTCGACCACCGGGACGACCTCCTCGATCGTGAGGTCCCGGCCCAGCTCGTTCGCCAGGGAGGCGACACCGGCGTCGCGGATGCCGCACGGGATGATGCGGTCGAACCAGCGGTTGTCCGGGTTCACATTGAGCGCGAAGCCGTGCATGGTGACGCCCTTGGCCACTCGGATGCCGATCGCGGCGATCTTGCGGTCCTCGCGGCGCTGGCCCGCGTTGGAGGGCGCGTACTCCGGGCCGTTCATCCTGGGGTCGAACTCCTCGTCCGCGATCCGGGGATCGAAGTCGAGGGAGAGACCGCCGAGGCGCTGCTCCACCGGGTCGCCCAGCACCCAGACACCGCTGCGGCCCTCGATACGGGTGGTCTCGACGCCGTACTCCGCGCAGGCGCGGATCAGGGCCTCCTCCAGGCGGCGGACATGGGCGATGACGTCCACCGGGCGGGGGAGCTTCTGGATGGGGTAGCCCACCAGCTGGCCCGGACCGTGCCAGGTGATCTTGCCGCCCCGGTCCACGTCGATCACCGGGGTGCCGTCCAGCGGGCGCTCGCTCGGCTCGGTGCGGCGGCCCGCCGTGTACACCGGGGGGTGCTCCAGCAGCAGCACGGTGTCGGAGATCTCGTCGGCGAACCGGGCGGCGTGCACCCGGCGCTGCTCGTCCCACGCCTCCTGGTAGTCGACGGCGTCCGCGCCGAACCCCATGTGGACGAACCGCAAGTCACTCACGGCAAGCGCCTCCCTCAGCCGGGCACCCCTGGTCGGGGCTGTCAGGCGCGTACGGCGCCCACGCCACTGTACGTCCGGACGGGTGACGTCAGCCGCGCGGGTAATCCTCACACGATCGGATGAATGCCTGGAGAACTCGGCGAGGGCATGCTCACTCTCCGCTACATTCGCGCCGTTCGTGAGGCCAAAAGGGCTGTTCACAGCCCGTCCCGGCACCTCAGTGGCCTGTCAGGCAGGAGACCGCACCGCACATGACGGACCGACCCGCGCAGCGCACCCCCAACCGCCAGCTCGCCACGCTCATCGCGGAGGCGGGGTTCTCCAACGCGGGTCTGGCCCGTCGCGTCGATCAGCTCGGCCTGGAACACGGGCTGGACCTCAGATACGACAAGACCTCCGTCACCCGCTGGCTGCGTGGACAGCAGCCGCGCGGGACCACTCCGGCGCTGATCGCCGAGGTGTTCACCCGCCGTCTCGGCCGT
This sequence comes from Streptomyces sp. NPDC090119, assembly GCF_044747085.1. NCBI lineage: Bacteria > Bacillati > Actinomycetota > Actinomycetes > Kitasatosporales > Streptomycetaceae > Streptomyces > Streptomyces sp. NPDC090119. Next base: position 391,429 of record NZ_JBIVDK010000002.1, on the reverse strand, counting down.
CGGCTCACCGCCCAGGACCTCGGTCTGGACGCCTGCGCGCCGGTGTACGCCGGGCTCGAGTTCGCGGGCACCCCCGAGGAGGCCGTGGACATCGTCAGCGGGCTGTGGCGCAAGGACTCCGGCAGTCATGCCGAGCTGCGCAAGATCGCGTTCACGCCCGCGGGGCTGGTCGTGCCCAGCCGGGACTGGCTGATCGGCAAGGCCGACGACCGGGTGGCCCGCGAACCGGCGGTCCGGGTACCGGCCCAGGCGCGGCCCGTCGAGGCCGGACCCGCACGCGCCCCCGCGCCCGCCGCCGAGCGGCCCTCCGGGCACCGGGTGACCGGCGGGGACCTCGCCGCGCTGCGCTCGGTGGGGGAGCTGTTCCGGGCGCTGGACGACCAGTACGGCGGCGGGCACGCCCGGCAGGCGCTGGTGCGCTACCTGGAGCACGAGTGCGAGCCGATGCTGCGCGGCAGCTACTCCGAGCAGACCGGCCGCAAGCTGTTCGGCGCCGCCGCCGACCTCACCCGGCTCGCCGGGTGGACCTCGTACGACATCGCCGCGCACGGGCTCGCCCAGCGGTACTTCGTGCAGGCCCTGCGGCTCGCCCAGGCGGCCGGGGACCGCGCCTACGGCTCCTACGTACTGGTCACCATGAGCCGCCAGGCCGTCTACCTCGGGCACGGGCGGGAGGCCGTGCAGCTCGCCCGGGTCGCCCAGCAGGGGATCGGCACCGGCGCGCCCCCGGTCGTGCAGGCCCTGTTGCACGCGGCGGAGGCGCGGGCGCACGCCGTCCTCGCGGAGGCGCGCGCGTGCACCGGCGCGCTGGTACGCGCCGAACGCGCCCTGGAGACGGCCCGGCCCGGCGACGACGTGCCGCACTGGGCGCGGTTCTTCGACGAGGCGCAGCTCGCCGACGAACTCGGCCACTGCCACCGGGACCTGCACCAGTTCCGGGCGGCCGCCCAGCACGCGGAGCGCTCGCTGCGGCTGCGCTCCGCCGCCCACGCCCGCAGTCGGCTGTTCTCCCGCGTGGTGCTGGCCACCGCCCGGCTCGGCCTCGGCGACCTCGACCAGGCGTGCGCCCTCGCCGCCGAGGCCGCCGGGCAGGCCGCCGAGATGCGCTCGGTCCGGGCCGTGGAGTACATCCGCGACTTCGAGCGCCGCCTGGAGCCCTACCGCGACGCGCCCCCGGCACGTGGGTACCGGGAGCGGGTGGCGGCGCTGGGGTAGCGGGCGCCCGGTCCGGGGGCGCCCGCTGGGGGGGGGGCGCCCTACGCCGCCCGTGGCATCGACGCGGGCGGGTCCGCCAGGTGCATCGAGGTGGTGGCCCCCAGGTCGGTCAGGACGGCCGTGGCGGCCCGGGTGGCCGAGTGCAGGGCGCCCTGGAGGGTCCCGGTGTCGCGGTGGTCGCCGCACACATAGAGGCCCGCGAGGAGGCGTACCGGGCGATGGGGGTCGTACGCGGGGCGCATCGCCGGGACCGCGTCCGGGGTGTGGTGCACGGCCAGGGTTTCCCAACGGTTCGTGGGCGTGCCGTACAGCCGGGCCAGATGGGTGCGGACGGCGGAGTCCACGTCCTCGGGCGGGGTGCCGAGCACGGTCGAGGAGATCAGCGCGCGCCCGGCCGGGGCCCGGCCGGGGTCGACCTCGCTGAGCACCGCGGTGTGCGCGACCGGGCCGCCCCGGTCGGCGTCCAGCAGCAGCGAGGCGCCCGTGGCCCGCGCCGGTCCGGGGTCGTCGGTGGTGTGGTGGACGACGGTCACCGGATGGAAGTCCGGGACGCGCAGCCCCGGCAGCAGCTCGGCGGCCGCGCGGGCGTCCGTGGCCAGCAGCACCGCGCGACAGCGCAGCACGCCGTGCTCGGCGGTGGTCACCGAGGTGGTGGAGACCGAGGTGACCCGCACCCCGGTGCGCACCGTGCCGGGCGGCAGGGCGCGCGCCAGCAGCTCGGGCAGCGCCGCCGCGCCGCCCGCGGGCACGCTCAGCCGTCCTCCGGCGAACGCCCGCAGGGCCAGGTCGGCGGCCCGGCTGGAGGTGGTCAGCTCCGGGTCGCACAGCAGCGCGGCGAGCAGCGGGCGCAGGAAGCCGTCGACGGTACGGGCGGGAATCCCGCGCGCGGCCAGGGCGTCGGCGGCGGCCTGCTCGGGGCGGGCCAGCAGCCGGTCCACCGGGGTGGCGGCGATCCGGGCCAGCGCGGCGTTCAGCCGGGCCTGGTCCCAGGCCCCGCCGACCGGTGTCCCGGTCCGGCCGGGCAGCACGGCGACCGGACCCCTGGGGGCGCTCGCCAGGGCGCGCGCCACATGGAGTGCGCCCCTTGCGCCCCCTACGGGTGCCGGAGCGCCCGCGCGGTGCGTGCGGCCGTCCCGGTGCAGCAGCACGCCGGGCGCGAACTGCCGCAGGGCGAGCGGCGCCAGGCCCGGCGCGGTGCGCAGCTCGGTGCCGGATGTGGTCAGTGGCCGTCCGACACGGTCGAGACGGAAGCCGTCGACCTGCTCGGTCGACATGCGGCCGCCGACCTCCGGGGCGGCCTCCAGGACTGCGGTCGTCACTCCTGCGCTGGTCAGCCGATGGGCCGCCGCGAGTCCGGCGACCCCGGCTCCCACGACGACGACGTCCACCTGGTACGCGGGCTCAAGCACGAGGCCCCTCCTGTGGTTGCGCGGCCGGTGGAGAGGTCATGCCCTCAACTGGCCCGCCGGATACGCGAGTTCGGGTCGAGGTTAGGGTCATTGTCGGTCAGGGTCAGTCGCGCGTCGGCAGAGCACGGTCGCACGGCGGTCGCATACGGTCATGTCCGCTCGGTGCCCACCAAGATCACGCCTATGCCGGTGGACTACTCCGCGGCGCGGATCGTGTCCTCGATACCGGGGAACGCGAACTGGAACCCGGACTCCAGCAGCCGCGTGGGCACCACCCGCTGACTGCCCAGCACATCCCCGGCCATCTCGCCCAGCACCGTCTTCAGCACCGCCGCCGGTACCGGGAACGGCGTCGGCCGGTGCAGCACCCGGCCCATCGCCTCGGTGATCTCCTGGTTGGTCAGCGGATGCGGCGCGGTCAGGTTGAACGGGCCGGACAGGTCCTCGCGGTCCAGGACGTGCCGGATCGCGGCCACCTCGTCGTGCAGCGCGATGTACGACCAGTACTGCCGCCCGTTCCCGAGCCGCCCGCCGAGCCCCGCCTTGAACAGGGGGAACATCTTGGCCCACGCCCCGCCGCCGGACGCCACCACCAGCCCGGTACGCACGAACGCCGTCCGCACGCCCGCCTCCCGCACCGGCGCCGCCGCCTCCTCCCACTCCTCGCACACCGAGGGCAGGAAACCCTCGCCGGGCGGGGCCTCCTCGTCCGTGATCTGGTCGCCGGTGTCGCCGTAGAAGCCGATCGCGCTGCCGTTCACGAAGACCCGCGGCGGCTCCGGGAGTGAGGCGGCCGCCTCCGCGAGCGCCGTCGTGCCCAGCACCCGGCTGTCCCGGATCACCCGCTTGTACTCCGGCGTCCAGCGCCGGTCCCCGATCCCGGCCCCCGCGAGGTTCACCACCGCGTCCACGCCCGCCAGCCCCGCCGCGTCCACGTACTGCTCCTCGGGGTCCCAGCGGACCTCGTCCGGGCCCTGCGGCTCCCGCCGGACCAGCCGCACCACCTGGTGCCCGTCGTCGGTGAGGGACCGCACCAGGGCGCTGCCGATGAGACCGGACGCACCGGCCACCGCGATTCGGGAAGAGTCCATGATCCCAGCATGCCCCGCATGCCCGGATTCAGGGCGGCCCGCCTTGATCCGAACGGCCCCCTACGAGGTGATCAGCCGCCCGGTGTCCACCGGCGCCGTCGCCGTCTCCGCTCGCCGGGCGTCGGCCGAGACCTCCGCCGCCGTCAGCACGTACCCCGTCTCGGAGCTGGAGGTGGACCGGGCGAAGACCACACCGAACACCCGGCCGTCCGTGGTCAGCAGCGGGCCGCCCGAGTTGCCCGGCAGCACGGTGGAACGGATGGAGTAGATCTCCCGGGTGACCGAGCGGTCGCTGTAGATGTTCTGGCCGGTCGCCCGCACCCGGTTCGCCACCGTCGCCGCCTGGAGGTTCAGGCTGCCGTCCTGCGGATACCCCGCGACCACCGCCGACTCGCCACGCCGCGCGGAGTCGTCGAACGGCAGCACCGGCGCCCGCAGACCCGGCACGTACAGCACCGCCACGTCCTTGTCCGGGTCGAACAGCACCACCCGCGCCGCGTAGACCTGGCCGACCCCGCCGATCCGCACCGTCGGATCGTCGATACCGGCCACCACGTGCGCGTTCGTCATCACCCGGCGCGGCGCGTACACGAACCCGCTGCCCTCGCGGCCCTCCACGCCCGCCGACCCCTCGATCTTCACCGTGCTGCGCCGGGCCGCCTCGGTGGCCGCCGGGGTCACACTGTCGCCCGACGGCTCGGCCACCTGCGCCGTCGACTCGTTCTCGAACGGGTTGAAGACCTGCGGGAAACCCGCCTCCGTCAGCGCGGACGTCGCCCGGGAGAACCAGGCCGGGGTGGTCTCCGGCATCGAATGCTGCACCGCGCCCAGCAGCGCCGAGTTACGGATCGCCGTCGTCACCGTCTGCGAGGGCGCCGCGCCCAGCACGCTCGCCGCGACCCACGCCACGAGCAGTACGGCGACCCCGTTGGCCGCCGCGCCCCCGATGCCGTCCGCCACCCGCAGCGGGCTGCTGCCCGCCCGGTCCATCCGGCTCCGCAGCCGCAGCGCCAGCCGTCCCGCCAGCTCGTGCCCGATCATGCCTGGCACCAGCACGGTCAGCACCGCGACCACCGTCGCCGCCACCGAGCCGCGGGTCACCCAGCCGGTCACCCACGGCAGCGCCCACACGCCGATCGCCGCGCCGCCCACGAAACCGGCCAGCGAGACACAGCCCGCCACCAGCCCGCGCCGGTACCCCGAAGCCGCGTAGAGCAGGATCACCAGCACGAGCAGCACGTCGAGCAGGTCCACGAAGCCGCCTTTCTCTCGTACCCCCTGGGGAGTGTCTCGCCCCCTGGTACGGGTGGCGCGCGCCCGCTGATCAGTCGGGCGCCCGGCCGCACACGGCGACCCCGGTCCCCGTATGCGTGTACCCCCAGAAACGCCCCGGACCGGGACGATGGTTCCACCGGGTGGCACACCACACATCGCGGACCCGTCGCGCCGGGCCGACAGTGGGATCATGAAGTGGACGCGCCCGTGGCGTACCGCCCGCCTGCCCGGCGCCCTGCCGGCCCTCACCGCGGTCCTCGCCCTGCTGCTGCTCGCGCGGGGCAGCGAGCGCGCCGTCCGGGCCCAGCCCGCGCATCCCGCGCCCAGCACGGTCCCGGTCGTCCACCACGCGCCCCGCCCGGCCATCCTGCCCCGCTCCGCCTGGCTCGACCGCGCCACCCTGCGCAAGCAGCCCCCGCCGCGCTACGACGACCGGGTCGTCGCCGTCTTCGTCCACCACACCGACTCGCCCAACGACTACGACTGCGCCGACTCCCCGCGCATCATCCGCGCGCTGTACTCCGGCCAGACCGGCGCCCGGCACTGGGACGACATCGGCTACAACTTCCTCGTCGACCGCTGCGGCACCATCTACGAGGGCCGCGCCGGGGGCATGGACCGGGCGGTCACCGGAGCCCACACCCAGGGGTTCAACCACCGCTCGGCGGGCATCGCCGCGCTCGGCACCTTCACCGCGGGCGCCTCGGTCCCGCCCGCCATGACCGACGCCATCGCCGCGCTCGCCGCCTGGAAACTCGGCCCCTCCGACACCGACCCCCGCGCCCGCGTACGCCTGGTCTCCACCAGCGGCCTCAGCCGCTACCGCTCGGGCACTATGGCCACCCTCCCCACCGTGGCCGGGCACAACGACGCCTACCCCACCACCTGCCCCGGCGCCGCCCTCACCGCCACCCTCCCCACCATCCGAGCCAAGGCGGCCCAGCTCCAGGGCCGCACCCGCTAAGGCTTGAAGCGGTCCCACAAGGTGGGGTAGCGGTCCGCGAGGGTGCCGTCGTTCTCGAAGTCGATCGGGGTGCCCGTGGGCTCGCCGGGGGCGGGGGCGAGGCCCAGGTCGGGGGCGACCACGCCGGTGAGGCGTTCGTACGCCTCGTCGGCCGCGTAGCCCAGTTCCTCGCCGTCGCCGTCGATCTCCTCGTCGAACTCGTCCAGCAGCTCGGCCAGGGAGTCCGGGTCGTGCAGGGCGCCCTCGAAGACCTCGCGGCCCTGGCCGATGAGCCAGCAGCGGAAGTAGTCGAAGGCGTCGTCGCTCGCCCCGTCCAAAAGCAGCCAGGCCGCGCCCCACAGATCCCAGCGGTAGGCGCGGTTGTAGCGGGCCTCGAAGTGACGGGCGAAGTCCAGCACCATGTCCGGGTCGAACTGGACCAGCCGGTCCACCAGCAGGTCGGCCTGCTCCTCGGGGTCGCCCTCGGCGGCCTCGCGGGTGGCGTCGATCAGCTCCCAGAACTCCGTCTCGTCCATCACGGCACCAGCATCGGGCCTCGGCCCGGACCCCGCACGCGGAACGGCACGGGAACCCGCGGGGAGAACGAAGAAGGGGCACGGCAGCACGCCGTACCCCTTCTTCTTCTTCCGACCTCAGGAGGTCACAGACCGTACTTCTCGCGGGCTTCCTTCACCGACGTCGCCTTGACCCCGCCGCGCTTGGCGAGCTGGGCCAGGGCCGCGACCACGATCGACTCGGCGTCGACACCGAAGTGCCGGCGGGCCGCCGCGCGGGTGTCGGAGAGACCGAAGCCGTCCGCACCGAGCGAGGACCAGTCCTGGTCGACCCACTGCGCGATCTGGTCCGGGACCTGGCGCATGTAGTCGGAGACCGCGAGGACCGGGCCTTCGGCACCCTGCAGCGCCCGGCGCACGAACGGCACCCGCTCCTCGCCGCGCAGCAGGGCCGCGTCGGCGTCCATCGCGTCACGGCGCAGCTCGGACCAGGAGGTCGCGGACCACACGTCGGCGGCCACGCCCCACTCCTCGGCCAGCATCCGCTGCGCGGCCAGCGCCCAGTGGATCGCGGTGCCCGAGCCCAGGAGCTGGATGCGCGGGGCGTTCGCCGGGACGGTGACGCCCGCGGACTCGGCCGTGTTGAACCGGTACAGGCCCTTGACGATGCCCTCGTCGATGCCGGGGGCGGCGGGCTTGGCCGGCTGCGGCATCGGCTCGTTGTAGACCGTCAGGTAGTAGAAGACGTCCTGGTCCTCGCCCGGCGCGGCCTCGCCGTACATCCGGCGCAGACCCTCCTTGACGATCGCGGCGACCTCGTAGGCGAACGCCGGGTCGTACGTCAGCGCGGCCGGGTTGGTCGCGGCGATCACCGGGGAGTGACCGTCGGCGTGCTGCAGGCCCTCGCCCGTCAGGGTCGTACGGCCCGCGGTCGCGCCGACGAGGAAGCCGCGGCCGAGCTGGTCGCCGAGCTGCCACATCTGGTCGGCCGTGCGCTGCCAGCCGAACATCGAGTAGAAGATGTAGAACGGGATCATCGCCTCGCCGTGCGTGGCGTACGCGGTGGACGCGGCGATGAAGTCGGCCATCGAACCGGCCTCGGTGATCCCCTCGTTGAGGATCTGGCCGTTCTTGGCCTCCTTGTAGTACATCAGCTGGTCACGGTCGACCGGCTCGTACGTCTGGCCCTTGGGCGAGTAGATGCCGAGCGACGGGAACAGCGACTCCATGCCGAAGGTGCGCGCCTCGTCGGGGACGATCGGCACCCAGCGCTTGCCGGTCTCCTTGTCGCGGACCAGGTCCTTGACCAGGCGGACGAACGCCATGGTGGTCGCCACGTTCTGCGAGCCGGAGCCCTTGTCGAACGAGGTGAACGCCTTCTCCGCCGGGGCGGGCAGCGGCGCCAGCGCGTGCGTACGGCGGGCCGGGGCCGGACCGCCGAGGGCCGCGCGGCGCTCCTGGAGGTAGCGGACCTCGGGGGAGTCGGCGCCCGGGTGGCCGTAGGGCACCTGGCCGTCGGCGAACGCGCTGTCGGAGATCGGCAGCTCCAGCAGGTCCCGCATCGCCTTGAACTCGTCCACCGAGAGCTTCTTCATCTGGTGGTTGGCGTTCTTGGAGGCGAAGCCCGGGCCGAGGGTGTGGCCCTTGACCGTCTGGGCCAGGATCACGGTCGGCGCGCCCTTGTGCTCCACGGCCGCCTTGTACGCGGCGAAGACCTTGCGGGCCTCGTGACCGCCGCGCGACAGGTGGAAGCACTCGAGGATCTTGTCGTCGCTCAGCAGCTTCGCCATCTCCACCAGCGCCGGGTCGGCGCCGAAGAAGTCCTGGCGGATGTAGGCCGCGTCGCGCGTCTGGTACGTCTGGATCTGGGCGTCCGGCACCTGGCGCAGACGGCGGACCAGCGCGCCCGTGGTGTCCAGCTGGAACAGCTCGTCCCAGGCGGTGCCCCACAGCGTCTTGACGACGTTCCAGCCCGCGCCGCGGAACTGGGCCTCCAGCTCCTGCACGATCTTGAAGTTGGCGCGGACCGGGCCGTCCAGGCGCTGCAGGTTGCAGTTGATGACGAAGGTGAGGTTGTCCAGCTCCTCACGCGCGGCGAGCGCGAGGGCCGCCGTCGACTCCGGCTCGTCCATCTCGCCGTCACCGAGGAACGCCCACACGTGCGACGCGGAGACGTCCTTGATGCCGCGGTTGGTCAGGTAGCGGTTGAACCGCGCCTGGTAGATCGCGGAGAGCGGGCCGAGGCCCATCGACACCGTCGGGAACTCCCACAGCCAGGGCAGCCGCCGCGGGTGCGGGTACGACGGCAGGCCGTTGCCGCCCGCCTCCTGGCGGAAGTTGTCGAGGTGGCCCTCGTTCAGCCGGCCGTCGAGGAAGGCGCGGGCGTAGATGCCGGGGGAGGCGTGGCCCTGGATGTAGAGCTGGTCACCGGAGCCGTCGGCGTCCGGGGACTCCTTGCCCTTGAAGAAGTGGTTGAAGCCGGTCTCGTACAGCCACGCGGCCGAGGCGAAGGTGGCGATGTGGCCGCCGACGCCGTGCTTGCTGCCGCGGCTGACCATCGCGGCCGCGTTCCAGCGGTTCCACGCGGTGATCCGGGACTCCATCGCCTCGTCACCGGGCACGCCCGGCTCGGCGGCGGTGGGGATGGAGTTGACGTAGTCCGTCTCCAGGAGCTTCGGCAGCGCGACACCGCCCGCCTCGGCACGCTCCAGCGTGCGCCGCATCAGGTACGCGGCGCGGTGCGGGCCCGCTTCCCTGGCGACGGCGTCCAGCGAGGCGCGCCACTCGGCGGTCTCCTCGGGGTCGCGGTCCGGGAGCTGGTCCAGCGCGCTCGGCTGGATGGCGTTGGGGTCGGTCATCTCGCCGCCTTCCTCAGTCGAAGGGGGAATCCCTCATGGGTGAGGGTTCGGGGTTGCCCTTGGTCTTTGGCAGGACAGGGCGAGAACTCGGTAGAAGTCCGTCGGTGACAATAACTCCCTGATCGATGATCGATCAAAGGTTTGGGGGCGAAAACCCAGTCTTTACGCGAAAGTAGGCACCCGGTGTCTTTGGTACAGGCACGCGGTGCCTTGTTTTCCCAGGTGAGCGGGGTGCCGCTCAGCCGGGTCGGGGGTGCGGTCCGGCCGTCTCAGGGGCGGGGCGCGCAGCCCAGCACGTGCGCCTTCACCAGCTCGGCGATCCGGGGGTCGCGGCGCTGGAACGCCTGCACCAGCTCCTCGTGCTCCTCGGCGTACGACTGCTGGACGGTGCCGAGCCAGCGGATCGACAGGGCGGTGAACACCTCGATGCCCAGGCCCTCCCAGGTGTGCAGCAGCACGGAGTTGCCCGCGGCGCGGACCAGTTCGCGGTGGAAGCCGACGGTGTGCCGGACCTGGCCGGTGCCGTCTTGGGCCTGGTCGGCCTCGTAGAGGGCCGCGACGTGGGGTTCCAGGGCCGCGCAGCTCTCCGCGAGGCTCTCGGCCGCGAGCTCGGCGGCGATGGCTTCCAGCCCGGCTCGGACGGGGTAGCTCTCCTCCAGGTCGGCCGCGGTGAGGTTCCGTACGCGTACGCCCTTGTTGGGGGCCGACTCGATCAGGCGGAGGGACTCCAGCTCGCGCAGGGCCTCGCGGACCGGGGTCTGACTGACTTCCAGTTCCGTGGCGATCCTTCGCTCCACGATGCGCTCGCCCGGTTGCCAGCGGCCGCTGACGATGCCCTCCACGATGTGCTCGCGGATCTGTTCGCGCAGCGAGTGGATTACGGGCGCGGTCATGGGGGCTCCTCTTCAAGGGGCGTGGCTCTATGACCATACGGGTGTCATGCGCGTGCCGTGCGGCGCTTCGGGGGGCTTTTGCCCAGGTGAGACGAGTTGCACAGGGTGTTTTCGAGGGGTCTCGCCGTGGGGGTGTCGGTTTGGGGGTGGGTGCGGGTGTGTTGTGGCTGGTCGCGCAGTTCCCCGCGCCCCTGAGGAGTTGCGGCTGGCCTGCGCTGAGAAGTGTGCGTTCCTCCAGTCCGGGAACGGCGAAGCCCCCCTGTCCTTCGACAGGGGGGCTTCTTCACAGGCCGTGGGAGTTACAGGCCGAGCTCTACCTCGAACTCGCCTGCTTCCAGGATCTGCTTGACCGTCGTCAGGTAGCGGGCCGCGTCGGCGCCGTCGACCAGGCGGTGGTCGTAGGAGAGGGTCAGGTAGGTCATGTCGCGGACGGCGATGACCGTGCCCTCCTCCGTCTCCAGGACGGCCGGGCGCTTCACCGTGGCGCCGATGCCGAGGATGGCGACCTGGTTCGGCGGCACGATGATCGTGTCGAACAGGGCGCCGCGCGAACCGGTGTTGGAGATGGTGAAGGTCGCGCCGGACAGCTCGTCCGGGGTGATCTTGTTGGCGCGGACCTTGCCGGCCAGCTCCGCCGTCGCCTTGGCGATGCCCGCGAGGTTGAGGTCACCGGCGTGCTTGATGACCGGGGTCATCAGGCCCTTCTCGGAGTCCACCGCGATACCGACGTTCTCGGTGTCGAAGTAGGTGATGGTGCCCTCGGCCTCGTTGATGCGGGCGTTGATGACCGGGTGGGCCTTCAGCGCCTGCGCGGCGGCCTTGACGAAGAACGGCATCGGGGAGAGCTTGACGCCCTCACGGGCGGCGAAGGAGTCCTTCGCCTTGCCGCGCAGCTTCATCAGACGCGTGACGTCGACCTCGACGACCGAGGAGAGCTGGGCCTGCTCGGTGAGCGCCTTGACCATGTTGTCGCCGATGACCTTGCGGATGCGGGTCATCTTGACGGTCTGGCCACGCAGCGGGGAGACCTCCAGCGCGGGGGCCTTCTTCGCGGCGGCCGGGGCAGCGGCGGCGGCCGGAGCCGGAGCGGCGGCGGCCTTCGCGGCCTCGGCGGCGGCGGTGACGTCCTGCTTGCGGATGCGGCCGCCGACGCCGGTGCCCTTGACGGTGGCCAGGTCGACGCCGTTCTCGGCGGCGAGCTTGCGCACCAGCGGGGTCACGTAGGCGCCCTCGTCGGTCGCCTGGGTGGCGGTCGGCGCGCTCGGCGCGGTCGCCGGGGCGGCCGGAGCCTGGGCGGGCGCGGGAGCCGGGGCCGGAGCGGACGGGACCGGCTCGGGAGCCGGGGTGGTCTGCTGCTGCGGCGCCGGAGCCGTCGGGGCCTGCGGGGCCGGAGCCTGCGGGGCCTCGGCGGCGGGGGCGGCCGGGGCCGGAGCGGCCGGAGCCGGAGCCGGGGCCGGAGCGGCCGGGGCCTCGGCGGCGGGCGCCTTCGGGGCCTCGGGCGCGGCGGCCGGAGCGGCACCCGCGACACCGATGACGGCGAGCTTGGCGCCGACCTCGGCGGTCTCGTCCTCGCCGACCACGATCTCCAGCAGGGTGCCCGAGGTGGGCGCCGGGATCTCGGTGTCGACCTTGTCCGTGGAGACCTCGAGCAGCGGCTCGTCGGCCTCGACGGAGTCGCCCACCGACTTCAGCCAGCGGGTGACGGTGCCCTCGGTGACCGACTCGCCCAGCGCGGGCAGGACCACGTCGGTGCCCTCGGCGGAACCGCCGCCGGAGGTCGCCTCGGCGGACGGCGCCTCGGCGGGCGCCTCCTGCTCGGTGGACGGGGCGGACTGCGGGGCCTCCTCGGCGGCCGGGGCCGGAGCCTCGGCGGCGGGGGCCTCGGCGGCGGGGGCCGCGGCCTCGGCGGGGGCGCCGGAGCCGTCGTCGATCAGGGCCAGCTCGGCGCCGACCTCGACGGTCTCGTCCTCGGCGACCTTGATGGAGGCCAGCACACCCGCGACGGGGGCCGGGATCTCGGTGTCGACCTTGTCGGTGGAGACCTCGAGCAGCGGCTCGTCGGCCTCGACGCGCTCGCCCTCGGCCTTCAGCCAGCGGGTGACAGTGCCCTCGGTGACGCTCTCACCGAGCGCCGGAAGGGTTACGGAAACCGCCATGGTTTCTGTTGCTCCTTAGGAATTGCGGAAGTCTGTGTCGTCGCGCCCGGGGGCCGAAGGCTCAGTCGTGGGCGTGCAGCGGCTTTCCGGCCAGCGCCAGGTGCGCCTCGCCGAGCGCCTCGTTCTGCGTCGGGTGGGCGTGGATGAGCTGGGCCACCTCGGCGGGCAGCGCCTCCCAGTTGTAGATCAGCTGGGCTTCGCCGACCTGCTCGCCCATGCGGTCGCCGACCATGTGGACGCCGACCACGGCACCGTCCTTGACCTGGACGAGCTTGATCTCGCCCGCGGTCTTCAGGATCTTGCTCTTGCCGTTGCCCGCGAGGCTGTACTTCAGGGCGACGACCTTGTCCGCGCCGTAGATCTCCTTGGCCTTGGCCTCGGTGATGCCGACGGAGGCGACCTCCGGGTGGCAGTACGTCACGCGGGGGACACCGTCGTAGTCGATCGGGACGGCCTTGATGCCGGCCAGCCGCTCGGCGACCAGGATGCCCTCGGCGAAGCCGACGTGGGCGAGCTGGAGGGTCGGGACGAGGTCACCGACGGCCGAGATGGTCGGCACGTTGGTCTGCATGTACTCGTCGACCAGGACGTAGCCCCGGTCCATGGCGACGCCCTGCTCCTCGTAACCGAGGTTCTGGGAGACCGGGCCGCGACCGACGGCGACGAGGAGGATCTCGGCCTCGAACTCCTTGCCGTCGGCGAGGGTGACCTTGACGCCGTCCTGGGTGTACTCGGCCTTCTCGAAGAAGGTGCCGAGGTTGAACTTGATGCCGCGCTTGCGGAAGGCGCGCTCCAGCAGCTTGGAGGAGTTCTCGTCCTCGACCGGCACCAGGTGCTTCAGGCCCTCGATGACGGTGATGTCCGAGCCGAAGGACTTCCACGCCGAGGCGAACTCGACGCCGATGACACCGCCGCCGAGGACGATCGCCGACTTGGGCACACGGTCCAGGACGAGGGCGTGGTCGGAGGAGATGATCCGGTCGCCGTCGATCTCCAGGCCCGGCAGCGACTTCGGCACGGAGCCGGTCGCCAGCAGGATGTGACGGCCCTCGATCCGCTGCCCGTTGACGTCCACCGACGTGGGGGAGGACAGCCGGCCCTCGCCCTCGATGTACGTCACCTTGCGGGACGCGATCAGACCCTGGAGGCCCTTGTAGAGGCCCGAGATCACGTCGTCCTTGTACTTCTGGACGGCGGGGACGTCGATGCCCTCGAAGGTCGCCTTGACACCGAACTGCTCGCTCTCGCGGGCCTGGTCGGCGATCTCGCCCGCGTGCAGCAGGGCCTTGGTGGGGATGCAGCCCTTGTGCAGGCAGGTACCGCCGACCTTGTCCTTCTCGATCAGGGCGACGTCCAGGCCCAGCTGCGCTCCGCGCAGGGCCGCGGCGTAACCACCGCTGCCACCGCCGAGGATCACTAGGTCGAAAACGGTGCTGGCGTCGTTCGCCACGTCACGTCCTCCATGCATGTGCGCCTGGGCCGGTCTCCGATGACCGGCAGGCGGCTGGTGTCCGGCCGCTCAATGCTTCGGCCCTGTGGTGGGGGCCCTGTCCTGCCGGGCTCCATCTTTGCACCTGTCGGGGGTGCGACGGACGCCGGGCCGGGGTGTGAGACGCCCCACGTCCGCTCCGGACGCCTCACGCCGGGGGCGCGGACCGGCCCGGTCCGCGCCCCCGAGGGGGTCCGGCCGGGGTCAGCCGAGGTCGCCGTCGGCGGCCTGCTCGGCCAGCCGCAGCAGGGTGCGCACGGCCGTGCCGGTGCCGCCCTTGGGCGTGTAGCCGAAGGCGCCGCCGTCGTTGAAGGCCGGGCCCGCGATGTCCAGGTGGGCCCAGGTGATGCCCTCGCCGACGAACTCGCGCAGGAACAGACCGGCGACCAGGCCGCCGCCCATCCGCTCGCCCATGTTGGCGATGTCCGCGACGGGGGAGTCCATGCCCTTGCGCAGGTGCTCGGGGAGCGGCATCTGCCACGCGGGCTCGCCGGTCTCCTCGGCCGCCTCGTGCACGGCGGTGCGGAACGCGTCGTCGTTGGCCATGACACCGAAGGTCCGGCTGCCCAGGGCCAGCATCATCGCGCCGGTCAGCGTCGCCACGTCCACGATCGCGTCGGGCTCCTCGGCCGAGGCCGCCCACAGCGCGTCGGCGAGGACCAGGCGGCCCTCGGCGTCGGTGTTGAGCACCTCGACGGTCTTGCCGCTGTACATGCGCAGCACGTCACCGGGGCGGGTGGCGGAGCCGGACGGCATGTTCTCGGCGAGCGCCAGCCAGCCGGTCACGTCGACCTTCAGGCCGAGGCGGGCGGCCGCGACGACGGCGGCGAACACGGCGGCGGCACCGGCCATGTCGCACTTCATCGTCTCGTTGTGCCCGGCCGGCTTGAGCGAGATGCCGCCGGAGTCGTAGGTGATGCCCTTGCCGACGTAGGCGAGGTGCTTCTCGGCCTCCGGGTGCTTGTACGCCAGCTTCACCAGGCGCGGGGTGGACACCGAGCCGCCGCCGACGCCGAGGATGCCGCCGTAGCCGCCGTCCTTCAGGGCCTGCTCGTCCAGCACCTCGATGGTGAGGCCGTGCTCGTCGGCCGCGGCCTGCGCGATGGCGGCGAACGCCTCGGGGTCCAGATCGTTCGGCGGGGTGTTGACGAGGTCGCGGGCGCGGTTCAGCTCCTCGCCGAGGGCGGCCGCGCGGTCCACGGCGGCCTGGTAGCCGTCCTCGCCCTCCTCGCCGCCGAGCAGCACGGCCTCGCCGAGCGGGGCGCCGTCGCTCTTCGCCTGCTCGTCCTTCGGGCTCTCCTTGTACGCGTCGAAGGCGTACGCGCCGAGCAGCACGCCCTCGGCGATCGCGGCCAGCGCGCCGGGGCCGTCGACGGGGAGCGCGAAGGCCGCCTTCTTGGTGCCGGACAGGCCGCGGGCGGCCACACCGGCGGCCCGGCGCAGCGTCTCGGCGTCGTACCCGGCGTCCGCCTCGGGCTCGGCGCCCAGGCCGACCGCCACCACGAGCGGCGCGTCGAGACCGGCGGGGGCGGGCAGCTTGGTCAGCTCGCCCTCGGCGCCCGAGGCACCGAGGGTCTTCAGGACGCCGGCCAGCCCGCCGTCGTACGCCTGGTCCACGGCCTCGGCACCGGGCGCCACGACGGGGCCCGTGCCGGCCTTGGCGACACCGATCACGATCGCGTCGGCCGGGCCCGGCGCCGCGGCCGGCTTGAGAGTCAGAGCAGTCACGGTGGTGAAATCTCGCTTCCGATGTGAAGTTTGCCAGTGCCATTGCGACAGCCGGTCGTCCGCGAGGGGTGACCGCCGCAAGGGGTGGGTCGACTCGGGCCCGGCAGCCGGTTCCCGGTCCCTTTTCGGGGGCCTGCGGCGGCCGAGGCCCTCACCCTGTCGGCGAACACCCGCCACGAGACTACGCGCGTACGTGCGTTCGCTCATTCCCGTGTACCGCCCCGGCCGCCCGCACTTCGGGCCGTCATGCGAGGCGGGTGGGACAACTCGCCTCAGGAGCGGAACAGTTGCCCTCCTCAGCCGCCCAGCAGGCCGGGGCCGCCGAGGCACAGCACGAGCAGCGCCGCCGTGGCCGCGGTCTCCGCGAGGGCGCCGAACACGTCCCCGGTGACCCCGCCGAAGCGGGCCACGCAGCGGCGCAGCAGGAGTTCGGCCGGGACCAGACAGAGCGGTACGGCCGCCGCCGCGCGCACCGCCTCCCACGGCCCGAGCAGCGCCCCGCCCGCCCCGGCCGCGAGGGTCACCGCCGCCGCGACCGCCAGCGCGCCCGGCACCGGCACCACCCCGGCGACCGCCGCCCCGAGCCCCTCCGGGCGGGCGGCCGGTACCCCGGTGCGCGCGGCCAGCGTGAGCGCCAGCCGGGCCGCGACCCCGGAGACGACGGCACCGAGCGCGCCCCGCGCCCACGAGCCGCCGTACAACTCCGCGAGCGCGGCGACCTGGGCCAGCAGCGTCAGCACCAGGGTGAGCACGCCGAACGGCCCGATGTCGGACCGCTTCATGATGGCGAGGGCCTGCTCGGCGGGCTTGCCGCTGCCCAGTCCGTCGGCGGTGTCCGCGAGCCCGTCCAGGTGCAGTCCCCGGGTGAGCGCGGCCGGTACAGCGGCCGAGGCGACGGCGGCGAGCAGCGGGCCCGCGCCCAGCAGCAGGAGCAGCAGCCCCAGCCCGGCCGCGCCCACGCCCACGGCCAGCCCGGTCAGCGGGGCGCACAGCATGCCCGCCCGCGCGGCCGTCCGGTCCCAGCGGTGCACCCGGACCGGGATCACGGTGAGGGTGCCGAAGGCGAAGCGGGGGCCGTCCAGCGGGTCGGAGGAGGGGGTCTCGGGCATCGGCGCAGGCTACCGGGGCCGTCGCCGGGCTGGGGCGGCGGGCCCTGGAAAAAGGGGGATAAAGTGCGCACATGGGGCACTGGTGGGAGCGGAACATCCTGGAACCGGGCAAGCTTCCGCTGCTGCTGGCCCTCTTCTCGTTCGTGGTCACCTTCGTCGTGACCCGGATCATCGTCCGTCTGATCCGCGCCGGGAAGGGCCCGTTCGGCAACGTCCAGGCGGGCGGGATGCACATCCATCACGTGGTGCCCGGTGTGGTGCTCACCATCGTCGGCGGCTTCGGCGCCGTCGCCAGCGACCGGCATGGGGCGGGCGGTGCGATCGCCGCCGTGGTCTTCGGGATCGGCGCGGGTCTGGTGCTGGACGAGTTCGCGCTGATCCTGCATCTGGACGACGTGTACTGGAGCCCGGAGGGCCGTAAGAGCGTCGAGGTCGTGGTCATCACGGCCGCGCTGGTCGGGCTGCTGCTCGCGGGCTTCTCGCCGTTCGGCGTCAACGACCTCTCGCAGGACGAGTTGCAGGACCGGGGCGGCGCCATCGCGTTCGTCGCGGCCAACTTCCTGATCTCGCTGGTCGCGTTGAGCAAGGGCAAGGCCCGTACCGCCGTGTTCGGCGCGATCGTGCCGCTGCTGGCGCTCGCGGGCGCCCTCCGGCTGGCCCTGCCGACCTCGCCCTGGGCGCGCCGCTTCTACGGCCGCAGGCCCCGCGCGCGTGCTCGCTCCCTGCTGCGCGCCTACCGGCACGACCGGCGCTGGGCGGGGCCCCGGCGGACGGTTCAGGACTGGATCGGCGGCAAGCCCGATCCTTCCCCGGCCCGGCTGCCCAGGGGCGACTGAAGCCCCGCCAGGCACAGGGCACCCACGGCCAGCAGCGCGGCCAGGTGCTCCTTGCCCGCCAGGTTGTCCTTCAACAGCACTTCGACGACCATCGCGCCCGGCACCGCCACCGCCGTCACGCGCGCGTGGTGCCGTACCGCGACGTACACCGCGAGCCCCACCACGGCCGCCGACGGGCCGGTGTCCACCACCAGGGCGTCGGAGGCGGGCAGTCCGAACGGGGCGTGCGGGCCGAGGGCGATCCCGGCGCGCGCGTACAGCGTTCCGGCGAGCGTGGCGACGTACGCGATGAGCAGGGTGCGGCGGCGGCCCAGGCACAGTTCCGCGATGCCGAACACGCAGAGCACCTGGGCCAGCGCGCCCCACACCGGCAGGTCCAGGGCGGGCACGAACAGGGAGAGCGGGGTGCGCAGCAGGGCCAGCCAGAGGGGATCGGCGGCCCGTACGGCACCGGCCGCCTCCACCAGGGCGAACCCCCAGGGCTGGTTCTGTACGAACTGGAGCAGCGCGGTCAGGAACACCGCGCCGAGCGTGAGCGGCGCCCCGAGCAGCGGGCCGCGCGCGAGCAGCGCGGCTCGTACGGCCGCGTACAGCGGGCCCCACTCGGCGCGCGCCCACGCTCTCACCGGTGGGTCTCCAGCTGTCTGCGGTGCAGCCACTTCGGCAGTCCCGGCGCCTCCAGGAAGCCCTCCGCGCGGGCCGCCGCGAGGGCGATACGGGGCAGGTCGGCGCTCTTCTCGAAGACCAGGAAGCGCGGCTCCCAGATGGGCCGGTACTTGGCGTTGGCCCGGTACAGCGACTCGATCTGCCACCAGCGGGAGAAGAAGCTGAGCAGCGAGCGCCACAGCCGCAGCACCGGCCCGGCGCCGAGCCGGGCGCCGCGCTCGAACACCGAGCGGAACACGGCGAAGTTCAGCGAGACCTGGGTGACCCCGATCTCCCGCGACCGGCGCAGGAGGTCGATCACCATGAACTCCATCAGCCCGTTGTCGCTGTCCCGGTCACGGCGCATCAGGTCCAGCGAGAGCCCGCCCGGTCCCCAGGGCACGAACGACAGCAGGGCGCGCAGCCCGCCCTCGGCGTCGGTGCACTCCAGCATCACGCACCGGCCGTCCTCCGGGTCGGCGAGGCGGCCCAGCGCCATGCTGAAGCCACGTTCGGTGGCGCCGTCCCGCCAGTCGTCGGCCCGCTCCACCAGACGGGCCATCTCGGCCGCCGGGATGTCCTCGTGCCGCCGCATCCGCACCTCGTACCCGGCCCGCCGCACCCGGTTGTACGCCTGCCGCACGGTGCGCATCGCGCGGCCCTCCAGGGTGAAGTCGGCCACCTCCACGATGGCCTCGTCGCCGAGTTCGAGGGCGTCCAGGCCGTGCCGGGCGTAGACGGTCCCGGCCTCCTCGCTCGCCCCCATCACCGCGGGAATCCAGCCGTGGGCCCGCGCCTCGGCCAGCCAGGGCGCGATGGCGCCGGGCCATGCCTCGGGGTCGCCCAGCGGGTCGCCGGAGGCCAGGCTGACCCCGCCGATCACCCGGTAGGCGACGGCCGCCTTGCCGGTCGGCGACCACAGCACGCTCTTCTCCCGGCGGAGCGCGAAGTAGCCGAGGGAGTCGCGTTCGCCGTGTTTCGCCAGCAGTTCCCGCAGCCGCTTCTCGTCGTCCTCGGTGAGCGGGTCGACGGCACGGCGGGAGCGGAACGCGGCGTACAGGGCGGCGAGGAGCAGGACCGTACTGAGCACGTTGACGCTGACGTCGGCCCAGTTCGGCGGGTCGATGCCGGGGAACCCGGACTCCTCGGTGGCCACCGACACCAGCCGCAGCGTGCCGTACTGCCAGCGCTCCAGGAAGGTCGAACGGGCCGCGTCCGGCGCCTGGTTGGTGGCCGTGACCAGCAGCGCGGCGAGCAGGGAGGCGGCCGTTCCGCCGCCGAGGGCGACGGTCGCGGCGAGCCGGGGGTTGGCGCGGTCGCCCTTGGCGTAGAACTCGCGGCGGCCGAGCAGCAGGACGGCGACGAAGGCGGCCGTCAGCGCCAGCGAGACCCAGTTCTGCGGGGAGCGGCGGATCTCCGGGAAGGCCGCCATGGCGATCGCGAACAGGGTCAGGAAGGCCCCGCTGAGCACCAGGTTGAGAATCCACGCCGCCCGCTTGCGGCGCCGCATGGTGACGGCCAGGAACGCGGTGAACACACCCGAGGCGAAGCCCGCCGTCAGCAGATACGGCGTGAACAGGTTCTCCTGGTTGTGGCGGCGCACGTCCTGGCCCAGCGAGACCCACACCGCGCTGAGGAAGTTGACGAACGCGACGGCCCGCAGGTACCAGACCGCACCGGTGGCGGCCCGGCGGGACGACACCCCGCCCGGCCGCCGCTCCGGCTGCTCGGTCCGCTGGTCCGGCGTCCGCTGGTCCGGCACGCTCGACCGGTCGGCAACTCGGGCATCTCCCATGAGCGGGGATCATATGTCCGCATATGCCGGGAATCCCGCTCATCGGTGCCGTGGGGTGCGGGCCGGGCTAGGCGCTCGCCTCGGACTGCTCGGGCTGCTCGGGCTGCTCGGATTCCTCGGGCTTCTCCGTCTCCGGGCGCTCCGGAAGCTCGGCGGCCAGTGCGGCGGCCGAGCGGACCAGGGGGAGCGCCAGCAGGGCGCCCGCGCCCTCACCGACCCGTACGCCCGTCGTCAGCAGCGGCTCCAGCGCCATCCGGTCCAGTGCCTTCGCCTGCCCCGGCTCACCGCTGTCGTGGCCCGCGAGCCACCAGTCCGGCGCCCGGAACGCCACCCGCTGGCCCACCAGCGCGCAGGCCGAGGCGACGACCCCGTCCAGGATCACCGGCAGCTTGCGCACCGCGCACTGGAGCAGGAACCCGGTCATCGCCGTCAGGTCGGCGCCGCCCACCGTCGCCAGCAGTTCGAGCTGGTCACCGAGGACCGGGCGGGCCCGGCGCAGCGCGTCCCGGACCGCCGCGCACTTGCGCATCCAGGCCAGGTCGTCGATGGCCTCGCCGCCGCGCCCGGTCACCACCGAGGCGTCCGTACCGCACAGCGCGGCCACCAGCACCGCCGCCGCCGTCGTGCCGCCCACGCTCACATCGCCGAGCACCACCAGGTCCGTACCGGAGTCGGCCTCCTCGTCGGCGACCGCCATGCCCGCCCGGAACGCCTGCTCGGCCTCCTCGGCGGTCAGCGCGTCCTCGATGTCGATGCGGCCGCTGCCCCGCCGCACCCGGTGCCGCGAAACCTCCGCCGGGAAGGCGTCCGGCGCGCAGTCCAGCGCCAGGTCCACCACCCGGACCGGTACGTCCAGGCGCCGGGCCAGCACGGCTGCCGGGCTCGCGCCCTCCAGTACCGCGCGGACCAGGTCCGCCGCACCTCCCTCGGGGCGCCGGGAGACGCCGAGCGCGGCGATGCCGTGGTCACCGGCGAAGAGGACCATCTTCGGCCGCTCCACCGGCCGTACCGGCACCACGCCCTGCGCGGCCGCCAGCCACTCGCCCAGCTCGTCCAGTCGGCCCAGCGCGCCGGGCGGCACGGCCAGGCGCTCCCGCCGTGCCTCGGCGTCCCGGCGCACACCGCCGTCCGGGCGCTCGATCAGATCGGTGAAGTCGTCGAGTCGAAGCCTGTCCATTCGCGGAACAGTACCGCCCGCGCGCGGGGCGCCCCGCGCCACACCGCCACCACATCCCGCGCCACACCGGCACCCCGTCCGGCGCACGTCATTGCGTCCAAGATCGGCATCCCATACGTTCCGGTTTACCGCGAAATGCCGCACAGGGAGCCGCCATGCCGCCCTCGCCCTCCGCCCCGCAGGCCAGCGACCGGTTCCCCGGACCGCGCCGCGAGGACTGTCCCTGGTGCGGCTCCGCCCGCCTGCGCACCCGGCTCCGCGGACCCCGCGCCACCGCCCTCGACGAATGCGGCGACTGCGCCCATGCCTTCCAGAACCCGCCGCCCACCGACGCCCGCCCGTCCGCCGACGCCCGCTCCTCGGCCGTCCGTTCCCACCGGGCCACCGCCCGCGCCCTCGCCGCGCTGGCCGACCCCGAGAGCTGGCTCGACGTCGGCACCGGCCACGGCCACTTCCCCGAGGCCGCCAAGGAGTTCTTCCCGTACACCAGCTTCGACGGGCTCGACCCCACCGCGCGGATCGAGCGGGCGCTCGCCGAGGGCCGCGTCGAGGAGGCCCACCGGGGGCTGCTCACCACGCCCGGCATCACCGACCGGCTGCGCGGCCGCTACGACGTGGTCAGCATGTTCCACCACCTGGCCCACGTCCCCGACCCCCGCGCCGAACTACGCGCCGCGCTCGCCGTACTCCGTCCCGGCGGCCACCTCGTGATCGAGGCCCCCGCTCCGGACAGCGCCTACGCCACCCTCCTCGGCCCCCGCTGGCTCCCGCACCACCACGCCCACCTGCTCCCGCTGCCCAACCTGGAAGCCGAACTCCGCGCCCTGGGCTGCGCGATCACCACCACGACCCGCGTCCACCAGCCCCAGGACCTCACCACGACCTTCCCCCGCCCCCTCCACGCCCCCCTGACGGCGGCCACCGCCCTGGACCGCCTCCTGACCCCCCTGACCCGCCGAACCCGCTTCGCCAACACCTACCGCCTGCTGACCCGCAAACCGGGCCGACTGCCCGGCTAGGCGGCCCACCGGCAGGGCCCGACGTCTCACGGGTCGGGGCGCGGCGTGGGAAACGCCGCGCCCCTGGTGATGCCCGGCGACCACGCGGAAGCCCGACGAAGCCCGACCGGGCATCGGGATCACATCAACCACATCAGGCGGACCAGGCCCCACCCGCCCAGCGCCATGAGGGCCGCCGTCATGAGCGCCGCCGCCCAGGCGCGTCCCGGCCTGAGCTCCGGGGGCTCCCCGGTGTCGGGAGCAACGCAGCGTTCGAGCCACAGGAACGTGAAGAACCCGAAGCCGGTGACCAGGCAGACGCCGAACCACACGCCACGATTCCGCACCCGCTGGTACCTGCGCGGCAGCGCGTAGGCCGCGGCCAGCACGGCGACGCCCACCCCGACCGCGCTCCAGCGCAGCACGGCCGACCGGAGGAAGAGCGGATAGCTCGCGGGCAGGACGATGTCCAGGAAGCCCGGCTCGTACCGCTCCTGCCGACTCCCGAACGGGAGATCGCCGGCCTCCTTGCCCACCTGGGCGGCGATCTCCCGCTCGACGGTGTCGACTCCGTCACCGCCGGACTCGCCGGGCACCCGCACTTCGCGGTAGACCAGCGGGGCCGTCCGCCAGAACAGGCTCACCCCGTCGTCGTCGTACCCGACCTCGACCGCGGGCGGATCGTCCGCCCGCAGGGCCCGCACCAGATCCGCCCGCCCACTCGGGACCGGGAACTCCTGGCCCAGCCAGGCCACGTAGGACACGAGCAGGAGCGCCAGCGCGACGAACCGTGCCGTCCTGGCGACCACGAACGAGCGTGACCCCTTCGACTGGGCGATCACTTGGTACTGGATGGGGTGGCTCCTTCAGCGGCCCGGCACGGCTTGTGGAGCATGAGTCTGCGGTCCGGTGGACTTTCCGTCTAGCCCCGCAACACCAGCGCCTGCCCCGCCACCACCAGCACGATCTGCTCGCACTCCGAGGCGAACGCCGTGTTCAGGCGGCCGAGTTCGTCGCGGTAGCGGCGGCCCGAGGCGGTGGCGGGGACGATGCCGGAGCCGACCTCGTTGGAGACGGCGACCACCGTGCGGGGGGTCTCGCGGACCGCTCGGGTCAGTTCGCGTACCCGGTCGCGGAGGGCCTTCTCGCCGCCGTCGGCCCACTGGGCGTCGTCCCAGGCGCCGACCGCGTCCATGACGTCGGTGAGCCACAGGGAGAGGCAGTCGATGAGGAGCGGCGGGCCGTCCTCGGCGAGGAGGGGGACCAGGTCCGTCGTCTCCGCCGTACGCCAGGAGCCCGGACGGCGCTCGCGGTGCGCGGCCACCCGCTCCGCCCACTCGCCGTCCCCGGCGCGGGTGCCGCCGGTCGCCGCGTACACCACGTCCGGGAAGGACTCCAGGCGCCGTTCCGCCTCCACCGACTTGCCCGAGCGGGCGCCGCCCAGCACCAGCGTCCGGCGCGGCACGTCAGGGACCTCGTCGTACGCGCCCACCGCCAGCGTCACCCCGTCCGGCACCGCCCGCGCCCCGGCCGCCGCCAGCCGCCGGGGCAACTCCGTGGCCTGCGGCACGTCATGGTCCAGGTGCACCGCGACGACGTCCGTGGCCGGACCCACCCCGCCCGCCGCCCGCAGCCGGGCCAGCGCGTCCGGGCGCCCCACGACGTCGGCCAGCACCATGTGGTACGGCTCGTCGACCTCCTCCAGCCCGGCCGGGGCGCCGCCCGGCGGGAGGTACAGCAGCCTCAGCCCGTCCGGCCCGGTCACCTCGTACCCCGTACCGCCCGCGTCCATCGCCAGCGCCCGCACCCGATGCCCCGTCAGCAACGTCAGCTCACGGCCGTCCGGTACCCGGACCGGCTGCGGCAGCCCGGCGGGAACCTCCACGGCGGGCCCGTCGTGCGGGTGGGACAGCAGCACCTGGCGGACCCCGCCCAGCGAGTGCCCGGCGCGCGCGGCGGCGAAGGCCGCGCCTGGTGTCAGGTCCAGCAGCAGGACCCCGTCCACCAGCAGCGCGGTGGCCGCCCGCGCGTCCGGGCCGAGCGCGCACGCGCACACGGCGCAGGGGCAGTCGGGGCGGGGCAGCCCCGCGGGGGCACCGGTGCCGAGCAACGTCACGTCCACGGAACCGATTTTCACCTGTCCCGCTCGCCCCCGCGCACCGGGTCACCTGAGCGGACGATGATCCACGATGTCCTGTGGGCGGCCCCGGTGACCGCATACGCTGCCCCGAGGAGTCGGATCGAAGGAGGCGCGCATGACAGCTTGGACATGGCGGTTCGAGAAGGCCGACGGGACGGAGGTCCCGCCCGCCGTGGAGCCGGAGGAGTTCACCACGCAGGGCGACGCCGAGTCCTGGGTCGGCGAGAACTGGAAGGCGCTGCTGGAGGGCGGCGCGGACCAGGTGCGCCTCTTCGAGGAGGCCACCGAGATCTACGGGCCGATGAGCCTGAACGCCGAGCAGCAGTAGCCCCGGCCCAGCGGGGGCGGGGATTCTCCCGCTCCCGTCGGCAGGCGCCCCTCACTGCTCGCCGAGCGTCACCTGAGCCGTCTTCCGCGTGCCCGAGCGCTCGTAGGTGACCGTGACCCGCTCGCCCGGCTTCTTCTCCGCCAGCGCCTCGGCGAGTTCCGTGGTCGTGCCGACGGCGGTGTCGCCCAGCCGGGTGATCACATCGCCCGCCTTCAGCCCCGCGCTCGCCGCCGGACCGCCCGCCTTCACCGTGACCAGGGCCGCCCCGGCGGGCTGGTAGCCGTCGTCCACGACCGTGCGGACCGTGACGCCCAGCGCGGCCCGGCCCGAGTCGGTGACCTTGCCGGTGCCGATGATCTGGCCCGCGACCGTACGCACCATCGACGCCGGGATGGCGAAGCCGATGCCCGGCGCCGCGCCGCCCTGCATGCCGGGGTCGGCCGCGCCCAGCGTGGGGATGCCGATGACCTGGCCGTCCAGGTTCACCAGCGCGCCCCCGCTGTTGCCCGGATTGATCGCGGCCGAGGTCTGCACCATGTTGGGGATCGTGGCGCCCGAGCCCCCGTCGTCGGCGGGCTCGCTCACCGTCCGCCCGGTCGCCGAGACGATGCCCTGGGTCACACTGGACGACAGCCCGAGCGGTGAGCCCATGGCCAGCACGATCTGGCCGACCTCCACCTGGTCCGAGCCGCCGAACACCGCCGGGCGCAGGCCCTGCGGCACCTTGTCCAGCTTGATCACCGCGAGGTCCTGCTCGGGGTAGGAGTACACCAGGCTCGCCGCGAGCGGTTCCTCGCTGCGGGCGGTGGTCACCCGGAAGGTCTTCTCCGAGCCGACCACGTGCGCGTTGGTGACGATGTGGCCCTTGTCGTCGTAGATCACGCCCGAGCCGAGGGACTGCCCCGCCTGGATCTGCACGACCGAGGGCAGCACCTCCTTGATGACCTTCTGATACTGGTCCTGGAGATCGTTCGTCACCAGCGGCAGCGCCGCCTGCGCGGTCGACGGCCCGCCCCTCCGGGCCGAGGTCGCCGGGTTCGAGCAGCCGCCCAGGAGGACGGCGGCACACACCAGCACGACGGCCACGGCACCCCTGCGCACGGCCCGGATACGGGAAGCGTCCATGGACGAGTCTCCCCACGGCGCCCGGACCGGGGCCCGCCAGGTACCGCCGAACGGGACTAGCCCCGCACCCCGCACAGGTGCAGCAGTTCCGCGACCCCCCGGTACGGGTCCGTGCGGCCCGCGCGTTCCTCGGCCGCGAGGAGGGTCTCCAGCTCGTCGGGGGAGACCGGGGCGGACGGGGTGCGGCCCGCGAAGACATGGACGCCGTACCAGGCGTGCAGCGGGGCGGCGATGCCGTGCAGGGTGGCGGTCAGGGCGGACAGCCGGTCGGCGCGGCCCTCGGGGCCGGGAACCGCCGGGGCGTCGCCGTCGGCCTCGGTGCGGGAGCGGGGGAGCAGCGCGGCCGTGTCCAGCGCGGCCAGCGCGCCGGTCCAGTCACCGGCGAGACCGGGGCCCATGGCGAGGGCGTCGCCGTTGCGCACCAGCAGGGACAGCAGACCGCCCGGCGCGAGCATCCGGGCCAGCCCGGCCACCAGCGGATCGGGCTCCTCGACGTACATCAGCACGCCGTGGCACAGCACCACGTCGAAGCTGCCCGGCAGGAAGTGCACCCCGGTGTCCCGGCCGTCGCCCAGCACCAGCCGGACCCGCTCCCGGATGCCGTCGGGCTCACCGGTCAGCGCCGCACGCGCGGCCGCGACCAGCTCCGGGTCCCGCTCGACGCCGGTCACCTGATGGCCGAGCCGGGCCAGCCGCAGCGCCTGCGCGCCCTGGCCCATCCCCACGTCGAGCACGCGCAGCCGCCGTCCGACGGGGAAGGCGCGGGCCAGCTGCTCGTCCAGCTGCCAGGTGACCAGGCGCTGCCGGATCAGCTCGCCCGGCGTGGCCGGCCCCGTCAGGGCCGCCGTGCCGGGCGCGGCGTCTGCGCTCAGGGTCGCTCTCCGCGCTTGACCTGCGGCTTGGGCAGCCGCAGCCTGCGCATCTGGAGGGAGCGCATCAGACCGTAGGCGACGGCGCCCCGGCGGTTGACGTCCGGGAACTTCTCGGCGAGCCGCTTGCGCAGCCGGTAGCCGCTGAAGGCGGAGTCGACGACGATCAGCACGATCACGATCGCCCACAGCAGCAGCGCGATGCTCTGGATGGAGGGCACCCGCACCACGCTGAGGATCAGGATCACGATGGCCAGCGGGAGGAAGAACTCCGCCACGTTGATCCGCGAGTCCACCCAGTCGCGGGCGAACTTGCGCACCGGGCCCTTGTCCCGGGCGGGCAGGTACCGCTCGTCGCCACCGGCGAGCGCGCGGCGCTGCCGGTCCAGGGCCTGGCGGCGGTCCTCACGCTGCCGCTTGGCCGTGTCCTTGCGGGACACGGGCGTACTGGCGACACTGCGGCGCTGGGACTGGGCCTCACTGCGCTTCGGCGTGGGCCTGCCCTTGCGGGCCTGCGGGTCGCGGGGCTGACTGGAGCCGGTCACCTGCGCCTTGTCGGCGGGTGCCTTCTCTTCCTTCGCACGGCTACGGAACACAAAACCCAAGGGTACGGGCATCACGGGCATGGACCCCAGTCCCTTCGGGAACGATCCGGCAACACCGGACGTCTACAGGGGTACACAGAGGACGTCACCGGCGCTTTCCGGGCGAGTCGTGCACCCGGCGGGGCGCCACCCCGGGGATCACCTACTCCTCACGCCTGAGTGAGCGGGCCCGGGCTCGTCCTTGGGGAGGAGCGCATCGCTCCCCGAACGGTGCGGTAATGGTGGCAGGGCCCGTACTGTGGGTTCTGTCGCAGGATCGGTGAGCTGGAGTCCGTCAGAAGGGGGCGCGCGAAGCCCATGAGCGGTGTCATGAAGCGTATGGGGATGATCTTCCGCGCGAAGGCGAACAAGGCCCTGGACCGGGCCGAGGACCCGCGCGAGACCCTCGACTACTCGTACCAGAAGCAGCTGGAGCTGCTCCAGAAGGTGCGGCGCGGTGTCGCCGACGTGGCGACCTCCCGCAAGCGCCTGGAGCTCCAGCTCAACCAGTTGCAGCAGCAGTCCGGGAAGCTGGAGGACCAGGGCCGCAAGGCGCTGGCGCTCGGCCGTGAGGACCTGGCCCGCGAGGCCCTGTCCCGCCGCTCCGCGCTCCAGCAGCAGGTCACGGACCTGGAGACGCAGCACGCCACCCTCCAGGGCGAGGAGGAGAAGCTGACCCTCGCTGCCCAGCGCCTCCAGGCCAAGGTGGACGCCTTCCGTACGAAGAAGGAGACCATCAAGGCCACCTACACCGCCGCCCAGGCGCAGACCCGCATCGGGGAGGCGTTCTCCGGCATCTCCGAGGAGATGGGCGACGTGGGCATGGCCATCCAGCGGGCCGAGGACAAGACGGCCCAGCTGCAGGCGCGGGCCGGCGCGATCGACGAGCTGCTCGCCTCCGGCGCGCTGGACGACCAGTCCGGCATGGCCAAGGACGACATCCAGGCCGAGCTGGACCGGCTCTCCGGCGGTTCGGACGTCGAGCTGGAGCTCCAGCGGATGAAGGCCGAGCTGGCTGGGGGCCCCTCCGCGCAGCAGCAGGCCATCGAGGGCGGTGCGGGCGGTCAGCAGGCTCAGCAGCAGCCGCAGGACACCCCCCGCTTCGACAAGCAGTAGTCCACCGCCGGGACCCGAGCCGAGGAGGCCGACATGATCGTACGGATCATGGGTGAGGGCCAGGTGAGGCTGGACGACTCCCGCTTCCCTGAGCTGAACAAGCTGGACGACGAGCTGCTCGCCGAGGTCGAGGGCGGTGACGAGGAGGGCTTCCGGCGCACCCTGCACGCGCTGCTGGAAGCCGTCCGGAAGCTGGGCACCCCGCTCCCGGACGACTCCCTGGAGCCCTCCGAGCTGATCCTGCCCGCCCCGGACGCCACCGTGGCGGAGGTCCGGGAGATGCTCAGCGACGACGGGCTGATCCCCGGCTGATCAGCTCAGGCCGAAGAAGGTGGAGCGGGACTTCTGCCACTCCGGGTGGGAGAGGTCCTTCGCCTCGGTGCCGTCGCCGTAGAGGTCGGCGCTGCCGTCGTCGGTGATCAGCTGGACCCGGCCGCCGGACACGTCCAGGTCGGGCACCGACACCACGGACTCCCAGCCGCCCGCGTCCGCCGTGGGCAGGTCCAGCGCCTTCACCGGCTGGTGCCCGGCCACTCCGTCCCAGCGGTACAGGGCGTACGGCGCGCTGTTGTCCTCGGCCGCCCAGGACCCGGCCAGGATCAGGTACTGCCCCTTGTCGTTCCGGCGCAGATCACGCACCGAGAGACCGCCGAGGTCCAGCTCGACCGGGGTGCCGAAGGTGGCCTTGGTGCCGCGGACCACCTGGTCGATGTTGGTCACCGGCACGATCAGCGCCTTGCCGCCGTTGCTCGGCGGCACCAGCGGGGCGCGGAAGCCGACGTAGGCCGTGGTGGTGGAGCCGGGGGCGAACTCCAGGCCCTCCACGTTGAAGCCGTCCACCTGCTTCGGGGTCTGCCCGTCGGCGGTGGCGGCCGCGAAGCCGTACCGGTCGCCGTTGGCCTTGTCCCAGGCCACCAGGTCGTCCCGCAGCCTGTGCCCGGCGCTGCCGAAGGCCACCGAGGTCGCGGCGCCGGAGCCGGAGAGCGTGGTGGTGAACACCGTGTTGCGGTCCGCCTTGTACTCGCCGTCCTTGTTGTTGCCGAGCGAGCCGGTCCAGTACACGGTGTTCCCGACGCGGGCCGCGCCCTCGATGTCGACCTCCTTGGACGCGCCCAGCGCGGAGGACAGGTTCCAGCTCTTCACCGGTGCCCCCGAGGCCGAACCGTCGTACAGGCGCAGGGTGTTGTCCTCGTCGTTGGCCACCAGGACATAGCCGCTCCCGGCGTCCACGGCGGCGGAGGCGTCCGAGGCTCCGGTGAGATAGCGGGCGTCGGCCGAGCGCTGGACGGCGGGGGAGGCCGCGTAGTGCAGGGTCGTGGTGGCCGACTTGCCGTCGGCGCCGGTCACCTTCAGCGTGAGGTCGGCGTACCCCTGGGCACGGGCGGACACCGCGACCGTACGGCTGCCTCCGGTGCCGGTGACCTTGACGTCCCCGGTGCCCGCCACCGTGCTCCGGGTGCTCTTCGACGCCGTCACCGTCAGCCCCGAGGCGTCCGCCCCGCTCTGCGCGACGGTCACCGTGACCACCGGGTCGCCGGTCGCACCGACCGCGCCGGACAGGTAGGCCGCCGACAGCTTGATCGTCGGGGTCCCGGTGGACGCCGCGTGCACCGTGCCGGCCGGGCCGAGCACCGCCAGCAGGGCCACGGCGGTGGCGGAGGGGAGGAGACGGGAAGGGAGAGGGCGCACGGGTCACTGCCTTTCGACGAGCGGGACACATCCGGCGCCCTGAGGCTCGGCCGCCCCGGCCAACGGCGGACGTCCACCACCGGTATCCCCGGCGAACACCACCCGACACCTGGCGACCCATCGCGCACCCGCACCTTCCCGGCGCCCCGTACTGTTCACGGGTGAGCACTCTGCGACGCGCCCGGTACCAGTTCAGGGCGCACCCCCTCACACTCGACGCGGTCATCGCGGCGGCCGTGCTGCTGTGCATGATCAGCAGCGCCTTCGCCGCACCGGACGGCGACCACGGCGTGGACTGGGGCGCCCGGCCGCCCAACACGCTGAGCCTGCTGCTGATGGTCCTCGCCGCCGCCGCGCTCGTGCTGCGCCGCCGCTCGGCGCTCGCCGTACTGGCGTTCACCGGGACCCTCGCCCTGGTCGAGTGCGTCACCGGCGACCCCCGCGCACCGGTGGCGATGACCACCGTCATCGCCCTGTACACCGTCGCCTCCACCACCGACCGCGCCACCACCTGGCGGGTCGGACTGCTCGCCATGACCGTGCTGACGGCCGCCGCCATGCTCGCCGGACCCCTGCCCTGGTACGCGCAGGAGAACATCGCCCTGGTCGCCTGGACCGGCATCGGCGCCACCGCGGGCGACGCGGTCCGCAGCCACCGCGCCTACGTCCAGGCCATCCGGGAGCGCGCCGAACGCGCCGAACGCACCCGCGAGGAGGAGGCCCGGCGCCGGGTCGCCGAGGAACGGCTGCGCATCGCCCGCGAACTGCACGACGTGGTCGCCCACCACATCGCCCTGGTCAACGTGCAGGCCGGAGTCGTCGCCCATGTCATGGACCGGCGCCCCGACCAGGCCAAGGAGGCGCTCGCGCACGTCCGCGAGGCCAGCCGCTCCGCGCTGGACGAACTGCGCGCCACGGTCGGCCTGCTCCGCCAGTCCGACGACCCGGCCGCGCCCACCGAACCCGCCTCCGGCCTCGGCCGCCTCGACGAACTCGCCGGGACCTTCCGCAACGCCGGGCTGCCCGTCCAGGTCGCCCGCGCCGAGAAGGACACCGAACTCCCGGCCGCCGTCGACCTGGCCGCCTACCGGATCGTGCAGGAAGCCCTCACCAACGCCCAGAAGCACGCCGGAACCGGCGCCAAGGCCGAGGTCAGCGTCGTCCGGGTAGGCCCGAACATCGAGGTCAGCGTGCTCGACGACGGCGCCGGCGCCACGGGCACCACCGGCACCGGCGGCGGGCACGGGCTGCTCGGCATGCGCGAGCGGGTCACCGCGCTCGGCGGCACCCTCACCACCGGCCCCCGGTACGGCGGCGGCTTCCGCGTCCATGCCATCCTGCCCGTCCAGACCCGTGCCGGGGCCGAGAGGAAACCCGAATGACGATCCGCGTCCTGCTCGCCGACGACCAGGCCCTGCTGCGCAGCGCGTTCCGGGTGCTGGTCGACTCCGAGCCCGGCATGTCCGTGGTGGGGGAGGCGTCCGACGGGGCCGAGGCGGTCCGGCTGGCCAAGGAGTGCGCCGCCGAGGTCGTCCTCATGGACATCAGGATGCCCGGCACCGACGGCCTCGCCGCCACCCGCATGATCAGCGCCGATCCGGGACTGGCCCACGTCCGTGTGGTCATCCTGACCACCTTCGAGGTCGACGACTACGTGGTGCGGGCCCTGCGCGCGGGCGCCTCCGGCTTCCTCGGCAAGGGCAGCGAGCCCGAGGAACTGCTGACCGCCATCCGGCTGGCCGCGAGCGGCGAGGCGCTGCTCTCCCCGACCGCGACCAAGGGCCTGATCGCCCGCTTCCTCGCCCAGGCCGACGCCCCCGCCCCCGACCCGGCCCGCCTGGCCAGGCTCGACGCGCTCACCGTCCGGGAGCGCGAGGTGCTGGTACTGGTGGCTGGCGGCCACTCCAACGACGAGATCGCCGAGCGGCTGGAGGTCAGCCCGCTCACCGTGAAGACCCACGTCAACCGGGCCATGGCCAAGCTGGGCGCCCGCGACCGGGCCCAGCTCGTCGTCATCGCCTACGAGTCCGGGCTGGTCCGCCCGAGGTCGGACTGACCCCCGGCCGCTCTACTGCGCGGGGAGTACCGGCCCGCCCCGGAAATGGACCTGGGGCCTACGGGTCGGGCCCCGGCGATGGACCAGGGTGTGGGGTGGGCGCACAGACGCGTCCCGCCGCAGCTTCTGCCGCTCACAGAAGAGAGACCCTGTCCCATGTCCTGGCTGTCCCGGTTCAGCCTCGCGCAACGGGCCCTGATCGGCCTGATGTCGCTCATCGCGCTGGTCTTCGGCCTGATCGCGATACCCCAGATCAAGCAGCAACTCCTGCCCACCATCGACCTGCCCATGGTCTCGGTGATCGCCCCCTACCAGGGCGCCTCGCCCGACGTGGTGGAGAAGCAGGTCGTCGAGCCCATCGAGGACAGCCTCCAGGGCGTGGACGGCGTCACCGGTGTCACCTCCACCGCCAGCGAGGGCAACGCCGTGATCATGGCGTCCTTCGACTACGGCAACGACACCAAGCGGCTCGTCACCGACGTCCAGCAGGCCGTCAACCGGGCCCGCGCCCAGCTCCCCGACACCGTCGACCCCCAGGTCGTCTCCGGCTCCACCGACGACATGCCGACCGTGGTGCTCGCCGCGTCCTCCGGCACCGACCAGCAGGCGCTGGCCGACAAGCTGGACCGCTCGGTCGTCCCCGCGCTGAAGAACATCGACGGCGTCGGCCGGGTCCAGGTCACCGGCGTACGCGACCTCCAGGTCGCCGTCACCCCCGACGACGCCAAGCTCGCCAAGGCGGGTCTCAGCCCGGCCGCGCTCATCCCGGCGCTGCAGGCGGGCGGCGCGTCCGTCCCGGCGGGCTCCTTCGACGAGAACGGCGCCAACCGCACCGTGCAGGTCGGCGGCGGCTTCACCTCGCTGGACCAGATCAAGGACCTGCGCGTCGCGGGCCAGGGCGGGGGCAAGCCCGTACGCCTCGGTGACGTGGCCACCGTCGCCGAGCGGCCCGCCCCGGCCGACTCGCTGACCCGCACCGACGGCAAGCCCAGCCTCGCCGTCAACGTCACCATGGACCACGACGGCAGCGCCGTCGCCATCTCCGACGCGGTCAAGGACCAGCTCCCGAAGCTCCGGGCCGACCTCGGCAAGGACGCCAAGCTCACGGTCGTCAGCGACCAGGGTCCCGAGGTGTCCAAGGCCATCGACGGCCTGACCACCGAGGGCGCGCTCGGCCTGCTCTTCGCCGTGCTGATCATCCTGGTCTTCCTGGCCTCCATCCGCTCCACGCTGGTCACCGCGGTCTCCATCCCGCTCTCCGTGGTGCTGGCGCTGCTGGTGCTGTGGACCCGCGGTCTTTCGCTGAACATGCTCACGCTGGGCGCGCTGACCATCGCCATCGGCCGGGTCGTGGACGACTCGATCGTGGTGCTGGAGAACATCAAGCGGCACCTCGGCTACGGCGAGGAGCGCAAGGAGGCCATCCTCGGCGCCGTCCGCGAGGTCGCCGGAGCGGTCACCTCCTCCACCCTCACCACGGTCGCCGTCTTCCTGCCGATCGGCCTGGTCGGCGGCATGGTGGGCGCCCTGTTCGGCTCGTTCAGCATCACCGTGACGGCCGCCCTGCTGGCCTCGCTGCTGGTGTCGCTGACCGTGGTGCCGGTGCTGTCGTACTGGTTCCTGCGCGCCCCCAAGGGCACCCCCGAGGACGCCGAGGAGGCCCGCCGCCGGGCGGAGGAGAAGGAGGCGAACAGCCGGCTCCAGCGCCTCTACGTGCCCGTACTGCGGTTCGCCACCCGGCGCCGGGTGGTCAGCCTGCTGATCGCGGTCGTCGTGCTGTTCGGCACCTTCGGCATGGCCGGGCTGCTGAAGACCAACTTCTTCGACCAGGGCGAGCAGCAGGTCCTCACCGTCAAGCAGAAGCTCAAGCCCGGCACCAGCCTCGCCGCGACCGACGCGCAGGCCAAGCGGGTGGAGACGCTGCTCGGCGGGATCGACGGCATCAAGGACTACCAGGTCACCGTCGGCTCCTCCGGTTTCATGGCCGCCTTCGGCGGCGGCACCGACACCAACCAGGCGTCGTACCAGATCATGCTGAAGGACTCCGGCTCCGCCGCCGACGTGCAGCGGAAGCTGGAGGACGGGCTGAAGAAGCTGGACGGCGCGGGGACGACCACCGTCTCGGCGGGCGCGGCCTTCGGCAACCAGGACCTCAGCGTCGTGGTCAAGGCCGCCGACCCCGCGACCCTGCGCACGGCGGCCGACAAGGTCCGCTCCACCGTGGCCGGGCTCGACGACGTCACCGACGTCACCAGCGACCTCGCGCAGAGCGTGCCGCGCATCTCGGTGCGGGCGAACGACAAGGCGGCCGCGGCCGGGTTCGACGACCAGAAGCTCGGCGCGGCGGTCGCGCAGGCCGTGCGCGGTGTCCCGGCGGGCAAGGCCGTCCTCGACGACACCGAGCGCGACGTCGTCGTACGCTCCGCCCACCCGGCCGCCACCCTGGCCCAGCTGAGGGACCTGCGGCTCGGCGCGGTGAAGCTCGGTGACATCGCCACCGTGAAGCTGGTCGACGGGCCGGTGTCGATGACCCGGATCGACGGGCGGCGCGCCGCCACCGTCACCGCCAAGCCGACCGGTGACAACACCGGCGCGGTCAGCGCCCAGCTCCAGACGAAGATCAAGGCCCTGAAGCTCCCGGCGGGCGCCACGGCCGAGATCGGCGGAGTCTCCTCCGACCAGGACGACGCCTTCAAGAACCTGGGTCTGGCCATGCTGGCGGCCATCGCCATCGTGTTCATGCTGCTGGTGGCGACGTTCCGCTCGCTGGTCCAGCCGCTGATCCTGCTGGTCTCCATCCCGTTCGCCGCGACCGGCGCGATCGGCCTGCTCATCCTCACCGGCACCCCGATGGGCGTCCCGGCGATGATCGGCATGCTGATGCTCATCGGCATCGTGGTGACCAACGCGATCGTGCTGATCGACCTGGTCAACCAGTACCGCTCCCAGGGGTACGGGGTCGTCGAGGCCGTGGTGGAAGGCGGCCGCCACCGGCTCCGCCCGATCCTCATGACCGCCCTCGCGACGATCTTCGCCCTCCTCCCGATGGCCCTCGGCGTCACCGGCGAGGGCGGCTTCATCGCCCAGCCCCTGGCGGTCGTGGTGATCGGCGGCCTGATCACCTCCACCCTCCTCACCCTCCTCCTGGTCCCCACGCTCTACGCGATGGTGGAACTCCGCAAGGAACGCCGAGCGGCGAAGAAGGCGGCGAAGCGGGCCCCGGAGCCGGAGCCGAGCAACTCGGACGAGCCGGAGACGGCCGGAGTCTGATCCGCACCACATAGGCGGAGGCCCGTCGAACACCGCGAAGGTGTTCGACGGGCCTCCGCCGTCCATGGGTCCCGCTACGGCAGTGCGAGCATCCGCTCCAGGGCCAGCTTGGCGAATGCCTCCGTCTCGCGGTCCACCTCGATGCGGTTGACGAGGGTGCCCTCGGCCAGGGACTCCAGGGCCCAGACCAGGTGGGGGAGGTCGATACGGTTCATGGTGGAGCAGAAGCAGACCGTCTTGTCGAGGAAGACGATCTCCTTGCCCTCGGGGGCGAACCGGTTCGCCAGCCGCCGAACGAGGTTCAGCTCGGTGCCGATGGCCCACTTGGAGCCCGCCGGGGCCGACTCCAGCGTCTTGATGATGTACTCCGTCGAGCCGACGTAGTCCGCCGCGGCCACGACCTCGTGGCGGCACTCGGGGTGCACCAGGACGTTGACGCCGGGGACCCGCTCGCGCACGTCCTCGACCGACTCCAGGCTGAAGCGCCCGTGCACCGAGCAGTGCCCGCGCCACAGGATCATCTTCGCGTCCCGCAGCTGCTCGGCGGTGAGTCCGCCGTTCGGCTTGTGCGGGTTGTACAGGACGCAGTCCTCCAGGGACATGCCCATGTCGCGGACGGCGGTGTTGCGGCCGAGGTGCTGGTCGGGCAGGAACAGCACCTTCTCGCCCTGCTGGAAGGCCCACTCGAGGGCCCGCTCGGCGTTGGAGGAGGTGCAGATGGTGCCGCCGTGCTTGCCGGTGAACGCCTTGATGTCGGCGGAGGAGTTCATGTACGACACCGGCACGACCTGCTCGGCGACGCCCGCCTCGGTCAGCACGTCCCAGCACTCCGCGACCTGCTCGGCCGTGGCCATGTCGGCCATCGAGCAGCCCGCCGCGAGGTCCGGCAGCACGACCTTCTGGTCGTCGGTGGTGAGGATGTCGGCCGACTCGGCCATGAAGTGCACACCGCAGAACACGATGTACTCGGCCTCCGGGCGCGCGGCCGCGTCACGGGCCAGCTTGAACGAGTCGCCCGTGACGTCCGCGAACTGGATGACCTCGTCCCGCTGATAGTGGTGGCCGAGGACGAAGACCTTGTTCCCGAGTTTCTCCTTGGCCGCGCGGGCACGCGCCACCAGGTCCGGGTCGGAGGGCGAGGGCAGATCGCCGGGGCATTCGACGCCCCGCTCGCTCCTCGGGTCGGCCCCGCGGCCGAGCAGCAGCAGGGCGAGCGGAGACGGCTGTACGTCGAGCTGCGGGGTCTGGGCGGTGGTCACGGCACCTACCCTTTCTACTTTTCGTCTAACTGACGCTATCTATCATAGCCGCTTCATGTCACTTTGACGATGGCGATTGCGTCCATGTGACGTGAATCCCGGCCTCTCGGGCACCGGCCCGCTGCCCCCGCTCCCGCCCGTGTGCGAGCATGAAGAGAGAGCGAAACGCGGCCAGACGGTCCGCCCGGCCCGGAATGAATCGGTCGGCGTGCCGGTTGCACTGGTCGGAAAGCAGTCTCCGTACAACTTGGGAGAGATGTAGATGTCCGTATCGGACGAGACCAGCACCGTCACCGACGGCATCATCGTGACCGACGCCGCCGCGTCCAAGGTCAAGGCGCTGCTCGACCAGGAGGGCCGGGACGACCTCGCCCTGCGCGTCGCCGTCCAGCCCGGCGGCTGCTCCGGTCTGCGCTACCAGCTCTTCTTCGACGAGCGCTCGCTCGACGGCGACGTCGTGAAGGACTTCGACGGCGTCAAGGTCGTCACGGACCGCATGAGCGCCCCGTACCTGGGCGGCGCCACCATCGACTTCGTGGACACGATCGAGAAGCAGGGCTTCACGATCGACAACCCGAACGCGACGGGCTCCTGCGCCTGCGGCGACTCCTTCAGCTAAACACCGGCCCCACAGCCGCGACGCGACGGCGGCGGCCCCTCCTGGTGAGGGGCCGCCGCCGTCGTCGTGTGCGGAGGTGTCAGCGGGGGAGCAGGCTCTGCTCCGCCTTCGGCACCCGGTCACCGTCGGTGCCGACCACCGCGCGGTCCCCGAGGGGGGCGTCCAGCGAGACGGTCCGGGCGTACTCCTTGCCCATGGCGACGCAGTTGCCCGGCCGGGACTTCGAGGTGACCGTGACCGTCACCCGGTCCGCGCTCTCCCGCGCCGACGCGCCGTAGTCGGCGCACACCCCGCCCATGAAGCGCACGGTCAGCTTCCGGCCCTCGGCGCGGTAACCCGCGACCGTCACCCCACGCTCCTTCGGCGCCTCGGTGGCGGGGGAGGCGAGGTACTTCGGATCGACCGCCGGGTGCGCCACCGTGAAGCCGCCGCGCGCCGCCGAGCCGCGCACCTCGAACAGCCAGGACGGCACCAGGGCCTGGCGGCCGTCCACCGACTGCGCGGCCAGCCCGAACACCGCCTTCTCGACCGTCACCGAGTTCGCCTTCGGGGCGCCGGGGGAGCCGGTGGACGCACCGCACGGCTGCTCGAAACGGTCCTTCAGCGGCACCGGGCTCCCACATCCGCCGATGCCCATCCGGTGCCCTTCGGTGGGCCGCTTGTTCATCAGCTTCACCGTGTCGGCCGCGCTCAGCACCGGGTACGTGTCGCCCTTCGCGGTACGCGCCAGCATCCCGTGCCCGCCGACGATGTCGCCCTTCTCGTCCACGGTCAGGCCGGTCGTCCAGCCGTAGGTGGGCAGGCCGCCCACCACCGGGTCGGCGTTCACCACCCGCCGTCCGCCCATCACCTGGCTCGCGTCGACCTTCGCGTCGTCCTGCCCGAGCGCCTTCAGCACCGGACGCGCCACCCGCTCCGCCGCCGCGGCATCGACCGGCTGGTCCGCCGGGGCGACCGGGTCCTGCGAACAGACGGTGATCTTGCGGCAGTTGTCGGTCCCGGCCGCGTACCGGCTGTACGACCAGTCGCCCCCGGCCCCGACCACCCGCAGCGCCGGACCGCCCTCACGCTCTCCGACCAGCCATCCGTCACCGTCGGCCACGGGCGCGCCGTCGATCCCCAGCGCCTCGGCCAGCCGGGCCACGGCGTCCTTGCCGACCTTGCCCTCCGTCACCTGGACGGGCGCGGAACGGGGTCCGTCCGGCAGCTCCCCCCCGACGACGTAATGGACGCCGCCATTCGGGTCGGGCTCGCCGACCGCGATCCCCGCACCCCCGGCCCCCGGCCCACCGTCCAGCGCGAGCGGCGGGGGAGCGCCCGTACTCCCGGCCCCGGCCTGCTTCCCCCCGGCCCCGGCGGCCAGCCAGGCACCCCCACCTCCGACCAGCAGCACGGCGGCGGCTACGGAGGCGACGATCACAGCGGTACGGGGCCGCCCGGCGGGGGCTTCGGGGGTGTCCTGACCGGGTTCGACTACGGGAGTGCCCCCACCTGCGGCACCCGGGGCCGCCGTGGCGTCCGGCGCCTCGGCGGCTACCGGGGTCTCTACGTCTTTCCGGGGCGCCGAGGGCTGGGCAGCCTTCGGGGCGTCTGCGGCTACCGGGGTCTCGTCGGCGCTCGGAGTCTCGTCGGCCTCGGGGGCCTTCGCCGCCACCGAGGGCTCCTCGGCCCCCGGCGTCCCCGTGACCTCCGGTGCCTCCCCGGTGTCCGGAGTCTCCGTAGCCCCCCGGGCCTCCACGTCCCCCTGGGTTTCCGAGGCCGCCGCGGGCTTCGCCCCCGGCCGGTCCGAGTTCTCGGGTCGCTCCTTGGTCACCGCATCGCTCCTCGCTGATCGTGCCCCGCGTCTCCCGCGCGGGGGACGGCGATGGGACGTGCGAGGGGGGCGCGCGGTTCCAACCAGTGCGCCCTGAACCGGTGGAGGGAGCCCGCCGGGCCGCCGGAGGCAGCCTCAGTCGCCGTAGTCGGACATCGCGTCCACCAGCCGAGCGGAGCGACTCGGCACCCGTACCCCGTGGATCAGCGAGGGCGGCACCGGGCGGGTGCCCGCGTGCTCGGGCGGAGCCCAGTGCGGGGCCATGCGGGCGCAGTCGCCGCGCAGCGAGGGGAGGTCCACTTCGAGGTCGTCGACCCTGAGGTTCGTCATGAGCGCACCGTAGGCACGGTGGAGCCGGTCAAGAAAGATCTACTATCGGGTAGTTTTCCCCGCTTCAGCGGGTGCCCGATTACGGGTAGCGTGAACTGTCAGCTCCCCCTCCCGCCAGGAGAACGCCTGCCGTGCGCATCGCAGTCACCGGCTCCATCGCCACCGACCACCTCATGACCTTCCCCGGCCGCTTCGCCGACCAGTTCGTCGCGGACCAGCTGCACACGGTCTCGCTCTCCTTCCTCGTCGACAACCTCGACGTACGCCGGGGTGGCGTGGGCGCCAACATCGCCTTCGGCATGGGCCAGCTCGGCACCGGCCCGATCCTCGTCGGCGCCGCGGGCTTCGACTTCGATGAGTACCGCGCCTGGCTGGAGCGCCACGGCGTGGACACCGAGTCGGTCCGTATCTCCGAGACCCTGCACACCGCCCGCTTCGTGTGCACCACGGACTCCGACCACAACCAGATCGGCTCCTTCTACACCGGCGCCATGAGCGAGGCCCGGCTGATCGAGCTGAAGACGGTCGCGGACCGCGTCGGCGGCCTGGACCTGGTCCTCATCGGCGCCGACGACCCGGAGGGCATGCTCCGCCACACCGAGGAGTGCCGCTCCCGTTCCATCCCCTTCGCCGCGGACTTCTCCCAGCAGATCGCCCGCATGGAGGGCGAGGAGATCCGGATACTGCTGGACGGCGCCACGTACCTGTTCTCCAACGAGTACGAGAAGGGCCTCATCGAGTCCAAGACCGGCTGGAGCGACGAGCAGATCCTCGCGAAGGTCGGGCACCGGGTGACCACGCTCGGCTCGCGCGGTGTGCGCATCGAGCGGGTCGGCGAGGACCCGATCGAGGTCGGCTGCCCGGACGAGGAGCGCAAGGCCGACCCCACGGGTGTCGGCGACGCCTTCCGCGCCGGGTTCCTCTCCGGGCTCGCCTGGGGCGTCTCCCTGGAGCGCGCGGCGCAGGTCGGCTGCATGCTGGCGACGCTCGTCATCGAGACGGTGGGTACGCAGGAGTACCGGCTCCGTCGCGCGCACTTCATGGACCGGTTCGCCAAGGCGTACGGGGATGATGCGGCCGCTGAGGTTCGTGAATACCTGAGCTGAGTTTTGCCTTGACGGGTCCGTGGTTCGCTGCGGGCCCGTCGTGGCTTGTCGCGCCCACGCGGCGGAGCCGCAAATCCAATACAGCCCCGCGCCCCTGATCAGCTCGACCCCCTGATCAGCTCAGCCGGCGGACGATGTACGCCGCTCCCCGCTCCGCCTCCTCCTCGCCCACGTACTCCTGGCCCCGCATCTCGCACCACGCCGGGATGTCCAGGCGGGCCGCCTCGTCGTCGGACAGGACGCGTACCGTGCCGCCCACCGGGACCTCGCCGAAGACCTTCGCGAGTTCGATCACCGGGACAGGGCAGCGCTTGCCGAGAGAGTCGACGACCACTTCCTCCGCCCGCTTCTCGAATTCCGGCTCCGGAGCCCCGAGCTGCGACCGCACCCCCGCCACCACACCCGGCAGCACCTCCAGGAACCGCTCGACCTCCTCCTCCGCCACGCCCAGCGGCAGCGACACGCGGACGTTGCCCTCGCTCAGCACCCCCATCGCCTTCAGCACATGGCTCGGTGTCAGCGTGCCGCTGGTGCAGGAGGAGCCGGAGGAGACGGAGAAGCCCGCCCGGTCCAGCTCGGACAGCAGCACCTCGCCGTCGACGTAGAGGCAGGAGAAGGTGACGAGGCCCGGCAGCCGCAGCTCCGGATCGCCCACCACCTCCACGTCCGCCACCAGCCGCGGCACCCGCGCCCGGATCTGCCCGGTCAGCGCCCGCAGCCGTACCGCCTCCGCGTCCGCCTCGGCCCGTACCGCCCGCAGCGCGGCCACGGACGCCACGATCGCCGGGATGTTGCCGAAGCCGGAGACGCGCCCCGACTCCCGCTCCTCGCCCGGCCCCTGGGCCGCGAACCGGACCCCCTTGCGCACCACCAGCAGACCAACCCCCGAGGGGCCGCCCCACTTGTGCGCGCTGGCGGTCAGCAGCGACCAGCCCTCCGGGACCGGCCCCCAGGCCAGCGACTGGGCCGCGTCCACCAGCAGCGGCACCCCGGCCGCCCGGCACGCCGCGGCCACTTCGGCCACCGGCTGCACGGTGCCCACCTCGTGGTTGGCCGACTGCAGACACGCCAGCGCGGTGTCCGCCCGCAGCGCCTCCGCGTACGCCGAGGGGTCCACCGCGCCAAGACGGCTGACGCCCACTCGGGTGACAGAACCGCCCCCGGCCTCGAACGCCTCCGCCGAATGGAGGACAGAGGAATGTTCGACCGCTGACACGATCAGGTGACGTCCCACGCGCCGCCGCCCGGCCAGCGCCCCCGCCACGCCGTCGTGCACGGCCCGTGTCCCGGACGACGTGAACACCACCTCGTCCGCCCGGCACCCCACCGCCTCGGCCGCCGCCTCCCGCGCCGCGTCCAGCAGCATCCGCGCCCGCCGCCCCTCCCGGTACAACCGCCCGGGATCGGCCCACCCCTCGTCCAAGGACGCCAACAACGCCTGACGAGCGACAGGATGAAGGGGAGCACCGGAAGCAACATCGAGGTAAGCCACACGGCAACGTTAGAACGAGGGATGTGTGTCCCCACCTCAGGGGCGCGGGGAACTGCGCGACAAGCCACAACGCCGCCGCACAAACCCCCAAACCGATACAACAGCGGCGATTGGCCCCCCACCAACACCCCTCAGAACGACCCGACGACGCGTATGCCCCCCTCCCCGCGAACCGTCGGAGACCGTCGGCTAGGGTTTGGTCCGCATAAACATCCAAACCCCTGCCCGACGCAGGGCGGCGACCGACCAGCGAGAAGGCCGCAGCCGACCGCGCGGGCGAGACTCTCGGGAAGGCGCTACGTGAGTCCCAACGGCTCCGACCTCCCCCTTCGCCCGAAAGGCGTGGGCGGTACCCCCAAGCCGCGGCGCGCGACGCGGCGGAAGCTGCTCCAGGCACTGACCGCAGGCCTGGTCCTTGCGACCGCGACCGGTTGCACATACAAGGACTTCCCTCGCCTTGGCATGCCCACCCCGACCACGGAAGAGGCTCCCCGCATCCTCTCCCTGTGGCAGGGCTCGTGGGCCGCCGCGCTCGTTACCGGCGTGCTGGTGTGGGGCCTGATCCTGTGGAGCGCCATGTTCCACCGGCGCAGCCGCACCAAGGTCGAGGTTCCGCCGCAGACGCGGTACAACATGCCCATCGAGGCGCTGTACACGGTGGTTCCGATCATCATCGTCTCGGTGCTCTTCTACTTCACCGCGCGGGACGAATCGAAGCTTCTCAGCCTGGAGAAGAAGCCGGACGTCACGGTCAACGTGGTCGGCTTCCAGTGGAGCTGGGGCTTCAACTACATCGAGAACGTGCCGGGTTCCCCCGGTGACGCCAAGAAGGACCCGAACCTCGCGGCCATCCCCACGCGGTTCGTGGACCAGTTCCCGGCCAACGCCGGTGGCGTCTACGACGTCGGTACGCCGGGTACGCGGAACCCGCAGACCGGCAACCCCGGCCCGACGCTGTGGCTGCCCAAGGGCAAGACGGTCCGCTTCGTGCTGACCTCGCGTGACGTCATCCACGACTTCTGGGTCGTGCCCTTCCTGATGAAGCAGGACGTCATTCCGGGCCACACCAACGCCTTCCAGGTGACTCCCAACAAGGAGGGCACCTTCATGGGCAAGTGCGCGGAGCTCTGCGGCGTCGACCACTCCCGGATGCTGTTCAACGTGAAGGTCGTCTCCCCCGAGCGGTACGAGCAGCACCTCAAGGACCTCGCCAAGAAGGGGCAGACCGGTTACATTCCCGCCGGCATCGCGCAGACGAGCCACGAGAAGAACCGGGAGACGAACAACCTGTGAGCATCCTCAATGAATCCCAGGGTGCCGGCGCGACCGAGGACTCGAACGACAACGAGTTGTTGATCCGGCGCAAGCAGCCCGGCAACGTCGTGATCAAGTGGCTGACGACCACTGACCACAAGACGATCGGCACGCTGTACCTGGCGACGTCGTTCGCGTTCTTCCTCATCGGTGGCGTGATGGCGCTGCTCATGCGTGCCGAGCTGGCGCGCCCGGGCACGCAGATCATCTCCAACGAGCAGTTCAACCAGGCGTTCACGATGCACGGCACCGTGATGCTGCTGATGTTCGCGACGCCGCTGTTCGCCGGTTTCGCCAACTGGATCATGCCGCTGCAGATCGGCGCGCCCGACGTGGCGTTCCCGCGGCTGAACATGTTCGCCTACTGGCTCTACCTGTTCGGCTCGACCATCGCCGTGGGTGGCTTCCTCACCCCGCAGGGCGCGGCCGACTTCGGCTGGTTCGCGTACTCCCCGCTGTCGGACGCGGTCCGCTCGCCGGGCATCGGCGCCGACATGTGGATCATGGGTCTGGCCTTCTCCGGCTTCGGCACGATCCTCGGCTCGGTCAACTTCATCACCACGATCATCTGCATGCGCGCCCCCGGCATGACGATGTTCCGCATGCCGATCTTCGTGTGGAACGTGCTGCTGACCGGTGTGCTGGTCCTGCTGGCCTTCCCGGTGCTGGCCGCCGCGCTGTTCGCCCTGGAGGCG
Source organism: Streptomyces sp. NPDC090119 (assembly GCF_044747085.1). Taxonomy (NCBI): domain Bacteria; kingdom Bacillati; phylum Actinomycetota; class Actinomycetes; order Kitasatosporales; family Streptomycetaceae; genus Streptomyces; species Streptomyces sp. NPDC090119. Next base: position 347,492 of record NZ_JBIVDK010000002.1, on the reverse strand, counting down.
GACCGCAAGTTCGGTGCCCATGTCTTCGACGCCGCCAATGGCGGGGCCCTGCTATGGCAACACCTCTTCTGGTTCTTCGGCCATCCAGAGGTGTACATCATCGCGCTACCGTTCTTCGGCATCATTTCCGAGATCATCCCGGTGTTCTCGCGCAAGCCGATGTTCGGCTACATGGGTCTCATCGCAGCCACGATCGCCATCGCCGGTCTCTCGGTGACGGTGTGGGCGCACCACATGTACGTCACCGGTGGTGTGTTGCTGCCGTTCTTCTCCTTCATGACGTTCCTCATCGCGGTCCCGACCGGTGTGAAGTTCTTCAACTGGATCGGCACGATGTGGAAGGGCTCACTGTCCTTCGAGACACCGATGCTCTGGACGACCGGCTTCCTGATCACCTTCGTCTTCGGTGGTCTGACCGGTGTCATCCTGGCGTCGCCGCCGATGGACTTCCACGTCTCGGACTCGTACTTCGTGGTGGCGCACTTCCACTACGTGGTGTTCGGCACGGTCGTCTTCGCGATGTTCGCGGGCTTCCACTTCTGGTGGCCCAAGTTCACCGGCAAGATGCTGGACGAACGGCTCGGCAAGATCACCTTCTGGACGCTGTTCATCGGCTTCCACGGCACCTTCCTGGTCCAGCACTGGCTGGGCGCCGAGGGCATGCCGCGCCGGTACGCGGACTACCTGGCGGCCGACGGCTTCACCGCGCTGAACACGGTGTCGACGATCGCCTCGTTCCTGCTCGGCCTGTCGATCCTGCCGTTCCTCTACAACGTGTGGAAGACCGCCAAGTACGGCAAGCCCGTCGAGGTGGACGACCCGTGGGGCTACGGCCGCTCGCTGGAGTGGGCGACGTCCTGCCCGCCGCCGCGGCACAACTTCCTCACCCTGCCGCGCATTCGCAGCGAATCCCCGGCGTTCGACCTGCACCACCCCGAGATCGCCGCGCTCGAGCAGCTTGAGCACGCCGGTCACGGCGCCGTCACCGCGGGCAGCAAGGAGGCCGGCAAGTGAAGATCCAGGGTCGGATGTTCATCTGGCTGAGCGCCTTCGTCCTGATCATGGCCGTCGTGTACGGCGTGTGGTCGAAGGAGCCGGCCGGCACCACGGCGCTCTTCCTGGCCTTCGGCCTGTGCATCATGATCGGCTTCTACCTGGGCTTCACCGCCCGGCGGGTCGACGCGGGCGCACAGGACGACCGGGAGGCCGACGTCGCGGACGGCGCGGGCGAGCTGGGCTTCTTCAGCCCGCACAGCTGGCAGCCGCTGTCCCTGGCGGTCGGCGGTGCGCTGGCCTTCCTCGGTATCGCGGTCGGCTGGTGGCTGCTGTACTTCTCGGCACCCCTCATCGTGATCGGCCTCTTCGGCTGGGTGTTCGAGTACTACCGCGGTGAGAACCGCACCCAGTAACACAGCACGGAACGCGGCGGGAGCCCGGACACTCCATCAGGAGGGTCCGGGCTCTTCCGTTTGCCGCAGTGTCCGTCCCTCATACGGGTTACGTGCCGAGCCAGTGAAGTCTTCATCTCATAACGTGATCATATGAACCACACTGCGCGGACCCGCACTGTCGTCAGCTGCGTCCTGCTGGTGACCGCCCTCGGCGCGGGCGTCACCGGCTGCGGCTCGGACGGCGACGCCCTGTCGGCCGAGCCGTACGACGCGGCGGACCAGATCGTCTTCAACGCGCCCACCGACAAGGCGAAGCAGGCCGATCCGGACAAGCCCCTCGAGGTCACGCTGAAGAGCGGCGAGGGCCGGATCACCGACGTCACCGCCCTGGACTCCACAGGGCGCTATGTGGCGGGCGAACTCGCCGCCGACGGCGGACGCTGGCACAGCACCTCCCCGCTGGCCGCCAACGCCCATTACACGGTCCGCGTGAGCACCGAGGACGACGACGGCGCCCCCGGCCGCAAGGTCCTCAACTTCGACACCACGAAGACGGCGAGCAAGAAGACCCTGGGTGTCACCTTCGGGCCCGAGGCGGGGGAGTACGGCGTCGGCCAGCCCGTCGTCGCCAACCTCGACCAGCCCGTCAAGGACAAGGCGCAGCGGGCCGTGGTGGAGAGCGGGCTGCGGGTGGACTCCGTCCCGGCCGTGCAGGGCGCCTGGTACTGGGTCAGTGACAAGGAACTCCACTACCGGCCCAAGGAGTACTGGCCCGCCCACGCCACCGTCCAGGTGCACAGCAACCTCGACGGGATCAAGATCACCGACCGGCTCCGGGGTGGCAAGAGCAAAGACCTGAAGATCACCATCGGGGACAAGGTCGAGGCCATCACGGACGCCGCCACGCACCAGCTCACGTTCTACAAGAACGGCCAAGTGATCAATACCATCCCGGTCACCACCGGCAAGCCCGGCTTCGAGACCCGCAACGGCGTCAAGGTGGTCCTGGAGAAGCAGTACTTCGTACGGATGCGCGGTACCACCGTCGGCATCGCCGAGGGCAGCTCAGACTCCTACGACCTGCCGGTCTACTACGCCACCCGCGTCACCTGGTCGGGTGAGTACGTGCACGCCGCGCCCTGGTCGGTGGGCTCCCAGGGCTACGCCAACGTCAGCCACGGCTGCACCGGCATGAGCACCGGGAACGCCGAGTGGTTCTTCGACCACGTCCGCGCGGGTGACGTCGTCAAGGTCGTCAACTCGGGCGGCCACGCCATGGAGGACTTCGGCAACGGCTTCGGCGACTGGAACCTGGACTGGAAGAAGTGGGGCACCGGCAGCGCCCTGGCCGGGGTGGCCCAGAACGGGACGGCGCCCAGGGACTCCGTACGCCTGCGCCCCGCCGCCGCATGACGCTCCGGGGCGCGGGAGCCGGAGGGCGCCCCGCGCCCCCTCAGCGGGCCGTTCTAGGCGCTCTGGAGGCGCTTGCGGCGCAGCAGGGCGGCGAGGGACTCGGCGAACTCCATCGGGTCGACCGGCAGCGTCACCGCCGCGTCGGCCCGGCTCCAGGTCGCCAGCCAGGCGTCCTGGGGGCGGCCCATCAGCAGCAACACCGGCGGGCAGTCGAAGACTTCGTCCTTCAGCTGGCGGCACACCCCCATGCCACCCATGGGCACCGCCTCGCCGTCCAGCACGCAGACGTCGATCCCGCCCCGGTCCACCTCGCGCACCACGGCCTCGGGCGTGGCGCACTCCACGAACTCCACCAGCGGGACGTCCGGAGCCGGCCGGCGCCCGGCGGCGAGCCGTACCTGTTCGCGGGTGTTGGAGTCGTCGCTGTACACCAGCACGGTGGCGGTCGGCTGCATGCTTCCTCCGAGACGTCGGCGTCTTGCGGACGGGCTTTTCCGGGCCGGATGTTACTCCCCCCGGCAGCACGTCAACACCGGTACGACAGGCGAAGACACTCCGAACGGCACCCCCGGAGTGAGGGCGAGATAAGCGACCGACATAATGTCGGTCGTGGCGACAGCAACGACAGTAGACACCGGGCACGCGCACCCCTCGGTCAACCGGCCGAACCTCACCAGCGTCGGAACCATCATTTGGCTGAGTTCCGAGCTGATGTTCTTCGCGGCCCTCTTCGCGATGTACTTCACCGCTCGATCGGTGACCGGACTGGATCACTGGAAGGAGATGGCGCACGCGCTCAACGTGCCCTTCTCCGCGACGAACACCACGATCCTGGTGCTCTCCTCCCTGACCTGCCAGCTCGGCGTGTTCGCCGCCGAGCGCGGGGACGTGAAGAAGCTCCGCGGATGGTTCATTCTCACCTTCATCATGGGTGCGATCTTCATCGGCGGACAGATCTTCGAGTACACGGAGCTGGTGAAGAAGGACGGCATCTCGCTGTCCTCCGACGTATACGGCTCCGTGTTCTACCTGACCACCGGCTTCCACGGCCTGCACGTGACGGGCGGCCTCATCGCCTTCCTGCTGGTCCTCGGCCGCACCTACGCGGCGAAGAGGTTCACTCACGAGCAGGCGACCGCCGCCATCGTCGTGTCCTACTACTGGCACTTCGTCGATGTGGTCTGGATCGGCCTCTTCGCCACGATCTACCTGATCAAGTAGCGGGGATTCGTCCCGCACATCCAGAAGCACCGACGCAGAAGATCCTGACACCGGGGTAATCCGTGAAAAAGCTCTCCGCACGACGACGCCATCCGCTGGCGGCGGTCGTCGTCCTACTCCTCGCGCTGGCGGCCACTGGGGGGCTGTACGCCGCGTTCGCGCCCGCGGGCAAGGCGCAGGCCGATGAAACCTCCCAGTCCCTGACCATCAAGGAGGGCCAGAAGCTCTACTCGGTCGGCTGCGCTAGCTGCCACGGCACCGGTGGCCAGGGAACCTCCGACGGCCCGAGCCTGGTCGGGGTCGGCGCCGCCGCGGTCGACTTCCAGGTCGGCACCGGCCGGATGCCCGCCTCCAGCTCGCAGATGGCCCAGATCCCGGCCAAGAAGCCGATCTACACCCAGGCCCAGATCGACCAGCTCGCCGCGTACGTCGCGTCGCTGGGCGCCGGGCCGAGCGTGCCGACGAAGGAGCAGTACTCCAAGGACGGCGCGGACATCGCCATGGGTGGCGAGCTGTTCCGCACCAACTGCGCGCAGTGCCACAACTTCACCGGCAAGGGTGGTGCCCTCACCAAGGGCAAGTACGCCCCGAGCCTCGAGGGCGTCGACCCGAAGCACATCTACGAGGCCATGCAGACGGGCCCGCAGAACATGCCGTCCTTCCCCGACACCACCATGACGGAGAAGAACAAGAAGGACATCATCGCGTACCTGAACGCGGTCAACGGCAGCGAGACCGAGAACCCCGGCGGCCTGGAGCTGGGCGGCCTCGGCCCGGTCAGTGAGGGCCTGTTCGCCTGGATCTTCGGCCTCGGCGCGCTGATCGCGGTCGCCGTCTGGGTCGCCGCTCGGACCGCAAAGGCCAAGAAGTCATGAGTAGCCAAGACATTCCAGAAGAGAACCTGCCCGCCGCGCAGGACCACCCGCACGGCTCGGTGAGCGTCGCGGACGAGGAGACCCCGTTCGCCGATCCGGGGCTCCCGCCGCACGAGCACCGTGCCCAGGACATCGACGAGCGGGCCGCCAAGCGGTCCGAGCGGTCGGTCGCCCTGCTGTTCACGATCTCGATGCTGGCCACCCTCGGCTTCATCGCGTCGTACGTGACCATCCCGCACGACAAGTCGATCTTCGTCTTCCCGATCGGGCACCTCAGCGCGCTGAACTTCGCGCTGGGCCTGACCCTCGGTACGGCGCTGTTCTGCATCGGCGCGGGTGCCGTCCACTGGGCGCGCACCCTGATGTCCGACGTGGAGATGACCGCCGAGCGTCACCCGATCGCGGCCGAGCCGACGGTCCGTGCGCAGGTCTTCGACGACTTCGCCCAGGGTGCCGCCGAGTCGGGGATCGGCCGTCGCAAGCTGATCCGCAACACCATGTTCGGCGCGCTCGCGATGGTGCCGCTCTCCGGTGTCATGCTGCTGCGCGACCTCGGCCCGCTGCCGGGCACCTCCCTGCGCCACACGCTGTGGGCGAAGGGCAAGCTCCTCGTCAACGTCAACACCAACCAGCCGCTGCGTCCCGAGGACGTGGCCGTCGGCTCGCTGACCTTCGCCAAGCCCGAGGGCCTGGAGGAGACGGACGAGGACTTCCAGGACCAGATCGCCAAGGCGGCCCTGATGATCGTCCGGCTCCAGCCGAACGACATCAAGGACAAGCAGGAACTGGCCTGGTCCCACGAGGGCATCGTCGCCTTCTCGAAGATCTGCACCCACGTGGGCTGCCCGATCTCCCTGTACGAGCAGCAGACGCACCACGTCCTGTGCCCGTGCCACCAGTCCACCTTCGACCTCTCCGACGGTGCCCGAGTGATCTTCGGCCCTGCCGGTCACGCCCTGCCGCAGCTTCGCATCGCCGTGAACGACGAGGGTTACCTCGAAGCGCTCGGCGACTTCGCGGAGCCCGTCGGTCCTGCATTCTGGGAGCGCGGATGAGTACTGCGAACAACGACGCGTCCCGCTCACGCGGGAAGGCCCCGGCCGGCGAGCGCGTAGCCGACTGGGCCGACGGCCGGCTGGGGATCTACTCCCTGGCCAAGGCCAACATGCGCAAGGTCTTCCCCGACCACTGGTCGTTCATGCTGGGCGAAGTCTGCATGTACAGCTTCCTCATCATCATCCTGACCGGTGTGTATCTGACGCTGTTCTTCCACCCGTCGATGAACGAGGTGGAGTACCACGGCAGTTACGTCCCGCTCCAGGGACAGCTGATGTCGGAGGCGTTCAACTCGACCCTGCACATCTCCTTCGATGTGCGCGGTGGTCTGCTCATCCGGCAGATCCACCACTGGGCCGCGCTGATCTTCCTCGCCGGCATGTTCGTGCACATGATGCGCGTGTTCTTCACGGGTGCGTTCCGCAAGCCGCGTGAGGTCAACTGGCTGTTCGGCTTCCTGCTGTTCGTCCTCGGCATGTTCACCGGTTTCACCGGTTACTCGCTCCCGGACGACCTGCTCTCCGGCACCGGTGTGCGCTTCACCGAGGGCGCGATCCTGTCCATGCCGATCGTCGGCACGTACATCTCGTTCTTCCTCTTCGGCGGCGAGTTCCCCGGTCACGACTTCGTGGCCCGGTTCTACTCGATCCACATCCTGCTGCTGCCGGGCATCATGCTCGGCCTGATGGTGGCGCACCTGATCCTGGTCTTCTACCACAAGCACACGCAGTTCGCGGGTCCGGGGAAGAAGGAGACCAACGTCGTCGGCATGCCGCTGCTGCCGGTGTACATGGCGAAGGCCGGAGGCTTCTTCTTCCTGGTCTTCGGTGTCATCGCGGCCATCGCGGCGATCGCGCAGATCAACCCGATCTGGGCGATGGGCCCGTACCGGCCCGACCAGGTCTCCACCGGCGCCCAGCCCGACTGGTACATGGGCTTCGCCGAGGGTCTGGTCCGCTACATGCCGGGCTGGGAGATCAACTTCTGGGGCCACACGCTGGTCCTGGGCGTGTTCATCCCGCTGGTCCTGTTCGGTCTCGTGCTGATGGCCATCGCCGTCTACCCGTTCATCGAGTCCTGGGTCACCGGCGACAAGAGCGAGCACCACATCCTGGACCGCCCGCGCAACGCCCCGACGCGTACCGCGTTCGGTGTCGCCTGGGTCACGGTGTACATGATCGGTCTGGTCGGCGGTGGCAACGACCTGTGGGCCACCCACTTCCACCTGTCGATCAACCAGGTCACCTGGTTCGTCCGGATCTTCTTCTTCGCCGGACCGGTGATCGCGTTCATCGTCACCAAGCGGATCTGCCTGGGCCTCCAGCGCCGGGACAAGGACAAGGTGCTGCACGGCCGCGAGACCGGCATCATCAAGCGCCTGCCGCACGGTGAGTTCATCGAGGTGCACGAGCCGCTCAGCCAGGAGCAGCTCCACACCCTGACGGCGCACCACCAGTACGAGCCCGCCGAGATCGGCCCCACGGTCGACGAGAACGGGGTCGAGCGCAAGGTCAAGCCCGCCGAGCGGCTCCGGGTCAAGCTGTCCAACGCCTACTACGGCGAGGACAACCAGATCCCGAAGGCGACCGTCGACGAGTACAAGGAGATCACGAGCGGCCACGGCCACCACTGATCCCCGCGTCGCCACACCACGGCCGAAGGGCCCCGTCCGGAACACCGGCGGGGCCCTTCGCCCTGTTCAGGCTGGATAAGGTGGGACCGGGCACCCCACGTGCCCGCAGGACGCGTACGACCTGTCTTTCTCACACACCCAGGAGCGGCTGATGAGCGCTGTGACCCCCGCTGGAGGCGACACCGCGGCGGGCCGTTCCTGGCCCGAGGTACTGAACGCCCTGCTGGAGGGCCGGGACCAGAGCGCGGACGCCACCGCCTGGGCGATGGACCGGATCATGCGCGGCGAGGCCACGGACGCCCAGATCGCGGGCTTCCTGGTGGCGCTGCGGGCCAAGGGCGAGACGGTCGAGGAGATCACCGGGATCGTCCGGGCGATGTATGAGCACGCCAACGTGATCGAGGTGCCCGGCCGGACCGTGGACATCGTCGGCACCGGCGGGGACGGCGCCAAGACGGTGAACATCTCCACGATGTCCTCCATCGTGGTGGCGGGCACAGGTGCCAAGGTCATCAAGCACGGCAACCGGGCCGCGTCCTCGGCCTCCGGTTCCTCGGACGTGCTGGAGCGGCTCGGGGTGAACCTGGAGCTGACGCCGAAGCGGGTGGCGGAGGTCGCGGAGGAGGCGGGGATCACCTTCTGCTTCGCGGTCAAGTTCCACCCGGCGCTGCGTCACGTCGGCGCCGCCCGCGGCCAGCTGGGCATCCGTACGGTCTTCAACGTCATCGGTCCGCTGACCAACCCGGCGCGGGTGCGGTCCCAGGCGGTCGGCGTGGCGAACCTCGCCATGGCACCGATCGTGGCGGGCGTCTTCGCCGAGCGCGGCAACTCCTCCCTCGTCTTCCGGGGCGAGGACGGCCTGGACGAGCTGACCACCACCGCGCCCTCGCGGGTGTGGATCGTGCGCGACGGCAAGGTCACCGAGGAGGTCTTCGACCCGCGGGACGTCGGCATCGAGCTGGTGCCGGTGGAGGCGCTGCGCGGCGGCGACCCGGCATACAACGCGATGGTGGCCCGGCAGGTGCTGGAGGGCGAGCGCGGGCCGGTGCGGGACGCGGTGCTGCTGAACTCGGCGGCCGCGCTGGTCGCGCTGGACCCGACCGGGGAGCCGCTGGCCGACCAGCTACGGGCGGGCATGGCGCGGGCCGCCGAGTCCATCGACTCCGGCGCCGCGGCGCGCACGCTGGAGCGCTGGGTGGCCGCGAGCAACCGGTAGCGGGTGTCGTTTCGGCGCGGCGGGGAGCGGTGGCTCTCCGCCGCGCCGGCGTTCCGGCATCCGGACGCCGGTTGCGCCGGGTGATCCGTCCGGATAACTTGCGTGTCAGGTCATGAGCGACAGCCATGCGGCCCCGGCCGGCTGTCCGGCAACCCTCCGTCCGTGGCGGGGTGCTCCGGGTGAGGACCAGGCCGTGGTCCAGAAGGTCCACGGCAAGCGCGGACCCCTCGAAGAGCCAGGGGTCCTGGTCGTACGAGGGAGCCTTCTTCCGTGAGCAAGCGAATGCGCTAGGGCCGCCGAGCCCCGCCTCCGCACACCCCTTTTCTCTCTTTTCCGCGCCTTCCGGTGCCGCGCCCGCATGCCCTGCGCCCGCGGTGACTCCGGCCTGCCTCACGGGAGTTCAGCCATGTCCGTCTCCACCGCCTTCGCCCCCGCCCCCGCCGCCACCGAGACCCTGCCCGCCCCGCTGCCGGTGCTCGGCCGGGACGTCACCGTGCCGCTCGTCACCGGCGGCGAGGTGGGCTACGCCGCGCTCGACTACGCCGCCAGCGCCCCCGCCCTCCAGCGGGTCTGGGACGACATCGCCGCCTACGTCCCCTACTACGGCAGCGTGCACCGGGGCGCCGGGCACCTCTCGCAGCTCTCCACCGAGCTGTTCGAGAACGCCCGCCGCACGGTCGCGGAGTTCCTCCACTGCCGGGACGACGACCAGGTGGTCTTCACCCGGTCCACCACGGACTCGCTGAACCTGCTGGCCCGCGCGCTGCCCGCCGGGTGCGAGGTGTACGTCTTCGAGACCGAGCACCACGCCGCGCTGCTGCCCTGGCGCGCGGCCGACGTGACCTTCCTGGACGCCCCGCGCACTCCCGAGGCGGCCGTGCGCACGCTGGAGCGGGCCCTCGCCGCCCGGGACACCGCGCGCCCCGCGCTGGTCTGCGTCACCGGCGCCTCCAACGTCACCGGCGAGCTGTGGCCGGTGCGTGAACTGGCGGCGGCCGCGCACGCGTCCGGCGCGCGGATCGTCCTGGACGCCGCCCAGCTGGTGCCGCACCGGCCGGTGAGCGTGCGGGAGCTGGACGTGGACTGGATCGCGTTCTCCGGGCACAAGCTGTACGCGCCCTTCGGCTCCGGGGTGCTGGCCGGGCGGGCCGACTGGCTCACGGCGGCCGAGCCGTACCTCGCGGGCGGCGGCGCCAGCCGCACGGTGGCCCGGCGCGCGGACGGCTCGGTGGAGGTGGAGTGGCACGAGGGCGCCGCCCGGCACGAGGCGGGTTCCCCCAACGTCATCGGCGCCTACGCGGTCGCCTCGGCCTGCCGGGCGCTCGCCGAGGCCGGTCCCGAGGCGCTGGCCGCCCGTGAGGAGCGGCTGCTCGGGCTGCTCCGCGCGGGTCTCACCGAGGTGCCCCAGGTGCGGGTGCTCTCCCTCTTCGGTGACGACGCCCCGCGGGTCGGTGTGCTGTCCTTCGTCGTCGACGGCTGGAACAGCTCCCATCTCGCCGCAGCGCTCTCCGCCGAGTACGGCATCGGCGTCCGCGACGGCCTGTTCTGCGCCCACCCCTTGGTGCACGCGCTCCTGGGCACCGGCCCCGCCGAGCAGAGCGGCTGCGGCACCGGGACCCTGAACGCCCTCCGCGTCAGCTTCGGCGCGGGCACCCCGGACGAGGACGTCACCCGCTTCGTGACGGCGGTACGCGAACTGGTCACCCAGGGTGCGAAGTGGACCTACCGCACGGAGAACGGCCGCTGCGTCCCGGAGAACTGAGGCTCGTCAGGAGTCCGGGCGGGTCAGGAGTCCAGGCCGATCGCGAAGGCCGCTTCCAGGTCGTGCTGGGAGTAGGTGCGGAAGGCGACGTGGGTGTCGGTGCCCTCCACGCCCTGGATCTTGCTGATGCGGCCGGGGATGACCTCGGCGAGATCCTCGTGGCGGGCCACGCGGACCATGGCGATCAGGTCGTAGGTACCGGTGACGGAGAAGACCTCGCTCACGCTCTCCAGCGCGGCGATCTGTTCGGCGATCTCCGGAATCCGGTCCACGCTGGTCTTGATCAGGACGATCGCGGTGATCACGGCTGGTTCTCTCCCTTGGACGCCGGAGCCGGGGCGGGCCCAACTCTAGCCTCGCCCGGACCGTCCTTCTCGCCCTGCTTGCGCCCGTACCGCAGCCAGGCGTAGCCGAAGCCCAGGCAGAAGCCGATCACATGGGCGAGGTAGGCGACGCCGGGGCCCTCGGGCGCGCGGCCCGCCGCGTACCACTGGAGGGCGGCCCAGAAGGGCAGCACCACCCAGGCCGGGAAGCGCAGCGGGAGGAAGAACAGGAACGGGAGGAGACTGGTGACACGGGCCCGCGGAAAGAGGTGGAGGAACGCGCCGAGGACCGCCGAGATGGCGCCCGAGGCACCGACCAGGGACTGCTCGGAGTCCGCGTTGGCGAGCGCGTACCCGAGCAGGGCGAGGTAGCCGCAGCCGACGTAGAACAGGGTGAACTCGACGCGGCCCATCCGTTCCTCGGTCAGCACGCCGAAGACGAAGAGGAAGAGCATGTTGCCGAGCAGATGCACCCAGCTGCCGTGCACGAACAGCGCGGTCACCGGGGTGAGCGCCTCGCGCACCGGCTCCGCGAAGAGCCCGGCCGGGATCACCCCCCAGTGCCGGAAGTACGCCCGCTGCGCCGCGAGCAGCGTCTCCCCGGTGCCGTACGCGCGGGTGAAGCCGGAGGCCGGGCCCAGCAGGAAGATCAGGCAGCACAGGGCGATGAGGCCGTACGTCAGCGGCGCCGGGGTGGTCCGGACCGCCCTGACGGTCCGGGCGGCGGTCGTGCTCCACTCTCTGATCATGAATACAGAGCATGACGTAACCGGACGCACTGGTACAGACCGCCTCGCCGCTTCGGACAGGCGGGCGGCGAACACCCGGCAGGCCGTAGGGTTACGGCCACACGCGCCGGGACCCGGCGCGCGACCGGCCACCCAAGCGACGAGAAGGAAGCGAGCTGCACCATGACGGTTCCTCCGCCGACCGCCACGACACGCTGGCGCTGCACCCTGTGCGGCAACCTCACCCGATTCGACGTGACCCGCTCCTCCAAGGCCGTCGAGTACGTCCACCTCGACCTGGCCGGAGAGCCGACCGTCGAGGAACGCGAGGTGGTCAGTGAGACCATCGAGTCGGTCCGCTGCCGCTGGTGCAACGCGGTGGACCAGGTGGAACTCGTGGACAGGCCGGGCACCGCCTCCTAGGAGAGCGGGGCGCGCCGCGCGGGACGGAACAGGTGGGTCGGGCATGTCGGGCATTGGGGTGTGACGGATTATGGAGACCGCGGACGGGGGGCCGGAGGACGGCACCGCCGAGGTGCTTGACCGTCCGCTGCCCGACGGCGTGCGCCGCCGGGTCGTGCAGATCGTCTCGGACGCCTTCGGAGCCCTGACCATGGCCGAACTGCCCGCCCAGCTGCGGCAGTACGCCCGGTTCACCCCGAACCGGCGGGCCAAGTTCGCCGGGACCGCGATGGCGGCCGCGCTGGAGACGGAACGCCTCTTCCGGCAGCGGATCGGCGAGCGCTACAAGGAGACCCAGCCGGAGCTGTGCGGCGCCCTGGAAGCGGGCTCCCCGCCCCCGGCCGCCGACCCGCTGGACGTCGCGGCCGCCGCCTATGTGCTGCGCCCGACGGGCTGGGCCAAGCTGGTCGCCGCGGCCGGTGAGGAGGCCCAGCGCGCGGACGCCGAACGCGCGGACGACGAGAGCCGGGCCGAGCTGGAGCGGCTGCGCGAGGAGCTGGCCCAGGCCCGCGAGCACGCCCGTACCGAGACCGGTCGGTTTCGCGCCGAACTGGACGCGGCCAAGAAGGAGACCGACGCGCTGCACCGCAAGCTGCGCTCGGCCCTGAGCGACGTCAAGCGCGGTGAGGCCGCGCTGCGCAAGGAGCGCGCCGAGACCGAGTCGGTGCGCGCCGAGGGGCAGGTGGCCGTGTCGGCCGCCGAGAGCGAGTCCCGTCGGCTGAAGACCCGCCTCGGCGAGTCGGAGGCCGCCCTGGAGGCGACCCGCCGCGCGGTCCGCGAGGGCCGCAGCGTGGAGGACATGCGGGTACGGCTGCTGCTCGACACCGTGCTGGAGGCGGCCCAGGGGCTGCGCCGCGAACTCGCGCTGCCGCCGGTGTCGGTGCGCCCGGCCGAGACCGTGGACGCGGTCGAGCCGGGCCGGATGAGCCCCAAGGACATCGCCGCCCGCGCCCTGTCCGAGCACGACCCCGCGATCCTGGACCAGTTGCTGGCCCTGCCGCAGGCTCATCTGGTGGTCGACGGCTACAACGTCACCAAGACCGGCTATCCGCAGATGCCGCTGGAGAAGCAGCGGCTCAGACTCCTCGGCCAGCTCTCCGCGCTCGCCGCGCAGACCGGCGCCGAGGTCACCTGTGTCTTCGACGGCGCCGAACTGGTCGCGCCGGTCCTGCTCGCGCCGCCGCGCGGGGTCAGGGTGCTGTTCTCCAAGCCCGGGGTGACGGCCGACGAGCTGATCCGTCAGCTGGTGCGCGCCGAACCGCCCGGCCGTCCGGTCATCGTGGCCTCCACCGACCGCGAGGTGGCGGACGGGGTCGCACGCGCCGGAGCGCGCCCGGTGGCCTCTGCGGTACTTCTCAAGCGCCTGTCCTGAACGCCCAACGGACGTGTCACATGCCCGGATTGATGGAGTCTGTGGACGACGGAGAGTCAACCTGACGTCACGTGTGGTGCGTTGAGTGCAAAATATGCAGCGAGTGACTGGATTTTTTGCTGTGAGGATTTGAACTGATCACAACTAGGTCACTAGGGTCGGTTCGAACCTCCGAGCGGGTGATCACTCACAAGAAGGAGTTCGTCCTCCGTGGCGTCCCATCGTCGACCCAAGCAGCCGAGCCGCACGCGTGTCACCGTGCTGACCACCGCGGCCGCCGCCGCCGTCGCGCTCAGCGCGAACGCGGCCAACGCAGCCCCGAGCGAGAAGCCCGGCAAGACCGAGGTCAAGGCGCAGGTCGACAAGCTCTACGAGCAGGCCGAGCAGGCCACCGAGAAGTACAACGGCGCCAAGGAGAAGCAGGAGAAGCTCCAGAAGGAGATCTCCACCATCCAGGACAACGTCGCCCGCGGCCAGCAGGACCTGAACAAGCTGCGCGACGGCCTCGGTTCGCTCGCCACCGCCCAGTACCGCAGCGGCGGCATCGACCCCTCGGTGCAGCTCTTCCTCTCCGCCGACCCGGACGACTACCTCGACAAGGCGTCCACGCTCGACCAGTTGAGCGGCCAGCAGGTCGAGGCGCTGAAGAAGATCCAGGACAAGCAGCGCGAACTCGCCCAGGACCGCGCCGAGGCCACCGAGAAGCTCAAGGACCTCGCCGCCACCCGCACCGAGCTGGGCAAGAAGAAGAAGGAGGTCCAGGGCAAGCTGGGCGAGGCGCAGCGCCTGCTCAACACCCTGACCGCCAAGGAGAAGCAGGCCCTGGCCGCCGAGCAGTCGCGCGCCGACCGCTCCTCCAGCGAGCGCGTCCAGCTCGGCAACGCCGTCCCCGCCTCGGGCCGCGCCGGAGCCGCGTTCTCCGCCGCCCAGAGCAAGATCGGCACCCCGTACGTCTACGGCGCCACCGGCCCCTCCTCGTACGACTGCTCGGGTCTGACCTCCTGGGCCTACGCCCAGGCCGGTGTCTCCATCCCGCGCACCTCCGAGTCCCAGGCCAACATCGGCACCCGGATCTACTCCCAGGGCGACCTCCAGGTCGGCGACCTCGTCTTCTTCTTCAACGACATCCACCACGTCGGTCTCTACGCGGGCAACGGCCAGATCCTGCACGCCCCGCGCACCGGCACGGTCGTCCGCTACGAGTCGATGAGCACCATCGGCGGCCCGTTCATGTTCGGCGTCCGCGTCTGACCGAGGCTCCGGCCCCCTCGCCACACCCGCCCGAACGGGCGAATCACGGCATCGCGCGACCCCTGGCGCCCCGCCGCTGACCTGCGTCGGCGCCGGGGCGTCACCGTGTGTGCGCACGGCGGTCGTTGGCCGGTGGGTGCCGCTGCGGCTACTGTCTGGCGCGTTTCCCCGGCACCGAGGGCCCCCGCCCGTCCGCGCGTCGGGGGGACGGTTCCCGTCGTCCAGGGGAAGGACCGCCGTGGCGTCCCATCGCCGTCCCGCAACATCCGGCTGCGACCGGGGTGCCGCCGCCCTGTGCGTGCTGTCGGCCGCGGCCGCCGCCCTCGGCGCCGTACCCGCCGCGCACGCGTCGCCCCGGGACGGCGCCCGCGCCGAACTGGACCGGCTCTACGCGGCGGCCGAGCGCGCCACCGAGGACTACGACCGGGCCGACGAGCACGCGGACCAGCTCCGCCGCGAGGTCCGCGACGCCCAGGACCACATCGCCCGCACCCAGCAGCGGGTCAACTCCCTGCGGGAGCGGCTCGGTTCGCTCGCCGGTGCCGAATACCGCTCCGGCGGCATCGACCCGGCCGTCGCCCTGCTCTTCTCCGCCGACCCCGACGACTACCTCGACAAGGCGTCCGTCGTCGACCGCATCGACACCCGCCAGGCCGGCCAGCTGCGCGAACTGAGCGGCGCGCTGCGCGACCTCGCCCAGGAGCGGGCCGAGGCGGAGGCCAAGCTCGGCGACCTGGAGCGCGGCCGCAAGGCGGTCGCCGCGCACAAGCGGAGCGTGCGGGAGAAACTCGCCCGCGCCCGCAGGCTGTTCGACTCGCTGCCCGGCGCCGACCGCGCCGACTACAACCGCGCCTCCCGCTCCGGCCGGGCCGACCTGACCGGCCTCACCGGCCTGGACCCCCGTGCCACGGCCGCGCTCGCCGCCGCCCGCTCCGCGCTCGGCCGACCCTATGTGTGGGGCGCCAACGGCCCCTCGGGGTTCGACTGCTCGGGCCTGATGCAGTGGTCGTACGCCCGGGCGGGCGTCCAGCTCCCGCGCACCTCGCAGGCCCAGCGGAACGCCGGGCACCACGTCCCGCTCTCCCAGGCCCGCCCCGGCGACCTGGTGATCTACCGCTCCGACGCCAGCCATGTCGCGATGTACGTCGGCAACGGCCAGGTCATCCACGCGCCCCACCCCGGCGCGCCGGTGCGCTACGACCGGGTCGGCATGCTCCCGATCTCCGCCGTGACCCGGCCCTGAGCCCTCCCCGCACCCCGTACGATCGGACGGTGGCCGGCCGGAGCGGAGCGTGGCGAGCAGCGGCGGCGGGACTCTGCCTGCTGCTCCTGCCGGCGTTCGCCGGATGCGGCCACCCGCCGCCCGGCACCGGCGCGCGCGCCGAGGTGCAGCGGGTCCTGGACCACCGGGCCGCCGCCCTGCTCGGCCACGACGAGGCCGCGTACGCCACCACCGGCACCCGGACCCCCTACACCCGGCTCCGGGCGCTCCCACTGGCCTCCTGGGCCTACCGGATCACCTCGCTGCGCGCCGACGGCACCAGCGCCGACGCCGAACTGCGCTACCGGGTCGCCGGTCAGGACACCGCCCCCGTCGTCGCCCGCCGCACTCTCACCCTGAGCCACACCGCCGACGGCGGCTGGTACGTCACCGCCGAGGGGCCCGCGCACGGCGCCGGACAGCAGCTCTGGGACCAGGGCACGGTCACCGCCGTCACCGGCGCGCACAGCCTGGTGCTGGGCACCGGGCGGAGCACCGACGAGCTGCGCGGCTACGCCCGGCTCGCCGACCGCGCCGTCCCCGCGGTCTCCCGCGCCTGGGGCGCCCGCTGGGCCCGGCGGGTGGTCGTCCTGGTGCCCCGCTCGCTGGACGGCATGGCCGCGCTGCTCGGCTCGCCCGCCGCCCAGTACCGGGGCATCGCCGCCGTCACCACCGCCGAGACACCGGGCGCCGACCGGGCCCCGGCGGACCGGGTGGTCGTCAACCCGGAGGCGTACGCCATCCTTGGTGACCTGGGCAAACAGGTCGTGCTCACCCATGAGACCACCCATGTCGCCACCCGCTCCGCGACCACCGCCGCCACCCCGCTGTGGCTCTCCGAGGGGTACGCGGACTGGACCGGCTACCTCGGCACCGGCCGTACCCCCAGCGAGGCCGCCCCCGAACTCACCCGCGCCGTCGCCGACGGGCACGTCCCGGCCGCGCTCCCCGCCGACAAGGACTTCGGCTTCACCGGCGACCCCGCCTCCCTGGCCCGGTCCTACGAGTCCGGCTGGCTGGCCTGCCGGATGATCGCCGACCGCTGGGGCGAGGAGGAGCTGCGCGCCTTCTACCGGGCCGTCGGCGCCCACCGCACCCGGGCTGGCGCGGTGGAGGGCGCGCTGAAGCAGGTACTGGACACCACCCCGGAGGAGTTCACCGCCCGGTGGCAGGACTACGTCCGGGACCAGCTGGGCTGAGCCTCAGCGCGACACGGGCGACTCGTCCGCGCGGCCCGCCGGAGCGGGGGCGGACGCGAGAGGCGCCGAGGACACGGTGGAGCGCCACAGGCGGCGGCCCGCCACCAGGGAGGCGGCGACCAGCAGGCCGTTGCGCACCACCATCAGCGTCACGCCGTACCAGTCGCTGGTCACCACGTGGATGAAGCCGATCGGGAACTCCAGCAGCGTGACCAGGGACGCCACCGCCACCATCAGCGCGGGTGCCGTCATCCGGGACGCGCGGTGGGTCAGGCACACCGCGGCCAGCCCGATCAGCCACACCAGGTACTGCGGGCTGATCACCCGGCTGGTCACCGTGAACAGCAGTATCGCCGTGAACGCGGCCTCGGGGAGCGTCAGTTCGTCGGTCCGGACCACCCGCAGCCGCCACAGCACCAGCCAGCCGAACGCGGCCCCGGTCAGCACCAGCGCGGCCGTGCTCACCACGTCGACGTACGGGCCGAGGAATTCGATCGAGCCGTAGTTCAGCAGCACCTGGCCCTCCCAGCCGAAGTGCCGGGCCACATGGAAGACCAGCGCGCCCAGCGACTCCACCTCGGTGCCCCGGTCCCGCTGGAAGGTCAGGAAGGCGAAGGCGCCCGGCATCGACACCGCGAACAGCGCCGCGAGCCCGGCCGCCGTCACGGCCGCCGACGCCCACGGGCGGCGCCGGAAGGACCCCGTCAGCAGCAGCGCGGGCCACACCTTCACCATCGCCCCGAGCGCGGTCAGCACCCCGAAGACGCGCGGGTGCCGGGCGGCCACCAGCAGGGCCGCCACGGCCAGGGCGGTCACCATCACGTCGTAGCGCGCGTACACCGTCGGCCCGAGCAGCGGGACGGCCGCCGTCCACAGCCACGCCCCGCGCGGGGACCGGCCCGCGCCCCGGCCGTGGCGCAGCAGCAGGCCGAGCACCGCGAGGTCGGTGAGGCAGCACAGGACGAAGAACGCGTGCGGGTAGTCCAGGAACGGCAGCAGGCCGGGGGAGAGGACCGCGAGCGCGGCGGCGGGCGGGTACTGCCAGGTCACGTCGTCCAGCGGAAACGTTCCTTGACGCAGGACCTCGTACCAGCCGCGGTAGATCACCGACACGTCCGAGGTGACGTCCGGGCCCGTGACGGTGATCACCTTGAACACGGTCAGCAGCAGCACGGCACGGCTCGCCGCCCACACCGCCGCGAGCCACGCCGGGGACCGCCCGGCGCCCTTCGTGTCCACGTGATCCCCTGCCGTTCGGTCGTGTCTCGTCCGCGTCGAAGTGCTCATGATGTCCTTTACGGCCGTGTCCCTGCCACCGACTCCGCCCGGCCGGGCCCGGGGCGGGCCACCCGGTAGGGTCGGCGGCGATGCACAAGACCCTGATCGTGACCAACGACTTTCCGCCCCGCCCCGGTGGCATCCAGGCGTTCCTGCACAACATGGCGCTGCGCCTGGACCCGGACCGGATCGTCGTGTACGCCTCCACCTGGAAGCGCGGCCGCGAGGGCGCCGAGGCCACCGCCGCCTTCGACGCCGAGCAGCCCTTCACCGTCGTACGCGACCGTACGACGATGCTGCTGCCCACCCCGGGGGCGACCCGGCGCGCGGTCGGGCTGCTGCGGGAACACGGCTGCACCTCGGTGTGGTTCGGGGCGGCGGCGCCGCTCGGGCTGATGGCACCCGCGCTGCGCCGGGCCGGTGCCGAGCGGCTGGTGGCCACCACCCACGGTCACGAGGCGGGCTGGGCCCAGCTGCCCGCCGCCCGCGGGCTGCTGCGCCGGATCGGGGAGTCCACGGACACCCTCACCTACCTCGGCGAGTACACCCGGTCGCGGATCGCCGCCGCGCTCACCCCGGAGGCGGCCGAACGGATGGTCCAGCTGCCGCCCGGCGTGGACGAGAAGACCTTTCACCCCGGCTCCGGCGGGGACGAGGTGCGCGCCCGGCTCGGGCTGACCGACCGGCCGGTCGTGGTGTGCGTCTCCCGGCTGGTGCCGAGGAAGGGCCAGGACACCCTGATCCGGGCCATGCCCCACATCCTCGCCGCCGAGCCGGACGCCGTGCTGCTCGTCGTCGGCGGCGGCCCCTACGAGGCCGACCTGCGCCGTCTGGCCGCCGAGACCGGCGTCGCGGACTCCGTACGGTTCACCGGCGCGGTGCCCTGGGCCGAGCTGCCCGCGCACTACGGCGCCGGGGACGTGTTCGCCATGCCGTGCCGCACCCGGCGCGGCGGTCTCGACGTGGAGGGGCTCGGCATCGTCTACCTGGAGGCGTCCGCGACCGGGCTGCCCGTCGTCGCCGGGGACTCCGGCGGCGCCCCGGACGCCGTGCTCGACGGCGAGACCGGCTGGGTGGTCCGGGGCGGCGAACCCGCCGAGGCCGCCGAGCGGATCACCGTCCTCCTCGCCGACGAGGCCCTGCGCCGCCGGATGGGCGAGCGCGGCAGGCAGTGGGTCGAGGAGAAATGGCGCTGGGACCTGCTGGCCGAACGGCTGAAGGTGCTGCTCTGACACGACGGCGCCGGGGAATCCCCGGCGCCGCTCGAATCTGTGACGGTGCGTCAGGAGACGGGCTGCTTGGCGTAGATGGCCTCGATGTCGGCCGCGTAGTCCTTCGCCACCACGTTCCGCTTCAGCTTCAGCGAGGGCGTCAGGTGCCCCGACTCCTCGGTGAACTGGATCGGCAGGATACGGAACTTGCGCACCGACTCCGCCTTGGAGACCGCCGCGTTGCCGTCGTCCACGGCCGCCTGGATCGCCGCGTTCAGCTCCGGGTCGTCGCGCAGCGAGTCGGCCGTCGCGCCCGCGGGCTTGCCGTTCTCCGCGGCCCACCGGCCGAGGAACTCCTCGTCGATGGTGACCAGCGCGCCCACGAACGGCCGCCCGTCGCCCACCACCATGCACTCCGCGACCAGCGCGTGCGCGCGGATACGGTCCTCGATCACCGCCGGGGCGACGTTCTTGCCGCCCGCCGTGACGATGATCTCCTTCTTGCGGCCGGTGATCCGGAGGTAGCCGTCCTCGTCCAGGGTGCCGATGTCCCCGGTGTGGAACCAGCCGTCGGCCAGCGCCTCGGCGGTCGCGTCCGGGTTGTTCCAGTACTCCTTGAACAGGTGCTCGCCGTGCAGCAGCACCTCGCCGTCGTCCGCGATCCGCACGACCGAGCCGGGCAGCGGCTGGCCGACCGTGCCGATCTTCTGCCGGTCCCACGGGTTGAACGCCGTCGCCGCGCAGGACTCGGTCAGGCCGTAGCCCTCCAGCACCGAGAAGCCGATGCCTCGGAAGAAGTGGCCGAGCCGCTCGCCCAGCGGGGCACCGCCGGAGATCGCGAACTCGCCCCGGCCGCCGAGCACCGCCCGCAGCTTGCCGTAGACCAGCTTGTCGAAGACCTTGTGCTTCAGCTTCAGCTTCAGCGATGGGCCCGCCGGGGTGTCCAGCGCCTTGCTGTACGCGATGGCGACGTCCGCGGCCTTGTCGAAGATCGCGCCCTTGCCGTCGGCCTGCGCCTTGGCCCGCGCGGTGTTGTAGACCTTCTCGAAGACGCGCGGGACGCCCAGGATCATCGTCGGCCGGAACGAGGACAGCTCGTCGGTGAGGTTCTTGATGTCCGGGACACAGCCCAGCTTGATCGGCGCCATCATCGGCGCGACCTGCACCAGCCGCCCGAAGACGTGCGCCAGCGGCAGGAACAGCAGCACCGAGCACTCACCGGTACGGAACAGCGGGCGCAGCCGCTCCACGATGTTCCCGCACTCCGCGAAGAAGCTGCGGTGGGTCAGCACACAGCCCTTGGGGCGGCCGGTGGTGCCGCTGGTGTAGACGATGGTCGCCGGGTCGTCCGCCTTGGCGAGCGAGCCGCGCTCCGCGACCGTCGCGTCGGAGACGTCCTGCCCGAGCCGCGTCAGCTCCTCCAGGCCCCCGGCCTCGATCTGCCACACGTGCTTCAGCGCGGGCAGCGACTCACGCACCGAGTCCACGGCGGCCGCGTGGCCGTCCAGCTCCACGAAGGCGGCGGTCGCACCCGAGTCCGACAGAATCCAGCGGACCTGCTCCGGCGAACTCGTCTCGTACACCGGCACGGTGACCGCGCCCGCGCTCCAGATGGCGAAGTCCAGCAGCGTCCACTCGTAGCGGGTGCGGGACATCAGGCCGACCCGGTCGCCCGGCTGCACACCGGCGGCGATGATGCCCTTGGCGGCGGTGTGCACCTCGGCGAGGAACTGCCGGGCCGTCACGTCCTGCCAGGCGCCGCCCACCTTGCGGGCGATGACGGCGACGTCCGGGTGCTGGGCGGCGTTTCTGCGGACGATGTCCGTCAGATTGCCGTCGGCGGGGACCTCGTACAAAGCCGGAAGGCTGAACTCGCGCAAAACTGCTGCTCCTCGGGGCGGGTGCTCGGGGGTCCCGCCTGCCGGGGTGTTCTCCGGAGCACGACCGGACTGCCCGGACGTTACCCGCCGGTATGACCTCTGGGACAGGGGGTCCGTGCCAGATGTTCGCTGCGTCACACGGGATAACCCGCTTGGGCGCACAGTAGTCCACCTCTTGACCAACGGGCGAGTAACCGCAGGCCAGACGGGCCACTGTTCACTTAGACCGCACACCTCTACCCTTGATCGCCATGGCTTCCACACCCACCCGGGGCACCCGGAACCGCGTACACGTGGTCAGCGACGTGCACGGGAACGCCCGTGACCTCGCGCGGGCCGGGGAAGGCGCCGACGCGCTGATCTGCCTCGGTGACCTCGTCCTCTTCCTCGACTACGCCGACCACTCGCGCGGCATCTTCCCCGACCTGTTCGGCGAGGAGAACGCCGACCGGATCGTCGAGCTGCGCACCGCCCGCCGCTTCGAGGAGGCCCGCGCCCTCGGACGGCGACTGTGGGCCGGGATCGGCGCCGACCGGGACGCCGCCATCGAGCAGGCGGTACGCCGCCAGTACGCCGAGCTGTTCGCCGCCTTCCCCACCCCGACCTACGCCACCTACGGCAACGTCGACATGCCGCCCCTCTGGCGGGAGTACGCCGGACCCGGCACCACCGTGCTGGACGGCGAGCGGGTGGAGATCGGCGGCCGCGTCTTCGGCTTCGTCGGCGGCGGCCTGCGCACCCCGATGCGCACCCCGTACGAGATCGACGACGAGGAGTACGCGGCCAAGATCGAGGCCGTCGGCGAGGTCGACGTGCTGTGCACCCACATCCCGCCCGAGGTGCCCGAACTGGTCTACGACACCGTCGCCCGCCGCTTCGAGCGCGGCAGCCGCGCCCTGCTGGCCGCCATCCGGCGCACCAAGCCCCGCTACTCCCTCTTCGGCCACGTCCACCAGCCGCTCGCCCCCCGGATGCGGATCGGCGCGACCGAGTGCGTGAACGTGGGCCACTTCGCCGGTACGGGCACGCCGTGGGCGCTGGAGTGGTGACCGGCGCGCGCGCAGCGGCCACGCACGCGGCACCGGGGTGACGGCGGGCCGGGAGCGGCGCGGTAGCCTTCACGCTGCACACACGTGCGCACCCCGCGCGTGAGAGAACGTCCGGCCGCATCTGGAGGAGCCACGGCGATGGCGGAACACACCAGTTCGAGCATCACGATCGAGGCGGCCCCGGCCGACGTCATGGCGGTGATCGCCGACTTCTCCCGCTACCCGGACTGGACCGGCGAGGTGAAGGAGGCCGAGGTCCTGGAGACCGACGGCCGCGGCCGCGCCGAGGAGGTCCGCCTCGTCATGGACGCGGGCGCCATCAAGGACGACCAGACCCTCGCCTACACCTGGACCGGCGAGCACGAGGTCTCCTGGACCCTGGTGAAGTCCCAGATGCTCCGCTCCCTGGACGGCAGCTACCTGCTCAAGCCCGCGGGCGCCGCGGCCACCGAGGTCACCTACCGCCTCACGGTCGACGTCAAGATCCCCATGCTCGGCATGATCAAGCGCAAGGCCGAGAAGGTCATCATCGACCGCGCGCTGGCGGGCCTGAAGAAGCGCGTCGAGACGGGTTCCTGACGCCGCGCACCGCTCCGGCCGCGCCACGGCTCCGTTACCGTTCAGCCTCATGCGCACCCTCCTGATCACCGGGCCGGGCGGCAGTGGCCGCACCAGCGTCGCCGCCGCCACCGGGCTCGCCGCCGCCCGCACCGGCGCCCGCGTGCTCGTGCTCGGCGCCGACCGGGCCGACACGCTCGGCGCGGCCCTCGGCACGGTGACGGGACCCACGCCCACCGAGGCCGCCGAGAACCTCACCGTCTGGCGTCCCGACGCCGGGGCCCGCTTCCGCGAGGACCTCACCGCCTTCCAGGACCGCGCCGCCACCGTCCTCGACCTGCTCGGCGCCTCCCGGCTGGACGCCGAGGAGGTCACCCCGCTGCCCGGCGCCGAGGAACTCTCCCTGCTGCGCGCCCTGCGCGACGCCGCTCTCTCCGAGCGCTACGACCTCCTCGTCGTGGACCTCCCCCCGCTGCCCCGCGCCCTCGACCTGCTCGCCCTCCCCGAGGAACTCCGCCGCTACCTGCGCCGCCTCCTGCCGCCCGAGCGCCAGGCCGCCCGCGCGCTGCGCCCGGTCCTCGGCCGCCTCGCCGGGGTCCCCATGCCCGCCGACTGGCTGTACGAGACGGCCGCCCGCTGGGACCTCGAACTCGCCGCCGTCGAAGCCGTCGTCGCCGACAAGGGCACCACCGTCCGCCTGGTCGCCGAACCCGGCCCGGCCGGGGACGACGCCGTCCGTACCGCCACCCTCGGCCTCGCCCTGCGCGGACTGCGCGCCGAGACCCTGATCGCCAACCGGGTGCTGCCCGAGTCCGCCGACGGCACCTGGCTCGCCGGACCCTTCGCCCAGCAGCGCAAGACCCTCGCCGACTGGGCCGAGGCGTACGACGTGCACAGCGTCCCCCACCTCGGCCGTGACCCGCGCGGTACCGACGACCTCACCGCGCTCGCCCCGCCCGGCGCCGACCCCGCGCCCGCTCCCGTCGAGTGGCCGGTCACCGACCGCCTCGCCGAGGACGGCACCCTCGTCTGGCGCCTCCCGCTGCCCGGCGCCGTACGCGGCGACCTCGACCTGATCCGGCGCGGCGACGAACTCCTCGTCACCGCCGGACCCTTCCACCGGATCGTCGCCCTCCCCTCCGCCCTGCGCCGCTGCACCGTCGCCGGAGCCGCGCTGGCCGACGGCGAACTGTGTGTCCGGTTCACGCCCGACCCCGCCCTGTGGCCCGGCACGGGACGGTGAACGGACACCCCCGTTCGGGTAACGTCGAAGACGCGAACCGTAGTCAGGAGCCCGCCATGAGCGAAGAGCGTCCCGCACCCCAGCCCCCCGAGGAGCCCGAAGCTCCCGAAGCGCCGCGCGTGGGCGACGCCGACGCCTGGGCCACCGCCACCGCCGAGGACCTGGCCGCCGAGAAGGCCCGCCGTCGCGGCACCAACCCCCCGCCCCCCGGCACCGCCGCGGAGGAGCTGCGTCGGCTCATGGACTCGGTGGCCGACCGGATCTCCGGGCTGCAGTCCCCGCTGCTCGGCGCGGTCGCCGGGCCCGCCGCCCAGCAGGCGGTGCGCCAGATGGTCCAGCAGGCCAAGGCCGCCGTCGAACCGGTCGTCGAGCGCAACCCCCAGGTCTTCGACCACCTCGCCGCCGCCGGGACCGAGCTGCTCGCCGCCTACCGCTCGGCCGTCCAGGCTCAGGAACGGCGCTGGACCACCGGCCCCACCCCGCCCCCGGCCGACACCCCGCCGCCCGGCCGCCGCGACCCAGGTGAGGGCACCGGACCGGGCGAGCGCATCGACCTGGACTGACCGTCTGTCCCGGTGGGGCCTCGGGTACCGTTGGCGGTAGCGGGGCTCGACCGGAACTGAGGGATTCATGGGACTCACCATCGGCGTCGACATCGGCGGCACCAAGATCGCGGCCGGCGTGGTCGACGAGGAAGGCAACATCCTCTCGACCTTCAAGGTGCCGACCCCCAACACGCCCGAGGCCATCGTGGACGCCATCGCCTCGGCCGTGGAGGGCGCGCGTGCCGGACACGACATCGTCGGCGTGGGCATCGGCGCGGCCGGTTACGTGAACCGGCAGCGCTCGACCGTGTACTTCGCGCCCAACATCGACTGGCGCCAGGAACCGCTAAAGGAGAAGGTCGAGGCCCGCGTGGGTCTCCCGGTCGTCGTGGAGAACGACGCCAACGCGGCCGCCTGGGGCGAGTACAAGTTCGGCGCGGGCAAGGGCCACCGCAACGTCATCTGCATCACGCTCGGCACCGGCCTGGGCGGCGGCATCATCATCGGCAACAAGCTGCGCCGGGGTCACTTCGGCGTGGCCGCCGAGTTCGGCCACATCCGGATGGTCCCGGACGGCCTGCTGTGCGGCTGCGGCTCGCAGGGCTGCTGGGAGCAGTACGCCTCCGGCCGCGCCCTGGTCCGCTACGCCAAGCAGCGCGCCAACGCCACCCCCGAGAACGCCGACATCCTGCTCGGTCTCGGCGACGGCACGCCCGACGGCATCGAGGGCAAGCACATCTCGGTGGCCGCCCGCCAGGGCGACCCGGTGGCCGTGGACTCCTACCGCGAGCTGGCCCGCTGGGCGGGCGCCGGTCTCGCGGACCTGGCCTCGCTGTTCGACCCGTCCGCGTTCATCGTGGGCGGCGGCCTCTCCGACGAGGGCGAACTGGTCCTCGACCCGATCCGCAAGTCGTACAAGCGCTGGCTGGTCGGCGGCAACTGGCGCCCGGTGGCCGACGTCATCGCGGCCCAGCTCGGCAACAAGGCGGGCCTGGTCGGCGCGGCCGACCTGGCACGGGAGCCCGACCCGGTCATGTAGACACGGGGTGCACCTACTCAGGGGCGCGGGGAACTGCGCGACAGACCACGACGGACCGGCAAGTCGCCCACGAATCCCGCGCCCCGAGTCATTAGGCGCCCCCGCCCGCCCCGCGTAGGTTGATCACATGCCAACCCCGTTCCCCAACTCCCGTACGGAGTCAGACGGTTCCGCGGTCATCAGGGTGCTCAGCTACAACGTCCGCTCGCTGCGGGACGACACCGAGGCCCTGGCGAGGATCATCACGGCCTGCGCCCCGGACGTCCTCCTCCTCCAGGAGGCCCCCCGCTTCTTCCGCTGGCGCAAGAAGCTGGCCCGCCTGGCCAACGCCACCGGCCTGGTCTATCTCACCGGTGGCGCCCCCGCGGCGGGTCCCGCCATCCTCTGCTCCATGAGGGCCACGGTCGAACGCGCCGAGGACACCCTGCTGCCCCTCACCCCCGGCCAGCACCGGCGTGGTCTCGCCACCGCGGTCGTCCGCTTCGGCACGGCCCGGCTGGGGCTCGTCAGCTGCCACCTCGGGCTCCAGAAGGCCGAACGGCGCGCGCACGGCGGCCTGCTCCTGGAGCGGCTCGGCGCGCTGGGCGTGGAGCACGCGGTGGTCGGCGGCGACCTGAACGAGGGCCCCGGCGGCCCCGCCTTCGCGCTGCTCGCCGACGCCCTCCAGGACGGCGCGGCCGTCGCACCCCGGGGCGGCACGGACACCTTCCCCGCCACCGGCCCCGACCGCCGTATCGACGCCGTGCTCGCCACCCGCGGCATCGAGGTACTGGCCTGCGGGGTCCCCACCGACCTGCCCGGCGTCACCGGGAGCGACCTGAGGGCGGCCACGGACCACCTTCCGGTCCTGGCCGCCCTCAGCATCCCGGCGAACTCCTGAGCGGGTGTCTCAGACGACGGCGCCCCGGCCCGGGTCGTCGTCGCCGTCGTCGTCCGGGCGCATCCGGGTCACCAGGGTGACGAAGCCGCCGAGGAAGCCGCCGATGGAGGCGGTCGTCAGCCACCAGGTCATCTCCCAGCCCAGCAGCACGGCGAGCAGCAGCAGGATGGGACCGCCGACCACCCCGAGCCAGGCGAACTTGGCGGTGGTGTCGGCGACGGGCAGCGGCGGCGGCTCGGGCGGTTCGAAATGGCCCTCGCCGTCGTCGTCGCCGTCGTCGGGCTCGGCCGGGGTGTGGTCGCGGGGGCCGATACCGGGCGCGAACGTGACCGAGCTGCCCAGAGGCCGTACGGGCGCGGCCTTCGGCGCCTCGTCCTCGGCGCGGTCCCCGGCGTCCTCGGCGTCACCGGCCTGTCCGGCGTGGTCGTCCGGCTCGGGGTCGTGTTCCGGCAGGGCGAGATCCTCGACGGACCGGAAGGGCCTGGCGCCCGGCGGGTCCGGCGGCTCGGCGCCGTACCCCGCGACGATGGCCCGCCAGACGGCGTCCTCGTCGAGGGGCACGCCCTGCTCGTCCGGCTCGCGACCCTCGCGACCGGAGTCCTGCTCAGCCAACGGAGGCCGTCCCTTCCTTGCCGACACGGGGAGCGAGCCGGTCGATGAAGGCGAGGCTCTCCTCGACGATCCGGTCCGCGTCATGGTCCAACGTCGCCACGTGGTAGCTCTGTTCCAGCACGCTCTCGGTCACGTCCGTGGAGGACACCCGGCTCAGCACCCGCGCCGAGTCGGCCGCCGGGACCACATGGTCCACGGCACTGCGCAGCAGCAGCAACGGCTGGGTGACCTGCGGCAGCTCGCCGTCCACCAGGCGCAGGAACTTCCGCAGGGAGTGCGCCGCGTGCAGCGGGACCCGGTCGTAGCCCAGCTCGGTGGTGGCGCCCTTCGCGATGTCGCTGGCGATGCCCTTGGTGGAGGGCACCAGGTGCCGGACCACGGGCAGGGCGTGCGCGGCGAGTCCGTGCACCCGGTTCGCCGGGTTGACGACGACCACTCCGGCGACGCGTTCGCCGTGCTTCGCCGCCAGCCTGAGCGCCAGCGCGCCGCCCATCGACAGACCCGCGACGAACACCCGCTCGCAGCGCTCGGAGAGCTGCCACAGCGCGCGGTCGAGGTGCGCGTACCAGTCCTGCCAGCCGGTGGCCCGCAGGTCCTCCCAGCGGGTGCCGTGACCGGGCAGCAGGGGCAGCGACACCGACAGGCCGTGCGCGGCGAGGTGCTCCGCCCACGGGCGCAGCGACTGGGGCGAGCCGGTGAAACCGTGGCAGAGGAGAACCCCCACCTCCCCGCCGTCATGGCGGTACGGCTCGGCTCCGGGAAGGACCGGCACCTTGGGTGCTCCTGTTCCGGTATGTGGATCTACGGGGAGTGCGGCACGGGCGGACGGGACGGGCGGATGTGCTTCACCGTACGCGACCGCACCGCCACCGACCAGGGTCGTCGGAGCCATTGGCGGCGGTCCGGGTTAAGGTCTGTTCGACGGAAACGGGAGGCACGCGGGTGTTGTACGGCACGATGAAGGTTGCCATCGGGGGGCCGCTGAAGGTCGCCTTCAGACCCTGGGTCGAGGGACTGGAGAACATCCCGGCCGAGGGGGCCGCCATTCTGGCGAGCAATCACCTGTCCTTCTCGGACTCGTTCTTCCTGCCCGTGATGCTGGACCGCAAGGTCACCTTCATCGCCAAGGCCGAGTACTTCACCACCCCTGGAGTCAAGGGACGGCTGACGGCCGCCTTCTTCAAGGGCGTCGGGCAGCTCCCCGTCGACCGCTCCGGCGCGCGCGGTGCGGGCGAGGCCGCGATCAAGAGCGGCATAGAGGTGCTGAAGCGCGGTGAGCTGTTCGGCATCTACCCCGAGGGCACCCGCTCGCCCGACGGCCGCCTCTACCGGGGCAAGCCCGGCGGTCTGGCCCGCGTGGCGCTCGCGACCGGGGCGCCGGTCATCCCGGTGGCGATGATCGACACCGAGAAGATCCAGCCGCCCGGCAAGGTGATGCCCAAGCTGATGCGGCCCGGCATCCGGATCGGCAAGCCGCTGGACTTCAGCCGCTACCAGGGCATGGACCACGACCGGTTCGTGCTGCGGGCGGTGACGGACGAGGTCATGTACGAGATCATGAAGCTCTCCGGCCAGGAGTACGTCGACATCTACGCGACCGCCGCCAAGCGGCAGTTGGCGGAGGCGGCGAAGGCGGCGAAGGAAGCCGGCAAGGCCGAGAAGGAAGCGGAGAAGACCGGGGCCTAGCGGACCCGGCTCGGGGGAGGCGGGGGCGCCGTGGCCAGGGGTGGACGAGTTCTGCGGATGTCGGTCGAGCTGCCGCTGTGGCGCGCGCTCACCGGCTACCGCGTCCTGACCATGCTGTACGCGATCGGCCTGGGCGCCACCGCGTACGGCCACTTCGTCCGCCCCTGGCTGGCCCTCGGCTACTACGCGCTGCTGGTCCTCTGGACGCTCGCCACCGTGACCCGGGTGACGAGCGCGGCCCGCTGCACCCGGTGGTTCCTCGCGGCCGACCTGGCCGTCGCGGTCCTCGGCATCCTGCTCACCCCGCTCGCCGACGACCCGCACCGGATCGCGGGCGGCGGTCCCACCCTGCCGTCGATATGGACGGCGGGCGCGGTGCTCGCCTTCGCCCTGAAGGGCGGCTGGCGCTGGGCGGCCGTCGCCTCCACGGCGGTCGCCGTGGCCAACCTGGTCGAGCGGGGCGCCCCGGCGCGGGACACCGTGCACAACGTGATCCTGGTCTGGGTCGCCGCCATCGCCATCGGCTACGTCGTGGAGGTCGCCCGCGCCTCCGAGCGCACCCTCGCCCGCGCCCTGGAGATCGAGGCCGCCACCCGCGAGCGGGAGCGCCTCGCCCGCGACATCCACGACAGCGTGCTCCAGGTGCTGGCCATGGTGCAGCGGCGCGGCGCGGTCATCGGCGGCGAGGCGGCCGAGCTGGGACGGCTCGCCGGGGAGCAGGAGATCGCCCTGCGCACCCTGGTCGCCGGTGGACTGCTCCCCGCCGCCCGCACCCCGGCCGGTTCCGTGCCGGACGACGACGGCCCGCTGGACCTGCGTACCCTGCTCGCCCCCTACGCCGGGTCCCGGGTGAGCCTGGCCGAACCGGGCGCGCCCGTACGGCTGGCCCCGGCCGCGGCACGCGAGCTGGCGGCCGCCGTCGGAGCCGCCCTGGACAATGTGCGTCGGCACGCGGGCGAGACGGCCCGCGCCTGGCTCCTGGTCGAGGACGAGCCCGACGAGATCATCGTCACCGTCCGCGACGACGGCCCCGGCATCCCCGAGGGCCGGCTCGCCGTCGCCGAGGGCGAGGGCAGGCTCGGGGTGGCCCAGTCGATCCGGGGACGGCTGCGCGACCTCGGCGGCAGCGCCGAGGTGATCTCGGTGCCCGGCCAGGGCACCGAGGTCGAGTTGAAGGTACCGAAGAGCGCCGACGCGGCGCGGGGGAAGGCGGAGCGGCGATGACCGAGCAGGACCCGATCAAGGTGATGGTGGTCGACGACCACCCCATGTGGCGCGACGCGGTCGCCCGCGACCTGGCCGAGTCCGGGCTGCGGGTGGTCGCCACCGCGGGCGACGGCGAGCAGGCGGTGCGCCGGGCCAAGGCCGCCGCCCCCGACGTGCTGGTGCTCGACCTGAACCTGCCCGCCAAGCCCGGTGTGCAGGTGTGCAAGGAACTCATCGCCCACGACCCGGCCCTGCGTGTCCTGGTGCTCTCCGCCAGCGGCGAGCACGCGGACGTGCTGGAGGCCGTGAAGTCGGGCGCCACCGGCTATCTGCTGAAGTCGGCGTCCACCGGCGAACTGCTGGACGCGGTCCGCCGTACCGCCGTCGGCGACCCGGTCTTCACCCCCGGCCTCGCCGGACTGGTCCTCGGCGAGTACCGGCGGCTCGCCGCCGAGCCCGCGCCCGCCCCGGAGGCCGGAGCACCCGGCGCGCCCCGGCTCACCGACCGGGAGACCGAGGTGCTGCGGCTGGTCGCCAAGGGCCTCAGCTACAAGCAGATCGCGGAACGCCTGGTCATCTCGCACCGCACGGTCCAGAACCACGTCCAGAACACCCTGGGCAAGCTCCAGCTGCACAACCGGGTGGAGCTGGTGCGGTACGCGATCGAGCGCGGCCTCGACGACGACTGATTCACCGGATTCGCCCTTCCACCTCGTTGTGTGACCTGTACCACCCTTACCGTGGCTGAGTCGGTCATCGCGGCGAAGGGACGGACCATGCGCGTCGGAGTACTGACCGGGGGCGGCGACTGCCCGGGCCTCAACGCCGTCATCCGGGCCATCGTCCGCAAGGGCGTCCAGGAGTACGGCTACGAATTCACCGGCTTCCGGGACGGCTGGCGCGGCCCCCTCGAAGGGCGCACCGTCCCGCTGGACATCCCCGCCGTGCGTGGCATCCTCCCGCGCGGCGGCACCATCCTCGGCTCCTCCCGCACCAACCCCCTCAAGGCCGAGGACGGGGTGCGCCGGGTCCGGGAGAACCTCGCCGAACAGGGCGTCGACGCGCTGATCGCCATCGGCGGCGAGGACACCCTCGGCGTCGCCGCCACCCTGTACGAGGAGCACGGCGTGCCCTGCGTGGGCGTGCCCAAGACCATCGACAACGACCTGTCCGGCACCGACTACACCTTCGGCTTCGACACCGCCGTCAACATCGCCACCGAGGCCATCGACCGGCTGCACACCACCGCCGAGTCCCACATGCGGGTGCTGGTCTGCGAGGTGATGGGCAGGCACGCGGGCTGGATCGCGCTGCACTCCGGGCTCGCCGGGGGCGCCAACGTCATCCTCATCCCCGAGCACCGCTTCGACCTCGACCAGGTGTGCGCCTGGATCACCTCCCGCTTCGAGGCGGCGTACGCCCCGATCGTCGTCGTCGCGGAGGGCGCGATGCCGCGGGAGGGCGAGATGGTGCTCAAGGACGAGTCGCACGACTCCTTCGGGCACGTCCGGCTGTCCGGGGTGGGGGAGTGGCTCGCCAAGCAGATCGAGCAGCGCACCGGCAAGGAGGCCCGCACCACCGTGCTCGGACACGTGCAGCGCGGCGGCACCCCGAGCGCCTTCGACCGCTGGCTCGCCACCCGCTTCGGACTGCACGCCATCGACTGCGTCCACGACAGTGACTACGGCAAGATGGTCGCCCTCCAGGGCACCCGCATCGTCCGCATCCCGATCTCCGAGGCGACCGCCGAGCTGAAGACGGTCGACCCGGAGCTGTACGCGGAGGCCGGGGTGTTCTTCGGCTAGCGCCCCGCTACGATCCGGTGGGCGCCGTGAGCAGGCCGGAGACCAACTCCCGCACCAGGTCCGCCCCGTTCACGGTCAGCACCGACTCCGGGTGGAACTGCACCGAGGCGAACCGGCCGGAGCGCAGCGCGTGCACCTCACCGTCCGGCGTGCGGCTCACCTCCACGCCGTGCGCGGCCAGTTCGCGCGCCGCCCCGTCGGCGCAGCGGGCCACGAAGCTGTTGTAGAAGCCGACCGTCTCCGCCCGCCCGAACAGGTCGATCACGGTCTGCGCCCCCTGGTACGGCACCCGCTTGCGGACGATGTCCAGCCCCAGCTCCGCCGCGATCAGCTCGTGGCCCAGGCACACCCCGAGCACCCCGTGCCGGTGCTCCCGCAGCACCGTGGCCGTCAGCTCGCGCAGCCGCCGCATCCTCGGGTCGGCCGCGTCGGAGGGGTCGCCGGGGCCGGGACCCAGCACCACCGGGCCCTCGTGCGCCCGCACCGCCCCGGTCAGCCCCGGCTCGTCGAAGCGCCGTACGGTCACCTCCAGGCCGCCCGAGCGCAGCACATGCGCCAGCATCGCGGTGAAGGTGTCCTCGCCGTCGACCACCAGCGCGTGCGCGCCCAGCGGAGCGGCGGGCTCCCGCATCCGCAGCCAGAACGGCGCCAGCGCCGCGCGACGGCCGTCCAGCGCGGCCCGCACCCGCGGATCGTCCGCCAGCCGGGGCCGCTCCCGCTCCGCACGCGGCCGGGCGGGCCGTACCCCGAGCGCGGCCAGCACGCCCGCCGCCTTCGCGTGGGTCTCGGCCACCTCACCGGCCGGGTCCGAGCCGCGCACCAGCGTCGCGCCGACCGGCACGCTCAGGTGTCCGTCGGCGGCGATGTCGGCGGTACGGATCAGGATGGGGGAGTCCAGGGTGCGAGCGCCCCCGGCGTCCCGGCCGAGCAGGGCCAGCGCGCCCGCGTAGTAGCCGCGCCCGGTGGGCTCGTACCGCTCGATCACCCGGCAGGCGTTCTGCACCGGGGAGCCGGTGACGGTCGCGGCGAACATGGTCTCGCGCAGCACGTCACGGACGTCCAGCGAGGTCTTCCCGCGCAGCTCGTACTCGGTGTGCGCGAGGTGGGCCATCTCCTTGAGCCGGGGGCCGACCACCACCCCGCCCCGGTCGCCGACGGTGCACATCATCTTCAGTTCCTCGTCGACCACCATGGACAGCTCCTCGGTCTCCTTGGCGTCGGCGAGGAAGTCCAGCAGATGGTCCGGGGTCGGCCCCTCGGCGGGATAGCGGTACGTCCCGCTGATCGGGTTCATCACCACCGTGCCGCCGGACATCCGCACATGGACCTCGGGACTCGCCCCGACCAGCACGCGGTCCCCGGTGTGCACCACGAACGTCCAGTACGCGCCCCGCTCGCCCGCCAGCAGCCGCCGGAACAGCGCGAGCGCGTCGGCCCGGGAGAAGCCGGGGATCTCGCCCCGGTAGGTCCGCCGGATCACGAAGTTGGCGCCCTCGCCCCGCCCGATCTCCTCGCGCAGCACCCGGCCGACGATCTCCCCGTACTCCTCGTCGGGCACGTCGAAGCCGCCGTCCGTCACCCGCACCGGGTGCGCGGGCAGGGTGTCCAGCGCCGTCGCGAGCGGGACCTCGTACGACTCCTCGGGGTGGAGGACCAGCAGCGGGGTGCCGTCGTCGCGGACGTCGAAGCCGCGCTCGCGGATCTGCCGGAACGGGATCAGCGCCAGGCCCTCGTCGGGCAGTTCGGCCAGTTCCCCGTGGGCGGTGACCGGGCCGAGCAGCACCTCCACCGAGGCGGTGTCCCGGCCGGGGGTGCGGCGGTGCAGCAGGGCGAAGGGGCGGTCGCCGTCGGCGAGACGGGCCAGGTCGGGCTGGTTCATGGGGGTCCTCTTGCGTCGGGCGGTCCGGAAGAGCGGGGGAGGCGGACGCCGGTCGTGGGACGGACCCCGGAAACACCGAAGGCCGCCCCTCGGGCGGCCTTCGCGGAAGTCTGGGTGGTGCGCGCGAATCAGTGGGCCGCCGGAAGAGCGGTCCACCACCAGTTCTGGATCTGCTGCGCGAACATGGCGCCGACCCTACCGCATCGGCGTGGCCCGGCGCGGGGAAAGGCGTCCAAGGGGCAGTCACCCCGTCTCATCTTTCGAGCGGGGCCGAGAGCACCCGGTACGACCCCGTAATGTTGAGAGCGTGACCGTGAACGCTGATTCCCGAGCCGTGGCCGCCGAGGCGACCTGGCGAGACCTGCCCGCGGCGCAGCAGCCCGAATACCCGGATACCGAGGCTCTGCGCGAAGTGATCGCGGAGCTTTCGACCTATCCGCCGCTCGTCTTCGCGGGCGAGTGCGACCAGCTGCGCGCCCGGCTGGCGGCCGTCGCCAAGGGGGAGGCGTTCCTGCTCCAGGGCGGCGACTGCGCCGAGTCCTTCGACGGCGTGGGCGCCGAACACATCCGGGCCAAGGTCAAGACGATCCTCCAGATGGGCGCCGTGCTGACGTACGCCGCGTCCGTCCCCGTCGTCAAGGTCGGCCGGATCGCGGGCCAGTACTCCAAGCCGCGCTCCAAGCCCACCGAGACCCGCGACGGCGTGACCCTGCCGGTGTACCGGGGCGACTCCGTCAACGGCTTCGACTTCACCGAGAAGAGCCGCTACCCGGACCCCGAGCGCCTGAAGCGGATGTACCACGCCTCCGCCTCCACCCTGAACCTGGTGCGCGCCTTCACCACCGGCGGTTACGCCGACCTGCGCCAGGTGCACGCCTGGAACCAGGACTTCGTGAAGTCGTCCCCCTCCGGCCAGCGCTACGAGCAGCTCGCCCGCGAGATCGACCAGGCGCTGAACTTCATGCGGGCCTGCGGCGCGGAGCCGGAGGAGTTCAAGACCGTCGAGTTCTTCGCCTCGCACGAGGCGCTGCTGCTGGACTACGAGTCGGCGCTGACCCGCGTCGACTCCCGCACCGGCAAGCTGTACGACGTCTCCGGGCACATGGTGTGGATCGGCGAGCGCACCCGGCAGATGGACGGCGCGCACATCGAGTTCGCGTCCAAGATCCGCAACCCGATCGGCATCAAGCTCGGCCCGACCACCACGGCCGAGGACGCGCTGCGCTACATCGACCGTCTCGACCCCGACCGGGAGCCGGGCCGGCTGACGTTCATCGTCCGCATGGGCGCCGACAAGATCCGTGACCGGCTGCCCGAGCTGGTCGAGAAGGTCACGGCGTCCGGCGCCACGGTGGCCTGGGTGACCGACCCGATGCACGGCAACACCTTCGAGGCGGCCTCCGGGCACAAGACCCGCCGCTTCGACGACGTGCTGGACGAGGTCAAGGGCTTCTTCGAGGTCCACAAGGGCCTGGGCACCCACCCCGGCGGCATCCACGTGGAGCTGACCGGCGACGACGTCACCGAGTGCGTGGGCGGCGGCGACGAGATCTTCGTCGACGACCTGCACCAGCGCTACGAGACGGCCTGCGACCCCCGGCTCAACCGCAGCCAGTCGCTGGACCTCGCCTTCCTGGTCGCGGAGATGTACCGGGACCAGTGAGGCCGAAGCGGCGTCGAGCGTGAAGTAGGGCGCGGATCACATGAGATCCGCGCCCTTCCGCTTTCCCGGCCCCCGACCACTGGGTTAGGTTAGGTTTGCCTCACCGAAATCCGGCGATGGCGGCAATACGGCGATCTCGTCGGGAGGTGGACCGGGTGTTCGTCTGCAGTTGCTTCGGCATCACCGAACAGCAGGTCAAGCAGCACGCCCAGGACGGCGCCTGCACCCCGCGCCAGATCGCCTCCGCCTGCAAGGCCGGCACCGACTGCGGCGGCTGTGTCCGCCGCATCCAGGCCCTGCTGGGCCGGGGCGCCTGCCCCCGCCGCGAGCAGATCGCGCAGCGCCCGCCGGTGCTGGTCACCGCCGCCGCCGAAGCGCCCGTACGACGGCTCGGCGACGCCGCCTGACGGTCCGGCTCAGCCGCCCGCCACGTCGGGCTGGACCTGCTCGATCGTGGTCGACAGGTAGAGCGCCTCGCCCAGCTTCTCGATCAGGTCGAGCTGGGTCTCCAGATAGTCGATGTGGTGCTCCTCGTCGGCGAGGATCGACTCGAAGACGTTCGCCGAGGTGATGTCACCCTTGGCGCGCATGATCTCCACGCCCCGGCGCAGCCGGTCGATGGCCTCGACCTCGATCTGCCGGTCCGCCCGGAACATCTCGGTCACCGTCTGGCCGACCGAGACATGGAAGAGCCGCTGGTAGTTGGGCAGGCCGTCCAGCATCAGGATGCGGTCGGTCAGCGCCTCCGCGTGCCGCATCTCGTCGAAGGACTCGGCCCTCGTGTACGTGGCGAGCTTCGTCCACCCCTTGTGGTCCTGGAGCTTGGCGTGCAGGAAGTACTGGTTGATCGCGGTGAGCTCGGCGGTGAGCTGTTCGTTGAGCAGCTCGATGACCTCGGGGTCGCCAGACATCGGAATGGACTCCTTCCGGGCGTTCTGCGCATGCTGCACATTCAGGGCTGATGCTGCCGCATGATTTCACCGGCGCCCCGAGCCGTCCAGTAAGCGCACACTTAGTAGTCAATGCCGGAAATGTCCCTGTGCTGGTCGGATGCACCCCGCCCGGTCTGTCAGGATGGAGTCATGGGTCATCCGGTGGAACGCGCGTCTGGAACGGGGGCAGCGGCAGATCTTCCGCCGGGGCAGCGGCTCCAGCGCGGCTGGCCGGTCACGCACTACGGGCCCGTGCCCAAGTTCCGCCCCGAGCGCTGGGACTTCCGGGTCTTCGGCGCCACCGCCGACGGCGACAAGCGGTCCTGGACCCACGAGGAGTTCACCGCGCTGCCGTACGCCACCGTCGTGGCCGACCTGCACTGCGTGACGAAGTTCAGCATGCTCGACGCCGAGTGGGGCGGCGTGCCCGCCCGCGCGATCCTCGACCTGGCACCGCCCGCGCCCGAGGTCACCCATGTGATGGTGTGGGCCGAGTACGGCTTCAGCGCCAACCTGCGGCTGGCCGACTTCGCCGACGACGGCGCGATCTTCGCCTTCCACAAGGACGGCGAACTCCTCACCGCCGAGCACGGCTTCCCGGCCCGCCTGGTCGTCCCGCACCTGTACGCCTGGAAGGGCCCCAAGTGGGTCCGGGGCGTGGAGTACATGACCGCCGACCGCAGGGGCTTCTGGGAGCAGCGCGGCTACCACAACGTCGGCGACCCCTGGAAGGAACAGCGCTACTCCTACCAGGAGGAGCCGGGCGACGGTCCGGAGCTGTAGCGCTAGCCGTCCCGCAGGCGCTTCAGCCGGGCCACGTCCGCCGCGTGGCCCTCCTTGCCGCCCGGGGTCTCGATGACCAGCGGCACGCCCGCCGTGGCCGGGTGAGCCATCAGCGCGCGGAACGGCTCCTCGCCGATGTGTCCCGAGCCAATGTTCTCGTGACGGTCCTTGTGTGCGCCGACCACATCCTTGGAGTCGTTGGCGTGGATCAGCTTCAGCCGTCCCTCGCCCACCGTCTCCACCAGCAGATCGAGGGTCTGCCGCATGCCCTCCGGGCCGGTCAGGTCGTGCCCGGCCGCGTAGATGTGGCAGGTGTCCAGGCAGACGCCGAGCTTCGGATGGGCGTCCAGCGCCTCGAAGTACGGCCCGAAGTCCCAGGTCCGCGAGCACAGCGAGGAGCCCTGCCCGGCCGTCGACTCCAGCAGCAGGAACGGGTCGTCGTCGTGGGTCAGCTCGTCCAGCAGCGGAAGCAGATGCTCGCGCACCTGCTTCAGGGCCACCTCGCGCGGGCGTCCGCCGGTCGCGCTGCCGGTGTGCACGACCACCCCGAGCGCGCCGATCTCCCGCCCGCGCCGCAGGGAGTGCCGCAGCGACTCCACCGACCGCTCCACCGTCGCCTCGGTGTGCGAACCGAAGTTGATCAGATAGGGCGCGTGCACGTACGCCGGTACCGACTCCGCCGCGCAGGCCGCCCGGAACGCCTCGTCCTGCGCCGGATTCCCCACCGGGGTGGCCCAGCCGCGCGGGTTGGCCACGAAGACCTGCACGGTCTCCGCCTTCAGCTCACGGGCGTACGGCAGTCCCGTCGTGTGCAGTCCGCCCGCGACCGGCACATGGGCGCCGACGGGGTTGCGGAGGGCACCGGGGAGGGTCGGGGAAGCTGCGGGGGACGGCTGGAGTGTCACCCGTTCAGGGTGTCACGCCGTCCCGCGCCCCCGGACCGGCGGCCGCGGTGAGACCGGTCACCGGATGGTGATCGTCACCTTCGAGCCCTTGGGCGCCTCGTCGCCGCCCTTCACCGACTGCTTCTTCACCTTGTCGCCGAACAGCCCCAGCAGTCCCCGGTCCTCGTGGACCTCGAACCCGGCCGCCTCCAGCTTCTGGTGCGCGTCGTCCACACTGGCCCCGACCACGTCCGGGACCTCGACCATCTCCGGGCCCTTGGACAGCGTCAGCGTCACCGTGTCGCCCTCCGCGCCCTGGCTGCCCGCCTCCGGCGACTGGAAGGCGACCTGACCCTTGTCGAAGTCGGATTCGACCCGCTCGGTGGCGATCTTCACCTTGAGTCCCGCGTCGGTCAGGTCCTGGCGCGCGCTCTCCGCGTCCTCGCCGCTGACGTCCGGGACGTCGACCGGGGCGCCCTTGCTGACGACCAGCGCGATCGCCGAACCGGCGTGCATCTCGGTGCCCGCCTCCGGTGTCGTACGGCTCACCGAGCCCCGGGCGACCTCGTCGCTGAACTCTCGGGTGACCATGCCCGGCTCCAGACCGGCCGACTTCAGCCGCTCCCGGGCCCGCTGCAGCGGCTGGCCCGTCACCCTGGGCACGGAGACCGTGCGCGGGCCGAGCGAGATCGTCAGCCCCACCGAGGCGTTGCCCCGGACCCGGGAACCGGACGACGGGTCGGAGCTGATGACCGTGCCCCGGTCCACCGTGTCGCTGTAGGCGCGCTTCACCTCGCCCACGTCGAGCCCCGCCGACCTCAGCCGCTGCTCGGCCTGGTCCTGGGTGCGCGACAGCACCGGCGGCACCTTGGTGAACTGGCCCGAGTTGATGTACCAGACCCCGCCGCCCACACCGAGGAACACCAGCAGCGCGGCCAGCAGGGTGAGCAGTCCGCGCCGGGGCCGCCGGGACCGTCCGGTGCCGCGCCGGGTGGGCGGGGGCTCGATGTCGGTCGTGTGCAGCACGCTCGTGACGTCGCGACCGTCCTCGCCGTCCCCGTTCACCGGGAGCGGCCGGACCATCGTCAGGGCGCGCGGCAGCACGCTCGTACGGTCGCCCGCGTTGTCGTGGTGCTCGTGGTGCCCGTGCGACAGCTCCTGCGGCGGCATCGCGTCGAGCTGCTCCTCGGTGAGCGAGCCACGGACCCGCAGCACCTCGCCGAGCAGCGCGGCCGCGTCCGCGGGCCGGACCGCCGGGGTGCGCGCGGTCGCGGCGGCCACCAGCTCGTCCAGCTCGTACGCCAGCCCCGGCACCAGCGCCGAGGGCGGGGGCACGTCGTCGTTGAGGTGCTTGTAGATGACCTGGGCGGGGGAGTCGCCGGAGTGCGGCTTGGCGCCGGTCAGCATCTCGTAGAGCACGACACCGCAGGCGTACACGTCCACCCGCGGGTCGGCGGTGCCCTGCTCGATCTGTTCCGGGGCCAGGTAGGAGACGGTGCCGAGGACCGAGCCGGTGGTGCTGGTGACCGTGTCGACCGAGCGGACCAGACCGAAGTCGGCGACCTTGACCCGGCCGTCGTCCCCGATCAGCACGTTCTCCGGCTTCATGTCCCGGTGCACGAACCCGGCCCGGTGGGCCGCGCCCAGCGCGGCGAGCACCGGCTCCAGGATGTCCAGGGCCGCCCTCGGCCGCAGTGCGCCCCGCTCCCGCAGCACGTCCCGCAGGGTGCACCCGGCGACGTACTCCATCGCCAGGTACACGTAACCGCCGTCGGTGCCCTGGTCGAAGACCTGCACCACGTTGGGGTGGGAGAGCCGGGCGACCGACTTGGCCTCGCGGATGAACCGGTCCACGAAGGCGCCGTCGGCGGCCAGCGCCGGATGCATCACCTTGAGCGCCAGGACCCGGTCCAGCCGGATGTCCAGGGCCCGGTAGACGGTCGCCATCCCGCCGACGGCGATCCGCGCCTCGACGCGATAGCGGCCGTCGAGCACCTGGCCGAGGAGGGGGTCCTGAAGCGTCGTATCCACGCGGGCGAGTCTACGAGGGGTGCGCGGGGGCGGCGCCCGCTGCGCCGTCCGGGTGAGCGACCGCAGCAGAGCTGTGACCGTCCCGCGAAGTGAACGCGGGGCGCTCCGGATCGAGGTCCGCGCGCCCCTCGGCGGGGGACGACGCCCGCGCGAAATGGCGGCGGGGGATGCGTCCGGCCCGCCGCGCCAGGTACCCCGCGTGCACGGCGTGCCGCATGGCCGTGGCCATCGTCTCGGGGTCCTGCGCCCGGGTGACGGCCGAGGCGAGCATCACACCCGCGCACCCCAGCTCCATCGCCAGCGCCACGTCGGACGCCGTACCGGCACCCGCGTCCAGGATCACCGGGACGTACGACTGCTCCATGATCAGCTCGAAGTTGTGCGGGTTGCGGATGCCGAGCCCGGAGCCGATCGGGGAGCCCAGCGGCATCACGGCCGCGCACCCCACGTCCTGGAGCCTGCGGGCCAGCACCGGGTCGTCGTTGGTGTACGGCAGCACGGTGAAGCCGTCGTCCACCAGGGTCTCGGCCGCGTCCAGCGTCTCCACCGGGTCGGGGAGCAGCGTCCGCTCGTCGGCCACCACCTCCAGCTTCACCAGGTCGGTGCCGAGCGCCTCGCGGGCCAGCCGGGCGGTCAGCACCGCCTCCCCGGCGGTGAAGCAGCCCGCGGTGTTGGGCAGTACGCGGATGCCCAGCTTCTCCAGCACCGACAGCACCGAGCCGTGCGCGCCGGGGTCGACGCGGCGCATCGCCACCGTGGTCAGCTCGGTGCCGGACGCGACCAGCGAGCGCTCCAGCACGTCCAGGCTGGGGGCGCCGCCGGTGCCCATGATCAGCCGGGAGTCCAGCGTCAGGTCGCCGAGGACCAGGGGTTCGGTGGTTCCGGTAGTCACGGTCAGCCTCCCTGCACGGCGGTGAGGACCTCGACCCGGTCGCCCTCGGCGAGGCCGGTCTCGGCCCACCGGGTGCGCGGGACCACGGTCTCGTTCACGGCGGCGGCCACCCCGGAGGGCGCCGGGGTGAGGACGCGTACGACCGCGTCCAGGGCGGTGCCCGGCGCCACCTCGCGGCGCTCGCCGTTGACGGAGATGTTCATGCGGAGTGCTCCAGGGTGGGGGAGGGGGCGGCGAACCGGTGCGGCGAGAACGGGCGGGCCACCTCGGGCAGCCCCGCGCCGCACAGCACGTCGGCCATGACGTCCCCGGTGACGGGCGTGAGCAGCACGCCATTGCGGAAGTGCCCGGTGGCCAGCAGCAGGCCGTCCAGGCCCGAGGGGCCGAGCAGCGGGGCGTTGTCGGGGGAGCCGGGGCGCAGTCCGGCCAGGGTCTCGGTGAGCGGCAGCTCGGTGATGCCGGGCACCAGCTCATGGGCGTCGCGCAGCAGCTCGTACACCCCGCCCGCGGTGACCGTGGTGTCGTACCCCAGCTCCTCGCTGGTCGCGCCGATCACCAGCTCGCCGTTCTCGCGCGGCACCAGGTACACCGGCCCGCCACGCACCACGGCCCGCACGGTACGGCTGAGGAACGGCCGGTACCGGGGTGGCACCGTCAGCCGCAGCACCTGCCCCTTCACCGGGCGCACCGGCGGTACGAGCGCCTCCGGCACCCCCTCCAGCCGCCCGCTCAGGCTGCCGCCCGCCAGCACCACCTGCCCGCCGGCCAGCGCGGTGCCGTCCGCCGTGGTGACCCCGGTGGCCCGGTCCCCTGTCGTGTCGAGCCGCGCGGCCCAGGAGCGATGGAGGACCACCCCGGCTCGCTCGCACGCGGTCAGCAGCGCGGCCGCCAGCCGCCGGGGGTCGATCTGATGGTCCCCGTCGGCCCGCAGCCCGCCCCGCACACCGGGCGCCAGCATCGGCTCCAACCGCCTGCACTCCCGCCCGGACAGCCACTCCGAGTCCAGTCCGCAGCGGAGCTGCAGCTCGTGCACCTCACGGAGCTGGGCGCGGTCGTCGGTGTCGAAGGCGACGGCCAGGGTGCCCGAGCGGCGGTAGCCCAGATCGTGACCGGTGGCCTCGGCCAGCTCGGCGGCGAAGTCGGGATAGCGGTGCGCGGAGGCCAGGTTGAGGGCGAGCAGCCCCTCCTCGCCGTGGTGCAGCTCGGTGACCGCGGCCAGCATCCCGGCCGCGACCCGCGCGGCCCCGCCACCGGGATCGGGGTCCACCACGGCCGCGGTGAGTCCCCGCCCGGCCGCGCGCCAGGCGGTGACCAGGCCGATGATCCCGCCCCCGACGACGAGGACGTCCGGGGCACCGGGTCGTTCGGACGTACGTGACGGCATGGGCGTCTCGCCCCTCCCTTCGCCGGCATGACCCGGATCAGGTTCGTACGGTCGGAGGCCGCCAGCCTCCCTCTCAGCCCGGTGCGTCCGGGCTCCCGCGAGTGCAGTTACGGTGGCCAGCCTAGCCGCCCGCCCAGCTCAGCCGTAAGGGAGCACCGGCCCCTCCGGTACGACGGCCGGGCGGGGGCATCAGCGTGGGTGAAGAGGTCGGTGCGACGCGCACTGACTGACGATGAGTCAGTGACCTAAGGTGACCATGTGACTGAGCAGAGATCTCCGGAGGCCGCGGGGCAGGAACGGCGCGTGGTCGTCGTCGGGGCGGGCATGGCCGGGGTGCAGACCGCCGTCGCCCTGCGCGAACAGGGCTTCACCGGGCCCGTCACCCTGATCGGCGCCGAGCCGCACCAGCCCTACGACCGGCCCCCGCTGTCCAAGGCCATCCTGCTGGGCACCGCCGAGGGTTCCGCCTTCGACGTGGACTTCGCCTCGCTCGACATCGACCTCCGGCTCGGCTGCGAGGCGCTCGGCGTCCGCCCCGCCGACCACGAACTGGACACCGCCGCCGGTCCCGTCCCGTACGACGTGCTGGTCCTCGCCACCGGCGCCGTACCCGTCCGGCTGCCCGGCACCGACGAGACGCCCGGTGTGCATCTGCTGCGCACCCTGGACGACGCCGAGCGGCTGCGCCCGGTGCTGGCCGCGCGGCACGACGTGGTGGTGGTCGGCGCGGGCTGGATCGGCGCCGAGTTCGCCACCGCCGCCCGGGAGGCGGGCTGCGCGGTGACCGTCGTCGAGGCCGCCGACCGCCCGCTGGCCGGTGCCCTGCCCGCCGAGGTCGCCGCCCCGATGGCCGCCTGGTACGCCGACGGCGGCGTCTCCCTGCGCACCGGCGTCCGCGTGGCCGCCGTCGAACCCGGCGCGGTCGTGCTGGACGACGGCGCCCGGCTGCCCTCCGACGCCGTCGTGGTCGGCATCGGCGCCCACCCCGCCACCGCCTGGCTGGCGGGCTCGGGCATCGCCCTCGGCCCGCACGGCGACGTCCTGGCCGACGACCGGCTGCGCACCTCCGCCGCGGACGTGTACGCGGTCGGCGACTGCACCTCCTTCCCCTCGGCCCGCTACGCCGAGCGGCTGCTCGTCCACCACTGGGACAACGCCCTCCAGGGCCCCCGTACGGTCGCCGCCGACATCCTGGGCGAGGAGGCGGCGCCCTACGACCCGGTGCCGTACTTCTGGTCCGAGCAGTTCGGGCGGTTCGTGCAGTACGCGGGCCACCACGCGGCCGCCGACCGCACGGTGTGGCGCGGGGACCCGGCCGACCCCGCCTGGACCGTGTGCTGGCTGCGCGAGGGCCGTCTGGTGGCCCTGCTGGCGGTGGGCCGCCCACGCGACCTCGCCCAGGGCAGGCGGCTGATCGAGGCGGGCCGCCTGATGGACGCCGAGGCCCTCACCGACCCCGCGCTCCCGCTGAAACAGGCCGTCGTCGAGTAGGCCGGGCACCCGCGCGCGGAGTGGCCCGACTACCGGCTGTCGGTGGGGGATGGCAGGCTAGGTGTCGTGACCGAGATTGACACCAAGATCGACGCTCTTGTCCCCGCCTGGCTCACCCTCCCCGACATCGCCGAAATGCTCGATGTCGAGGTGACGCGTGTGCGGCAGCTGGTCAAGGAGGGCCAAATCATCGCCGTACGCCGAGGTGAGAACCGGGCGCTGCACGTCCCCGCCGCCTTCATCGACGAGGACAAGGTCGTCAAGGGCCTCACCGGCACCCTGACGCTCCTGCGGGACAACGGGTTCACGGATGAAGAGATGATCGAATGGCTCTTCACCCCCGACGCCTCCCTGCCCGGCACCCCCGCGCAGGCCCTCAGCGAGAACCGCGGCACGGAGGTGAAGCGCCGGGCCCAGGCACTGGCCGGCTGACCCGACCGGGCCCGTGACAGGGCCCAGGGCGGCGCCCGGCCGGGCGCCGCCCCCACGCAAAGCCGACCCGCACACCGAACCACCGGGGGACCCACCGCATGCCCGACACCGCCCGCGCCCGCCTCGCCGACGCCCGGCTCTACCTCTGCACGGACGCCCGCAGGGAGCAGGGCGACCTCGCCGAGTTCCTGGACGCGGTCCTGGCCGGCGGTGTCGACATCGTCCAGCTGCGCGACAAGGGCATGGAGGCCGCCGAGGAGCTGGCCCACCTGGAGGTGTTCGCCGACGCCTGCGCCCGGCACGGCAAGCTGCTCGCGGTCAACGACCGGGCCGACGTGGCCCACGCCTCCGGAGCCGACGTGCTCCACCTCGGCCAGGGCGACCTGCCGGTGCCCGCCGCCCGGGCGATCCTCGGTGACCGCGTCCTCGTCGGCCGCTCC
Organism: Streptomyces sp. NPDC090119; assembly: GCF_044747085.1. Classification (NCBI taxonomy): domain Bacteria; kingdom Bacillati; phylum Actinomycetota; class Actinomycetes; order Kitasatosporales; family Streptomycetaceae; genus Streptomyces; species Streptomyces sp. NPDC090119. The sequence goes on along the minus strand of NZ_JBIVDK010000002.1, from coordinate 302,526 downwards.
ACCCACTCCGAGGCGGAGGCCGCCGCGGCCGCCGTCCAGGACGGCGTGGACTACTTCTGCACCGGCCCCTGCTGGCCCACCCCCACCAAGCCCGGCCGCCACGCCCCCGGCCTCGACCTGGTCCGGTACACCGCGGGCCTCGGCACCGAGCGGCCCTGGTTCGCCATCGGCGGCATCGACCGGACCAACCTGGACCAGGTGCTCGACGCGGGCGCCCGCCGGGTCGTCGTGGTCCGCGCGCTCACCGGGGCGGACGACCCCGGCGCGGCGGCGGCCGAGTTCGCCGAGCGGCTCCGGCAGATCTGAGCGGCCTGTCCCAAGGGATGGACAAGGGCCCGGCAATTCGGCCAAATCGCCGGTGCCCGGTTGGGCAGCCGCCCACCCGTGGCTAACCTGCGGGTATGGCCCTCGGAACCGCATCCACCAGGACTGATCGCGCCCGGACCGTCCGGGACATCCTCGCCACCGGCAAGACGGCGTACTCCTTCGAGTTCTACGCGCCGAAGACCCCGCAGGGTGAGCGCAGTCTGTGGAACGCGCTGCGCAGGGTCGAGGCCGTGGCTCCCGACTTCGTCTCCGTCACCTACGGCGCGGGCGGCACCACCCGTGCCACCACGGTCAAGGAGACCCAGCAGATCGTCGTCGACACGACGCTCACCCCGGTCGCCCACCTCACCGCCGTCGACCACTCGGTGGCCGAACTGCGCAACATCATCGGCCAGTACGCGGACGCGGGCATCCGCAACATGCTCGCCGTGCGCGGCGATCCGCCCGGCGACCCGATGGGCGACTGGGTCGCGCACCCCGAGGGGCTGACGTACGCGGCCGAACTGGTGCGCCTCATCAAGGAGTCGGGCGACTTCTGCGTGGGCGTCGCCGCCTTCCCGGAGATGCATCCGCGCTCCGCCGACTGGGACACCGACGTCGCCCACTTCGTGGACAAGTGCCGCGCGGGCGCCGACTACGCGGTCACCCAGATGTTCTTCCAGCCCGAGTCCTACCTCCGGCTGCGCGACCGGGTCGAGGCCGCGGGTTGCGAAACCCCCGTCATTCCGGAGATCCTTCCGGTCACCAGTGTGAAGATGCTGGAACGGCTGCCGAAGCTGAGCAACGCGCTGTTCCCGCCCGAGCTGAAAGACCGCATCCTCGCGGCGAAGGACGACCCGGCGGCGGTACGCTCCCTGGGCATCGACTTCGCCACGGAGTTCTGCGCTCGGCTGCTCGCCGAAGGAGTGCCCGGACTGCACTTCATCACGCTGAACAACTCCACGGCGACGCTGGAGATCTACGAGAACCTGGGCCTGCACCACCCCCCGCGGGCCTAGACCGGCCGCACCGCGATGCGACACACTGCGTAACGGTCATCGGGAGAGGGGCGTACATGGGCTGGACGGTCCTCTACATCGCGTTCGGCATCGTCGCGCTGTGGTTGCTGGGCGAGGTGCTGCTGCAGTACAAGGCACGGCTGCGCTGGCGGCTGCTCGCCTTCACCGGGTTCCTCGGTGTGGTGGTCGGCGTGCTGATGCCGTCGGTCGTCGTCATCGGGCTGGGCGCCATCGCGTTCGCCGTCGGGCAGACCTACGTCACGCTGTCGTTCCGCAAGGGCTTCGCGGCGGGCTGGGCGGTCAAGCGCCCCGAGGACGAGGAGGCGGGCCCGGTCACCCGGCGCCGCCGCAACCGCGCCGAGCGCCAGGACCCGGTCCTCGGCGCCCCCGACCCGGACGAGTCCGCCGACTTCGGCCAGGACCACCCCGGCCCGGAGACCGCGGCCTACACCACGGACGGCTACGACGCCTACGACGGGGACGACGCCTACGACCGCGACGACGTGTTCACCCCGGTCCGCCCCGACCCCACCACCGCCGAGACGACCTCGGTCTACGAACCCCAGCCCATGCCCGACGACACCGGCAGCTACGGCGTCTACGGCGACGGCACCCCCGCCCAGCCCCAGCCCCAGCAGACCGACCAGGCGTACGCCTACGACTACTCGGGCTACGACCAGCAGGGCTACGCCCAGAACGGCTACGACACCGGCGCCCAGCAGGCGTACCCCGCCTACGCGGACCCGTACGCCACGCAGAGCTACGAGGGCGGCTACCAGAACACCGGTTACGCGCAGCAGGGTTACGCCCAGCAGACCTACGGGCAGGACGCGTACGGCACCGGTGCCCAGGGCGAGACCCCTGCGGGCGGGGTGTGGGTGCCGCAGCAGCGCACCGACGAGACCTACGACGGCGAACTCCCGCCGGAACAGCAGCAGTACCCCTACCAGGGGCAGAACCAGCAGCAGAACACCGGCTACGACGAGCAGTACCGCTACTGAGAGCGGCTCACGTCGACCCCCGGAACTCCGGCCCCTCCACGATGAGTCCGGCCACCATCGCCCCCGACATCCCCGCGTGCGGCAGCCCGCCGCCGGGGTGGGACCAGCCACCGACCCGGTACAGGCCCGGCAGCCGGGTGGAGTTGGCCGGGTGCAGGAGGCCGCCGTCGGCCGCCGCGAGTGAGGGGGCCGGGACCGCGCCGTGACGGGCGCCCGTCTCGGCGGAGTTGTGGTCCGGGGTGCGGATCTCGTGCCAGAGCAGGCGGTCGCGCAGACCCGGGACCGCCTTGGCTGCCGCGTCGAGCAGGATCTCCGCGTGGCCCGCTGCCACGTCCGGCCCGGCGGGCAGGGTCGCCCACACCACGGCCGACTCATGGGCGTCGTCCGGGCGCAGCGCCGGGTCGTCGGGACGCAGCACGGTGACCGTCGGGACGGGCAGAGGATCGCCGCCCGGGTTCGCCAGGAAGTCCAACTCGGCCTCCGCGTCCGGGGCGTGGACGACCGTCCGGTGCGCGGCACCCGCCTCCCGGGCGCCCTTCAGCGCCAGCAGCAGGGTGAGCCGGGCGGCCCCGCGCTCACCGGGGCGCACATCGCCGGTGCCGTCCAGCGGGCGGTCCGTCAGGCGGGCCAGCAGCGCCGGGTCCACGTCGGCGACCACATGGTCGGCGTCCGCCACCGTGCCGTCGGCCAGCTCGACGCCCGCCGCTTGGCCGTCCTTCACCGTGATCCCGGTGACCTCGGCGCCGAACACGAACCTTACCCGGCGTTTCACACAGCGCTCGTACACCGCGCGGGCCAGCTCCCGGACGCCGCCGCGTACGTACCAGGTGCCGAAGGCGTGCTCCAGGTACGGCAGGACGGCCGCGCTCGCGGGGGCGGTGCGCGGGTCCAGGCCGTGGGCCAGGGCATGGCCGGTCAGCAGGGCCCCCAGGCGGTCGTCGCGCAGCTCCCGGTCGGCGACCTCGGCGAGGGTGGTGGCCCGGCGGGTGCGCAGCAGCCGCTTGTGCGGGACGGCCGGGTAGGGCTCGCGCTCCGCCAGCACCTGCCAGTTGGGCCACAGCGGCTCCTCCAGCAAGGGGCGCCGGGTGCGGTCCCAGGCTTCGCGGGCCCGCACCAGGAAGTCGCCCCAGCGGTGTCCCACCCCGGCGCCCAGTGCCTCGTCCAGCGCCGAGACGACGCCCGCGCGCGAGGCGTTGGGGACGGCGACCGAGGTGCCGTCCGCGAAGACGTGCCGGGCGGAGGGGTCGACCTGGACCAGCTCGACCAGGTCCTCCAGCGGCTCCTTGCCGGTCTTCAGGAACAGGTCCCGCCAGACCGCGGGCAGCGGCAGCAGACCGGGGCCGGTGTCGAAGGCGAACCCGTCCCGCTCGAAGCGGCGCACCGCGCCGCCGTACGTGTCCGTCCGCTCGTACACCGTCACCCGGTGGCCCGCGACGGCCAGCCGGGCGGCCGCCGCCAGCGCGCCCATCCCGGCGCCGATCACCGCAATCCGTGCCATGACCGCGACTTTACCGACCACCACCGACAGTGCTTCCCCGGGCCCGAACGCGGGGCGGTGAGTACCCGTACCTAGACGCACAGATGAGTAGCCGCGCGGATGGGCCGGGGGCGGCCCGGAGGAGAGAGTGGAGACACGGCCAGGGGGCGCGGCCCGGCACCGCCGACACGGGGCGGCGGAACGGGCCCGCCCGCCGGCCGCTCCTTCCGCCGATCCGTCGGCGGAAGCGAGACACGGGGCCCGTGGCCGAACGGTCACGGGGGACCGCGGTGGGAACCGTACGGGGGAGCACGGGGGAGTACGGGGGAGAGCGAGGGCGCCGGACCTGCTTGACGCGGTCCGGCGCCCTTCGCACGCCCGGTGTCCCGAACCTCGGGTCAGCCCCCGCTGACCCGCCCCTGGAGCAGCCGGGACAGCGCGGAGTGCACGTCGTCCAGCGAGCGCTCCGGCTGGAACGCCTTCCAGTCCAGCGCGGCCACCAGCACCATGCCGACCAGCGCGGCCGCCGTCAGCTGCACGTCGATCTCGTCGCTGAACTCCCCGGCCGCCACGCCCTCGCGCAGCACCTCCTCGACCACCGCCACGGCCTGCTGGCGTACCACCATCAGGGTCGACTGCCAGGCCCGGTTGGTGCGCCACAGCTCGGCCACGTACAGCTGGGTGAAGGCCGGGTAGCGGTCGATGAAGACCAGGCCCGCGCGGACCATCGCGTCCAGCGCGTCCACCCCGCCGCCGCCCTCGCGGGCGGTCCGCTCGGCGGCCTCCCGCAGCGAGGCGGTGAGCAGTCCGACGCCGTGCCGCAGCAGCTCCTCGAAGAGCACCGACTTGCTGGCGAAGTTGTAGTAGACGGTGCCCTTCGCCACCCCGGCGCGCTCGGCGATCTCGTCCACCGTGGTCGCGGAGAACCCCTGCTCGGCGATGAGGGTGACGGCCGCCTCGTAGAGCTTCTGCCGGGTGGCCTCGCGGCGCGTGCTGCCCGCGGGCGTGGCGCTGGTGCTTTCCATGGCACCGATTCTCACAGGTGCGCCGGGCCGCCGGGCCGCCTCCGCCGCCCCCGCGCTCACAGGCTCAGCTCCGGGTGCAGCCGCTGGAGCGTCCACACCTGGCGGCGCCGGGCCGTGAGCGCGGTCAGCGCGAGGGCGCCCGCGGTGAACGCCGTCAGCACCAGGCACGCCTGCCACACCGGGCCCAGGCCGCCGCCGGTGATCAGCCTGCGCAGCGCCGACACCACGTAACTCATCGGCAGATACGGGTGGATGGCGTTGAAGAAGCCCGGACTGGTCTGCACCGGGTAGGTGCCGCCCGCCGAGGTGAGCTGGAGCATCAGCAGGGCCAGCACGAGGATGCGGCCGGCCGCGCCGAAGCGGGCGTTGAGCCACTGCACGATCGCCGTGAAGCAGGCCGTGACCAGGAACAAAAACATGGTCGTCCCGGCCGCCCGGGCCATCTCCAGCCCGATGCCGAAGTGCAGTACGGACATCAGTGCCGCCGTCTGGAGCACGCCCACCGCCAGCACCGGCAGCCATCCGGCCAGCGCGATCCGCCAGGACGGGGCGCCCGCCGCCAGGGCACGCCGGTTCAGCGGCGGGATCAGCATGTAGGCCACCATCGCGCCGACCCACAGGGACAGCGGGATGAAGTACGGGGCGAACCCCGTGCCGTAGTTCGGCGCCTGGTGCAGGTCGGCGGAGGAGAGCCGGACCGGGTCGGCCATGACGCCGGTCCGCCGGTCGCGGGCCCGCTCGTCGTAGTCGGGGATCTTCCCGGCGCCCTCGTGCAGGCCGTCCGCCAGCCGCCCGGAGCCGTCCACCAGCTTGTACAGGCCGCTGTCCAGGGTCCGGGCGCCCGACTCGGCGGTGCCGATGCCCTGGTGCAGGGTGGCCGCGCCGGACCGGGCGGTGCCGAGCCCGGTGTGCAGCTTCTCCGCCCCGGTGGCGACGGCGTTCGCGCCCGCGTTCAGCTTGTCGATCCTGGCCACCGCGTCGGCGACGTCCTGGTGCAGGTGCGGGGCGCGCTCGGCCAGGGCGTCGGCCTGTTGGCGCAGGGTGGTGAGGTTCTTCCGCATGGTCGTCAGGTCACCGCCCTGGGCGGCGACGACCTTGTTCAGGTCGTCGGCCACTTCCGCCACGTCGTCCGCCGCCCGCTGGGCCTTCGCCAGGTCGGGGCAGGCCGGGTCGGGCACGGGCGGGGTCTCGCAGCGGGCCTTGTGGACCTGGTCCAGTACGGCGGCGGAGGCGTGCGCGGTGCGCGCGGCGCCGGGGGCGAGCCGGACCAGGGTGTCGAGGTTGTCCTGCACCGTGCGGGCCGAGTCGGAGACCAGGCGGGCGGTGGCGCCGATCGTCTTCCCGTTCTTCTCCAGGAAGGGCTCGGCCTTGGCATACGCCCCGTCGACCTTGTCCGCCAGGGTCTGAGTGCCGGCCGCGACCTGGCGTGAACCGTCCTCCAGGTCGCCCGCGCCCTTGTCGAGCCGGGTGAGGCCCTTGGCGAGCTTGCCGCTCCCGCTGTTCGCCTCCTTCAGCCCGTCCGCGAGCTTCCGGGCGCCCTTCTCCGCCTTGCCCAGGCCGTTCTTCAGCTTGTCGGCGCCCTGGGCGGCGGTCTCGGTCTTGTCGTGCAGCGTGGAGAAGTCGATGAAGATCCGGTCCAGGAAGGTCCGGGAGGTCTTGGTGGACGCGGCCGAGCGGACCTCGGCGAACACGGTCCGGGAGATCTGGCCGACGATGTAGTTGTTCGCGTCGTTGGTGCGCACCTGGAGCGCGCCGGTCTCCGGGGAGTCACCGGAACTGGAGGCGACACGGCGGCTGAAGTCGGCCGGGAGGGTCAGGGAGAGGTAGTAGGTGCCGTCCTCCACGCCCCGACGGGCCTCCGCGGCGTCGACCTCGTGCCATTCGAAGGTCCGCCGCCCGCGCAGGCCCTTGACGATGTCGGCACCGGCGTGGATCTTCTTCCCGCCCGCCGTCGCCCCCTGGTCCTCGTCGACGAGGGCCACGGGGACGCGGTCCAGGCGGCCGTACGGGTCCCAGAACGACCACAGGTACAGGGCGCCGTAGAGCAGGGGCAGCACCAGCAGCGCGACCAGCGCGGCGCGGGGCAGTCGGCCCCGGCCGAACCGGCGCAGCTCAAGCGCGGCCAGCCTCGGTGAGCGCATCGGGGGCCTCCTCTCGGGGGGCGTCCTGGGTGTCTTCGGCCGGCTGGTCCTCGGTGGGTCCGTCCTGCGTGGGCTGGTGGTCCTGGGTGGGTCCGGCCTCGGCGGGCTCCGTGGAGACGGTGACGCAGTCGCCGGGGGCGGTGCGGCACACGGCCAGGACGGTCGTCCCGGCGCGGGTCAGCGAGCGCAACAGGTCCCACACCTCGGCGCGTTCGGCCGCCGACAGCTTCAGCTCCACGTCGTCCACCGCCAGCAGCCGGGGCCTGCCGATCAGCGCCAGCGCCACGGACAGCCGCAGCGCCTCCAGCCGCTCCAGGTCCCGTACGGCCGTACGCGAGCCCTTCGGCAGCGCGTCCAGGTCGAGCCCGGCGGCGGCCAGGGCCGCGTCCGCGCGCAGCCGGGCCTCGTGCCTGCGCTGCGGACGCGGATGCAGCGCCTCGCGCAGCGAGTCGCCGAACCGGCGCTGCAGCAGGGCCCGTTCACGCAGGTGCTCGCCCACGGTCAGCGCGGGCTCCAGGTCGGTCACCCCCGCGACATTGGCCACCGCGCTGAACCGGCGCACCGCCCCCATGCGCCGGGGGAGCGGGAGACCGCCGACGGCCGCCTCGCCCCCGGTCGGCTTCATCCGCCCGGTGAGCGCCAGCAGCAGGCACGTACGGCCGGAGGCGGACGGTCCCTCCACGGCGATCAGCGAACCCGGCCCGGCCTCGAAGCCGATGTCCCGGAAGGCCCACCCCCGTGGCCCCTTGAGCCCGAACCCCCCGGCCGTGACGTCCACGCCGCGCACAAGCCCCCGCCTCTCCCCGGAACCGCTTTTGAACTGACTGGTCAGTTCAAAAGTATGCCCGAACAGGCGTGCGCGACCAAGCCCGGATGCCCCACAGGTGTTCCCCGATGCCCCCGAAACCGGCCGCAGTTGGGGTGAAACAGCAGGTCGGAACGGATTGTCAGTGGCATACCGCACGATGTGGGCATACGGCATCCGTGCCGTCACCGGACGACAGGAGGCTCGTCATGACCAGCACGTCAGCGGCTGCCGCCGCGAGCGACGTCCACCCCGTGCTCCGCCGGTCCACGGCACCGCCCGCCGCCGTCGCCCTGCTCGCCCAGGCCCACACCACGCTGGACGAGGCCACCGCCATGGAGACCGCGAACGAGCGGTACGCCCTGGCCCACCTCGCCGCCCTCCGCGCGGCCGCCGCCGTCCTCGCCGTCCGGGGGCGGCCCGAGGCCACCGCGCGCCGCCGGGCCCGCATCCGCCCCGCCTGGGAGGTGCTGCCCGAGCTGGCGCCCGAGCTGACCGAGTGGAGTGCCCTGTTCGCCTCCGGCGCCGACCGCCGCGCCCGCGCCGAGGCCGGCATCCGGGGCGCGGTGGGCGCCCGCGACGCCGACGACCTGATACGCGACGTGGGCATGTTCCTGCGCCTGGTCGAGCGGCTGCTCGCCCTCCGGCCGGTGGCGCCCCGGCCGCGGGCGGAGACCCCGTGACGCGCGCCGACAGGCGGCGGACCGCGGCGTTCCCGTCCGCTGGGCGAGACGCCAGGCGCCGCGACCGGCGGGGGTGACCGGGCGCGGCGGGCGAGGCCATAGGGTGGGAACGCCTTACGCCTCCACCCGCCGCGCACCTCCCCGTGACCGGCCGGGGGAGGCCCCCATCGCGCCGCCGGGCAACGGGCGGTGCCGTGCCGAGGAGTCAACAGCCGTGCCGGACCCGACGCGCCCCCGCGCCTCTCTCCGTACCGCCGTGGTGTGGGACGTCCTCCAGGACGCCCTGGACCGCCGCGTCAAGGCCACGGGGCGGGACTCGCTGGACGTGCTCGACACCGGCGGCGGCAGCGGCAACTTCGCCGTGCCCGTCGCCCGGCTCGGCCACCAGGTCACCGTCGTCGACCCCAGCCCCAACGCCCTCTTCGCCCTCGAGCGCCGGGCCGCCGAGGCAGGCGTCGCCGACCGGGTCCGGGGTGTCCAGGGCGACGCCCACGGCCTCTTCGACGTGGTCGAGCGCGGCGGCTTCGACGCGGTTCTGTGCCACGGGGTGCTGGAATACGTGGACGACCCCGCCGAGGGCGTCGGCAACGCGGTGGCCGCGCTGCGCCCCGACGGCGTGCTCAGCCTGCTCGCGGCGGGCCTCGGCGGCGCCGTGCTGGCCCGCGCCCTCGCCGGTCACTTCACCGAGGCCCGGCAGGCCCTGGCCGACCCGGACGGCCGCTGGGGCGACGGCGACCCGGTGCCGCACCGCTTCACCCCCGGACAGCTCACCGAGCTGGTGGAGAACGCGGGCCTGCGCGTCGGCGCCGTGCACGGCGTACGCGTCTTCGCCGACCTGGTGCCCGGCGTCCTGGTGGACACCGAGCCGGGCGCGCTGGACGCGCTGCTGCGGCTGGAGGCCGCCGTCGCGGAGCTGCCCGCCTTCCACTCCGTGGCCACCCAGGTCCATGTGCTCGGCGAGACCCGGGTGACCGAAGGGCCCGCCGAGGGCACCGGAGACTGAACCCGCCCCGTGGCACACGCCGCTGATCAGGGGCGCGGCGGCAGATGGAGTACGCCACAAGCCCCCCGATCGAGGGGTTTGCGCCGTATGATCGAGGTACACCGACCGGCATGACGGGTCGGCCGCCGGGGAATGACAGCCTCAGCGAGCCGGGACGCCCTGACGGACCGGTTGGCCAGATGGCGCAGAGGGGCGGGTTTCACGGGGGCGATTCCCTGCCTATCCTGAAAGGACCCCCCGGAGTCGCCCCGGCGACTGCACGATGAGGAGGACTCCGTGCCGCTCTCGGAGCACGAGCAGCGCATGCTCGAGCAGATGGAACGAGCGCTGTACGCCGAAGATCCCAAGTTCGCGTCGGCGCTCGAGGGAAACGGGCTGCGGACGTACACCCGGCGCCGGGTCTACCAGGCGGCCGCGGGCTTCCTCGTCGGTATCGCGCTCCTCATCGCCGGCATGGCCGTGCTGCAGATCTGGATCAGCGTCGTGGGTTTCCTGGTGATGCTCGGCTGTGCCGTGCTCGCCGTCACCGGCTGGCGCAAGGCACCCAAGCCGGGCGAGCATCCCAAGAGCCACACCAAGCGCCGCCCCGTCCGGCGGAAACGTACCGTCATGGAACGCATCGAGGACCGCTGGCAGCGCCGCCGCGACGAACAGGGCCACTGAGCCCCCGGACTCCCAAGGTTTCGTACGAGGGGGTGACCACCGATTCCGGTGGTCACCCCCTCGGCCGTGTCCGGCTCCGTCAAGCCTCCCCGCGCACCGGCCGCAGCGCCGCCGCCCGGACCCGTACGGCAGCCCAGCGGTCCTGGGCCGACCACAGCACCCGCCGGGCCGAGCGCGGCGCGAACAGGGCCCGCAGCCGGGTGCCCCGGCTCACCGGGACCGCCAGCCCGGCGATCACCCGGCGCACGTCCCTGCCGAGGTCCGGCGCCGGTCCCGGCTCCGGGGCGTACAGCACCTGCTCCAGGGCGGCCGCCACCCGGTGCACCGCGGCCCCGGCCTCCCCGTCCAGGCGGCCCAGCCGCACGATCCGGGCCGCCGAGCCGCGCGGGGTCAGTGAGTCGTCCGGTACCACCCCGAAGTCCCAGGCACTGTCGGTCAGCTCCCGCCAGGCCGCCAGCGTCCGCCCGGCCGGGGCGGGGGAGTGCCCGTCCAGCCGCCGCGCACGCACCCGCGTCCGCCACAGCATCGGCGCCAGCGGGAGCACCAGCAGTGCCAGCGCGCCCAGCACGACCAGCGCGGCCCACAGCCCGCCCGACGGGCCCCCGCCGCCGCCCGGCGCCGCCACGGCCGCCGACGGACCGGCACACGCGCCCGACCGGTCCCGCGCCGCGCAGCTCTCCCCCTGCGTCGCCGCCGCCGAAGGCTCCCTGGACGCCCCGCGCGAGGGCAGCTCCCGGTCCGGAAGCGCGCTGCTCGGTGTGTCCGACCGGGTGTACGCCGGGGTCGTGCCCCGCGTGGGCGTCGGCTCGAAACGGGTCCAGCCCACGCCCTGGAAGTACAGCTCCGGCCAGGCGTGCGCGTCCTTCAGGCTCACCGACACCGAACCGTCGCCCTGCGGAGTGCCCGGCGCGAAGCCGACCGCCACCCGGGCCGGAATCCCCAGCGTGCGGGCCATCGCCGCCATGGCGAAGGAGAAGTGGACGCAGAACCCCTCCTTCTTCTCGAGGAAGGTGGCGATCGCGTTCGCGCCCCGGCCCACCTGCACCTCGGTGTCGTACCGGAAGCCGCCCTCCACCGAGAACCAGTCCTGGAGCCGTACCGCCTCCTCGTAGTGGTTGCGCGCGCCGGAGGTGACCTCCTCGGCGGTCCGCGCCACCACGTCCGGCAGCCGGGCCGGTACCCGGGTGTACTCCCGCTCCAGCGCGGCCGGCGGCTTCGGGGCGTCGGCCAGCTGCCGCGCGGTCGGCCGCAGATCCAGGCTGGTCACCTGGTACGTCTTGCCCCGCGTGGTCTGGCCGTGGTCGCCCACCAGCGTCATCCCGACCGGCTCGTAACGCCAGTTGCCGTCGATCCTGACCCCGCTCGGCGGATACGGCATCGGCAGCCAGTCCTGCGCGTACCAGTCCGCGGCCGTGATCACCGTGCGCAGCGTGGTCCGCCGCACCTCGTCGCTCAGGCCCGCCGGGGCCGGGAAGACCCCCGGCACCTCCGCGATGTGCCGCTGGGACGGCTTCCAGTCGGTGCCGTCGAAGTCGTCCAGGGACACTATCCGCACATACATGTCCGGCACCTCGCCGGAGCTGGGCCGCAGGGAGAGCACCTGACGGTCGTCCTGCACGTTCAGGCTGTCCCGCAGCGACACCAGCGGGTTCACGGCCGAGATCGTGCCGCCCCGGCCGTTGCCCGCGCCGACGCCCGACCCCGCCTCGCCCAGCAGGCCGCCGTGCAGCGTCGGCAGGGCCAGCGGCACCACCAGGGCCACCCCCAGCGCCAGCGCGCCGATCCGGCGGCCGGTGCGCGCCGGAGCCGTCACCCCGGCCGCCGGGGCACCCGCGCGGGGGGCGCCGCCGAACACCCGGCCCCACTGCGCGAGCCGCTCCCGTCCCTCCGCGAGCAGCAGCATCAGATATCCGGCCGCCGCCACCAGGAACCACAGCCAGTCCGCGCCCCCGTCCGACAGCCCCGCCGCCACCGAGTACAGCGCCAGCAGCGGCAGCCCCGCCGGAGCCGCCCGCCGGAAGGTCACCGCGAGGGTGTCCACCAGCAGATGCACCAGCAGCACCCCGCCGACCAGCAGCAGCCGGATGCCGTCCGTGAGCGGCGCCGGGATCGCGTAGTGGTTCACATCGTCCGCGCCCTGCCCGAACAGCGCCCCGAACCGCCGGAACGCGTCCGGCCCCGGCAGCAGGCTGCCCAGCGCCGAGCCCCGCGCGAAGAGCAGCGTCAGCAGCACCAGGGTCACCAGCAGCTGCGCGGGCAGCGTCAGCGACCGGGACACCGGAATCCGCCGGGCCGCGATGCCCACCCCCGTCTGCACGGCCACCAGCAGCGCCGACAGCAGCAGCCAGGTGGGCCTGTCGACCAGCGGCAACAGGGCGCAGGACGCCATCAGTGTGGCCGCCGCCGCGCACAGCGCCAGTCGTGCCCGCCCGCTCATCCCCGTGCCTTCCCGCTCAGCGCGGCCGGACCCGGCCGCTCCCGGTCCGCCTGCCGCCACAGCTCCGCCGGTGACGCCCCGCCCGGCACCCCCAGCGCCGTCCAGCCCGCCTCGCGCAGCACCCGCAGCCGCTGGGGCAGCGGGTCGTCCGGCTCCGGCACCGCCGTCGGCTCGCGCGTCCAGCCGTCCGGGTCGAGCACGAAGGCGACCGCGCCCCCGCGACGGCGCATCCGCGCCACCGACGCCGCCTGCCCGGCGTCGAGATCACCGAGGAAAGCGACCAGCAGCCCGTCGTGCCCGTCGCGCAGCACGTCGTACGCGCCCGCCAGGTCGGTGCCGTCGGAGTGGTCGATCACCGCGAGGGTGTCCATCATCAGCGCGGCCGCCGCCGCCCGTTCATGCCCCGAACCGCCCTCACCGGACACCGTGACACCGAAATCCGTCAGCAGCCGCACCGAGAACCCCCGCTCCAGCAGATGCGTCACCACCGAGGCGGCCCCCGACACCGCCCACTCGAAGGCCGAGCCGGGGCCCGCGCCCTCGTAGGCCACCCCGCGGGTGTCCAGCAGCACCGTGCAGCGCGAGCGGCGGGGCTGCTCCTCGCGGCGCACCATCAGCTCGCCGTGCCGGGCGGTGGAGCGCCAGTGCACCCGGCGCAGGTCGTCGCCGTGCCGGTAGCCGCGCGGGATGAGGTCGTCCTCCCCGGCCAGCGCCAGCGAACGCTGCCGCCCGTCGCCGTGCCCCAGCGCCTCCCCGCCGAACCGGACCGGCGGGAGCGGCTCCACGCGCGGCAGCACCGTCAGCGTGTCGTACGCCGAGAACGACCGGGTCAGCTCGCACATCCCGAACGGGTCGCTCAGCCGCACCTGGAGCGGCCCGAGCCGGTATCTGCCGCGCAGGTCCGAACGCACCCGGTAGGACACCTCCCGATGACCGCCCGGCTCGATCCGGTCCAGCACGAAACGCGGCCGGGGCCCGAGCACGTACGGCACCCGGTCCTGGAGCATCAGCAGGCCGGTGGGCAGCCGGGAGACGTTGTCCACCCTGAGCCGCACCCGCGCCTCCCCGGCCGCCGGTACCCGCGCGGGAGCCAGGCTCCGCTCGGCGGTCACCCGGTGCCGCGTGCGGTGCAGCACGGTCGCGCAGATCAGCGGCAGCCCGGCCAGCAGCAGGCCCACCCGGAGCAGATCGTCCTGGCCCAGCACATAGGCGCAGATCGCGGCCGCGATCCCGGCGGCCAGGAAGGAACGCCCGCGGGTGGTGAGCCCCGACAGCGTCGCGCGCACCCCGCCCCGCCCCCCGGCGGACATCACAGACCCCGGGAACGCCGCGGGGGATACGCCGCCGAGACGTCCAGGCCGTCGTAGCCGCTCTGTCTTCCGGTGGTGGGCACGGGGGTGTGCTGGATGATCTCCCGCACCACGTCCTCGGCCGTCCGGCCGTTCAGCTGCGCCTCCGAGGTGGGCAGCAGACGGTGGGCCAGGACGGCGGGGGCGAGCGTCTGGAGGTCGTCCGGCAGTGCGTACTCCCGGCCCTCCAGGGCGGCGGACGCCTTCGCCGCGCGCAGCAGATGCAGCGTCGCGCGCGGGGAGGCGCCGAGTCTGACATCGGGGTGGACACGGGTGGCGGCGACCAGCTCCACCGCGTACCGCCGCACCGCCTCCGAGACGTGTACCGCGCGCACCGTCTCGATCAGCTTCACGATCTCGTGGGCGTGCGCCACCGGCTCCAGGTCCTGGAGCGGGGAGGCCCCGCCGTGCACGTCCAGCATCCGCAGCTCGGCCTCGACACTGGGATAGCCGACGGAGACACGGGCCATGAAACGGTCGCGCTGGGCCTCGGGCAGCGGATACGTGCCCTCCATCTCGACCGGGTTCTGCGTCGCCACCACCATGAAGGGGCTGGGCAGTTCATAGCTGTGGCCGTCGATGGTGACCTGCCGCTCCTCCATGGACTCCAGCAGCGCCGACTGGGTCTTGGGCGAGGCGCGGTTGATCTCGTCGCCGATCACGATCTGCGCGAAGATCGCCCCCGGCTTGAACTCGAAGTCACCGCCCCGCTGGTCCCAGATGGACACCCCGGTGATGTCCGAGGGCAGCAGATCGGGCGTGAACTGGATGCGCCGCACCGAGCAGTCGATGGACCGCGCCAGCGCCTTGGCCAGCATGGTCTTGCCCACGCCGGGGACGTCCTCGATCAGCAGATGCCCCTCGGCGAGCAGCACGGTCAGCGCGAGCCGCACGACCTCGGGCTTGCCCTCGATCACGTCCTCCACCGAAGCGCGGACACGCTCCGCGGTGGCGGTCAGATCCCGCCCCGCCCCCGACTCCGTTCGAGCGGGGACGCCCCCCTGGCTCGCCCGATCGTCATAGGTCGTCACCCGGCCCTCCTCGGCCCTCATCACCCAGGGCCTGTGCACGCGAGCGCGACCGGCCCACCCCGGAACTGCGACGCCGCGCGGACCAGGCCGCGCGCCGTCACACCCGCATTCTTGCCGCCGTTACGGATTCGTGTCACCGCCTGTGGACAACTGCCGCCGCGATGCCGGGCTTGCGGCCCTTTCGCCCCCCCGTCCACAGGGCTGGACAGGGGGCCCGCCGAGGTGTCAGGCCGACGCGGCGGCGCCGTCCCCGGCCGGGTCGATCTCGCGCAGCAGACCGGTCCGCACGTCGAAGACGAAGCCGCGCACGTCATCGGTGTGCAGCAGGAAGGGCGAGGTCCGCACCCGCTGCATCGACTGCCGTACGTCCTGGTCCACGTCCCGGAACGCCTCCACCGCCCACGCCGGGCGCTGGCCCACCTCCATCTCCAGCTCGTGCCGGAACTCCTCGGTGAGGGATTCGAGGCCGCATCCGGTGTGATGGATCAGGACCACGCTGCGGGTGCCGAGCGCGCGCTGACTGATGGTCAGCGAACGGATCACGTCATCGGTGACCACGCCGCCCGCGTTGCGGATGGTGTGACAGTCGCCCAGCTCCAGGCCGAGCGCGGCGTGCAGGTCGAGGCGGGCGTCCATGCACGCGACCACGGCCACCTGAAGCACCGGACGCGCGTCCATGCCGGGGTCGGTGAAGGCGTTCGCGTAACTCTCGTTGGCGCCGACCAGGCGGTCCGTCACGCTGCCGCCGCCCGCTATGGCGCCGTCGGACCCGGTGGGAACTGCTGCGGAAGTCGTCATGGTCCCGACGTTACTGGTCACCGGTGTCCCCGGCCTGCTGTGGACGGCCACAAAGAACCACATTGTGGCTTGTTGTGAGCCAACCCACACGGAGCGCCAACCTCCGCCGGACGGGTGAATCCCGGCGAATCGCCGGGCGGTCCCGGAAGCCGTACGCGACGCGCAGGCCGGTTGATTGACCGCGACACGGGGTGGACTAAAGTGACGCGAAGCGGGAGGCGCGGCTCTTCCCGCTGGTGAAACCCCCGAAGATCCCGGCATCCGCCCGGACCGTCTTCCCCGCGTGCGCGGCGCGTACGTGCGGCTCGGCCTCCTCCCGCTCCCGGCCGGCCGACGCTTCCGGCGCCGGCGGGCCTCCCCTTCACGGAGCGGGCGGGGACCCGGCGGTGCGTACCGCCCGCCGGAACTGAGAGGCCCCCTTGACCGAGAGTCGACACGTCCCGGTGATGCTCCAGCGGTGCCTGGACCTGCTGGCGCCCGCCCTGGAGCGGCCGGGAGCGGTGGTCGTCGACTGCACCCTGGGCCTCGGCGGCCACAGCGAGGCGCTGCTGGCCCGCTTCCCCGAGGCCCGGCTGATCGGCCTCGACCGGGACAAGGAAGCCCTCCGCCTCTCCGGCGAACGCCTCGCCCCCTACGGCGACCGCGCCACCCTCGTGCACGCCGTCTACGACGAACTCCCCGAGGTCCTCGACCGCCTGGGCATTCCGTCCGTCCAGGGCATCCTGTTCGACCTCGGTGTCTCCTCCATGCAGCTGGACGAGGCCGACCGCGGCTTCGCCTACGCGCAGGACGCCCCGCTCGACATGCGCATGGACCAGACGACCGGCATCGGCGCCGCCGAGGTCCTCAACACCTACCCGGCCGGTGAACTGGTCCGCATCCTGCGCGCGTACGGCGAGGAGAAGCAGGCCAAGCGGATCGTCTCGGCGATCGTCCGCGAGCGCGACAAGGAGCCGTTCACCAACAGCGCCCGCCTGGTCGAGCTGATCCGGGACGCCCTGCCGCAGGCCGCCAAGCGCACCGGCGGCAACCCGGCCAAGCGCACCTTCCAGGCCCTGCGCATCGAGGTCAACGGCGAACTCTCCGTACTGGAGCGGGCCGTGCCGGCCGCGGTGAAGGCCCTCGCGGTCGGCGGCCGCATCGCGGTGCTGTCGTACCAGTCGCTGGAGGACCGGCTGGTCAAGCAGGTGTTCGCGGCCGGTGCCGCCAACACCGCCCCGCCCGGGCTGCCCGTGGTGCCCGAGCGCTACCAGCCCCGGCTCAAGCTCCTCACCCGTGGTGCCGAACTTCCCACCGAGGAGGAGATCGCCGAGAACCGCCGGGCCGCCCCGGCGAGGTTCCGCGGTGTCGAGCGCATCAGGGAGGACGCCGAGTGAACGAACGGGACCGGCCGGGCACCCGCACCCGCCGGGAGGGACAGTGAGCAGCAAGCCCGCACCTCGGGGGAGGGCGGCCCGGCTCGCCCGGCTCATCCCCGCGGGCCGCGCCCGCGCGGCCCGTACCCCCTTCGTCCTCCTCGTCGTCCTGCTCCTCGGCGGTGGACTCCTCGGTCTGCTGGTGCTCAACTCCGCGCTCAGCGCAGGATCGTTCGAGCTGGACGACATACAGCGCAAGACCAAGAGCCTCACCGACGAGGAACAGGCCCTCCAGCGGGACATCGACGCCTACTCCGCGCCCGACGCCCTCCAGCGCCGCGCCCGCGAACTCGGCATGGTCCCCGGCGGCGACCCCGCCTTCCTCGGCCCCGACGGCAGCGTCAAGGGCGTCCCCAGCGCCGCCCCCCGCTCCGCCGCGCTCACCGGCCCCCGCGCCCCCGAGGCGCTGACCGCCGCCCCGACCACCACCCCGGTGACGCCGAGCGGCACACCCGCCCGCACCCCGGCGAGCCCCGCCGCCACGTCTCCGGCCGTCAGGACTCCGGCCGTCACGTCTCCGGCCGTCACGACTCCCGCGCCGGGCGGCGCCCTCCGGTCCGCCCCCACCACCCCGACCCCCGGCAGGTGACGGAAGTGTCCGACAGGGAAGCGCCGCGCCGCCGTGTGCCCGGACCCGCGAGGCCGCCCCGTCCCCGAGGCGCGGCCCCCCGCCGTCCCGGTCCCGGAGCCCGCCCCGTCCGCCGCCCCTCCGGCGGCCGCCCCCCGGCCAAGCCCGCGCTGCGGCTCGGCAGCCCCCGGCCCCGGCTCCGCCTGGTCGGCCTCGCCCTCGCCCTGGTGCTGACCGCCTTCACCGTGCGCCTGCTCCAGGTGCAGGCCGTGGACGCCAGCACCTACTCCGCCAAGGCCGAGCAGAACCGCTATGTCGCGCACACCCTGACCGCCGAACGCGGCGGCATCACCGACCGCAACGGCGTCGCCCTCGCCGTCAGCGAGGACGCGTACGACATCACCGCCGACCCGATGATGTTCAACAGCGAACAGCTCAAGATCTCCGACGGGCCCGAGCAGGCCGCCGCGCTGCTCGCGCCGATCCTCGGCCAGGACCAGGAAGCGCTCGTCAAGAAGCTCCGCCCGGCCAACAGGCAGTCCCGCTACGCCCGGATCGCCTCCCGGCAGACTCCGCAGGTCTGGAAGCAGATCAAGGACCTGAAGGCCGCCTTCGTCAAGAAGGGCGCCACCAACGTGCTCGCCGGGGTCTTCGCCGACCCCAGCAGTCAGCGGGTGTACCCCAACAAGGAGCTGGCCGCCGGGATACTGGGCTGGGTCAACAGCGAGGGCCGGGGCGGCGGCGGCATCGAGCAGCAGCTGAACAAGCAGCTCTCCGGCAAGGACGGCAAGATCCGCTACGCCCAGTCCGGCGGCCGTGAGGTGCCCACCGCGGGCTCCACCGAGACGCCCGCGGTGCCCGGCAGCGACATCGAGCTGACCATCGACCGCGACATCCAGTGGGCCGCGCAGAACGCGATCTCCGACCAGGTGAAGAAGTCCAAGGCGGACCGGGGCTACGTCATCGTCCAGGACACCGCCACCGGCCAGATCCTCGCCATGGCCAACTCGCCCGGCTTCGACCCCAACGACCTGTCCAAGGCCGACTCCGCCGCCATGGGCAACCCCGCCCTCCAGGACGCCTACGAACCCGGCTCCACCGCCAAGGTGATGTCCATGGCGGCCGTGCTGGAGGAGAACGCGGCCACCCCGCTCACCCATGTCGTCGTACCCAACCGGCTGCACCGGGGCGACCGGCTCTTCCAGGACGACGTCGACCACGCCACCTGGTACCTCACCCTCAACGGCGTGCTCGCGAAGTCCAGCAACATCGGCACCATCCTCGCCACCGGCCAGCTCGGCAAGACCCAGCGGGCGGCCAACGACACCCTCTACTCCTACCTGCACCAGTTCGGCATCGGCCGCTACACCGGGCTCGGCTTCCCCGGCGAGACACCGGGCATCCTCGCGCCGTCCGCCAAGTGGTCCACCTCGCAGCAGTACACGATCCCTTTCGGCCAGGGCTTCTCCATCAACGCCATGCAGGCGGCGTCCGTCTACTCCACGATCGCCAACGGCGGCGTCCGCGTCGCGCCCACCCTGGTACGCGGGACCAAGGGCGCCGACGGCCGCTTCACCCCCGCGCCGGGGCCCGCGAAGACCCGTGTGGTCAGCGAGAAGACCGCGAAGACGATCGCCCAGATGCTGGAGTCCGTCGTCGACGACGAGCAGGGCACCGGCGTCAAGGCCCGCATCCCCGGCTACCGGGTCGCGGGCAAGACCGGCACCGCCAACCGCGTCGATCCGGCCACCGGGAGATACCACGGCTACACCTCGTCCTTCGCCGGATTCGCCCCCGCCGACAAGCCCCGCGTCACCGTCTACTGCGCCATCCAGAACGCCACCTCCGGCAGCTACTTCGGCGGCCAGATCTGCGGTCCGGTCTACAAGCAGGTGATGGAGTTCGCGCTGAAGACCCTGCAGGTCCCGCCGACCGGAGCGAAGGCCGCCGCCCTGCCCGTCTCGTACAAGCCCTGAACCGCCCCCCCACCGGCACCAGGCAACGACCACCAGGAACGAGCCCGTGACAACGATCACCCCCGACGACGGGAACCGAGGGACCCCCCGCGCCGCCCGCGAGCCCCGTTTTAGCTCCGGAGCGGGTACTCCCGGTACGCTCACCGCCGTGCCACACGCCGATCAGTCCCAAACCACTCAGAAGGGCGCTTCCGTGACAAATCCGGGACCGCCGCGACCGGTTCAGGTCTCCGCCACCTCCCTCGCGGAACTGGCCGGTCAGCTGGGTACCGCCGCGCCCGCAGAGAACACCGCGCCCGCCGAATCCGGTCCTGTCGGGGTCACCGGTATCACCCACGACTCGCGGGCCGTCCGCCCCGGCGACCTGTACGCCGCCCTGCCCGGTGCCCGGCTGCACGGCGCCGACTTCGCCACCCAGGCCGCGGGCCTCGGCGCGGTCGCCGTGCTCACCGACCCGGCGGGCCGCGACCGCGCCGCCGCGACCGGACTGCCGGTCCTGGTCGTCGAGGACCCGCGCGCGGAGATGGGCGAACTGGCCGCCACCATCTACGGCCGGCCCGGCCGGGACATGCTCCAGATCGGCATCACCGGCACCTCCGGCAAGACCACCACCGCCTACCTGGTCGAGGGCGGCCTCAAGGCGGCCGACCGCGCCACCGGCCTGGTCGGCACCGTCGAGACCCGCATCGGCGAGACGCGCATCAAGTCCGAGCGCACCACCCCCGAAGCCACCGACCTCCAGGCCCTGTTCGCCGTCATGCGCGAGCGCGGCACCGACGCCGTCGCCATGGAGGTCTCCAGCCACGCCCTGGTCCTCGGCCGGGTCGACGGCTGCGTCTTCGACATCGCGGTCTTCAACAACCTCAGCCCGGAGCACATGGAGTTCCACTCCGGCATGGAGGACTACTTCCAGGCCAAGGCGAGCCTGTTCACGCCCGAGCGCAGCAGGCTCGGCGTGGTCAACGCCGACGACGAGTACGGCCGCAGGCTCGTCACCGAGGCCGGTGTCCCGGTCGTCACCTTCTCCGCCGAGGGCCACCCGGACGCCGACTGGCGCGCCGAGGACGTCCAGATCGGGCCCATGGACTCGACGTTCACCGCGCTCGGCCCGGACGGCGTGCGGGTGCACGCCCGTTCGCCGCTGCCCGGCCCGTTCAACGTGGCCAACACCCTCGCCGCGCTGGCCGCCCTCGCCGCCGCCGGGATCGACCCGCAGACCGCCGCCGACGGCATCGCCGCCGTGCCCGGCGTCCCCGGCCGCCTGGAGCGCGTCGACGCCGGACAGCCCTACCTCGCCGTCGTCGACTACGCCCACAAGACCGACGCCGTCGAGTCGGTGCTCAAGGCGCTGCGCAAGGTCACCAAGGGCCGGCTGCACCTGGTGCTCGGCTGCGGCGGCGACCGCGACCGCACCAAGCGCGGCCCGATGGGCGCGGCCGCGGCCCGGTACTCCGACACGGCCGTACTGACCTCCGACAACCCCCGCTCCGAGGACCCGCTCGCGATCCTGGCGGCCATGCTCGAAGGCGCCGCCTCCGTCCCCGCGCACGAGCGGGGCGAGGTGCTCCTGTTCGAGGAGCGGGCCGCCGCCATCGCCGCCGCCGTGGGCCGCGCCGCCGCCGGTGACACGGTGCTGGTCGCGGGCAAGGGTCATGAGCAGGGCCAGGACATCGCCGGTGTGATCCGTCCCTTCGACGACCGCCAGGTGCTCCGCGAAGCTATCCAGAACACCCAGGGATGAACTTGTGATCGCCCTCTCCCTCGCCGAGATCGCAGCTGTCGTCGGCGGGCAGACACACGACATACCGGACACGTCCGTCCAGGTCACCGGACCGGTCGTCCGGGACTCCCGCGAAGTGGTGCCCGGCACCCTGTTCGTCGCCTTCGTCGGCGAGCGGGTGGACGGCCACGACTTCGCCGCCTCGGTGGTCGAGGCGGGCGCGGTCGCCGTGCTGGCGTCGCGCCCCGTCGGCGTGCCCGCGATCGTCGTGGACGACGTCCAGGACGCGCTGGGCGCCCTCGCCCGGCATGTCGTCGAACGGCTCGGCGCGACCCTCGTCGCCCTGACCGGCTCGGCGGGCAAGACCAGCACCAAGGACCTCATCGCGCAGGTGCTCGGCGGCAAAGCGCCCACCGTGTTCACGCCCGGCTCGCTCAACAACGAGATCGGGCTGCCGCTGACCGCCCTGTCCGCCACCGAGGAGACCAGGTTCCTCGTCCTGGAGATGGGCGCCCGCGGTATCGGGCACATCCGCTACCTCGCCGAACTCACCCCGCCGAAGGTCGGGTTGGTCCTCAACGTCGGCAGCGCCCACATCGGTGAGTTCGGTGGCCGCGAGCAGATCGCCCAGGCCAAGGGCGAGTTGGTGGAGAGCCTGCCCTCGGCGGCGGACGGCGGCGCGGCGATCCTCAACGCCGACGACCCGCTGGTGCGCGCGATGGCCTCCCGTACCCAGGCGAAGGTGGTCCTTTTCGGAGAGTCGGCCGAAGCGGACGTACGGGCCGAGAACGTACGACTCACGGACAGCGGACAGCCCGCGTTCAGGCTTCACACACCCTCCGGTGCAAGCGATGTGACCATGCGCCTGTACGGTGAGCATCACGTGTCGAACGCGCTCGCCGCGGCCGCCGTCGCCCATGAGCTGGGCATGTCCGCAACCGAGATCGCGACCGCGCTCTCCGGGGCGGGCACCCTCTCCCGCTGGCGCATGGAGGTCACCGAGCGCCCGGACGGCGTGACCATCGTCAATGACGCCTACAACGCCAACCCCGAGTCCATGCGGGCCGCCCTCAGGGCGCTCGCGGCCATGGGCAAGGGGCGCCGCACGTGGGCGGTGCTCGGCAAGATGGCCGAGCTGGGGGACGAGGCTCTCGCCGAGCACGACGCGGTCGGACGGCTCGCCGTCCGGCTCAACGTCAGCAAGCTCGTCGCGGTCGGTGGCATCGAAGCCTCCTGGCTGCAACTGGGCGCATACAACGAGGGTTCGTGGGGTGAGGAGTCGGTGCACGTGTCCGACGCACAGGCGGCGATCGACCTTTTGCGCAAGCAGTTGCGTCCGGGGGACGTCGTGCTGGTGAAGGCGTCCCGGTCGGTGGGGCTGGAGAGGGTCGCCCAGACGCTCGCCGAGGCCGGTACCGAGGGTGAGGTCGCCGCCCGATGATGAACCAGGTCCTGTTCTCGGGCGTCATCGGTCTCTTCCTGACGCTGATCGGCACCCCGCTGCTGATCAAGCTCCTCGCCCGCAAGGGCTACGGCCAGTACATCCGCGACGACGGCCCGCGCGAGCACGCCAGCAAGCGCGGTACGCCGACCATGGGCGGTATCGCCTTCATCCTGGCCACGATCGCCGCGTACTTCCTCAGCAAGGTGATCACCGGCAAGCCGCCGACGTACTCCGGCCTGCTGGTGCTGGGCCTGATGACCGGCATGGGCATCGTCGGCTTCCTCGACGACTACATCAAGATCGTCAAGCGGCGCTCGCTCGGTCTGCGCGCCAAGGCGAAGATGGCCGGCCAGCTGATAGTCGGCATCGGGTTCGCGGTGCTCGCCCTGATGTTCCCGGACAACCGGGGCAACACCCCGGCCTCCACCAAGCTGTCGTTCATCACCGACTTCGGCTGGACCATCGGCCCGGTGCTGTTCGTGGTCTGGGCGCTGTTCATGATCCTCGCCATGTCCAACGGCGTGAACCTCACCGACGGTCTGGACGGCCTCGCCACCGGCGCCTCCGTCCTCGTCTTCGGCGCCTACACGTTCATCGGCACCTGGCAGTTCCAGGAGTCCTGCGCCAACGCCATGACCCTGACCAACCCGGCCGCCTGTTACGAGGTGCGCGATCCGCTGGACCTCGCGGTGGTCGCCTCCGCCCTGATGGGCGCCTGCCTGGGCTTCCTGTGGTGGAACACCTCCCCGGCGAAGATCTTCATGGGCGACACCGGCTCGCTCGCCCTCGGCGGTGTCCTCACCGGCCTGGCCATCCTCTCCCGCACGGAGCTGCTGGTGGCCATCATGGGCGGCCTGTTCGTCCTCATCACCATGTCGGTCGTCATCCAGGTCGGCTCCTTCCGGCTCACCGGGAAGCGCGTCTTCCGGATGGCACCGCTCCAGCACCACTTCGAACTCAAGGGCTGGTCCGAGGTCCTTGTCGTGGTCCGCTTCTGGATCATCCAGGGCATCTGCGTCATCGTCGGACTGGGCCTCTTCTACGCGGGATGGGCAGCGGACAAGTGACCTCCTCGGTGCCTTCGGGGCCCAGCGAATTCCAGGGCAAGCACGTCACCGTCGCCGGACTCGGCGTCTCCGGCCTCCCGGCCGCGAAGGCGCTGCACGCGCGCGGGGCGATCGTCACGGCCGTCAACGACGGCGACGACGCCCGCGCCCGCGAACAGGCCGCGGAACTGGAGGCGCTCGGCATCACCGTCCGCCTCGGCGACGGCGCCACCCTCCCCGAGGGCACCGAGCTGATCGTCACCGCGCCCGGCTGGCAGCCCGACAAGCCGCTGTTCCTGGCGGCCGAGCAGGCGGGCGTCCCCGTCTGGGGCGACGTCGAGCTGGCCTGGCGCCTGCGCGGGCCCGACGCGGCCCCCTGGCTCGCCGTCACCGGCACCAACGGCAAGACCACCACCGTGCAGATGCTCGCCTCCATCCTGAAGGCGGCGGGCCTGCGCACGGCCGCGGTCGGCAACATCGGCGTCTCCCTGCTGGACGCCGTCCTCGGCGACGAGAAGTACGACGTGCTCGCCGTCGAGCTGTCCAGCTACCAGCTGCACTGGGCGCCCTCCCTGCGCGCGTACTCCGGCGCGGTCCTCAACCTCGCCCCGGACCACCTCGACTGGCACGGCTCCATGGACGCCTACGCCGCCGACAAGGGCCGTATCTACGAGGGCAACAAGGTCGCCTGCGTCTACAACGTGGCCGACCCGCGCACCGAGGACCTGGTGCGCGAGGCCGACGTCGAAGAGGGCTGCCGGGCCGTCGGGTTCACCCTGAACGCCCCGGCCGTCTCCCAACTCGGCGTCGTGGACGGCATCCTGGTCGACCGCGCCTTCGTGGAGAACCGGCAGAAGAACGCCCAGGAACTGGCCGAGGTCTCCGACGTCGACCCGCCCGCCCCGCACAACATCGCCAACGCCCTGGCGGCGGCGGCCCTCGCCCGCTCCTTCGGGGTGCCCCCGCAGGCGGTACGCGACGGACTGCGCGCCTTCAAGCCCGACGCCCACCGCATCGCGCACGTCGCCGACATCGACGGCGTGGCCTGGGTGGACGACTCCAAGGCCACCAACACCCACGCCGCGGAAGCCTCGTTGGCCGCCTACGAGCCGATCGTGTGGATCGCGGGCGGACTGGCCAAGGGCGCCGAGTTCGACGAGCTGGTGGCCAACTCCGCGAAGCGGCTGCGCGGGGTCGTCCTGATCGGCGCCGACCGCGCGCTGATCCGCGAGGCCCTCGCGCGACACGCCCCGGAAGTACCCGTCGTGGACCTCGACCGGACCGACACTGGGGCGATGCTCCAGGCGGTGACGGAGGCGAAGCGGCTGGCCCGGCCCGGCGACACGGTTCTGCTGGCCCCGGCCTGCGCCTCCATGGACATGTTCACCAACTACAACGAGCGCGGCGACGCGTTCGCGGCCGCCGTCCGCGAACTCGGCGCCTGACCCCGGCCGCCCCGTGCCGGGCGGACCTTGGGAGGGACGCGTGGGACGGTCGACGTTCAGCGGAGGCGTTGATGCCCAGTAGCCGTACCGGACGGCCGCCCGTACAGCGGGCGGCCCGTCCCGCACCCCCGAGGATCGCGCGGGACAACCCCCTGCGGCGCCTGCGCACCCGCGCGAACAAGGCGTGGGACCGGCCGCTGACCGCCTACTACCTGATCCTGGGCGGCAGCATGCTGATCACCGTCCTGGGCCTGGTGATGGTCTACTCGGCCTCCCAGATCACCGCGCTGCAGCTCTCGCTGCCCGGCTCGTTCTTCTTCCGCAAGCAGTTCCTCGCCGCGCTCATCGGCGGCGCGCTGCTGTTCGCCGCCTCCCGTATGCCGGTCCGGCTGCACCGGGCGCTGGCCTACCCGATCCTGGCCGCCGCGGTGTTCTCCATGGCCCTGGTGCAGGTGCCGGGGATAGGGATGTCGGTCAACGGCAACCGGAACTGGATCTCGCTCGGCGGCTCCTTCCAGATCCAGCCCAGCGAGTTCGGCAAGCTCGCCCTGGTGCTGTGGGGCGCCGACCTGATCGCCCGCAAGCAGGACAAGAAGCTGCTGACCCAGTGGAAGCACATGCTGGTCCCGCTGGTGCCGGTCGCCTTCCTGCTGCTCGGGCTGATCATGCTCGGCGGGGACATGGGCACCGCGATCATCCTCACCGCGATCCTCTTCGGCCTGCTCTGGCTCGCCGGAGCCCCGACCCGGCTCTTCGCCGGGGTGCTGTCGGTGGCGGCGCTGATCGGTGTGATCCTCATCAAGACCAGCCCCAACCGGATGGCCCGGCTCGCCTGCATCGGCGCCACCGAGCCCAAGGCGGGCGTCGCCGACTGCTGGCAGGCGGTACACGGCATCTACGCCCTGGCCTCGGGGGGGATCTTCGGTTCCGGGCTGGGCGCCAGCGTGGAGAAATGGGGCCAACTACCCGAAGCCCACACGGACTTCATCTTCGCCGTCACAGGTGAGGAACTGGGTCTGGCGGGCACGCTGTCGGTACTGGCCCTGTTCGCGGCTCTAGGCTATGCGGGTATCCGCGTGGCCGGACGCACGGAGGACCCCTTCGTGAGGTATGCCGCGGGAGGCGTGACGACGTGGATCATCGCCCAGGCGGTGATCAACATCGGTGCGGTGCTCGGCCTGCTGCCGATCGCCGGCGTCCCGCTCCCGCTGTTCTCCTACGGAGGGTCCGCCCTGCTGCCGACCATGTTCGCCATCGGACTGCTGATCGCCTTCGCGCGTGACGAGCCCGGTGCGCGGGCGGCACTCGCGATGCGGCAGCCCCGCTTCGGAAGGAAGCGGGCGGCAGGCTCCCGTGCCGAGCGGGTGCCACGGAGATGGAACACGATGCGACGGCGTGCCTCGGCGGCGCGTTCGTCCGGAGAGCGGTGAATTTCGGTGCATGTCGTACTCGCCGGCGGGGGTACCGCGGGCCACATCGAGCCCGCGCTCGCCCTCGCGGACGCCCTGCGCAGGCAGGACCCCACCGTGGGGATCACGGCCCTGGGCACGGAGCGCGGCCTGGAGACCCGGCTCGTCCCGGAGCGCGGCTACGAGCTGGCGCTGATCCCGGCCGTGCCGCTGCCGCGCAAGCCCACCCCTGAGCTGATCACCGTGCCGGGGCGGCTGCGCGGCACGATCAAGGCCGCCGAGCAGGTCCTGGAGCGCACCAAGGCGGACGCGGTCGTCGGCTTCGGCGGCTACGTCGCGCTGCCCGGCTACCTGGCCGCCAAGCGCCTCGGCGTGCCGATCGTGATCCACGAGGCCAACGCCCGCCCCGGCCTGGCCAACAAGATCGGCTCCCGCTACGCGGCCCGGGTCGCCGTCTCCACGCCCGACAGCAAGCTGCGCGACGCCCGCTACATCGGCATCCCGCTGCGCCGCTCCATCGCCACGCTGGACCGCGCGGCCGTACGCCCCGAGGCCCGCGCCCGCTTCGGCCTGGACCCCAACCTGCCCACGCTGCTCGTCTCCGGCGGCTCCCAGGGCGCCCGGCACCTCAACGAGGTCGTCCAGCGGGTCGCGCCCTGGCTCCAGCAGGCGGGCATCCAGATCCTGCACGCGGTCGGCCCGAAGAACGAACTGCCGCAGGTGCAGCAGATGCCGGGGATGCCCCCGTACGTCCCGGTAAGTTATCTGGACCGGATGGACCTCGCGTACGCCGCGGCCGACATGATGCTCTGCCGCGCGGGCGCGATGACCGTCGCCGAACTCACCGCCGTCGGGCTCCCGGCCGCCTACGTCCCGCTGCCCATCGGCAACGGCGAACAGCGGCTGAACGCCCAGCCGGTGGTCAAGGCGGGCGGCGGACTCCTCGTGGACGACGCGGAACTGACGCCGGAGTGGGTGCAGCAGAACGTGCTCCCCGTCCTCGCCGACCCGCACCGTCTCTACGAGATGTCCCGCGCCGCCGGTGAGTTCGGCCGCCGGGACGCCGACGACCTGCTCGTCGGCATGGTCTACGAGGCCATCGCCTCCAGCCGTTAGGCACGTCACGACGAAGGGACAGCGAGCGTGGCCGGTTCGACCACCGCCGAGCGCGGTGAACGCCAGCGGGAGTCGGCCGGCCCGCCGCTCGTCCGTCAACTTGGGCGCCCCCGGCTCCGTATGATCATCGCATCGGCCGTGTTGCTGGTTCTGGTGGGCGCCGGTTCCGTCTGGGTGCTCTACGGCTCCGAGTGGCTGCGCGTGCGGTACGTCTCGGTCTCCGGCACCGGGGTGCTCACCCCCGCCGAGGTCCGCGACGCCGCCGCCGTGCCGGTCGGCGGCCCGCTCGCCTCGGTCGACACCGACGCCGTCCAGGCGCGCCTGCGGGGGAAGTTGCGCCGGATCGACACCGTCGAGGTCGCCCGGTCCTGGCCGCACGGCATCACGCTGAAGGTGACCGAGCGTGTTCCGGTGCTGCTCGCGCGGGAGAAGGGCGAGTTCACCGAGATCGACAAGGAGGGCGTACCTTTCGCCACCGTGGGGAAGGCGCCCAGGGGTGTACCGATGCTCGAACTCGCCGCGTCCCGCAAGGGATCGGGTGCCGCCAGCCTGCGCCGCTTCGGCACCGGACGCCTCGTGCGCGAGGCGGTCCGGGTGGCGGGCAGTCTCCCGCCCGCCGTCGCCCGGGACACCGGGACCGTCAAGGTCGCCTCGTTCGACGCCATCACCCTGGAGTTGGGGCACGGCCGTACCGTGGAGTGGGGGAGCGGGGAGCAGGGGCGCGCCAAGGCACGGGCCCTCACAGCTCTCATGAAAGCAGCTCCGGGCGCCCGGCACTTCGACGTGACCGTGCCCACCGCCCCCGCGTCAGCGGGGAGTTGACGCACATCAGCGCAGGCCAGCACCCTGGTTGGGCACTGCTACGGCTGATCACATAGGGTGAAAAGAAAAACGGGAGGTTCGGCGTGTTCGTTGAACGGGCGCCGCTTGTCGACTTAGTGTCCTGTTCAGAAGACTCCAGGGAACAGACACACTGGTAACCCTAAACTTCAGCGTTAGGGTTCGGGTCGGCGTTCGGACCGTCCCAATTCGGCATCCGTCGTCCCGGTCGGGAACCGCCCGGCGCGACAACGTAATTCGAGGCGAGAGGCCTTCGACGTGGCAGCACCGCAGAACTACCTCGCAGTCATCAAGGTCATCGGTGTCGGCGGCGGTGGTGTCAATGCCATCAACCGGATGATCGAGGTCGGCCTCAAGGGCGTCGAGTTCATCGCCATCAACACCGATGCCCAGGCGCTGTTGATGAGCGACGCCGACGTCAAGCTGGACGTCGGCCGTGAACTCACCCGCGGACTCGGCGCGGGCGCCAACCCGGCCGTCGGCCGGAAGGCCGCCGAGGACCACCGCGAGGAGATCGAAGAGGTCCTCAAGGGGGCCGACATGGTCTTCGTCACCGCCGGTGAGGGCGGCGGCACCGGTACCGGCGGCGCGCCCGTCGTGGCCAACATCGCCCGCTCGCTGGGCGCCCTCACCATCGGCGTGGTCACGCGCCCGTTCACCTTCGAGGGACGGCGCCGCGCCAACCAGGCCGAGGACGGCATCGCGGAGCTGCGCGAAGAGGTCGACACCCTCATCGTGATCCCCAACGACCGGCTGCTGTCCATCTCGGACCGCCAGGTCTCGGTCCTGGACGCGTTCAAGTCCGCCGACCAGGTCCTGCTCTCCGGTGTCCAGGGCATCACCGACCTCATCACCACCCCCGGTCTGATCAACCTCGACTTCGCCGACGTCAAGTCGGTCATGTCCGAGGCCGGTTCGGCCCTCATGGGCATCGGCTCGGCCCGCGGCGACGACCGCGCGGTGGCCGCCGCCGAGATGGCGATCTCCTCGCCGCTGCTGGAGGCGTCCATCGACGGCGCCCGGGGTGTCCTGCTCTCCATCTCCGGCGGCTCCGACCTCGGCCTCTTCGAGATCAACGAGGCGGCCCAGCTGGTCAGCGAGGCCGCCCACCCCGAGGCCAACATCATCTTCGGCGCGGTCATCGACGACGCCCTCGGCGACGAGGTGCGGGTCACCGTGATCGCGGCCGGCTTCGACGGCGGCCAGCCCCCGGCCCGCCGGGACAACGTCCTCGGCTCGTCCTCGGCGTCCTCCGCCAACTCCTCGTCCCAGCGCCGTGAGGAGCCCGCTCCGCCGCGTCAGCAGCAGCCGGAGAGCCGCCCGAGCTTCGGCTCGCTGGGCAGCGTGACCCCGAAGGAGGAGCCGGAGCCGACCCCCGAGCCGGTGGTCGAGATCCCGGTGGCCCCGCCGGTGCCGCAGTCCCGTACCTACGCGGACAGCGCGGCCGAGGAGCTGGACGTGCCGGACTTCCTGAAGTGATAGGACAGCGCGAACACGTGAGCGGCGCGCACTTCGCCTTCACCGACAGGTGGGGCGGGGTGAGCGCCGCTCCGTATGCGGAGCTCAACCTCGGCGGCGCGGTCGGCGACGACCCCGACGCCGTACGCACCAACCGCGAACTCGCCGCCAAGGCGGCGGGCATCGACCCCGCGCGGGTGGTCTGGATGAACCAGGTGCACGGCGCCGAGGTGGCGGTCGTGGAGGAGCCCTGGGGCGAGCACCCGGTGCCGGAGGTCGACGCGCTCGTCACCGCCCGGCGCGGACTCGCCCTCGCCGTCCTCACCGCCGACTGCGTACCGGTCCTGCTGGCCGACCCCGTGGCGGGCGTCGTCGCGGCGGCGCACGCGGGACGGCCCGGCATGCTCGCCGGGGTCGTCCCGGCCGCCGTACGCGCCATGACCGCACTGGGCGCTGAGCCCGGCCGGATCGTCGCCCGCACCGGACCCGCCGTGTGCGGCCGGTGCTACGAGGTGCCGGAGGCGATGCGCGCCGAGGTGGCCGCCGCCGAACCGGCGGCGCACGCCGAGACGAGCTGGGGCACTCCGGCCGTCGACGTGAGCGCCGGAGTGCACGCGCAGCTCGATCGGCTCGGCGTGCGCGACCGGGAGCAATCCCCGGTGTGCACAAGGGAGTCGGACGATCACTTCTCGTACCGCCGCGACCGTTCCACCGGACGGCTCGCCGGCTATGTGTGGCTGGACTGATGGGGCATGACGGACCGTAGGACCGAACTCGCCGGGAATCTGGCGAAGGTTGAGGAGCGCATCGCCGCCGCCTGCGCGGCCGCGGGGCGGGCACGGGAAGAGGTGACCCTGATCGTGGTCACCAAGACCTACCCGGCCGACGACGTAAGGCTGCTGGCGGAGCTGGGGGTGCGTCAGGTCGCCGAGAACCGGGACCAGGACGCCGCCCCGAAGCACGCCGAGTGTGCGGAACTGCCGCTGGAATGGCACTTCGTGGGTCAGTTGCAGACCAACAAAGTGCGCTCCGTGGCCGGTTATGCCGATGTCGTGCAGTCGGTCGACCGGGACCGGCTCGTCACCGCGCTGTCGAAGGAGGCCGTGCGGGCCGGGCGCGAGATCGGCTGCCTCATCCAGGTCGCACTGGACGCGGGGGCGAGCGGCCGCGGCGAGCGCGGCGGGATCGCGCCGGACGGGATCGGCGAGTTGGCCGACCTGATCGCCCGTTCGCCCGGACTGCGGCTGGACGGCCTGATGACCGTCGCGCCGCTCACCGGGGAGTACGCGGGACGCGAACGCGCCGCCTTCGAACGCCTCGTGGATTTGTCGACCGACCTGCGCCGGACCCATCCTGCTGCGACCATGGTGTCCGCAGGGATGAGCGCGGACCTCGAGGAGGCCGTCGCGGCCGGGGCGACACATGTACGCGTCGGCAGCGCGGTACTCGGAGTCCGTGCCAGGCTCGGGTAACGTCGCCAAGAAGTCGGACCACAGCAGAAAATATGGTCAATGTCCGCCGAAAGCGGATGCAACGACCGAGTGGATCGCGGGCACTTGGCAGTCGTCACCCGATCCACCACAGAGCGGAGGACTCAGAGCATGGCCGGCGCGATGCGCAAGATGGCGGTCTACCTCGGCCTCGTGGAGGACGATGGGTACGACGGCCGGGGTTTCGACCCCGATGACGACTTCGAGCCCGAACTGGACCCGGAGCCCGAGCGGGACCACCGACGGCACGAGCCGACACACCAGTCGCACAGTGCACATGTGTCCCAAAGGGATGAATCGGTGCGAGTGGTGCAGCCTCCGGCGCAACGCGAACCGGTGTCCCATTCCCCGGCGCTGACCGCGGAATCGGGGCGCCCGGCGCGTATCGCGCCCGTGGCGTCCATCACACAAGAACGTCAGTCCCTGGAGAAGAACGCACCGGTGATCATGCCCAAGGTCGTGTCGGAACGAGAGCCGTACCGCATCACCACCCTGCACCCGCGGACCTACAACGAGGCCCGTACCATCGGGGAACACTTCCGCGAGGGCACCCCGGTGATCATGAATCTGACCGAGATGGACGACACCGACGCGAAGCGACTTGTCGACTTTGCGGCGGGTTTGGTGTTTGGACTTCACGGCAGTATCGAACGGGTGACGCAGAAGGTCTTCCTGTTGTCTCCTGCTAACGTCGATGTCACGGCGGAGGACAAGGCCCGCATCGCAGAGGGCGGGTTCTTCAACCAGAGCTGAAGACGTACCACCGGAAGACGCACGGAACAGGGGAGAGGGAAGCACAACCATGAGCGTGTTCGCGCAGGTGATCTACATCGCGCTGATGGTGTTTCTCGTCGTCCTGATCTTCCGGCTGGTCATGGACTACGTCTTCCAGTTCGCCCGCTCGTGGCAACCCGGCAAGGCGATGGTGGTCGTACTGGAGGCCACCTACACTGTCACCGATCCACCGTTGAAGCTTCTGCGGCGGTTCATCCCGCCGTTGCGGCTCGGGGGCGTGGCACTCGACCTGTCCTTCTTCGTTCTGATGATCATCGTCTACATCCTCATCTCCGTGGCGGGGAGCTTCGTGCGATGAGGGTGGACGATACGGTCTTGCCGACTGCCGATGACTACGTTGAGGTGAAGAGATGCCGTTGACCCCCGAGGACGTGCGGAACAAGCAGTTCACGACCGTCCGCCTCCGAGAAGGCTATGACGAGGACGAGGTCGATGCCTTCCTCGACGAGGTCGAAGGCGAACTGACCCGTCTTCTCCGCGAGAACGAGGATCTGCGCGCCAAGCTGGCCGCCGCCACGCGGGCCGCCGCGCAGAACCAGCAGAACATGCGCAAGCCTCCGGACCAGCAGGACCAGCAGCAGCAGGGCATGCGCGGTCCGGGCGCTCCGGTACCCGCCGGGATATCGGGCCCGCCGCAGCAGCAGATGGGTGGCCCCATGGGTGGCCCGCCC
Organism: Streptomyces sp. NPDC090119; assembly: GCF_044747085.1. Lineage (NCBI taxonomy): Bacteria > Bacillati > Actinomycetota > Actinomycetes > Kitasatosporales > Streptomycetaceae > Streptomyces > Streptomyces sp. NPDC090119. The sequence continues at coordinate 269,395 of NZ_JBIVDK010000002.1, read as the reverse complement.
CAGCTGCCGAGCGGTGCCCCGCAGCTCCCCGCCGGTCCCGGCGGACAGGGCGGCCCGCAGGGTCCCGGCCCCATGGGCCAGGGCCAGATGGGCCCCGGCCCGATGGGCCAGGGTCAGGGACAGATGGGCCAGGGCCCGATGGGTCCCGGTCCCATGGGCCAGGGTCCGATGGGCCAGGGACAGATGGGCCAGGGCCCCGGCCCCATGGGTCAGGGTCCCGGTCCGATGGGCCAGGGTCCGATGGGTGGTCAGCCGCCCATGCCGCAGCAGATGGGCGGCCCCATGGGCGGTCCGATGGGCGGCCCCGGCATGCCCGGTCAGGGTGGCCCCGGCGGCGACAGCGCCGCGCGTGTCCTCTCGCTGGCCCAGCAGACCGCCGACCAGGCGATCGCCGAGGCCCGCTCCGAGGCCAACAAGATCGTCGGTGAGGCCCGCAGCCGCGCCGAGGGTCTGGAGCGCGACGCCCGTGCCAAGGCCGACGCCCTGGAGCGGGACGCGCAGGAGAAGCACCGCGTGGCCATGGGCTCCCTGGAGTCCGCGCGCGCCACGCTGGAGCGCAAGGTCGAGGACCTGCGTGGCTTCGAGCGCGAGTACCGGACGCGTCTGAAGTCGTACCTGGAGTCGCAGCTGCGTCAGCTGGAGACCCAGGCCGACGACTCGCTCGCTCCGCCGCGTACTCCGGCCGCCCCGTCCCTCCCGCCGTCCCCGGCGCCCTCGATGGCTCCGGCAGGCGCGAGTGCCCCGTCCTACGGGGGTGGCAACCAGGGCATGGGTGGCCCCCAGTCGCCCGCCGGTCCGTCGTACGGCGGCCAGCAGCAGATGACGCCGGCCATGACCCAGCCGATGGCTCCGGTCCGGCCGCAGGGCCCGTCCCCGATGGGTCAGGCTCCCTCGCCGATGCGCGGGTTCCTGATCGACGAGGACGACAACTGACGGCGGCGCACGGCCTGTAGTACGCCACAGGCGTCGGCAGCGTTCAGGGCGGCCCCCGGACTTCGGTCCGGGGGCCGCCCTGTTTTACGCGTGTTGAGCAGGGTTGCCGATACAGCCGACGGGGCGCGTGCCAACCCGAGGGGCCTGGGGCTGTATCGGATATGCGGCTCCGCCGCGTGAGCGCGACCAGCCACGGGGCGCCCGCAGCCTCGAAACAACAACGGCGGCCCCCCACAGGGAGCCGCCGTTGCTGAATGCGGAGCCTTACGCCTTACGCAGACGGAACGTCAGGGAAAGCCCCTCGTCCACGAAAGCCTCGCCGAAGCTCTCGTCCGCCTCGCCCTGGGCGAAGTCCGTGGCGAGCACCTCGTCCGCGATGAGCCCCGAGTGCTCGGACAGGGCGGCGACCACCGCGGGGTCGGCAGCCGACCATCGCAGCGCGATCCGGTCCGCCACGTCGAGCCCGCTGTTCTTGCGGGCCTCCTGGATCAGCCGGATGGCATCCCGAGCGAGCCCCGCCTGTCGCAGCTCCTCGGTGATCTCCAGGTCCAGCGCGACCGTGGCGCCGGAGTCGGACGCCACGGACCAGCCCTCACGCGGGGTCTCCGTGATGATCACCTCGTCCGGGGCGAGAGCGACCGTCTCCCCGTCGACCTCGACCGAGGCGGTGCCCTCGCGCAGCGCCAGCGACAGCGCGGCGGCGTCCGCGGCGGCGACCGCCTTGGCCACGTCCTGCACCCGCTTGCCGAACCGCTTGCCGAGCGCACGGAAGTTGGCCTTGGCGGTGGTGTCCACCAGGGAGCCGCCGACCTCGGACAGCGAGGCCACGGACTCGACGTTCAGCTCCTCGGTGATCTGCGCGCGCAGCTCCGGGCCGAGGGTGTCGAAGCCCGCCACGCCGACCAGGGCGCGGGACAGCGGCTGACGCGTCTTGACGCCGGACTCGGCACGCGTGGCGCGGCCCAGCTCCACCAGCCGCCGGACGAGCACCATCCGCTGGGACAGCTCCGGGTCGACCGCCGACAGGTCGGCCTCCGGCCAGGTGGAGAGGTGGACCGACTCCGGGGCGTCCGGGGTCACCGGCACGATCAGGTCCTGCCAGACCCGCTCGGCGATGAACGGGGTGATCGGCGCCATCAGCTGGGTGACCGTCTCGACCACCTCGTGCAGCGTGCGCAGCGCGGCCTTGTCGCCCTGCCAGAACCGGCGGCGCGAGCGGCGCACGTACCAGTTCGACAGGTCGTCGACGAACGCGGAGAGCAGCTTTCCGGCCCGCTGGGTGTCGTACGCCTCCAGTGCCTTGGTCACCTGGTCGGTGAGGGCGTGGAGTTCGGACAGCAGCCAGCGGTCGAGCAGCGGGCGGTCGGCCGGGGCCGGGTCGGCGTCGCTCGGCGCCCAGCCGGAGGTGCGGGCGTACAGCGCCTGGAAGGCGACGGTGTTCCAGTACGTCAGGAGCGTCTTGCGGACGACCTCCTGGATGGTGCCGTGGCCGACCCGGCGGGCCGCCCACGGCGAGCCGCCGGCCGCCATGAACCAGCGCACCGCGTCCGCGCCGTGCTGGTCCATGAGCGGGATGGGCTCCAGGGTGTTGCCCAGGTGCTTGGACATCTTGCGGCCGTCCTCGGCGAGGATGTGGCCGAGGCACACGACGTTCTCGTAGGAGGACTCGTCGAACACCAGGGTGCCGATGGCCATCAGGGTGTAGAACCAGCCGCGGGTCTGGTCGATGGCCTCGGAGATGAACTGGGCCGGGTACCGGCTCTCGAACAGCTCCTTGTTCTTGTGCGGGTAGCCCCACTGCGCGAACGGCATCGAACCCGAGTCGTACCAGGCGTCGATGACCTCGGGCACGCGCGCGGCGGTGTCGCCGCACTCGGGGCACGGGAAGGTCACCGCGTCGATGTACGGGCGGTGCGGGTCCAGGCCGGACTGGTCGGTGCCGGTCAGCTCGCTCAGCTCGGCGCGGGAGCCGACCACGGTCAGGTGGTCGTTGTCGCAGCGCCAGACGGGGAGCGGGGTGCCCCAGTAGCGGTTGCGGGAGAGCGCCCAGTCGATGTTGTTGCTCAGCCAGTCGCCGAAGCGGCCGTGCTTGACCGTCTCCGGGAACCAGTTGGTGCCCTCGTTCTCCGCGAGCATCCGGTCCTTGACGGCGGTGGTGCGGATGTACCAGGACGGCTGGGCGTAGTACAGCAGCGCGGTGTGGCAGCGCCAGCAGTGCGGGTAGCTGTGCTCGTAGGGCAGGTGGCGGAAGAGCAGGCCGCGCTCGTCCAGGTCCGCGGTGAGCTTCTCGTCGGCCTTCTTGAAGAAGACGCCGCCGACGAGCGGGATGTCCTCCTCGAAGGTGCCGTCGGGGCGGACCGGGTTGACCACGGGCATGCCGTAGGCGCGGCAGACCTTGAGGTCGTCGTCACCGAAGGCGGGGGCCTGGTGGACCAGACCGGTGCCGTCCTCGGTGGTGACGTACTCCGCGTTGACCACGTAGTGCGCGGGCTCCGGGAACTCGACGAGCTCGAACGGGCGCTGGTAGGTCCAGCGCTCCATCTCGGCGCCGGTGAAGGACTGGCCGGTGGGCTCCCAGCCCTCGCCGAGGGCCTTGGCGAGCAGCGGCTCGGCGACGACGACCTTCTCCGTGCCGTCGGTGGCGACGACGTAGGTGACGTCGGGGTGGGTGGCGACCGCCGTGTTGGACACCAGGGTCCACGGGGTCGTCGTCCACACCAGCAGGGACGCCTCGCCCGCGAGCGGGCCGGAGGTGAGGGGGAAGCGGACGTAGACGGAGGGGTCGACGACCGTCTCGTAGCCCTGGGCCAGCTCGTGGTCGGAGAGGCCGGTGCCGCAGCGGGGGCACCAGGGGGCCACGCGGTGGTCCTGGACCAGCAGGCCCTTGTCGAAGATCTGCTTCAGCGACCACCACACCGAGTCGATGTACTCGGGGTCCATCGTGCGGTACGGGTCCTCGAGGTCCGTCCAGTAGCCCATGCGGGTGGTCAGCTCGGCGAAGGCGTCCGTGTGCCGGGTCACCGACTCGCGGCACTTGGCGTTGAACTCGGCGATGCCGTACGCCTCGATGTCCTTCTTGCCGGAGAAGCCCAGCTCCTTCTCGACCGCCAGCTCGACCGGCAGGCCGTGGCAGTCCCAGCCCGCCTTGCGGCCGACGTGGTAGCCGCGCATGGTGCGGAAGCGGGGGAAGACGTCCTTGAAGACGCGGGCCTCGATGTGGTGGGCGCCCGGCATGCCGTTCGCGGTCGGCGGGCCCTCGTAGAACACCCACTCGGGGCGGCCCTCGGACTGCTCCAGGGTCTTGGCGAAGATCTTCTGGTCGCGCCAGAAGTCGAGCACGGCGTGCTCAAGCGCGGGCAGGTCGACCTGGGCGGGCACCTGGCGGTACGTCGGCGCTGTCATCTGCGAGCATCCTCCAACGGAACTTGCTGCCTTCCGTCGGAGGGACGAGAGCGTTCTTCCTGTTCACGCCATGTGCGGCGCGCTCCCGCGGTACCACCCTCCTTGGCCCCCGTCGTGCGCCCGCACGGCGATGAGCCCCCTCATTGGGGTCGCGAAGCCGGTTCTACTCGCTCCCGCCCAGTGGCAGGGGCTTTCCTCCGGCGGCTCCGGGGTGATCTTCACATCGCGCTCGCCACCGGGCTTCCACCGACCCCGGCTCGCTCTGGGCTGCGATACGACGCTACTCGTCCCCATCCACGCTTCTCGCTCCGCCCAGTGTACGGCGCCGGGCGGACAGCGGCCGACCGCTTTTTCCGCGCGGACTCCGACCCGAATGGCGGTGAGGCCGGGGTGACGGGTTACGGGCCGGGGAGGTGGGCACAACGGATGCAGGTCTGCTGCGCGGGGGGCGCGGGGCGGGCGAATCGGGCGGCGTGCCCCGTTGCCGCGGGACCCAAGTCGATTTATCGTCCCAGCACGATTCGCCTGCAATCTCACGTATGTGAAGGGGCCGCGGCCATGGTGGCGAAGAAGACCTCCGGCGGTTCGGCGGAAAGGGGGAGCGGGCGGGCCAGGGCGGCTTCCGCCGGGAAGAAGAAGGCGGCTGCGGGCGAGAAGAAGGCGGCCGTCGAGAAGGCCGTGGCCAAGAAGGCTCCCGCCGAGAAGAAGACGGCGGCGGCCGCCAAGGCCCAGAAGAGTTCCGCGCCGGTCCGTGAGGGCGGCGCGGGGAAGACCACTGCCAGGAAGGCGTCCGCTGCGCGGGCGGCCGGTGAGAAGACGGGCGGCGAGACGGTGACTCCCAGAAAGACGGCCGCCGAGGCCACCGCCGCCGAGGCGGCGACCCCCCGGGGCACGACGGCCGGGAAAGCGGCCACCAGGAAGACCAGCACCACGAAGGCGAGCACCAAGAAGACCGTCGCCAAGAAGGCGGCCACCAAGAAGGCGGTCGCCGAGAAGACGGCCGCCAAGAAGACAGCTGCCCGGAAGGCCGCCCCCAAGAAGGCGGCCGAGAAGAGCACGGCCAAGAAGACGGGAGCCACGAGGGTGGTTGCGAAGAAGACCCCTGGCACGGCCACGGCGGAGCAGGGCGCCCTGCCCAAGGCGCGCCTGGCCGCCGCCGAACCCGGCGATCTGGCCGTACGCCCCGGCGAGGACCCCTGGACCCCCCAGGAGGTCGCCGAGGCCCGCGCGGAGCTGGCCGCCGAGGCGGACCGGCTGGACACGGAGATCACCTCCTCCGAGGCGTCCCTGGTCGGCATGATGCGCGACTCGGCGGACGGCGCGGGCGACGACGAGGCCGACACCGGCAGCAAGAACATCACCCGCGAGCACGAGCTGGCCCTCGCCGCCAACGCGCGCGAGATGCTCACCCAGACCGAGCGCGCCCTCGAACGGCTGGACGCGGGCACCTACGGCCTGTGCGAGAGCTGCGGCAACCCCATCGGCAAGGCCCGCATGCAGGCGTTCCCCCGGGCCACCCTGTGCGTGGAGTGCAAGCAGAAGCAGGAACGCCGCTCCTGACCTCCGGGTCCGCTCTCCGCCGCCCTTCCTGATCCGGCCCGACCGACAAGACACCCCCTGGGGGGCGTGCCGTACTCTCTCCTCAGTCAGGCACCTAGGTTGAGGGACTCACGTGGCAGAGGCGGAGCGCATCATCGGTACGCCGGACACTCCGGAGGACAGTGGGGCGCGGGCCGAGGCCCCCGCGGGGCGGACCGGGCGCGGGCGCCGGATCGCCGTGCTCTTCGCGGTGGCCGTGTTCGCCTACGCCCTCGACCTCGGCAGCAAGCTGCTGGTGGTGGCCAAGCTGGAGCACAACCCCCCGATCCAGCTCGTCGGGGACCTCCTGGAGCTGCACGCCATCCGCAACCCCGGTGCCGCCTTCGGCTTCGGGGCGGCCTTCACGATCATCTTCACGGTGATCGCGGCCGCCGTGATCGCGGTGATCATCCGGCTGGCCCGCAAGCTCTACAGCACCCCCTGGGCCATCGCGCTCGGCCTGCTGCTCGGCGGTGCCCTCGGCAACCTCACCGACCGGATCTTCCGCGCCCCCGGTGTCTTCCAGGGCGAGGTCGTCGACTTCATCGCGCCCCGCGGCTTCGCCGTGTTCAACCTGGCGGACTCCGCGATCGTGTGCGGCGGCATCCTGATCGTGCTGCTGTCCTTCCGCGGCCTGGACCCGGACGGCACCGTCCACAAGGACTGACGCCCTCCCGCACCGGTTTTCCACAGGCTCGTTCGGCGCCTTCTCACCCGTCCGGCATACTCGACGGGTGAGCACGATTCCCGAGATCCGAACCCTGCCCGTGCCCGACGGCCTGGAGGGCGAGCGTGTCGACGCCGCCATCTCCCGGATGTTCGGCTTCTCCCGCACCAAGGCGGCGGAGCTGGCCACGGCCGGCAAGGTCCAGGTCGACGGCGCCGTGGTCGCCAAGTCCGAGCGGGTGCACGGCGGAGCCTGGCTGGAGGTGGAGATGCCGCAGGCACCCGCCCCGGTGCAGCTGGTCGCCGAGCCGGTCGAGGGCATGGAGATCGTGTACGACGACGATGACCTGGTCGTCATCGTCAAGCCGGTCGGCGTGGCCGCGCACCCTTCGCCCGGCTGGACCGGCACGACCGTCATCGGCGGTCTCGCCGCCGCCGGGTACCGGATCTCCACCTCCGGCGCGGCCGAGCGCCAGGGCGTCGTGCACCGGCTGGACGTCGGCACCTCCGGGCTGATGGTGGTCGCCAAGTCGGAGCGCGCGTACACCTCGCTCAAGCGCCAGTTCAAGGAGCGCACGGTCGACAAGCACTACCACACCCTGGTCCAGGGCCACCCGGACCCGATGAGCGGCACCATCGACGCCCCCATCGGCCGCCACCCCCAGCACGACTACAAGTGGGCCGTGATCGCCGAGGGCAAGGCGTCGGTGACGCACTACGACCTCATCGAGGCGTTCCGCTCCGCCTCCCTGCTGGACGTGAAGCTGGAGACGGGCCGCACCCACCAGATCCGCGTCCATATGTCCGCCCACCGCCACCCCTGCGTCGGCGACCTGACCTACGGCGCCGACCCCACGCTCGCCAAGCGGCTGGGGCTGGAGCGCCAGTGGCTGCACGCGGTCCGGCTCGGCTTCGAGCACCCGGCGGACGGCCGGTGGGTGGAGTTCGAGAGCGACTACCCCGAGGACCTCAGCCGGGCCCTCGACCGCGTCCGGGAGGAGACGTACGCGTGAGCGCGCCGTACACCGTCCGCGTCGCCGAGGACCCCGCCGACCGTGAGGCGTGCTTCACGGTCCGCAAGGACGTCTTCGTCGCCGAGCAAGGCGTCCCGCAGGACATCGAGTACGACGCGTACGACGCCACCGCCGTGCACGTCCTGGCGATGGGCGAGGACGGCGTGCCGCTCGGCACCGGCCGGCTGCTGCACGGAGCGGCGGCCGCAGCCAAGACCGGCGGGGACGCCTCGGTGGGCTCGCTGGGACGGCTCGCGGTGACCCGGCGGGCGCGCGGCCTCGGCGTCGGCGCGGCCCTGGTGCGGGCCATCGAGGACGCGGCCCGCGAACTCGGCCTCACCGCCGTCGACCTGCACGCCCAGACCCAGGCCCTCGGTTTCTACGAGCGCCTCGGCTACACGGCGTACGGCCCCGAGTTCCTGGACGCCGGGATCGCGCACCGGGCGATGCGCCGCCCGCTCGGGCCCGCGTAGGACTGCCGTACGAGGGCGGGCCGCTGACCGGCCCGCAGCAGCCGACGTGGCAGGCTGGAGGCTTGCGGTGATCGTTTACCTCCGGAGAGCGCTACGTGGATCAGCTGGCCCTGTTGTTCGTGATCCTGCTCGCCGCCCTGGTGAGCGTCCCGGTGGGCGAATACTTCCGACTGCCCGCGCCGGTGCTGATGACGCTGTTCGGCGGGGTGCTCGCCGTGCTGCCCTTCGTGCCCAACGTCGACATCCCGCCCGACCTGATCCTGCCCGCCCTGCTGCCGCCGCTGCTCTACGCGGCGGTGCGGCGCACCTCCTGGCGGCAGTTCGCGGCGAACGTCCGGCCGATCTTCCTGCTGGCCGTCGCCCTGGTCTTCGTGACCACGATCTGTGTCGCCGCGGTCGCCCACGCCATAGTGCCGGGCCTGCCGGTCGCCGCCGCGGTGGCGCTCGGCGCGCTGATCGCCCCGCCCGACCCGGTCGCCGCGACCGCCGTCGCCGGGCAGCTCGGGCTGCCGCGCCGCCTGGTCTCCATCCTGGAGGGCGAGGGGCTGTTCAACGACGTCACCGCGATCGTGCTCTACCACGTGGCCATCGCGGCCGCGATCAGCGGTGAGTTCTCGCCCTGGGAAGCAGGTCTCGACCTGGTGCTCTCCGCGGTCGTCGCCGTCGTCATCGGCCTGGCCCTCGGCTGGGGCGCCAACAAGCTGATGTCCCTGCTGGGCGACGCCACCCTCCAGATCGGCCTGACCCTGCTGGTGCCCTACGCCTCCTACGTGCTCGCCGAGGAGCTGCACGGCTCGGGCGTGCTCGCGGTGCTCACCACCGCCCTGTTCCTCTCCGAGTACGCCAGTGACGCCGACGACGTGATGACCCGGCTGGCCGGGCACACCTTCTGGGACATCATCGACACCCTGGTCACCGGTGTCGCCTTCGGGCTGATCGGCCTCGAACTGCACAACGCCGTCCGCACCGCCTCCGGCCGCTGGAGCGAGCTGGTCGGCTGGGCGGCGGCGGTCGCGGCCGTCGTGATCCTGGTCCGGCTGCTCTGGCTGCTGCCCGCGACCTGGCTGACCAAGCGGCTGCACGCCCGGCGGGACATCGACGAGGAGATCCCGGTCGGCTGGCGCGAGACCGTGGTGATGTGGTGGTCCGGGATGCGCGGGGTGGCCTCGGTGGCGCTGGCCCTCGCCGTCCCGCTCACCACCGAGGACGGCGGGCCCTTCCCGGACCGGGACATCATCGTCTTCATCGCCTTCGGAGTGATCATCGCCACCCTGGTGCTCCAGGGGCTGACCCTGCCCCGGCTGGTGCGCAAGCTCGGGGTGAAGGCCGACTCCGAGCGGGAGAAGGAGTTCGAGAAGGATCTCGCCGTCCGCGCGACCAAGGCCGCGCGGCGCAAGCTGCGGGAGATCGAGCAGGTCGAGGACCTCCCCGAGGAGCTGTCCGAGCAGATGCTGCGGCGCGCCTTCGACATCGGCATCCGCATCAGCCCCGACATGGGCGAGGAGGAGCGCAAGGAGGCCCACCAGAAGCGGGCCCGGCGCCTGAAGCGGGTGCGGCAGATCCAGTCGGAGATGATGAGCGCCGCCCGCCACGAGGTGCTCGCGGCGCGCAGCGAGCCGGGGGCGGACCCGGAGATCGTGGACCGGGTGCTGCGCCATCTCGACGTACGCAGCCTGCGCTGAGCCGCCCCCGGCTCGTCGGAATCCGGCTACACGCGGCCGGTGCGCGGGAACTCGTACGCCTTGCGCAGGGTGGCGCGGTCGGGGGACGGGATCTGGTACGGGGCCTGGGCCGCGTCGGAGGTGTTGACGCGGGGGAGCGCGTACGGGTGCTCGGTGGACAGCCACGCGATCATCTGCTCGCGGACCGTGACCCGGACCGTCCAGATGTCGTCCGCGTCCTTCGCGGTCACCAGGGCCCGCACCTCGATGGTGTTGGCGGTCGTGTCGGTCACCACCAGGCCGTAGGAACGGCCGTCCCAGGCCGCGCAGTGGCGCAGGATGTCGCGGAGCTTCTCCCGCATCGCCTCCACCGGCGCGCTGTGGTCGAGGTACCAGAAGACGGTGCCGGTCATCTGCGGGGTGCCCCGCGACCAGTTCTCGAACGGGCGCGAGGTGAAGTACGAGACCGGCATGGTGATCCGGCGCTCGTCCCAGGTCCGCACGGTCAGGAAGGTCAGGGTGATCTCCTCGACGGTGCCCCACTCGCCGTCCACCACCACGGTGTCACCGATGCGCACCATGTCGCCGAAGGCGATCTGCAGCCCGGCGAACAGGTTGGACAGCGTCGACTGGGCGGCGACACCCGCCACGATGCCGAGGATGCCCGCGGAGGCCAGCAGCGAGGCACCGGCCGCGCGCATCTCCGGGAACGTCAGCAGCATCGCCGCCACCCCGACCACCCCGACCGTCGCGGACACCACCCGCATGATCAGCGTCACCTGGGTACGCACCCGGCGCACCCGCGCGGGGTCCCGGTGCATGCGCGCGTAGCGGCTGTACGAGGTCTCCACGACGGCGCCCGCGATGCCGATGATCAGCCAGGCGGTCGATCCGATCAGCACCAGGGTCAGGGTCTGGCCGATGCCGACCCGGTGGTCGCGCAGCCAGGGCACCTGGGCGTAGGACCCTCTGAGCAGGGCGGCGAGCAGGACGAGCTGATAAGGGATGCGGCAACGGCGCAGCAAGCCCCAGAGCGGGGTCTCGCCGTGCCGTTCGTCGGCCTTGCGCAGCAGCAGGTCGGTGGCCCAGCCGAGCAGCACGGTGAGCGCGACGGCACCGCCGACCACGGCCAGGGGCCGGATGACGTTCTCCATGAGGGGGAACGTAACCGCCCTGTGCCGTCATGAACCTGTGTGTTCGGCCACCGCCGGGGTAGACGGGCCGCGCCGGTAACGCCCTGACCTGGTGCGGCTGGCACCATGGGCGCATGAACATCATGCTCTTTCACTCCGCCTACGGGCTCACCCCCGCGGTGCGCGACGCGGCGGACCGGCTGCGCGCGGCCGGTCACGAGGTGTGGACGCCGGACCTCTTCGAGGGCCGCACCTTCGACTCGGTCGAGGAAGGCATGGAGTACCAGCAGTCGGTGGGCACGGAGGAACTGCTCAAGCGGGCCGTGCTGGCCGTCGCCCCCTACTCCGACCGCGGGCTGGTCTACTCGGGGTTCTCGCTCGGCGGCTCCATCGCGCAGACCCTCGCCCTCGGCGACGACAAGGCCCGCGGGCTGCTGCTGCTCCAGGGCACCTCGGACATCGCGGCCAACGCGCACGTGGACGAACTGCCGGTGCAGCTGCACGTGGCCGAGCCGGACCCGTTCGAGACGGACGACTGGCTGAGCGCCTGGTATCTCCAGATGGGCCGCGCGGGCGCGGACGTGGAGGTCTACCGCTACCCCGGCGCCGGTCACCTCTACATGGACCGGGACCTGCCCGACTTCGACGCCGAGGCCGCCGAGGCCACCTGGCGGGTGGCGCTCGGCTTCCTCGACAGCCTGTGAGCCGCTACACCGGCGTGTAGCTCCGCTCGACCTTCTGGGTGCCGCTGCGGGTGCGGTACGAACGCGCCCACGCCGAGGTGGCGTTCGGGTTCCTGCGGTCGGAGATCACGTAGTAGTCCATCTGCGCCCGCTCGGCGGTGATGTCGAGGACGCCGTAGCCGTGGCGGTCGGTGTCGACCCAGTGGACGTGCCGGTTGGCGGCCTGGATGACCGGCGCGGCGACCGCCGAGACGCTGCCCTCGGGCACCTTCACGATGTCGTCGAGGTTGTCCGAGGTGAGCGAGGTGACCACGAACTCCGTGGCCGCCGACGCCGACAGCGGGTAGGTGCCCGCGTCGTACGGCACGTCGTTGGCCCACGCCATGTGGATGTCACCGGTGAGGAAGACGGTGTTGCCGATGGCGTTGGCCTTGAGGTGGGCGAGGAGTTCGCGCCGGTCGTCGGTGTAGCCGTCCCACTGGTCGGTGTTGACGGCGATGCCCTCCTGCGGCAGCCCGAGGAGCTTCGCCAGCGGCCGGAGCAGGTCGGCGGAGAGCGCGCCCACCGCGAACGGCGAGATCATCACCGAGTTGCCGACCAGCCGCCACTTGGTGTCCGACGCCTTCAACCCGGCCTTCAGCCAGTCCAGTTGGGCCCGCCCGGTGAGGGTACGGTCCGGGTCGTCGACCGCGCCGGAGGCGGTGGCCGCCTGCTGGGAGCGGAACGAGCGCAGGTCCAGCAGCGACAGATCGGCCAGCTTGCCGAAGCGCAGCCTGCGGTACGTGGTGCCCGCCAGCGCCGGGCGGACCGGCATCCACTCGAAGTACGCCTGCTTCGCGGCCGCCTGACGGGCCGCCCACGCGCCCTCGGCGCCCTCGGTGTGGTTGGCCGCGCCGCCCGACCAGGCGTTGTCCGCGAACTCGTGGTCGTCCCAGATGGCGACGACCGGCGCGGCAAGGTGCAGCGCCTGGAGGTCGGGGTCGGTCTTGTAGGTGGCGTGCCGGACGCGGTAGTCGGCCAGGGTGAGGATCTCGTGCGCGGGGGAGTGCGGGCGGACGACGGTGCCCCGGGTGCCGTACTCGCCGGTGCCGTACTCGTAGATGTAGTCGCCCAGGTGCAGCCAGGCGTCCAGGTCGCCGCGGGCCGCGAGGTGGCGGTAGGGGCTGAAGTGGCCCGCCTCCCAGTTGGCGCAGGAGACCACGCCGAAGCGGAGACCGGGCACGGCGGCGTCGGCGGCGGGCGCGGTGCGGGTGCGGGCCACGGGGGACTCGGCGCCGCCGCTGGTGAAGCGGAACCAGTAGTCGGTGCCCGGCTGCAGGCCGCGGATGTCGGCCTTCACCGTGTGGTCGGTGGCCGCCGCGGCGGTGGTGGAGCCGGTGGCGACCACGGAGGTGAACGCCTTGTCGCGGGCGACGACCCAGCCGACCTCGGTGTCCGGGCCGACCCCGGAGCCGGGCAGCGCCTCGGGTACCGGGGTCACCCGTGTCCAGAGCAGGACGCCGTCGGGCAGCGGGTCGCCGGAGGCGACACCGTGCCGGAAGACGGGGACGGCGCTGGCCGCGCGGGCCGGGAGGGCGGCGGCGAGCGGCCCGGCCAGGACGGCGGTGGCCGCGGCGGCCTTGACGACCGTACGGCGGCTGGGCGCAAGGGTGTTGCGGGCCGGAGCGGCCTCGAGGGATCTGTGTGGACTGGTCACGGCCGATCAGGTTACTGATCGGTATGCGCCAAGAGCGGGCGAACTCCGAAAGTTCGCCCGCTCTTCACGCGGTGACCGGCACTCCGGCCGGGGCTCAGCCCTTGAGGGCCTTGTTGATCGCGGTGACGAACTCGGGCTGGGTCATCGGCGCGTTCTTGCCGTCGGAGCCCGTGACCTTCTTGCCGTCCATGATCAGCGTCGGCGTGCCCTGGAAGCCGTACTTCTTGCCGTCCACGTCGAACTTCTCGCTCATGACCAGCGCCCACTTGTCGTAGGTGCCGTCCTTCACGGCCTTCTGGAAGGTCGCGTTGCCCTTGAGCGCGGGCACGGTGTCCGCCACCTTGATCAGGTAGTCGTCGCTCTTGAACTTGTCGTCCTGCTCGTCGGGGTGGTACTTCGCCGAGTAGAGCGCCGACTTGTACTTCAGGAACGCCTCCGGGTCGACGTTCAGGGCCGCGCCCAGCGCGCTGAGCGCGTTCTTGGAGCCCTCGCCCGGGATGCCGTTGTCGATGAAGGTCGCGCCGATGTACTGGACCTTGTACTTGCCCGCGGCGACGTCCTTGTCCACGGTGGCGCCGGACGCCTGCTCGAACTGGGCGCAGACCGGGCAGCGCGGGTCCTCGTACATGGCGAGGGTCTTCTTGGCGCTGTCCTTGCCGACGACGACGGTGGTGCCGTCCTTGCCCGTGGTGTGCGCGGGCTTGACCAGGGTGGCCTTCTTGGCGGCCTCCCAGCCGCTCGGCTTGTTGCCCTGGACGACCGCGTAACCTATGCCGCCCGCGGCGGCGAGCACCGCCACCACCGACAGGCCGACGATCGCCTGCCGCTTCACCTTGTCCCGCTTGGCCTGGCGCTCGCGCTCCTGACGCAGCCGCTCACGCGCCGCCGTCTTCGCCGCCTGGGTGTTCCGCTTGCTCATAGTGGTGATCTCCATAGGGGACGCGCACATGCCGTACCCGAGGTAGGTGTGCGCGGGATATGTGTGGGGAGCTGTGCCCCGTCAGGGGCGGGCGAGGGCGACGGAGCACGGCGGTCCGCGCCGTCCCAGGGAGTGCGCGAGGAGCAGGGTCCGCGCGGTGGCCGGACGCGGGGTGCGGCGCGGCATCCGGCGGGCCGGGGCCGTCCGGACCGCACCGGCGGCCACCGCGAGCAGCAGCGGCCGGAACGTGGTCGCGGCGACCGCCCGTACCAGCTCGGACAGGGCCCGTTCGCCCCGGCGCAGCCAGGCGGCGGCCAGCAGCCCCACCCCGATGTGCGCGGCGAGCAGCAGCCAGGAGGCGGCCGGGTCGGTGGGCGCGAGCAGCGCGCCCGCGCGGTCCGGGCCGCCGGAGACGCGGGCCAGCGGGCCGCCCAGGGCGCCGCCCCGGCACAGCAGGTCCAGGCCCACCGCGTGCAGCGGACCGGTGACCGGGCCCCCGGCCCGGCCGTAGCAGGCGTGCTGGCCGGTGGTGAACACCGTGTCGGCGGCCAGCTCCAGCGGGATCAGCAGGGCCGCGACGGAGCCGAAGCCCCGCTCGCGGCCCGCCAGCGCGTACGCGGCGGTGAACACCGCGGCGGCGACCGCGAGCACGGTCGCCACCGGCAGCGGGGACCGGGACAGCAGGACGTGCGACGCGGTGCTGAGCGTCACGGTGAAGGCCGTGAACAGCGCCGCGCGCACGGTTCTGAGCTGGGTCCCGGATATGTCCATGGCGAGAGGAGAGTGTGTCACGGACCCCTGTGAGGCACCCGTAAGGGGTTCGCGCGGGGGTCCGTACACGGTCCGGTGGCGGCTACAGCCCCGGAATCCGGCCGTTGCGGAACAGGTCCAGGAAGATCTGGTGGTCGGCACGCGCACGGGCGCCGTACGTGTGCGCGAAGTTCACCAGCAGGGGCGCGAAGCCCTCCTCGTCGGCCGCGAGCGCGGCGTCGATGGCCCGCTCGGTGGAGAACGGCACCAGGGACTCGCCCGAGGTGGTCTCGTCCGCCGCCGCGTGCATGGTGGCGGTGGCCCGGCCGAGGTCGGCGACGACGGCCGCGATCTCCTCCGGGTCGTCGATGTCACCCCAGTCCAGGTCGACCGCGTACGGCGAGATCTCGGCGACCAGCTGACCGGCGCCGTCCAGCTCGGTCCAGCCCAGCCACGGGTCGGCGTGCGCCTGCAGGGCGCGCTGGGAGATCACCGTGCGGTGGCCCTCGTGCTGGAAGTAACCGGCGATGGCCGGGTCCGTGATGTGCCGGGAGACGGCCGGGGTCTGCGCCTGCTTGATGTAGATCACCACATCGTTCTCCAGGGCGTCGGTCGCCCCCTCCAGCAGGATGTTGTACGAGGGCAGCCCGGCCGAGCCGATGCCGATGCCCCGCCTGCCCACCACGTCCTTCACCCGGTACGACTCCGGGCGGGCCAGCGAGGTGTCCGGGAGCGTCTCCAGGTAGCCGTCGAAGGCGGCCAGCACCTTGTACCGGGTGGCCGCGTCCAGCTCGACCGAGCCGCCGCCCGGCGCGAACCGGCGTTCGAAGTCGCGGATCTCCGTCATCGACTCCAGCAGCCCGAACCGGGTCAGCGAGCGGGCGTCGCGCAGCGCGTCCAGCAGCGGGCCCTGCGCGGTGTCCAGGGTGAAGGGCGGCACCTCGTCGTCCTTGGCGCCGGTGGCCAGGGCGCGGATCCGCTCGCGGTAGGCGACCGCGTAGACCGTCACCAGCTCGCTGATCTGCTCGTCGCTGAGCGCCTTCGCGTACCCGATCAGCGCGATGGAGGCGGCGAAGCGCTTGAGGTCCCAGGTGAAGGGGCCGACGTACGCCTCGTCGAAGTCGTTGACGTTGAAGACCAGGCGGCCGTTGGAGTCCATGTAGGTGCCGAAGTTCTCGGCGTGCAGATCGCCGTGCACCCACACCCGCGAGGTGCGCTCGTCCAGGTACGGGCCGCCCCGCTTCTCGGCGTCGAGGTCGTGGTAGAAGAGGTTCGCCGTGCCCCGGTAGAAGGCGAAGGCGGTCGCGGCCATCTTGCGGAACTTCACCCGGAACGCGGCCGGGTCCGCGGCCAGCAGTTGGCCGAAGGCGGTGTCGAAGACGGCGAGGATCTCCTCGCCGCGCTGCTCGTCGCTGAGCTGGGGAACCGACATCGCGGGATGCCTCCTGGTGCGGATCGTGCGTGAGCGATGGGAAATACGGCGGAAGCGGTGCGGCGGCGCTCCCGCCGTCCACAACGGGTGACGCCGCGCCGGAGTGCCCGGTTCCCCCACGAAGGTACGTGGACGGAGCCCGGGGGTGTCAGTGCCGGGGCATAGACTTCTTCGCTGTCCCCTTCTTGTTCATCTGGAGGCCGAAACCGTGTCGAAGCCGCCCTTCACGCACCTGCACGTCCACACCCAGTACTCGCTGCTGGACGGTGCCGCGCGGCTCAAGGACATGTTCGATGCCTGCAATGAGATGGGCATGACACACATCGCCATGTCCGACCACGGCAACCTCCACGGGGCGTACGACTTCTTCCACTCCGCGAAGAAGGCCGGGATCACCCCGATCATCGGGATCGAGGCGTATGTCGCCCCTGAGTCCCGGCGCAACAAGCGCAAGATCCAGTGGGGCCAGCCGCACCAGAAGCGGGACGACGTCTCCGGCTCCGGTGGCTACACCCACAAGACGATGTGGGCGGTGAACCGGACCGGCCTGCACAACATCTTCCGGCTCTCCTCCGACGCGTACGCCGAGGGCTGGCTGCAGAAGTGGCCCCGGATGGACAAGGAGACCATCTCCAAGTGGTCCGAGGGCGTCGTCGCCTCCACCGGCTGCCCCTCCGGCGAGGTCCAGACCCGGCTGCGGCTCGGCCAGGACAAGGAGGCACTGCAGGCCGCCTCCGACTACCAGGACATCTTCGGCAAGGACCGGTACTTCCTGGAGCTGATGGACCACGGCATCGACATCGAGCACCGGGTCCGCGACGGCCTGCTGGAGATCGGCAAGAAGCTCGGCATCCCCCCGCTGGTCACCAACGACTCGCACTACACCTACGCGCACGAGGCGGCCGCCCACGACGCCCTGCTCTGCATCCAGACCGGCAAGAACCTCTCCGAGCCCGGCCGCTTCAAGTTCGACGGCACCGGCTACTACCTGAAGTCCACGGACGAGATGTACGCCATCGACTCCTCGGACGCCTGGCAGGAGGGCTGCGCCAACACCCTCCTGGTGGCCGAGATGGTCGACACCACCGGCATGTTCGAGGCCAAGAACCTCATGCCCAAGTTCGACATCCCCGAGGGCTACACCGAGGTCACCTGGTTCAAGGAGGAGGTGCGCCGCGGCATGGAGCGCCGCTTCCCCGGCGGCGTCCCCGACGACCGGCAGAAGCAGGCCGAGTACGAGATGGACGTCATCATCTCGATGGGCTTCCCCGGCTACTTCCTCGTGGTCGCCGACTTCATCATGTGGGCCAAGAACAACGGCATCGCGGTCGGCCCCGGCCGAGGCTCCGCGGCCGGTTCGATCGTCGCCTACGCCATGGGCATCACCGACCTCGACCCGATCCCGCACGGCCTGATCTTCGAGCGGTTCCTCAACCCCGAGCGCATCTCGATGCCCGATGTCGACATCGACTTCGACGAGCGCAGGCGCGTCGAGGTGATCCGGTACGTGACCGAGAAGTACGGCGCCGACAAGGTCGCCATGATCGGCACCTACGGCAAGATCAAGGCGAAGAACGCCATCAAGGACTCCGCGCGCGTCCTGGGCTACCCGTACGCGATGGGCGACCGCCTCACCAAGGCGATGCCCGCCGACGTCCTCGGCAAGGGCATCGACCTCAACGGCATCACCGACCCCTCGCACCCGCGGTACGGCGAGGCGGGCGAGATCCGGGGGATGTACGAGAACGAGCCCGACGTGAAGAAGGTCATCGACACCGCCAAGGGCGTCGAGGGCCTCGTCCGCCAGATGGGTGTGCACGCCGCGGGCGTGATCATGTCCAGCGAGACCATCACCGAGCACGTCCCGGTGTGGGTGAGGCACACCGACGGCGTGACCATCACGCAGTGGGACTACCCGAGCTGTGAGTCGCTCGGCCTGCTGAAGATGGACTTCCTGGGCCTGCGCAACCTCACGATCATGGACGACGCCGTCAAGATGGTGAAGGCCAACAAGGGGATCGACATCGATCTCCTGAGCCTCCCGCTCGACGACCCGAAGACCTTCGAACTGCTCCAGCGCGGCGACACCCTCGGCGTCTTCCAGTTCGACGGCGGCCCCATGCGCTCGCTGCTGCGCCTGATGAAGCCGGACAACTTCGAAGACATCTCCGCCGTCTCGGCGCTCTACCGTCCCGGCCCGATGGGCATGGACTCGCACACCAACTACGCCCTGCGCAAGAACGGCCTGCAGGAGATCACGCCGATCCACAAGGAGCTGGAGGAGCCCCTCGAAGAGGTCCTCGCGGTCACCCACGGCCTGATCGTGTACCAGGAGCAGGTGCAGAAGGCCGCCCAGATCATCGCCGGCTACTCGCTCGGCGAGGCCGACATCCTCCGCCGCGTGATGGGCAAGAAGAAGCCCGAGGAACTGGCGAAGAACTTCGTCCTGTTCCAGGGCGGCGCCCGCAAGAAGGGCTTCAGCGACGAGGCGATCCAGGCCCTGTGGGACGTGCTGGTCCCCTTCGCCGGATACGCCTTCAACAAGGCGCACTCCGCCGCGTACGGCCTGGTGTCCTACTGGACCGCCTATCTGAAGGCCAACTACCCGGCCGAGTACATGGCCGGACTGCTGACCTCCGTCAAGGACGACAAGGACAAGTCGGCGGTCTACCTCAACGAATGCCGCCGCATGGGCATCAAGGTGCTCCCGCCGGACGTCAACGAGTCGGAGTCCAACTTCGCCGCCCAGGGCGACGACGTGATCCTCTTCGGCCTCTCCGCCGTGCGCAACGTCGGCACCAACGTGGTCGAGGCGATCATCCGGGGCCGCAAGACCAAGGGGAAGTACCTCTCCTTCCCGGACTACCTCGACAAGGTCGAGGCGGTCGCCTGCAACAAGCGCACCACCGAGTCGCTGATCAAGGCCGGCGCCTTCGACTCGATGAACCACACCCGCAAGGGCCTCACCGCGCAGTACGAGCCGATGATCGACAACGTGGTCGCGGTCAAGCGCAAGGAGGCCGAGGGACAGTTCGACCTCTTCGGCGGCATGGGGGAGGAGGCCAGCAGCGAGCCCGGCTTCGGACTGGACGTCCAGTTCACCGACGAGGAGTGGGAGAAGACCTATCTCCTCGCCCAGGAGCGGGAGATGCTCGGCCTCTACGTCTCCGACCACCCGCTCTTCGGCCTGGAGCACGTGCTCTCCGACAAGGCAGACGCGGGCATCTCCCAGCTGACCGGCGGCGAGCACTCCGACGGCGCGGTGGTGACCATCGGCGGCATCATCTCCGGCCTCCAGCGCAAGATGACCAAGCAGGGCAACGCCTGGGCCATCGCCACCGTGGAGGACCTCGCGGGCTCCATCGAGTGCATGTTCTTCCCGGCGACCTACCAGCTCGTCTCGACCCAACTGGTCGAGGACGCCGTGGTGTTCGTCAAGGGCCGGCTCGACAAGCGCGAGGACGTGCCCCGGCTCGTCGCCATGGAACTCCAGGTCCCCGACCTGTCCAACGCGGGCACCAACGCCCCCGTCGTGCTCACCATCCCGGCGGTCCGGGTCACGCCGCCCATGATCAGCCGCCTCGGTGAGATCCTCACCCACCACAAGGGCGACAGCGAGGTCCGCATCAAGCTCCAGGGCCCGCACAAGACGACCGTGCTGCGCCTGGACCGGCACCGGGTCAAGCCGGACCCGGCGCTCTACGGCGACCTGAAGGTGCTGCTCGGCCCGTCCTGCCTGGCCGGCTGAGCCCGGCGGCAGGCAGAGCAAAAGGGGCGCACCCCGCGGAGGTGCGCCCCTTTTCGTGTGCTCACTGCGTCCCGCTGTGTGCTCCGGGGCTCACATGCCCTTTAGCAGCACTCAGTTGTGGCCGAAGCGCTTGTTCTGCTTGTGTGCGTAGTCCGGCCGGCCGCCCGCGATCTGGGCGGTGGCCTCCTGCGCCTCCGACGCCTGCTCGCCGGAGCGCTGGGACTGCTCGGCCTGCGAAGCGCGGTTCTTCGGGCCGGTCTGCTTGCGGTTCTTGTTCTTGGCCATGGGGATCTGCCTCCTGAAGGGGGTCTAGGGGCCAGGGCCGAAATTAGATTCACATACGCTGACATCAAGCGCATGTCGGATAATTACCGTGTGTGACAGGGCTGGTGGGCACACCGGCTCCCGGAAACGCCACGCCGAAGATCGAGTTCCGGCCGTTAACCCCCGCGCGGTCGGGCAGACTCGAAGGAACGCCGAAGCAATACCTCCCGGAAAGAGGGTGAGTCGCGTGGACCGTTGCATCGTCCTGGTGGACGCCGGGTATCTGCTGGGAGCCGCCGCGAGCCTCCTCGCCGGTGAGCCCTCGCGGTCCCGGATCATCGTCGACCACACCGCGCTCATCCAGGCGCTGCGCGAACGGGCCGAGTCCGAGACCGGCCGCCCGCTGCTTCGGATCTACTGGTTCGACGGCGCCCCCGACCGGGTCCCCCAGCCGGAGCACCGCAGACTCCGGGTGATGCCCCGCGTGACCGTCCGCCTCGGCGCCCTGACCAGAAGCGACGGCCGCTGGGCGCAGAAGGGCGTCGACGCGGCCATGCACGCCGAGCTGACCGAGCTGGCCCGTAACCGTGCCTGCTCCGACATCGTCCTCGTCACCGGCGACGGCGACCTGCTGCCCGGCATGATGGCCGCCAAGGAACACGGCGTCGCCGTCCACCTGTGGGCCGTCCAGGCCGCCGACGGCGACTACAACCAGTCCGAGGACCTGGTCGCCGAGGCCGACGAGCGGCGGGTGCTGGACCGCGCCTGGATCATCAAGGCCGTCCGCGCCAAGGAACTCACCGGCGTCTGCGCCCCGCCCCTGGTGCCCCGCCCCGAGATCGCCGCGATCCTCTCCGCCCCGCTGCCCGAGTCCGCGCTCTCCGGGGGCGGCCGGACCGCCGAGGAGGACACCCACCGCCAGGCCGCCGACGCGCCCGAGAACGGCAGCCAGGAGCGGGCGGCCGCCCACAAGGGCGTCCCCACCCCCAAGGACCTGGCCGCGCTGCGCACCCCTGGCGCACCGCCCGCCCAGCACCCGGCCAACGCCACCCTGCGCTGGTCCTCCGACAAGGGCTGGGTGGACCGGCCGGGCACCGCCGCCGAGCCGCCGGAGGCCGCCTCCATGCCGACGCTCGCCCAGCTCACCACCGCCGAGCAGCGCTGGGCCGACCGCGAGGAGGACATCACCACGGTCGGCGGCGACCCCTACGAGGTCGGCCAGGTCTTCGCCCGCCGCTGGATGTCCCGGCTCGGCGACCAGGGCCACCTCCAGCGGCTCGCCGCGATGTACCCCCGCGTCCCGCACCGCATCGACGGCGAGCTGCTGCGCTACGCGGCCCGCTTCGGCCTGCTCGCCCACAAGGACGACCAGATCGACGAACACGACCGTTACGCCATCCGGGCCGGGTTCTGGCGCGAGTTCGACGTACCCGCCGCCGCGGAGAGCGCCTCCGCCGGGGAGTGAACGGGCCCTGACCGGCGGACGCCGTGATGAGGTGACCCAAAGGCGAGTAAAGGGCCCGCACCGCGTACTCTCGTCCCTTGTGACTACGCGCGCGGGACAGGCACTTCGGTACGACGACGTCGTACGCGTGCGCGCGCTCACCAAGACCTATCCGCCCGTCAAGGGGCGGCGCGGAACGCCGGGCGCGCCCGAGGTACGGGCCACCGACCAGGTGACGCTGGACGTGCGCCACGGCGAGATATTCGGGCTCCTCGGCCCGAACGGCGCGGGCAAGTCCACCCTGGTACGGCAGCTCACCGGGCTGCTGCGCCCCGACTCCGGCGGCGTCGAGATCCTCGGCCACGACATCGTGCGCCACCCCGAGCGGGCCGCCCGCATCCTCGCCTACCTCGGCCAGGAGTCCTCCGCGCTGGACGAGCTGACCGTCGCCCTCGCCGCCGAGACCACCGGACGGCTGCGTGGCCTGGACGTACGCGCCGCCCGCGCCGAACGCGACGCCGTGCTGGACGAGCTGGGGCTCGCCCCGATCGCCGGACGCCCGCTGAAGAAGCTCTCCGGCGGCCAGCGGCGGCTCGCCTGCCTCGCCGCCGCGCTCGTCGGCAGGCGCCCGCTGCTGGTGCTGGACGAGCCCACCACCGGGATGGACCCGGTGGCCCGGCGCGCCGTCTGGGCCGCCGTCGACCGGCGCCGCGCCGAGCACGGCGCGTCCGTGCTGCTGGTCACCCACAACGTCATCGAGGCCGAGACCGTCCTGGACCGGGTCGCCGTGCTCGACCAGGGCCGGGTGATCGCCTGCGACACCCCGGCCGGGCTCAAGGAGCGGGTCTCCGGCGAGGTCCGGGTCGAGCTGGTCTGGCGGGAGCGGGCGCCGCTGGACGTGCCCGAGGTCGCCGTGCTGCGCGAGCGGGCCGTGGAGGCCGGGCGCCGCTGGACGCTCCGGCTCGCCCCCGAGGAGGCGCGGGCCGCCGTCGCCACCGTCACCGGCGGGGCCGCGTTCGCCGCGCTGGACGACTTCACCCTGGCCACGCCGAGCCTGGAGGACGTCTACCTGGCTCTCGGCGGGGCGGCCCGGCAGGGTCTGGTGAAGGCGTGAGCGCGGGCCTCGTCGCATCCGTATCGTCCCTGAAGGACTGCTGTCCGGCCGCCGTCGGGAAGAGGAGCAGCGCGTCGTGAGTGTCGTACCCGCCGAGGTGCTGCCGAGTGCCGCGAAGAGCGCGCCGGGGCAGGCGCGACGCGCGGCGGAGCTGGGGCCGCCCGTGCGGCTGTGGCCGTCGCTGGCCGCCGTCTACCGCGCCCAGCTGTCGCGGGCCCGGGTGGCGCGCATCCCGCTGCTGTTCGTGGCGACGTTCCAGTCGGTCGGCATCGCCGTGATGATGCGCGGTGTCGTGGACAGCGGGCCGGAGGCCCAGGCGGTGGTCGCCGGATCGTCCGTGCTCGTCGTCGCCTACGTGGCGCTGAACCTGCTCTCGCAGTACTTCGGCCAGCTGCGCGCCAGCGGCGGGCTCGACCACTACGCCACGCTGCCGGTGCCGCCCGCCGCCGTGGTGCTGGGCGCGGCCGCCGCGTACGCCTCCTTCACCGTGCCGGGGACGCTGGTGACCGCCGTGGTCGGCTGCGCGCTGTTCGGGCTGCCGCTGTCCAACCTGTGGGTGCTGCTCGCGGTGATCCCGCTGGCCGGGGCCGCGCTGTCCGGGCTCGGCGCCGCCTGCGGGCTGCTCGCGCCGCGCCCCGAACTCGCCACGCTGCTGGGCCAGCTCGGCATGTCGGCGGCGCTGCTGCTGGGTGTGCTGCCCGCCGACCGGATGCCGGGCATCGTGCTCCTCGCCCGCGATCTGCTGCCCTCCACCTACGGGGTGGAGGCGTACGCGCGGACCTTCGGTCCCGACCCGGACTGGGCGGTGGTACTCGCTGACCTGGGGGTGTGCGCGGGCGTCGGGGTGATCTCGCTGGCCGTGGCGACCCGGGCGTACCGCCGGGCCGCCGTCCGGTGACGCGGCGCGCGGCGCGACCTGGCACGATGTCAGGGTGACCGCACCCCTGACTCCGCCACCGCCGCCGCACGACGACTTCGCGCATCAGCACGGAGGGGGCCCCTCGGGCGGGACACCGGTCGCGGACCCGTACGGACAGGACGGCCCCGGTATGAAGACCGAAGTACGCGAAGCCGTGGCCGTGGCCGTGGCGGTGGCGCTCTCCGGGGTGCTGCTCGGGCTGCTGTGGTGGTGGCTGGCCCCGCACGTGCCGCTCGTCGGCGAGCAGACCGACCGGAGCTGGGTGGTCTACCTCAAGGACACCGAGGGCGAGCAGGCAGCCGGGGTGGACGGCACGTTCGCCCTGCTGGGCCTGGCCTTCGGGCTGATCAGCGCGGGCCTGGTGTTCCTGCTGCGGCGACTCGGGGGCGTGCCGCTGGTGGTGGGCCTGGGCGTCGGCGGCCTGCTCGGCTCGCTGCTGGCCTGGCGGCTCGGGGTGTGGCTCGGCCCGACGTCGGACGTCATCGCGCACGCCAAGGCGGTCGGCGCGGGCGTCACCTTCCCGGCCCCGCTCCGGCTCGGCGCCAAGGGCGCCCTGCTGGCCTGGCCGCTGGGCGCCCTCCTGGTCCACCTCGGCCTGACGGCCCTCTTCGGCCCCCGCGACCCCGACCCGTACGAGCCCCGCCGGTACGAGGAGGAGCCCCACGGCCAGGGCCCCTACGGGCCGCCTCCCGCCTAGCGCTCGTCAGGCGCGGCCGATGGGGGCCAGTACGGCCTTCGTCAGGGTGGCGAGGTCGGCCGGGGCGAGCTCGACCTCCAGGCCGCGTCGGCCCGCGGAGACGCAGATCGTGGGGTGCGCCCCGGCCGACTCGTCCAGCACCGTGGGGAGCTTCTTGCGCTGCCCCAGCGGGGAGATGCCGCCGCGGACGTAGCCGGTGGTGCGCTCGGCGAGCGCGGGGTCGGCCATCGCCGCCCGCTTGCCGCCGACGGCCGCGGCCAGCGCCTTCAGGTCCAGCGTGCCGGAGACCGGGACCACGGCCACCGTCAGGGTGCCGTCCACGTCGGCCACCAGCGTCTTGAAGACGCGGTCGGGGGAGACGCCCATCGCCTCGGCGGCCTCCTCGCCGTAGGAGGGGTGGGCGGGGTCGTGCTCGTAGGAGTGGACCGTGTGGCCGACGCCCGCCGCGGTGAGGGCCACCGTGGCGGGCGTGCCGCCCGCTCCTGACGTCTGCTGCTTCTTGGACTTCTTCGCCATCGCGGGTGTCGGCCTCGGTTCCCTCAGTTCAGACTGGTACGCGCCCGCGTCAGCTCGAACGCGGGCAGTGAGGGCAGACTACGGATGATCGCCGTCTCCGAGCGAAGCAGTTTCAGCTCGTCCCGCAGCCGGGAGGCGGTGTCCGGGGCCTGGAGGAGACGCTGCTTGGTAGGGGTGTCCAGCACCATCGCGGCCGCCACCAGGTAGGAGATCACGCTGGGGTCGTCCGGCAGGTCGGAGTCGGCGGAGATGGAGCGCTCATGGGCGCCCGCCAGCCGCTTCTGGTACTGCTGGAAGGAGCGGAGCACGCCCTCGGCGAGCGCGCCCGCCTCGTCGCCGGGGTCCTCCTCCAGCTCCTCCACCTCGGCGGTCAGGAACGACCCCGAGCCGTCAACCGAGAGCAGCCGGACCCGGGTGGTGCCCGTGCACAGCACCTCGAAGGTGCCGTCGGTCCGCTCCCGGATGGTCGCGGCCTCCGCCACACAGGCCACTCGGTGCAGCGCCTTCAGCGGGTCCGGGCCGAACCCGGCCGCCGGGCCTTCGTCGGTCGCGGTGTCGGGGTCCGGCAGGCCCATGGCGCTCGGCGCCAGCTGATGGCCGTCACGGATCGCCACGATGACGAACCGGCGCGGCTCGTCCTCCGGGGTCTTCAGCAGCTCGCGCATCATGGCGCGATACCGCTCCTCGAAGACGGACAGCGGCAGGACGAGTCCCGGGAACAGCGCCGTGTTCAGCGGGAAGAGGGGCAGGCGGGCGGTGGTCACGACGCCCCAGCCTAATGGTCGGGTCCGCGGGAGCGTCCGCGGCGCCAGCGGTTGCCTCACCGATCTTGGCCCGCCGGGCCGCTGCCGGGCCCCCGTCGGGCCCCATCGGGCTCAGGGACGGGGGCGCCGCGGGGTCGGGAGCAGGGCGGCCAGCGCGGCGGGCGGGGCGCCGGTCAGCAGGGCGTCGCGCAGCCGCAGGAAGTGGCCGAGCGGGTCCTCGGAGACCCGGTTCCACGGGTACGAGGTGGCGTACGGGCCGATCAGCGCCAGCTGGGCGCGGGCCTCCTCCCAGCGCTCCAGGCGCAGCAGGACGTACAGGAGCTTGTTGCGGACCTCGGCCGTGCGGGGGTCGGCCGCCGGGAAGCGGGCGGAGAGGGCCACCGCGCGGTCGGCCGCGGCGAGCAGCCGGTCGCGGGGCACCACGGGGCCGCAGACGTCGGTCAGATAGCCGAAGGCGGCCCGCAGCGGCAGCGCCTGGACCAGCGAGCCGGGCGGCGCGTCCTGGGCGGCGGGCTCGGCGAAGTCGAAGCACTCGCGGTGCGAGCCGTGCCAGAAGGTGGCCAGATAGCGCAGCGCGGCCACATGACAGCCGTAGTGGTGCGGGGAGCGCCGTACGGCCGCCTCCCACAGCTCCTCGAAGTACTTGTGGCCCGCCCGGGAGCCGCGCGCGTGGTCCAGCGCGATCCGCCAGGGCACCGGGTCGCGGTCGTCGGCCCGGGCGGCGGCCGTGATCAGCGGGCTGACCTCGCGCAGCAGCTCGGCGCGGCCCGGCGAGGGCCAGGCGCGGTCCACCGCCAGCTGGGCGCCGACGAGCACCACGCCGGGGTCGCCGGGATCGGCCGCGCGCCACGCCTCGAACCACTCGGGGCGGGAGCGGGCGAAGGCGGCGAGCCGGGTGGCGTAGGCGTCGCGCTCCTCCCACTGGCCCGCCGCGCGGGTGGCCGCGAGCAGGGCGGCGGCGACCGGGAACTCGCCCTGCCCGGCCGCGACCAGGGCGGGGGAGAGGCGGTCGTCGGGCGCGTCGAGGATGACGTCGTCGGCCGGTGCGGGGGAGTCCGGGCGCGAGGCGCGTCGTGTCTTCCGGGTGGGGCGGAAAAACGCCGGCAGCAGAACCATGGTGTCGACCATTGAAAGTCCGCAGGTCGGGCCCGCGCCAGAGGGTTCGGGCAAGTCGTGGAAGGTTGTGCCCCCGAAGGTCAAGGAAGCGCAAAAAGGTAACTTTTCCACCATTGTCAGGCCCC
This sequence comes from Streptomyces sp. NPDC090119, assembly GCF_044747085.1. Taxonomy (NCBI): domain Bacteria; kingdom Bacillati; phylum Actinomycetota; class Actinomycetes; order Kitasatosporales; family Streptomycetaceae; genus Streptomyces; species Streptomyces sp. NPDC090119. The sequence continues at coordinate 242,349 of NZ_JBIVDK010000002.1, read as the reverse complement.
TGCCACCGCGCTTGCCCCATGCACCCCTCCCGCCCCGCGCGTCAGCTCCGCCGCAGCAGCCGCGTGGCGCCCGCCGCCACCGCCGTGGCCAGCACCCAGCCCAGGATGATCAGCACCGCCGCGAGCCACGGCCACGCCCCGCGCAGCCGCCACTGGTCCAGCTGCCCCAGGTCGATCACCGGCAGCAGCAGATCCAGGGTGAGCAGCGCCGGACTCCACGCCGGACGGTCCTCCGGATGCACGGGCGGCGGATCGGCGTGCGCGAACGCCAGGGTGCCCGCCGCCCACAGCACCGCCATCCACACCGCGGCCCGGCCCGGCCGGTAGCCGTAGGCGACCGCCCAGTCCTGCGCGTACCCCCACAGCTTCAGCGCCGGGGGCAGCGTCTCCCTGCGTCTGCGGTGCTTGGCGAGCAGCACCTCGCGGGCGTCCTCGTCCTCCCCGGCCGCGCGCAGCACGGCGGCCAGCCGCTCGTACGGCTCCGGGTGGTACTCGGCGGTCGCCGCCGCCACCCAGTCCAGCCGGTGGGCCAGCGGGAACGGGCCGCGCGGCACCAGGTTCTCGTACGCGAAGCCGCTCATCTGGAGGTTGCCCGGCTCCGGCCAACTGCCCGCGTGGTCCACCAGGTTGACCGTCCGGGCGCCGGACAGCACCACCCGCCCTGACGGCGGCCGGTCCCCGAGGAAGCGCAGCTCGGGCGTATGTATCCGGCGCAGCGACAGCTCCTGGTCGTCGGTGAGCACGAACCGCGCCCCCTCCAGGTCCACCGCGTCCCCGAACCGGCCGTCGTCCAGCCGCAGCCCGCCCCGGCACTCGAACCGCTGCACCCGCGTCCCGCGCGCCGGGGTCGTCCCGCTCAGCAGCGGACTGCCCACCGCGGCCGGGGTCAGGTACAGGGTCCGCTCCACCGTGAGCTGCGGGGCGTTCAGCGCGAGCCGGGCGTACGGGTTGGACAGCCGGGCCCCGCGCAGGCTCAGCGACACCCCGACCTGGGCGCCGCGCAGCCGCAGCTCGCCGTACGACTCCAGCATCTCCGCCTGGAGGTCCTGGCCGACCGTCATGCCGTCCGCCGTGATGGACCGCCCGCTGCGGTCCCGGTGCGCCACCGCCTGGTTGAGCATCAGGTCGGTGCCGATCCGGGCGTCGGTCAGCCGGACGCCGGTACGGAACCGGCAGCGCGCCAGATGCAGATCGCCCTCGGTGCGCACCCGCGCCGCCTCCAGCCGGGGTATCGCGCAGTCCACCAGCCGCACGGTGGTGAAGTGCGCCTCCGGCACCCGGACCTCCTCGTCGAACCGGCAGCCGCGCAGCTCCACGTACGGCGTGACGGTGCCGCCCGCCAGGTCCACCGTGCCGGTGATCCGCACCCCGGTCAGCTTCAGCGAGGAGACCCGGCCCGCGAGCGCGGGCGGCCCGTCCAGCAGCAGCCAGCACACCACCCGCGCCCGCACACTGCGCTCCGCGCCCCAGGGGACGCCGCCGTGCGGATCGTCCACGGCCGTCTCGCCGCCGCTCAGGTCGTACACGCTGCCGTTGCGGAACGCCTGCCACATGCCCGCCTCGGCCGGGGTCAGATCGTCCGGCAGCTCCGCGGCGCCCGGACCCGCCGTCAGTGCTTCGGTCACCGCGGCTCCTCTCCCGTCTCCCGCGAGTCGGCCACGGGCGTCCACGCCCGGCCCGCCGCCCACGTCCGTCCCATCCGTCGTTTCCCGGCTCATGCCCGCTGAGTGACGGGTTCGACACACAAAGTGAGGGTGAATTCGCGAGTTCCGGCCACGCTCTGTCGCAGTGCTTGTCTTACGTTCTGTATCAGCCATTGATACGCGCGGACAGGCCCCGGCGGCGGTCTGAGAGAATTGGGACTGTGATCTCCCGAATCGATCTGCGCGGCGACGCCCTCCCCGAGGGCCCCGCCCTGCGCGACCTGCTGCCCCGAGCCGACTTCGACGTCTCGGCCGCCCTGGAGAAGGTGCGTCCGATCTGCGAGGCCGTGCATCATCGTGGCGACGCGGCACTGATCGACTTCGCGGAGAAGTTCGACGGAGTACGGCTGGAATCCGTCCGTGTCCCGGCCCAGGCGCTCACCGACGCGCTTCAGGCCCTCGACCCGGCCGTGCGCGCCGCCCTGGAGGAGTCCATCCGCCGGGCCCGCCTGGTCCACCGCGCCCAGCGCCGCACCACCCACACCACCCAGGTCGTCCCCGGCGGCACCGTCACCGAGAAGTGGGTCCCCGTCGACCGGGTCGGGCTGTACGCGCCCGGCGGCCGCTCGGTCTACCCCTCCTCCGTGATCATGAACGTGGTGCCCGCGCAGGAGGCCGGGGTCGAGTCCATCGCGCTCGCCTCGCCCGCGCAGGCCGAGTTCGCCGGACTCCCGCACCCGACGATCCTCGCCGCCTGCGCCCTGCTCGGCGTGGACGAGGTGTACGCGGCCGGCGGCGCCACCGCCGTGGCGATGTTCGCGTACGGCACCGAGTCCTGCGCGCCCGCCAACATGGTCACCGGCCCCGGCAACATCTGGGTCGCCGCCGCCAAGCGCTACTTCACCGGCAAGATCGGCATCGACGCCGAGGCCGGTCCCACCGAGATCGCCGTGCTCGCCGACGAGACCGCCGACCCGGTGCACGTCGCCTCCGACCTGATCAGCCAGGCCGAGCACGACCCGCTGGCCGCCGCCGTCCTCGTCACCGACTCGGTCGCGCTGGCCGACGCGGTCGAGGAGGAGCTGAAGACGCAGGTCGCCGCCACCAAGCACATCGACGACCGGATCGTGCCCGCGCTGAACGGGCAGCAGTCCGCGATCGTCCTCGTCGACGGCGTCGAGGAGGGCCTGCGGGTGGTCGACGCGTACGGCGCCGAGCACCTGGAGATCCAGACCCGCGACGCGGCCGCCGTCGCCGACCGGGTGCGCAACGCGGGCGCCGTCTTCATCGGCCCCTGGGCGCCCGTCTCCCTCGGGGACTACGCGGCCGGTTCCAACCACGTGCTGCCCACCGGCGGCTGCGCCTGCCACTCCTCCGGCCTGTCCGTCCAGTCCTTCCTGCGCGGCATCCACATCGTCGACTACACGAAGGACGCGCTCGCCGAGGTCGCCCACCACGTGGTGACCCTCGCGGAGGCGGAGGACCTGCCCGCGCACGGCGCGGCGGTCAAGGCCCGCTTCGACTGGAAGGTACCGGGGACCAAGTGACCGGCATCGACGATCTCCCCGTCCGGGACGAGCTGCGCGGCAAGTCCCCCTACGGCGCGCCCCAGTTGGACGTCCCCGTCCGGCTGAACACCAACGAGAACCCCTACCCGCTGCCCGAACCGCTGGTCGAGCGGATCGCGGAGCGGGTGCGCGAGGCCGCGCGGAACCTGAACCGCTACCCCGACCGGGACGCCGTCCAGCTCCGCACCGAACTGGCCGAATACCTCACCCGGACCGGGCGCCACGCCCTCGGCATGGCGAACGTCTGGGCGGCCAACGGCTCCAACGAGGTCATCCAGCAGCTCCTGCAGACCTTCGGCGGCCCCGGCCGCACCGCGATCGGCTTCGAGCCGTCGTACTCGATGCACGCGCTGATCGCGCGCGGCACCGGCACCGGCTGGATCTCCGGGCCGCGCGGTGCGGACTTCACCATCGACCTGCCCGCCGCCGTGCACACCATCACCCGGCACCGGCCCGACGTCGTGTTCATCACCACCCCCAACAACCCCACCGGCAACGCCGTCCCGCCCGAGACGGTCCTCGCGCTGTACGAGGCCGCGCAGGCGGCGAAGCCGTCCATGGTGATCGTGGACGAGGCGTACATCGAGTTCAGCCACGGCGACTCGCTGCTGCCGCTCCTCGAGGGCCGCCCCAACCTGGTGATCTCGCGGACCATGTCCAAGGCGTTCGGCGCCGCCGGACTGCGCCTCGGCTACCTGGCCGCCGACCCCGCCGTGGTGGACGCCGTCCAGCTGGTCCGGCTGCCCTACCACCTGAGCGCCATCACCCAGGCGACCGCGCTGGCCGCGCTGGAGCACACCGACACGCTGCTCGGCTACGTCGAGCAGCTCAAGGCCGAGCGGGACCGGCTCGTCACCGAACTGCGGGCCATCGGCTACGAGGTGACCGAGTCCGACGCCAACTTCGTGCAGTTCGGCCGCTTCGAGGACACCCACGGCGCGTGGCAGCGCATCCTCGACAAGGGGGTGCTGGTCCGGGACAACGGCGTGCCCGGATGGCTGCGGGTGTCCGCCGGAACCCCTGAAGAGAACGACGCGTTCCTCGACGCGGTACGGGACTTGAAGAAGGAGCTTGACGCATGAGCCGCACAGGACGCGTGCAGCGCACCACCAAGGAGACCTCGGTACTGGTCGAGATCGACCTCGACGGCACCGGCAAGACCGACATCGCCACCGGCGTCGGCTTCTACGACCACATGCTCGACCAGCTCGGCCGGCACGGTCTGTTCGACCTCACCGTGAAGACCGAGGGCGACCTGCACATCGACACCCACCACACCATCGAGGACACCGCCCTCGCGCTCGGCGCCGCCTTCAAGCAGGCGCTCGGCGACAAGGTGGGCATCTACCGCTTCGGCAACTGCACGGTCCCGCTGGACGAGTCCCTCGCCCAGGTCACCGTCGACCTCTCCGGCCGCCCCTACCTCGTGCACACCGAGCCCGAGAAGATGGCGCCGATGATCGGCGAGTACGACACCACGATGACCCGGCACATCCTGGAGTCCTTCGTCGCCCAGGCCCAGATCGCGCTGCACGTGCACGTGCCCTACGGGCGCAACGCGCACCACATCGTGGAGTGCCAGTTCAAGGCCCTGGCCCGCGCCCTGCGCTACGCCAGCGAGCACGACCCGCGCGCGGCGGGCATCCTCCCCTCCACGAAGGGCGCGCTGTAAATCCCATGACCGGACTGTCCACCATCCTGATCGTCGTCGGCCTCTTCCTGGTCGGCGGCATCATCTCCTTCGTCAAGCAGAAGATGCCCACCAGCCTGATCGTGCTGGTTTCCATCGGCGCGGCCATGTGCCTGGTCGCGGGCGTCATGCGGCTGGAGGTGTGGAGTTGAGCGACGTGAAGAAGGTCGTGGTCTTCGACTACGGCTTCGGCAACGTCCGTTCCGCCGAGCGCGCGCTGGCCCGCGTGGGCGCCGAGGTCGAGATCACTCGCGACTTCGACAAGGCGATGAACGCCGACGGCCTGCTGGTGCCCGGCGTCGGCGCGTTCGCCGCCTGCATGACCGGCCTGCGCGAGGCCCGCGGTGACTGGGTCGTCGACCGGCGCCTGTCCGGCGGCCGCCCGGTGCTCGGCATCTGCGTCGGCATGCAGATCCTGTTCGCGCGCGGCATCGAGCACGGCGTGGAGACCGACGGCCTGGACGAGTGGCCCGGCACGGTCGGCCCGCTCCAGGCCGAGGTCGTGCCCCACATGGGCTGGAACACCGTCGATGCCCCGGCCGACTCGCGCCTGTTCGCGGGGATGAGCCCCGAGGACCGCTTCTACTTCGTGCACTCCTACGCGGTGCAGGACTGGGACTTCGAGCAGCTCAACGCGGCCATGACCCCGCCCGCGGTGACCTGGTCGACCTACGGTGGGCCGTTCGTGGCCGCCGTGGAGAACGGCGCGCTGTCCGCCACCCAGTTCCACCCCGAGAAGTCCGGCGACGCCGGTGCCCAGCTCCTCACCAACTGGATCGGAACCCTCTAAGACCATGGCCAAGCTCGAACTGCTCCCCGCCGTCGACGTCCGCGACGGCCAGGCCGTCCGTCTCGTGCACGGCGAGTCCGGCTCCGAGACCTCCTACGGCTCCCCGCTGGAGGCGGCCCTCGCCTGGCAGCGCGCGGGCGCCGAGTGGCTGCATCTGGTCGACCTGGACGCCGCGTTCGGCACCGGTGACAACCGCGCCCTGGTCGCCGAGGTCGCGGGCGCGATGGACATCAAGGTGGAGCTGTCCGGCGGCATCCGCGACGACGACACCCTCGCCGCCGCCCTCGCCACCGGCTGCACCCGCGTCAACCTCGGCACCGCCGCGCTGGAGACCCCCGAGTGGGTCGCCAAGGTCATCGCCGAGCACGGCGACAAGATCGCGGTCGGCCTCGACGTACGCGGCACCACCCTGCGCGGCCGCGGCTGGACCCGCGACGGCGGCGACCTCTACGAGACCCTCGCCCGCCTGGACCAGGAGGGCTGCGCCCGCTACGTCGTCACCGACATCGCCAAGGACGGCACCCTCCAGGGCCCCAACCTGGAGCTGCTGCGGAACGTCTGCGCGGCCACCGACCGCCCGGTCGTCGCCTCCGGCGGCGTGTCCTCGCTGGACGACCTGCGCGCCATCGCCGACCTGGTGCCGCTCGGCGTCGAGGGCTCCATCGTGGGCAAGGCGTTGTACGCCGAGGCGTTCACCCTGGAAGAGGCGCTCGCGGCGGTGTCCCGGTGAGTGACGTCCGCCGGGTGAGTACGGGCGCGCCCTGGGAGGACCAGTTCGGCTACTCCCGCGCCGTCGAGCTGCCCAACGGCCTGGTGCTGGTCTCGGGCTGCACCTCCATCGTGGACGGTCAGATCGCCGGGGGCGGCCCGTACGAGCAGGCCGTGAACGCCTTCGCCGTCGCGCTGGGCGCGCTGGAGCAGGTGGGCCTCGGGCGCGACGATGTGGTGCGCACCCGTATGTACATCACCCATGCCCGGGACGTGGAGGAGGTCGGACGCGCACACAAGGAGCTGTTCGACTCCGTCCGGCCCGCCGCATCCATGATCATCGTCTCTGGTTTCGTGGACCCCAGCCTGGTCGTCGAGATCGAGGTGGAGGCGTTCCGAGGAGTGTCCGCATGACCCTGGCCGTACGAGTGATCCCCTGCCTGGACGTGGACAACGGCCGGGTCGTCAAGGGCGTCAACTTCCAGAACCTGCGCGACGCGGGCGACCCGGTGGAGATGGCCAAGGTCTACGACGCCGAGGGCGCCGACGAGCTGACCTTCCTGGACATCACCGCCTCCTCCGGCGACCGGGAGACCACCTACGACGTGGTGCGCCGCACCGCCGAGCAGGTCTTCATCCCGCTCACCGTGGGAGGCGGCGTCCGCACCGCCGAGGATGTGGACAAGCTGCTGCGCGCGGGCGCCGACAAGGTGGGCGTCAACACGGCCGCCATCGCCCGGCCCGACCTCATCCGGGAGATCGCCGAGCGGTTCGGCCGCCAGGTGCTGGTCCTCTCGGTGGATGCCCGCCGCACCCCGTCCGGCTCCTTCGAGGTCACCACCCACGGAGGCCGCAAGGGCACCGGCATCGACGCGGTCGAGTGGGCGCACCGGGCCGCCGAGCTGGGCGCGGGCGAGATCCTGCTCAACTCGATGGACGCGGACGGCACCAAGGACGGCTACGACCTCGACATGCTCGCGGCCGTCCGCAAGCACGTCTCCGTCCCGGTCATCGCCTCCGGCGGCGCGGGCGCCCTCTCCCACTTCGCACCCGCCGTGGACGCGGGCGCGGACGCGGTCCTGGCCGCCTCCGTCTTCCACTTCGGCGACCTCCGCATCGGCGAGGTCAAGCAGACCCTGCGGGACGCGGGCCACCCGGTCCGCTGACCACCTCGCCCTCACCCGGACACGATACGCAAGGAAAGTTGCGCAAGAAATGTTGTGCAACTTTCCTTTCGTATCTACCGTGGGGGCATGCCGGACAAGGAACGGGACCTCCCGATCACCGACGTGGGCACCCTCAAGGCGCTCGCCCACCCGCTGCGCATGAAGCTGTACCGCGCGCTGTGCGTCGCCGACCGGGCGACCGCCTCCCAGCTGGCCGAGCAGGTCGACGAGGCGGTCTCGCTCGTCAGCTACCACCTGCGCAAACTCGCGGAGCACGGGCTCATCGAGGAACCGGCGGCCCAGGGCGCCGACGGCCGCGAACGCTGGTGGCAGCCCGCCTCCGCGGGGGTCAGCGTCCGCGACCGGGACTTCCGGGACGCCCCCGAGAAGGCCGCCGCCCACCTGGCCGCCACCCGGCTCTTCCACGAGCAGCGCGCCGAGCTGTACCGCCGCTACCTGGACGAGCGGCCCCTCTGGAGCGCCGAGTGGAACGCGGCCGCCCCCGACAGCGAGTCCCTGCTCCGGCTGACCGCCGGGGAACTGGACGGCCTCCGCGCGGAACTGACCGCGCTGGCGAAGAAGTACGACGAGAAGGGACGGGCCGCCGTGGCCGCCGGAGACACCGAGGGCCGCGAACACGTCGCCCTCCACATCTACGGATTCCCGTTCCGTGTCTGAGGGGGCCGGGCCGGTGACCGCCACCACCGTCATACCGCCGGGCGGCACAGACGCCGACGCCGTCCGCGCGGCGCACCGCGACCCCAACGTGCTGCGCTGGCTGGGGGCGTACACCGCGTCCATGCTCGGGGACAACGTCTACTACATCGCGCTGTCCTGGGCCGCCGTGCGGGCGGGTAGTCCTTCGGAGGCGGGGGCGGTGATGGCGGCCAGTGCGGTGCCCAGGGCGTTGCTGCTGCTGGGCGGCGGGGTGATCGCGGACCGGTTCGGGCCGCGCCGGGTGGTCGTCGGGAGCGATGCCGTGCGCTGCGCGGCCGTGCTCGCCGTCGCCGTGCTGCTCTTCGTCAGCACGCCCGGACTGTGGCCGCTCGCCGCGCTGGCGCTGGTCTTCGGCGCCGTCGACGCCGTCTTCATGCCTGCCGTCGGCGCGCTCCCGGCCCGCATCACCGCACCCGGCCAGCTCGCCCGGGTCCAGGGACTGCGCGGGCTCGCCATCCGGGTCGCCGGTGTCGTCGGCGCGCCGCTCGGCGGACTCGGTGTGGCCATGGGCGGCGCGGCCACCGCGTTCGGGCTGGCCGGACTGCTCATCGCGCTCTCGCTGCCCCTGCTGATCACCGTCCGGATCAGGCCGCTGCCCGCCGAGGAGACCGCCCGCGAGACGGGCACCGCCTGGGCAGGGCTGGTGGACGGCCTGCGCCACGTCCGCCGCCACCGCGTGCTCGGCCCGCTGATGCTGGCCATCGCGCTCGGCGACTTCGGCTTCGTCGGCCCGCTCAACGTCGGGCTCACCCTGCTCGCCGACCGGCGCGGCTGGGGCGCGACCGGCATGGGCTGGGTGCTCGCCGGGTTCGGCGTCGGCGCGGGCGCCGTCTCGGCTCTGCTCGCCGTACGCGGCCGGATACCGCGCGCCGGGCTCACCGCCGCCTGCTCGATCCTCGCCGGGTCCGTCGCCATCGGCGCCCTCGCCTATGTGCCGGTGCTCCCCGCCGCGGTCGGCGTGGCCCTGCTGGTCGGGCTGCTCGCCGGGCTCAGCGGCGCGATGTGCGGGGCGCTGCTCCAGACCCAGGCCGACCCCGCCTACCTGGGCCGGATCACAGCCGTCGCCAGCCTGGTCAGCTTGGGGCTCGCCCCGCTGAGCATGCCGTTCGCGGCCGCCGCGATCGGACTCTGGGGGCTCGGGCCGGTGTTCGTGGCCAGCGCCGCGGTGTGCGGGCTCGGCGGGGTCGTCGTGCTGTGCTTCCCGCACCTCAGGCGGGCCGAACTCCCGGCCTGAGGCGCGGTCAGTGCAGCCGCTGGGTCAGCTGCACCAGGTTGCCGACCGTGTCGTCGAACACGGCCGCCAGCACCGGCCCCTGTTCCTGCGGGGGATGGGTGAACCGGACACCGGCGGCGCGCAGCCGCTCGTACTCCACCCGCATGTCGTCCACCTCGAACACGATGGTCGGCAGGCCCGCCTCGTACAGCGCGGTGCGGTACGGCTCGGCGATCGGGCCCCCGCCGGGCTCCAGCAGCAGCTGGAGGTCCGGCTGGGCGCCGTCGGGCGCGCCGACCGTCACGAACAGCACGCCGTCACCGAGGTCCATGTGCAGCCTGGTCTCGAACCCCAACACTTCCGTGTAGAAGGTGTGGGCCCGCGCCACGTCGTCCACGTACACCCCGGTCATGGCGACCTTGATCATGGCGGTGCCCCGCTCCCGTCGGACGTCAGAGACCCAGCTGATGGGACTCGTGCAGGGCGGTGATCGCGTCCGCGTCGCCCTCCAGCGCCACCTTGGCCACGTCCTGCCGCCCGTAGGCGAACATCAGCAGCTCCGAGGGCTCGCCGGTCGCCGTGACCACCGGCGTGCCCCGGTGCGCCACCGCCGTACGGCCGTCCGGGCGGCGCAGCACCAGACCGGTCGGCGCGTGCCGTCCGGTCATCCGGGCCGTACGCTCCAGCCGCGTCCACAGCGAGTCCTGGAACACCGGGTCCAGTTCCCGCGGGCTCCAGTCCGGCTGGGCGCGGCGCACGTCCTCGGCGTGGATGTAGAACTCGACGGTGTTCGCCGCCTCGTCCACCTGCTTCAGCCGGAACGGGGAGAACTTCGGGGGACCGGTGCGGATCAGCCGGATCAGCTCGTCGTAGGGCTTGGCCGCGTACTCGTCCATCACCCGGTCCAGCCGGGAGGCCAGCGGCTTGGCGAGCATCCCGGCCGCCGCGTCGGGGCGCCGTTCACGCACCACCACATGTGCGGCCAGATCACGGGTCGTCCAGCCCTCGCACAGAGTCGGTGCGTCCGGGCCGGCGGTTTCCAAGAGGTCTGCGAGCAGGAGCCGTTCACGCTTGGCGAAGGTCGACATGACTTCAGCCTACGGCCACCGCCGAGGACCACGCAGCGGACACGGAACGTGGCCCCGGACACCGCACGGCACAATGGCACCCATGACCCGTACGACCGGCAGCCCCCGTCCCAGCGGCCTCGACCCCGAGATCGCCGCCCGCCTCAAGCGCGACCCGGACGGCCTCGTCCCCGCCGTGGCCCAGCAGTACGACACCGGCGAGGTGCTGATGCTCGGCTGGATGGACGACGAGGCGCTGCACCGCACCCTGACCACCGGCCGCTGCACGTACTGGTCCCGCAGCCGCCAGGAGTACTGGGTCAAGGGCGACACCTCCGGCCATGTCCAGCAGGTCAAGTCGGTCGCGCTGGACTGCGACGCCGACACCCTGCTGGTCAAGGTCGACCAGACGGGCGCCGCCTGCCACACCGGCGACCGCACCTGTTTCGACGCCGACGTGCTGCTCAAGGACGGGGACCGCTGAACGCCATGGATCTCGACACCTTCCGCAAGCTCGCCGCCGACCGGCGTGTCATCCCGGTCACCCGCAAGCTCCTCGCCGACGGCGACACCCCCGTCGCCCTCTACCGCAAGCTCGCCGCCGAACGCCCCGGCACCTTCCTGCTGGAGTCCGCGGAGAACGGCCGCTCCTGGTCGCGGTACTCCTTCGTCGGCGTCCGCTCCGCAGGCACCCTCACCACGCGCGACGGCGAGGCCCACTGGCTCGGCACCCCGCCGGTCGGCGTCCCCACCGACGGCGACCCGCTCGCCGCGCTGCGCGCCACCCTCCAGGCCCTGCACACCCCGCACCAGGAAGGCATGCCGCCCTTCACCGGCGGCATGGTCGGCTACCTCGGCTACGACATCGTCCGCCGCCTGGAGAAGATCGGCTCCGGCGAACGCGACGACCTGAAGCTGCCCGAACTGACCATGCTCCTGACCAGCGACCTCGCCGTGATGGACCACTGGGAGGGCTCGGTCCTGCTGATCGCCAACGCGATCAACCACAACGACCTCGACACCGGCGTGGACGAGGCGTACGCCGACGCGGTCGCCCGGCTCGACGCCATGGAGGCCGACCTCGCCCGCCCGGTCGCCCAGCCCCCGGCCGTACTGCCGCCCTCCGAGCTGCCCGAGTACACCGCGCTGTGGGGCGGCCCCGACTTCCGGGCGGCCGTCGAGGACGTCAAGGAGCGCATCCGCGCGGGCGAGGCGTTCCAGGTCGTCCCCTCCCAGCGCTTCGAGACGCCCTGCACCGCGAGCGCCCTCGACGTGTACCGGGTGCTGCGGGCAACTAACCCGTCCCCGTACATGTACCTGTTCCGCTTCGACGGGTTCGACGTGGTCGGCTCCTCGCCCGAGGCGCTGGTCAAGGTCGAGGACGGCCGCGCCATGGTGCACCCCATCGCGGGCACCCGGCACCGGGGCGCCACCCCGCAGGAGGACCAGGCCCTCGCCGACGAGCTGATGGCCGACCCCAAGGAGCGCGCCGAGCACCTGATGCTCGTCGACCTCGGCCGCAACGACCTCGGCCGGGTCTGCGAACCCGGCTCGGTGGAGGTCGTCGACTTCATGTCGATCGAGCGCTACTCGCACGTCATGCACATCGTCTCCACGGTCACCGGCACGGTCTCCGGCGGCCGCACCGCCTTCGACGTGCTCACCGCGTGCTTCCCGGCGGGCACCCTCTCCGGCGCCCCCAAGCCCCGCGCCATGCAGATCATCGACGAACTCGAGCCCTCCCGGCGCGGCCTGTACGGCGGCTGCGTCGGCTACCTCGACTTCGCGGGCGACTCCGACACCGCCATCGCCATCCGCACCGCCCTGCTGCGCGACGGCACGGCGTACGTGCAGGCCGGAGCCGGGATCGTCGCGGACTCCGACCCGGTCGCGGAGGACCAGGAGTGCCGCAACAAGGCGGCGGCCGTGCTGCGCGCCGTGCACACCGCCAACCGGCTGGGCACGGTGTGACCCGTTCGCGGCAACCCCGGATGACACTTCGTCCGGGGTTCAGGCGATAGTGGAGTACGTGACTGCCGTACCGCACCCCCGTTCCGAGGCCGCCGCGCCCGCCCGCTCCGGCAGGCGCAGCCTGGCCGCCGCCCTGCTGTTCGGCGCGCTCGGCGCGGCCGTGGCGCTGCTGGCGACCCGGCAGCGCTGGTCCGAGGGGACCGCGACGGTCGCCGGAGGCGCCTTCCCGCTGACCGCCAAGGGCAGCGACGTCACCGGCGTCCCCGCCGCCCTGGCCGTCGTGGGGCTGGCCGCGCTGGTCGCCGTGTTCGCCGTGCGCCGGGCGGGCCGGTTCGCCGTCGCCGCGCTGCTCGCGCTCTCCGGCGCGGGCATCGTCGTCGCCGCCCTCACCGGGGTCGCCGACGGCTCAGCGCTGGACGAGAAGGCGGCCGAGACCACCGGCGACACCTCGGCCACCGTCGAGGCCCTCACCCACACCGCGTGGCCCTACGCCGCGGCGGCGGGCGGAGTGCTGATCCTGCTCGCCGGTCTCCTCGCGCTGCGCTACGGCTCCCGCTGGCCCGCCATGTCCGGCCGGTACGAGCGCGGCACGGACCGCCCCCGGCGCGCCTCCCGCCCGGTCGACCCGGAGCGCCCGGAGGAGATCTGGAAGGCCCTGGACCGGGGCGAGGACCCCACCGGCGCCTGAACCACCGCCCCGCTTCCGACCCGGTGTGGCCAACCAGACTCCCACCCCCGCGTCGATCGCCCGTCGGCGTACGGGACAATGGACCGCGAGCGACCCGGCTCGGACAGTGACGGGCGGGCTCGGACCGTACGACCCGTACGACCCGTACGACAGGTACGCGATACGTACACAGCAACGAGGAGCAAGTCATGGCGGGCAGCAGCCACGGTCACACCCCGGCCGCCTGGACCGGTGTCATCATCGCCTTCATCGGTTTCTGCGTCTCGGGCGCCTTCACCGTGATGGCCCAGCCCGTCGGCTTCTGGGCCGGCCTGGTGATCGTGGTCCTCGGTGGCATCGTGGGCTGGATCATGCGCTCCATGGGCCTCGGCATGCCGAAGGCGAGCGCCATCCCGGCCCGCCCTACCGCCGCCGCCACCCGTGAGCCGGTCGGCGCCGAGAGCTGAGCGAATCGCCCGAAGGGGCGTCCCGGAGCCGTACGGACGGCTCGGGGGCGCCCCTTCGCGCGTCCGTACCGGGGTCACGGCACAATGCCAGGGTGAACGCCGACAGCGGTGCCGCCCCGCGCCCTTCCTCGCTCGTGGAGCCCTCGCCCGCGCGGACCCCGCTGTGGCGGCGCCTGGCGACCCCGGCCGGAGTCCTCGCCGCGGTGGCCGGAGCCTTCGCCTACGTCGGCGCCGTCGACCCCAACCAGCCCGGCCACTACCCGGTCTGCCCGCTGTACGCGCTCACCGGGCTGTACTGCCCCGGCTGCGGCGGGCTGCGCGGTGCGCACGCCTTCGTGCACGGTGACCTCCTCGGCGCCCTGCACGACAACGCGGCCGGAGTCGCCGCCTACCTCGCCTTCGCCGCGCTGTGGACCCTCTGGACGGTCCGGGCCGCCCGGGGTCTGCCGGTGCGTCTGGTGCTCGGCCGCACCCCGCTGTGGGTCCTCGGCTCCGCGCTGCTGCTCTTCACCGTCGTCCGGAACCTGCCGTTCGGTGGCTCGATCCGTCCTTGATCAACAAGGAATGTCCAGGTAATGGGACCGCCGACCGTCGGATGCGAGCCCTGGCACCGCCTCCGGATACCATCGCAGTGACCACGGGTTTTCGAACCCGCCGCATGACCAACGGGTGAAAGGGGGCCGCTCGCGTGAGTGTGCTCGACGAGATCATCGACGGAGTCCGGGCCGACCTCGCGGAGCGGCAGGCCCGCGTCAGCCTCGACGAGCTCAAGGAGCGCGCCGCGCAGGCCGCGGCGGCCAAGGACGGCGTGGCCGCCCTCAAGGGTGACGGCGTCAAGGTGATCTGCGAGGTCAAGCGCTCCAGCCCGTCCAAGGGCGCGCTGGCCGCCATCGCCGACCCCGCCGCCCTCGCCGCCGACTACGAGGCGGGCGGCGCCGCCGTCATCTCCGTCCTCACCGAGGAGCGCCGCTTCGGCGGCTCGCTGGCCGACCTCGAGGCCGTCCGCGCCCGCGTCGACATCCCGGTGCTCCGCAAGGACTTCATCGTCACCTCGTACCAGCTGTGGGAGGCCCGCGCGTACGGCGCCGACCTCGTGCTGCTCATCGTGGCCGCGCTGGAGCAGCCCGCGCTGGAGTCGCTGATCGAGCGTGCCGTGTCCATCGGGCTGACCCCGCTGGTCGAGGTGCACGACGAGGACGAGATCGAGCGCGCCGTGGACGCGGGCGCCAAGATCATCGGCGTGAACGCCCGCAACCTGAAGACCCTGGAGGTCGACCGGGGCACCTTCGAGCGGATCGCCCCGGAGATCCCCGACGAGCTGGTCAAGGTCGCGGAATCCGGCGTACGCGGCCCGCACGACCTGATCGCCTACGCCAACGCGGGCGCCGACGCCGTCCTGGTCGGCGAGTCCCTGGTCACCGGCCGCGACCCCAAGACCGCGGTGGCCGACCTGGTGGCCGCGGGCGAGCACCCCGCGCTCCGGCACGGCCGCGGCTGATCCCCCGGTAGGCTTGACCCCGTGACCCTCACCCTGACCGCCACCGTGGACCGCCACGCCCGCCTCGCGCGCGGCTGCCGTCCCCGTGGCTGCCGAGCCCCGGCCCGCCGGGTCCACGGCCGCAGGGTGAGGTACCACATCGGCGCGGAGCCGGGTCAAGTGAATGGCAGACGATGGCAGCAGCCGACCTGTAGGGGCGCGGGGAACTGCGCGACCGGCCACTAGCGGCTCGCAGTCGACGACGATTTCCCGCCCCCACGGCGAACAGTGTCTTTTCACACGCACTACCCGTGAGGTATCGGCATGCCCAGCAACTACTTCTTTCCCGACTCGCAAGGCCAAGTGCCCAGCGGAGAGGGTTACTTCGGCGCCTTCGGCGGCAAGTTCATCCCGGAGGCCCTCGTCGCCGCCGTGGACGAGGTCGCCGTCGAGTACGACAAGGCCAAGGCGGACCCCGAGTTCGCCCGCGAACTGAACGACCTCATGGTCGACTACACGGGTCGGCCGAGTTCGCTCACCGAAGTCCCGCGTTTCGCCGCGGAAGCCGGCGGAGCCCGCATCTTCCTCAAGCGCGAGGACCTCAACCACACCGGCTCGCACAAGATCAACAACGTGCTCGGCCAGGCCCTGCTCACCAAGCGCATGGGCAAGACCCGCGTCATCGCGGAGACCGGCGCCGGTCAGCACGGCGTCGCCACCGCCACCGCCTGCGCCCTGTTCGGCCTCGACTGCACCATCTACATGGGCGAGATCGACACCGAGCGCCAGGCCCTCAACGTGGCCCGGATGCGGATGCTCGGCGCCGAGGTCGTCGCCGTGAAGTCCGGCAGCCGCACCCTGAAGGACGCCATCAACGAGGCGTTCCGCGACTGGGTCGCCAACGTCGAGAACACCCACTACCTCTTCGGCACCGTCGCCGGACCCCACCCCTTCCCGGCGATGGTCCGCGACTTCCACCGCGTCATCGGCGTGGAGGCCCGCCGCCAGATCCTGGAGCGCGCCGGGCGCCTCCCGGACGCCGCCATCGCCTGCGTCGGCGGCGGCTCCAACGCCATCGGCCTCTTCCACGCCTTCATCCCCGACGCGGACGTCCGCCTGATCGGCTGCGAGCCCGCCGGGCACGGCATCGACACCGGCGAGCACGCGGCCACGCTGACCGCGGGCGAGCCCGGCATCCTGCACGGCTCCCGCTCCTACGTCCTCCAGGACGACGAGGGCCAGATCACCGAGCCGTACTCGATCTCGGCCGGTCTGGACTACCCCGGCATCGGCCCCGAGCACTCCTACCTCAAGGACTCCGGCCGGGGCGAGTACCGCGCGGTCACCGACGACGCCGCCATGCAGGCACTGCGCCTGCTGTCGCGCACCGAGGGCATCATCCCGGCCATCGAGAGCGCCCACGCGCTGGCCGGTGCCCTGGAGGTCGGCAAGGAACTGGGCCCGGACGGGCTGATCGTCGTCAACCTCTCCGGACGCGGTGACAAGGACATGGACACCGCCGCCCGGTACTTCGGGCTCTACGACACCGACGCCGAGGTCGCGGCCGACGAGGCCCACACCGCCGAGATCGAGGGGGACGCCAAGTGAGCGGCAACATCAACCTGCTGTCGGACACCCTCGCCGCCGCCAAGGCCGAGGACCGCGCCGCGCTGATCGCCTACCTTCCGGCCGGGTTCCCGACCGTGGACGGCGGCATCGAGGCGATCAAGGCCGCCTTCGACGGCGGCGCCGACGTCGTCGAGGTGGGCCTGCCGCACAGCGACCCGGTGCTCGACGGCCCGGTCATCCAGACCGCCGACGACATCGCCCTGCGCGGCGGCGTCCGCATCGCCGACGTCATGCGCACGGTCCGCGAGGCCCACGCGGCCACCGGCAAGCCGGTGCTGATCATGACCTACTGGAACCCCATCGACCGCTACGGCGTCGAGCGGTTCACCGCCGAGCTGGCCGAGGCGGGCGGCGCGGGCTGCATCCTGCCCGACCTGCCCGTGCAGGAGTCCGCGCTGTGGCGCGAGCACGCCGAGAAGCACGGTCTCGCCACCGTCTTCGTCGTCGCCCCCAGCAGCCGGGACGCCCGGCTCGCCGACATCACCGCGGCGGGCAGCGGCTTCGTCTACGCGGCCTCGCTGATGGGTGTCACCGGCACCCGCGAGTCCGTGGGCGCGCAGGCCGAGGACCTGGTGACGCGCACCCGCGCCACCCGTGCCGACCTGCCCGTCTGTGTCGGCCTCGGCGTCTCCGACGCGGCCCAGGCCGCCGAGGTGGCCGCCTTCGCCGACGGCGTCATCGTCGGCTCGGCCTTCGTCAAGCGCATCCTGGACGCCCCCGACGAAGCCTCCGGTGTCGACGCGGTCCGCGCGCTCGCCGCCGACCTGGCGAAGGGCGTCCGCCGGGGCGCCTGACCCGTATCGCTCCACGTCACCGCCCGTCACTCGAACGGGTGGACCTCCGGCCGGGGAGGCGCAATGCGCCTCCCCGGTTCGTTCAGGGGGTGTGAGCGAGAAGAACCGTGACGGAAAGCGCAACGCCCGCCAGCGCCTGGCCGCCGAGCGCGAGAAGCAGAAGTCCGCGGAGAAGCGCCGGCGCGCGCTGATCGTCGGCGTCAGTGTCGTCGGCGTGCTGGGCCTCGCCGCGGTGATCGGGGTCATCGCGGCCAACGCGGGCAAGGACAAGGGCAGCAAGAACGCGGGCCCGGTCGTGGCCCCCTCCGGCGCCCAGGGCAAGGACAGCCTGGCGATCCCGGTCGGCAAGGAGGGCGCCAAGTCCACGCTCACGATCTGGGAGGACTTCCGCTGCCCCGCCTGCCAGTCCTTCGAGACGCGGTACCGCTCCACGCTGCACGAACTGACCGACGCGGGCAAGCTCCGGGTCGAGTACCACCTGGTCCGCCTGATCGACGGCAACATGGGCGGCACCGGCTCCCTGCACTCGGCCAACGCCGCGGCCTGCGCCCAGGACGCCGGAAAGTTCCGCGAGTACCACGACGTGCTGTACGCGAACCAGCCCCCGGAGACCGACGACGCCTTCGCCGACAACGGCAAGCTGATCGACCTCGCGGGCAAGGTCAAGGGCCTCGACACGCCCACGTTCCGCTCGTGTGTGAACGACGGCACCCACAACACCTGGGTGGACCGCTCCCAGCAGGCGTTCGCCTCCGGCGGCTACGGCGGCACACCGACCGTGCTGTTCGGCGGCAAGAACATCTACCAGGACCAGTCCATGACCCCCGAGAAGCTCAAGGAGATGGTGGAGAGCGCCGACCGCGGATGAGGGGATTTCTCACCTCCCCGTTATGGACCCGTAGCCCGGCCGCGCGGCGACCGCGCGGCCCGGCACGGTAGCGTCGTCCTTGCCATGGAACTTGCCTACATTCCCAGCCCGTCGCACGGGGTGCTGTACCTCGGCCCCGTCCCGCTGCGCGCTTACGCCTTCTGCATCATCATCGGTGTCTTCCTCGCCGTCTGGCTCGGCAACAAGCGCTGGGTCGCGCGGGGCGGGCGCCCCGGCACGGTCGCCGACATCGCGGTGTGGGCCGTGCCCTTCGGTCTCGTCGGCGGCCGGCTCTACCACGTGATCACGGACTACGAGCTGTACTTCAGTCCGGGCCGCAACTGGGTGGACGCCTTCAAGGTGTGGGAGGGCGGCCTGGGCATCTGGGGCGCCATCGCGCTGGGCGCGGTCGGCGCCTGGATCGGCGCCCGGCGCATGGGCGTGGCCCTGCCCGCCTACGCCGACGCCGTCGCCCCCGGCATCGCCTTCGCGCAGGCCGTCGGCCGCTGGGGCAACTGGTTCAACCAGGAGCTGTACGGCCACGAGACCCACCTGCCCTGGGCCCTGCACATCACTTCCTCCGAGGGCGGCCGGGTGCCGGGCTACTACCACCCGACGTTCCTCTACGAGTCGCTGTGGTGCGTGGGCGTCGGCTTCCTGGTCATCTGGGCCGACCGCCGCTTCAAGCTGGGCCACGGCCGCGCCTTCGCGCTGTACGTCGCCGCCTACTGCTCGGGCCGCGCCTGGATCGAGTACATGCGGGTGGACGACGCCCACCACATCCTGGGCGTCCGGCTGAACGTCTGGACCGCCGTCGTGGTGTTCCTGCTGGCGGTGACCTACCTGGTGCTCTCCGCCCGGCGCCGTCCGGGCCGGGAGGCGGTCGTCGAGCGGGGTGTCTCCGAGGGTTCGGCTGAGGACGACGCGGACGCCGGTGACGAGCCCGCCGAGAAGGCCGAGAAGGCCGACAACGCGGAAAAGGCCGAGGACGGGGCGAAGGCCGACCTGACCAAGGGGGACAAGGCCGAGAAGGCCGGACCCGAGGACGCCGCGACCGAGCCCGACGCGAAGTCCGAGACCGAGTCCGAGACCGAGACCGAGTCCAAGGCCGGTCTCAAGGACACCGCCGAGTCCGGCAAGAAGGGCTGATCCCAGCCTCGTAAGCACGGCCGAAGGGCGCCCGGAGCAGCTCCGGGCGCCCTTCGCCGTGTTCAGGCCCCGTCGGCCATCGACAGCGTCCGCTGGGCCTGCGCCACCGCCGCCGCGTCGATGAAGCTGCCGTCCGGCAGGGCCAGGGCGCCCTGCTCGGTGGCCGCAGCCTTCAGTACCGTCTCCGCCTCCGCGACCTCCTCCGGGGTGGGGAGGTAGGCCCGCGCGATCACCGGGAGCTGGCGGGGATGGATCGCCGCGCGGCCCACGAAGCCCAGCGCGCGGCCCCGGGCGCAGGACGCGGCGAGCCCGTCCAGGTCCCGTACGTCGGGGTGCACCGACTGGGGCGGCGGGGCCAGCCCGGCCGCCCGGGCGGCCACCACCACCCGTGCCCGGCACCAGTCCAGGCCCGCGTCGGCCCGTACCCCGAGGTCGGAACGGAGGTCGGCCTCGCCGAGGGAGAGGCCGCGCAGGGACGGGTGGGCGGTGGCGATGGCGTAGGCGTGCTCGATGCCGAGGGCGGACTCCAGCAGCGCGTACAGCGGCAGCGCGGTGGCCTCGGCGGTACGGCGGACCTGCTCGGGAACGGCCACCTTGGGCAGCCGCAGCCCGGACACGCCCGGCAGGTCGGCCAGAGCGGCGAGGTCGGCCGCCGCCCAGGGGCCGTCGGGGCCGTTGAGGCGGACATGGACCGGGACCGGCTGGGGGTCCGCGAGCCGGTCGGCGGTGGCCGCGCGGGCGTACTCCTTGCGGTCCGGGGCGACCGCGTCCTCCAGGTCGATCACCACCACGTCGGCGCCCGCCGTGAGCGCCTTGTCCACCACACGCGGCCGGTCGCCGGGGACGTACAGCCAGGTCAGCGGGGTCACAGCGCACCCTCCTCGCGCAGCGCGCCGATCTCGGCCGGGCCGAGGCCCAGCTCGGTGAGGACCGCGTCGGTGTCGGCGCCGTGTCCGCGCCCGGCCCAGCGGATCGCGCCGGGGGTCGCGGAGAGCCGGAAGAGCACGTTCTGCATGCGCAGCGGGCCGAGGTCCGGGTCGGCCACGGTGGTGACCGTGTCCAGCGCCTGGTACTGCGGGTCCTCGAAGACGTCCCGTACGTCCTGCACCGGGGCGATGGCCGCCTCCGCCTTCTCGAAGGCGGCGAGCACCTCGTCGCGGGGGCGGGCGGCGATCCAGTTGCCGACCGCCTCGTCCAGTTCGTCGGCGTGCGCGGCCCGCTGCACCCCGGTGGCGAACCAGGGCTCGTCGATCAGCTCGGGTCGGCCCACCAGGCGCATCACCCGTTCCGCCACCGACTGCGCGGAGGTGGAGACCGCGACCCAAGAGCCGTCCAGGGTGCGGTAGGTGTTGCGCGGGGCGTTGTTCGCGGAGCGGTTGCCGGTGCGTTCCTGGACGTAGCCGAGCTGGTCGTACCAGGTCGGCTGGGGGCCCAGCATCGCCAGCATCGGCTCGATGATTGCCATGTCCACCACCTGCCCGGCGCCGGTGCGCTGCCGGGCGGCCAGCGCGGTGAGCACGGCGTACGAGGTGGCCAGGGCGGCGACCGAGTCCGCGAGCCCGAACGGCGGCAGGGTCGGCGGCGCCTCCGGCTCGCCGGTGAGGGCCGCGAAGCCGCTCATCGCCTCGGCCAGGGTGCCGAAGCCGGGCCGGTGCGCGTACGGGCCGAACTGGCCGAAGGCGGTGACCCGCGCCAGCACCAGCCGGGGGTTGGCCGCCGAAAGCTCCGGCCAGCCCAGGTCCCACTTCTCCAGGGTGCCGGGGCGGAAGTTCTCGATCACCACGTCGGCGGTGGCGGCCAGCCGCAGCAGGGTGTCCCGGCCGCCGGGGCGGGACAGGTCCAGGGTGATGGTCCGCTTGTTGCGGCCGAGCGTCTTCCACCACAGGCCGATGCCGTCCTTCGCCGGGCCGTGCCCGCGGGACGGGTCGGGCCGCAGCGGATGCTCCACCTTGATCACCTCGGCGCCGAAGTCACCGAGCATCGTGGCGGCCAGCGGACCGGCGAACAGGGTGGCCAGGTCCAGCACCCGCAGGCCGTCCAGCGGCGGGCGGGTCGCGTTGTCGGGGCGGTCGGCGCTCATGCGGTGTACTGCACCTCGATCTCGGGGCGGTACGGCATCGACGCCGACGCACCTTCCCGCTGCACCGACAGCGCGGCCGCGGCCGCCGCCCAGGACAGCGCCTCCCGCAGCGGCTTCTCCTCGGCGACGGCGACCGCGTACGCCCCGGCGAAGGTGTCGCCCGCGCCCGTGGAGTCCACCGCCGCGACCTGGTGCGCGGGCACCGCCAGCGGCTCGGTGTCCCGCGACACGTACAGCACCCCCGCCTCGC
Source organism: Streptomyces sp. NPDC090119 (assembly GCF_044747085.1). NCBI lineage: Bacteria > Bacillati > Actinomycetota > Actinomycetes > Kitasatosporales > Streptomycetaceae > Streptomyces > Streptomyces sp. NPDC090119. The sequence continues at coordinate 220,435 of NZ_JBIVDK010000002.1, read as the reverse complement.
CCAGGGTGAGCACCACCTCCGGCACCAGGTCGAGCAGGCCCACGGCCGCGTCGAGCGGGTCGGTGCGGCCGGTGAGGGTGACCGCCTCGTAAGCATTGGGGACCAGCACGTCGGTCACGCTCAGCAGCTCCTCCGGCAGCGGCTGCGCGGGGGAGGGGGTCAGCACCGTACGGACGCCGTGCCGCCGGGCCGCCTCCGCGCCCGCGATCACCGCCGGGAGCGGCACCTCCAGCTGGAGCAGCAGGGCGTCGGCGGAGGCGATCAGGCCCTCGTCGCCGGGGGAGAGATGGTCGACGGTGCCGTTGGCGCCGGGGATCACGACGATGGAGTTGCCGCCCTCGTCGTCCACCACGATGTGTGCGGTGCCGGACGGCCCCTCGACCGTGCGCAGGAAGTCGGTGTCGACGCCGGAGTGTTCGAGGGTCTCGCGGAGCCGGGTGCCGTACGCGTCGTTGCCGACCGCGCCGATCAGCGACACCACGGCACCGGCGCGGGCGGCGGCGGTGGCCTGGTTGGCGCCCTTGCCGCCGGGAATGGTGCGGAACTCCCGGCCGGTGACGGTCTCGCCGCGCTGCGGTGCCTTGGCGACATAGGTGACGAGGTCCATGTTCGTGCTGCCGAGCACGACGATGTGGGTCATGGGCGGGTCGCCTCCAGGTGGGTGAGTCGGGCGAGGGTGTCGAAGCCGGTGCCGTCGAAGTCGGCGACCGAGGTGGCGAGCCGGTTCTTGAGCGGGGCCCGCCAGCGCTCCGGCAGTGCGTCGGGGGCGCCCGCGAGGAGGCCCGCGACGCAGCCTGCCGTCGCGCCGTTGGAATCGGTGTCCCAGCCGCCCGACACCGCCCGGCAGACCGAGCCGGTGAAGTCGCCGTCGGCGTGGGTGAGCGCGGCGGCGATCAGGGCGGTGTTGGGCAGTGCGTGCACCCAGTGGTGGGTGGGGCCGAACCACATGTGGAGCGCATCCACCACGTCGTCGAAGTCCGTGTGCTCCTGCGCCAGTCGGACCGCGTCGGTGACGGCGCGGGCCAGCCGGGAGGCGGGCGGGACCACGGTCAGGCCGGTACGCAGACAGGCGTGCACGTCCTGGGTGCCGGAGGCGGCCGCGGCGATGACGGCGGCCGCGAACATCGCCGCGTGCACGCCGGTGGCGGTGTGGGTGAGGACCGCGTCCCGGTGCGCCTGCGCGGCGGCGGCCGCCGGGTCGCCCGCGTTGGTCCAGCCGTGCACATCGGCGCGGATCAGGGCGCCGATCCACTCCCGGAACGGGTTGCGGTACCGGGCGGTGTGCGGGGGCTCCACCCCGGCGAGGAGGTTGCGCAGGGCGACGCGTTCGGCGGTGAAGGCGCGGCCGGGCGGGAGTTCGTCCAGCCACAGCCGGGCCACCTCGTCGGTGGTGAAGGCGCGGCCGTGGCGGGCGAGGAGCAGCAGGCCCAGCAGGGGGTAGTTGAGGTCGTCGTCCTCCGGCATGCCGTCGATGTTCTCGGCCAGCGAGGTCGGGGCGGAGCGGCGGTTCCAGGGGTGCCGGGAGAGCAGCTCCCCGGGCACGCCCTTCGCGGTGAACCACGTGGTCAGCGGCCAGTTGCCGGTGGCGCGGGCCAACTCGCGGATGCCGTCCAGCGGGAGTTTCTCCACCGGCTTGCCGAGCAGGCAGCCGATGGCGCGGCCCAGCCAGGCGGCCTCCAGCGCGTCCGGGTCGGGGGCGGTGCGCGCGGCGGGGGAGGCGGGCCAGTCGGGGCACAGGGCGGTGATCCGGTCCAGCGCGGTCGGCTCCAGCTCGGTCGACTCGCTGGGCAGCTCGGCCAGTTCGTCGAGCAGGTCCTCGGCCAGCAGGCGCAGGTAGCGGGAGGCGGGCTCCGGTGAGGCACCGGCCCGCTCGGGGGCGTCCGCGCCGCCCGCCGCGCGCCAGCGCGCCTCGATCCGGGTGGCGTTGCGGCCGTCCAGGCGGGCCTGGCGCAGCTCATGGCCGACCAGGTCCTCGGGCTGCACCCAGGTCAGTCGCAGCATGCGGGGCCTCCCAGCGCGGCGAACGCCCGCTCGTGCGCCCGGCGCCGCCCGGTGTCCCGGACGAAGACCTCACGGGCGACCTCGGTCAGCTCGCGGGCCGGGGCCCACAGGTCCAGGCGGCTCGCCTCCGCCACCGTTTTCGCCCACTCCTCGGGCACCGGCGAGCCGAGCGCCCCCGCGAGAGCGCCGGCCATGGTGGCGATCGAGTCGCAGTCCCGCCCGTAGTTCACCGAGCCCAGCACCGCGTGCCGCAGATCACCGCCCGCGACCACCAACATGCCGAGCGCGACGGGGAGTTCCTCGATCGAGTGCAGCCGGGACGGGCGGCGGGCGCCCAGCGAGGGGGCGCGGTACTCGGGGCCGACCGTGTCGTACGGGGCGACCGCCGCGCGCAGCGGGAGGAGCGCCGACTCGAAGTCGCTGTGCCTCGCGGCCACTTCGCACACCTTCTCGATGGCCTCGCGGGTGCCGTCCTTGGCCAGGGCCAGGCTCGCGGCCACCACCGAGTCCGGGGTCGCGCCCGGCGCGCACGCGGCGGCCACGGCGGCCGCGAACACCCCGGCCGCCTCCCGGCCGTACGACGACTGGTGGGCGCCCGCCACATCCAGCGCCTCGGCGTACGCGCCCGCCGGGCTGGCCGCGTTGACCAGGCCGACCGGCGCCATGTACATCGCCGCCCCGCAGTTGACGATGTTGCCGGTGCCCGCCTCACGCGGGTCCACATGTCCGTACGCGATCCGGGCCACCAGCCACTTCTCCGCGAGGAAGATCCGCTGCAGCGGCAGCGCCTCCGCCTCCAGCTCGGGAATCCAGCGGGGCTCGGTCATCAGGTCCGGCACCAGGTGCTCCGCGACGGCGTACGCGTCGAGGTGGTCCCGGACGCGGGCGTAGACCCGGATCAGGGCGTGCGTCATCAGGGTGTCGTCCGTGACGTGCCCGTCGCCCTTGTGGTACGGCGCGATCGGGCGGGCGGTGCGCCAGTCGTCGCCGTTCCAGGGGCCGACGATCCCGTGCACCCGGCCGCCGTGGCGCTCGACGATCTGGTCGGGGCTGTACCCCTCGACCGGCCCGCCGAGGGCGTCCCCCACGGCGGCGCCGAGCAGGGCACCGGTGATCCGCTCGTCCAGACCGGTCCCACCAGGGCCGGAGATTTCGTCACTTTTGGGCATCATGCGCGCATCATCCCCCTGGCCGGGTCCGTTGGGCCGCTTCCAGCAGCCCGGCGAGTTCCACCAGATCGGTGCCGGTCAGCCGGGGCAGCGCACAGCCGGAGAGGGTCCGGCAGGAACGCCGCCACGCCTCCGGCACGCACTCCCCGCCGCCCAGCGCGCCGCAGAGCGCCCCGGCGAGCGCGGGCGCGGAGTCGGCGACCCGGGACAGACAGGCGGCCGCGGGCACCGCCTCGGCGATCCGCCCGGCGGCCGCGAGGGTCAGCGCGAGGGCCACCGGGACGGTCTCGGCGGCGGCGATGCCATAGCTGTACACGTGATCCACGATCTGGTGCTCCAGCAGCGGGACCAGGGCGAACGCGGTGTCGGTGTCGGTCACCAGGGCCAGCGCGTGCCGGGCGTTGCGGCCGATCTCGGTGCCCTCGGGCAGCTCGTCCAGCGCGGCCGCCACACACGCGTTCGCGCCCGCGCCGGACAGCGCGGTGGCCACCGCCGCCGCCATGGCCCGCGCGCCGTGCACCCCGTCGCCGTCCTGGGTGTAGCGGGCGTCGAACTCCGCCAGGTCCGCCGCGCGGGCCGGGTCGCCGGGGTGGGCGACGGCCAGCACACAGGCGCGTACGCAGGCCGCGTCGTCGAAGTAGTGCGGGTTGTCATGGCCGGTGGCGGGCGGGCGGAGTCCGGCCGCGAGGTTGCCGAGGCCCGCGCGGACCGAGATGCGGGCGCGCAGCGGGAGTACGGCCGACTCGATCTCCGGCGCCCGCTCGGCCGCCGCGGCGACCTCGGAGGCCACGGCGGTCCAGGTCAGGTCGATCGCGGCACGCATCCGGCGGTCCCGGCTGAGGTCGCCCAGGACGTCGTCCCCGGCCCGCAGCACCGCCTCCGCCGCGAACGCCGCCCACTCCGCGTCGTCGGAGGGGCCGAGCCGCAGCGGTTCCGGGGGCTGGTTCAGCGCGATGGGCACCGGCAGCGTGGTGGTCGCGTTCTGCTCCGCGAAGGTGTCCAGCTCGCGGGTCAGCCGCCGCGTCCACTCCGGCATCCGGGCCGCCCGGTGCCGTGCGGCGGGCCAGCCCGCCGCGTCCCCGGCGGCCAGCCCCAGCAGCAGCCCCTCGATCCGCCGGGTCACGACCGGGCCTCCGGGTCGGTGTCCCGCACGGCCGGCGGGAGCGGGAACGGTGTCTCCGCGGCCGTGCCCGTCAGGGTGAGCGGCGGCTCCCCGGCCGCCATCGCGGCGGGCCCCGGCTCCCTCCCGAGCGCCAGCCGCACCCCCTCCGGCAGCAGGTCCGGCAGGACCACCCCCTCGCCCCACTTGCCGCCCTCCTCCGGTGTCAGGAGTTCGGCCACGTCGAGGATGTGGTGGCCCGACATGGCGGGCAGACACCTGCCGCGGGCCGGACCAATGGCCGCGGCCCATATGGCGGGGATCGCGGCGATTCCGACGGTGGCGCCCGCCAGGGCGCCCGCGACCGCCGCCGTGGTGTCGGCGTCCCGGCCCATGTTGACGGCCGTCAGCACCGCCTCCCGGAAGTCGCCGTCGGCCGCCGCGTACGCCCCGAAGGCGAGGGCGACCGCCTCGGGGGCCAGGTCGGTCCAGGGGTAGCCGCCGATGACCACCGCGGAACGGACCGCGCGTTCACCCCGGTGGGCGACGGCGACCGCGCGGCGCAGCGAGCGGGCGGTCCAGGAGTCGTCCGGTACGACGGCGAGGGCGGCCGCGATCACCACGGCCGGTTCCGCGCCCGCCATCGCGGCGGCCACCCCGGCGGCGACCGCCTGGCCGCCGTAGATGCCCTCGCCCTCGTGGCTGACCGAGCCGTCGATCGCCACCAGCCGGGCCGCCTCCGCGGGCCGCCCCGCCGCGAACACCCCGAACGGCGCCGCCCGCATCGCCAGCCCGTCGCTCCAGGCGTGCCGGTGCTGGGCGGAGATGGGCGCCGCCAGCCCCCGGCGCAGGTTCTCCAGCGTGCCCCGCTCGCTGAACCCCGCGCCCCGGAAGGGACCCTCGGCCCGGTCCGCGATCCACTGGTGCCAGGCCACCTCCACATGCGCCGGGGTGAGCGCGGAGCCGTGCCGGGCCAGCAGCAGCCCGGAGAAGATCGCGTACTCGGTGTCGTCCGTGCCGCACGGCCGGTCGGTGACGTACCCGGTGATGCGGCCCCAGCGGGCGCGGATCTCGGAGGGCTTCAGGTTCTCGGCGGGGGCGCCCAGCGCGTCGCCCACGGCCAGGCCGAGCAGCGCGCCGCGCGCCCGGTCACGGAGTCCGGGTCCGGCGGGGACGGGCAGCGGGGAAGCGGGTGCGTGCGACTCCATGGGCGGGACCCTCCTTCGCCAGGACCGCGTGGCCCTTTGCGGATGTGTCCCACCCGAGGGGCGGCGCCCTAGCCTCCGGGCCCCCGCCATCACCCGCTCGGTACCGGGAAATCTCCGGCACGGGCGTCTGAACAGGGAAGTAGCAGCGGGTTAGCTCAGCCTCGCCTTGCTGGCGGTGGCGCTCCGATCGCCGTAGATTGAGGGTCTTCGAAAAATAGAATCAGTCCAAAGTTAGCTTTGGCTCAGCTTACCCGGGGGTCCTCATGGCCATCATCGAGACCGAGGCCGCGCTGCACGAGGCGCACCGCGACAACCACACGCACCGCGACGTCAACGGCGGCTGGCTGCGCCCCGCCGTGTTCGGCGCGATGGACGGCCTGGTCTCCAACCTCGCCCTGATGACCGGGGTCGCGGGCGGCTCGGTGGGCCACCAGACGATCGTGATCACCGGCCTCGCCGGGCTCGCGGCCGGTGCCTTCTCGATGGCGGCGGGCGAGTACACCTCCGTCGCCTCGCAGGCCGAACTCGTCCAGGCCGAGCTGGACGTCGAGCGCCGTGAGCTGCGCAAGCACCCGCAGGCCGAGGAGGACGAGCTGGCCGCGCTGTACGCCTCCCGCGGGGTCGAGCCCGCGCTCGCCCGCGAGGTCGCCCGGCAGCTGTCGAAGGACCCCGAGCAGGCCCTGGAGATACACGCCCGGGAAGAACTGGGCATCGACCCCGAGGACCTGCCCTCCCCGCTGACCGCCGCCGTCTCCTCCTTCGGCGCCTTCGCGCTGGGCGCCCTGCTGCCCGTACTGCCCTACCTGCTGGGCGCGACCGCCCTGTGGCCCGCCGTCCTGCTGGCGCTCGCCGGACTGTTCGCCTGCGGCGCCGTGGTGGCCCGGGTGACGGCCCGCAGCTGGTGGTTCAGCGGCCTGCGCCAGCTCGCGTTGGGTGGCGCTGCGGCGGGCGTCACCTTCGCGCTGGGCAGCCTCTTCGGCACAGCTGTGAGCTGAGAGACCCTGGACATATGCCGGGGCACGCATAAATAATTGTTACTCGCGGGTTTCGCACGCTTGAGCGTCGGGCATGAGCCGTAAGCACTGCGGGCAACGGCGCCCGCGGTGCACTCGCGGGACGGGCGACGACGCCTCCCCGCCCCTGGGTCCGACCGGTCACCACCCGTCCGGCCCAGCCGCAGGACCCCGCTCGCAACAGCTGAGAACCCCCGCTTTTCCCGCCGCTCGGAGCGGCGCCCGCCGCACCCCACGGCACCCCGACGCGCCCCCCTGTGGCGTCCGCATGGTGGAACGGAGTATCCGGTTCCCGACAAGCGTTCCATCATGTAACCTGCACGAAATTTTGCACCAGCAGAGGGCCAGCGTCGTCCCTCGGCACCTGTTATATGCCACTGACGACGACGGGAGAGCCGATGCGTACGACGCGCCAGCCGTCCCCGCATTCCGTGACCGACCGAGCCTGGTCCTTCATGGATGCCCGCCCTGCCGCGCAGGGCATGTACGACCCCCGCGACGAGCACGACGCCTGCGGCGTCGGCTTCGTGGCCACCCTCACCGGTGAGGCGAGCCATGCGCTGGTCGAGCAGGCGCTGACCGTCCTGCGCAATCTCGAACACCGCGGCGCGACCGGCTCCGAGCCCGACTCCGGGGACGGCGCGGGCATCCTCTCCCAGGTGCCCGACGCGTTCTTCCGCGAGGTGGCCGGATTCGACCTCCCGGCCGCCGGTTCCTACGCCGTCGGCATCGCCTTCCTGCCCGAGGACGGCACCGCCGAAGTAGTCTCACGGATCGAGACGATCGCCGCCGAGGAGGGCCTCACCGTCCTCGGCTGGCGCGAGGTCCCGGTCGCCCCCGAACTGCTCGGCGCGACCGCCCGCTCGACCATGCCGGCCTTCCGCCAGCTCTTCGTGGCCGACGGAAACAGCGAGGGCATCGCGCTGGACCGCAAGGCGTTCGTGGTGCGCAAGCGCGCCGAGCGGGAGGCCGGGGTCTACTTCCCGTCCCTGTCCGCCCGGACGATCGTCTACAAGGGCATGCTGACCACCGGCCAGCTCGAGCCCTTCTTCCCGGACCTGTCCGACCGCCGCTTCGCCTCCGCGATCGCGCTGGTGCACTCCCGCTTCTCCACGAACACCTTCCCGTCGTGGCCGCTGGCGCACCCGTACCGCTTCGTCGCCCACAACGGTGAGATCAACACCGTCAAGGGCAACCGCAACTGGATGCGCGCCCGCGAGTCCCAGCTCGGCTCCGACCTGTTCGGCACCGACGACAACCTCGCCCGCACCTTCCCCGTCTGTACGCCGGACGCCTCCGACTCGGCGTCCTTCGACGAGGTGCTGGAACTGCTCCACCTCGGCGGCCGTTCGCTGCCGCACGCGGTGCTGATGATGATCCCGGAGGCGTGGGAGAACCACGACTCCATGGACCCGGCCCGGCGCGCCTTCTACCAGTTCCACTCCACGATGATGGAGCCCTGGGACGGCCCCGCCTGCGTCACCTTCACCGACGGCACCCAGGTCGGCGCCGTGCTCGACCGCAACGGCCTGCGCCCCGGCCGCTACTGGGTCACCGACGACGGCCTGGTCGTCCTCGGCTCCGAGGTCGGCGTCCTCGACATCGACCCCGCCCGCGTGGTCCGCAAGGGCCGCCTGCAGCCCGGCCGGATGTTCCTCGTGGACACCGCCGAGCACCGCATCATCGAGGACGACGAGATCAAGGCGCAGCTCGCCACCGAGCAGCCCTACAGCGACTGGATGGAGACGGGCGAGATCGAGCTGGGCGACCTGCCCGAGCGCGAGCACATCGTCCACACCCACGCCTCCGTCACCCGCCGCCAGCAGACCTTCGGCTACACCGAGGAAGAGCTGCGGATCATCCTCGCCCCGATGGCCAAGGCAGGCGCCGAGCCCATCGGCTCCATGGGCACCGACAGCCCCATCGCGGTGCTCTCCGAGCGCCCCCGGCTGCTCTTCGACTACTTCACCCAGCTCTTCGCCCAGGTCACCAACCCGCCGCTGGACGCCATCCGCGAGGAACTGGTCACCTCCCTGCGCAGCTCGCTGGGCCCCCAGGGCAACCTGCTCGACCCGAGCGCCGCCTCCTGCCGCTCCGTCCTGCTGCCCTTCCCGGTCATCGACAACGACGAGCTGGCCAAGCTCATCCACATCAACGCCGACGGCGACATGCCCGGCTTCAAGGCGGCCACCCTCTCCGGCCTCTACCGGGTCTCCGGCGGCGGCGACTCCCTCGCCGCCCGCATCGAGGAGATCTGCGCCGAGGCCGACGCCGCCATCGACAACGGCGCCCGGCTCATCGTGCTCTCCGACCGGCACTCCGACGCCGAGCACGCCCCGATCCCCTCGCTGCTGCTCACCGCGGCCGTCCACCACCACCTCATCCGCACCAAGGAGCGCACCCATGTGGGCCTCCTGGTCGAGGCCGGAGACGTCCGCGAGGTCCACCACGTCGCCCTGCTGATCGGGTTCGGCGCCGCCGCGGTCAACCCGTACCTGGCGATGGAGTCCGTCGAGGACCTGGTCCGTGCGGGCACCTTCCTGCCCGGCATGGAGCCCGAGACGGCCATCCGCAACCTGATCTACGCCCTCGGCAAGGGCGTGCTGAAGGTGATGTCCAAGATGGGCATCTCCACCGTCGCCTCCTACCGCGGCGCCCAGGTCTTCGAGGCCGTCGGCCTGGACGACGCCTTCGTGGCCAAGTACTTCGACGGCACCACCTCCAAGATCGGCGGCGTCGGCATCGACGTCATCGCCCGCGAGGTCGGCGCCCGGCACGCCAAGGCGTACCCGGCCAGCGGCATCGCGCCCGCGCACCGCACCCTCGACATCGGCGGCGAGTACCAGTGGCGCCGCGAGGGCGAGCCGCACCTGTTCGACCCGGAGACGGTCTTCCGCCTCCAGCACTCCACCCGCAGCGGCAGCTACGACATCTTCAAGAAGTACACCGACCGGGTGAACGAGCAGTCCGAGCGTTTGATGACGCTGCGCGGCCTGTTCGGCTTCGGCTCCGGCCGCGCCCCGATCCCGGTGGACGAGGTCGAACCGGTCTCCGAGATCGTCAAGCGCTTCTCCACCGGCGCCATGTCGTACGGCTCCATCTCCCAGGAGGCGCACGAGACCCTCGCCATCGCCATGAACCAGCTGGGCGGCAAGTCCAACACCGGTGAGGGCGGCGAGGACCCGGAGCGGCTGTACGACCCGGCCCGGCGCAGCGCCATCAAGCAGGTCGCCTCCGGCCGCTTCGGCGTCACCTCCGAGTACCTGGTCAACGCCGACGACATCCAGATCAAGATGGCCCAGGGCGCCAAGCCCGGCGAGGGCGGCCAGCTCCCCGGCCACAAGGTGTACCCGTGGGTGGCCAAGACCCGGCACTCCACGCCCGGTGTCGGCCTGATCTCCCCGCCGCCGCACCACGACATCTACTCCATCGAGGATCTCGCCCAGCTGATCCACGACCTGAAGAACGCCAACCCCGCCGCCCGCATCCACGTGAAGCTGGTCTCCGAGGTCGGCGTCGGCACGGTCGCGGCCGGGGTGTCCAAGGCGCACGCCGACGTGGTGCTGGTCTCCGGCCACGACGGCGGCACCGGCGCCTCCCCGCTCACCTCGCTCAAGCACGCGGGCGGCCCCTGGGAGCTGGGCCTCGCCGAGACCCAGCAGACCCTGCTGCTCAACGGGCTGCGGGACCGGATCGTCGTCCAGACCGACGGCCAGCTCAAGACCGGCCGGGACGTGGTCATCGCCGCGCTGCTCGGCGCCGAGGAGTTCGGCTTCGCCACCGCGCCCCTGGTGGTCTCCGGCTGCGTGATGATGCGCGTCTGCCACCTGGACACCTGCCCGGTCGGCATCGCCACCCAGAACCCGGTGCTGCGCGAGCGCTTCGAGGGCAAGGCCGAGTACATCGTCAACTTCTTCCGGTTCATCGCCGAAGAGGTCCGCGAACTCCTCGCCGAGCTGGGCTTCCGCTCCATCGAGGAGGCCGTCGGCCACGCCGAGGTGCTCGACGTGGAGCGCGCCGTCGACCACTACAAGGCCCAGGGCCTGGACCTGGAGCCGCTGTTCCACGTGCCCGAGCTGGCCGAGGGCGCGGTCCGCCACCAGGTCGTCTCCCAGGACCACGGGCTGGAGAAGGCGCTCGACAACGAGCTGATCAGGCTCGCCGCCGACGCGCTCGCCGCCACCGACGCCACCGAGGCGCACCCGGTGCGCGCCCAGGTCGCCATCCGCAACATCAACCGCACGGTCGGCACCATGCTCGGCCACGAGGTGACGCGGAAGTTCGGCGGCGCGGGCCTGCCCGACGACACCATCGACATCACCTTCACCGGCTCGGCCGGGCAGTCCTTCGGCGCGTTCCTGCCGCGCGGCGTCACGCTGCGCCTGGAGGGCGACGCCAACGACTACGTCGGCAAGGGCCTCTCCGGCGGCCGGATCGTGGTCCGCCCCGACCGGGCCGCCGACCACCTCGCCGAGTACTCCACCATCGCGGGCAACACCATCGGCTACGGCGCCACCGGCGGCGAGCTGTTCCTGCGCGGCCGTACCGGCGAGCGGTTCTGCGTCCGCAACTCCGGGGCCCTGGTGGTCTCCGAGGGCGTCGGCGACCACGGCTGCGAGTACATGACCGGCGGTCACGCGGTCGTCCTGGGTGAGACCGGCCGCAACTTCGCGGCGGGCATGTCCGGCGGCATCGCGTACGTCATCGACCTCGACCCGGACAACGTCAACGCGGGCAACGCCGGCGCGGTCGAGCCGCTCGACGACGCCGACCGGACCTGGCTGCACGACGTGGTGCGCCGCCATGCCGAGGAGACCGGGTCCACGGTCGCCGGGAAGCTCCTCGCGGACTGGGACCGGTCCGTCGAGCGCTTCAGCAGGATCATCCCCAGCACGTACAAGGCAGTGCTCGCCGCCAAGGACGCCGCCGAGCGAGCCGGTCTCTCCGAGACCGAGATCACCGAGAAGATGATGGAGGCGGCGACCAATGGCTGATCCCAAGGGCTTTCTGAACCACGGCCGCGAGGTCGCCCGGACCCGTCCCGTCGGCGAGCGCGTCAAGGACTGGAACGAGGTCTACGTCCCCGGCGCCCTGCTGCCGATCATCGGCAAGCAGGCCAGCCGGTGCATGGACTGCGGCATCCCGTTCTGCCACAACGGCTGTCCGCTCGGGAACCTGATCCCGGAGTGGAACGACTACGCCTACCGGCAGGACTGGGCGGCCGCCTCCGAGCGGCTGCACGCGACCAACAACTTCCCCGAGTTCACCGGGCGGCTCTGCCCCGCGCCCTGTGAGTCGGCCTGTGTGCTCGGCATCAACCAGCAGCCGGTCACCATCAAGAACGTCGAGGTCTCGATCATCGACCAGGCGTGGGAGACCGGGGACGTCGCCCCGCGCATCCCCGAGCGCCTCTCCGGCAAGACGGTCGCCGTCATCGGCTCCGGCCCGGCCGGGCTCGCCGCCGCCCAGCAGCTCACCCGCGCCGGTCACACGGTCGCCGTCTACGAGCGCGCCGACCGCGTCGGCGGCCTGCTGCGGTACGGCATCCCCGAGTTCAAGATGGAGAAGCGGCACATCAACCGCCGTATCGAGCAGATGCGCGCGGAGGGCACCCGGTTCCGCACCGGCGTGGAGATCGGCCGCGACCTCAAGGCCGGTGACCTGAAGAAGCGGTACGACGCGGTCGTCATCGCCGCCGGGTCCACCACCGCCCGCGATCTGCCCGTCCCCGGACGGGAGTTGAACGGCATCCACCAGGCGATGGAGTACCTGCCGCTGTCCAACAAGGTCCAGGAGGGCGACTACGTGGCCCCGCCGATCTCGGCCGAGGGCAAGCACGTCGTCGTCATCGGCGGCGGCGACACCGGCGCCGACTGCGTGGGCACCGCCCACCGCCAGGGCGCGGCCTCCGTCACCCAGCTGGAGATCATGCCCCGCCCCAACGACGAGCGGCACGCCCTGAACCAGCCCTGGCCGACCTTCCCCATGCTGTACAAGGTCACCAGCGCCCACGAGGAGGGCGGCGAGCGGGTCTACGCCGTCTCCACCACCCACTTCGAGGGCGACGAGGACGGCAACGTCCAGGCACTGCACCTGGCCGAGGTCGAGTTCATCGACGGCAAGCTCACCCCGAAGCCGGGCAGCGAGCGGAAGATCCCGGCCCAGCTGGTCACCCTCGCCATGGGCTTCACCGGCACCGACCGGGAGAACGGCTTGGTGGACCAGTTCGGCCTGGAGCTGGACGAGCGGGGCAACATCGCCCGCGACACCGACTTCCAGACCAACGTGCCCGGTGTGTTCGTCGCCGGTGACGCGGGCCGGGGCCAGTCCCTGATCGTGTGGGCCATCGCCGAGGGCCGCTCCGCCGCCCGCGGCGTGGACCGCCACCTCACCGGGGTCAGCGACCTGCCCGCCCCGATCCGCCCCACCGACCGCTCCCTGGCGGTCTGACACCCTCACACCCGGTGTGCCGTACAACGGCGTACGGAACATCAGACGGCGCCTGCCCGACAGTCCCCGACCGGACGCCCGGGCAGGCGCCGCCGCCTTCTCAGCCGGTGCCGCCGGTCAGCGTGGCCACCTTCACGGCGGCGAGGCCCAGCAGCAGGACCAGCAGGCCCGCGCACGCGGCCCACTGGATCAGCGTGCGGCGGTCGCCGCGCGGCGCGTAGGCGAAGGCCAGGCTCACCACGGCGCCCGCCAGCAGGCCGCCGAGGTGACCCTGCCAGGACGTCGCGAAGGCCGAGACCACCAGCCAGATCAGCAGCCCCGTCATGTACTGGTTGACCGCCCGCATGTCGTAGCCGAGGCGGCGCCCCATCACCCAGTACGCCGCGCCCAGGCCGAACACCGCGCCCGAGGCGCCCACCGTCGGCGCGTCCGGCGCGATCAGCAGGACCAGGACCGAGCCGCCGAGCGCCGAGAGCAGATACAGCGCGAGATAGCGGGCCCGGCCGAGCTGGGTCTCCACCACCCGGCCGACGTTCACCAGCGCCACCATGTTCAGCGCGATGTGCACCACGCCGATCCCGTCGTCCGGCGGCATGTGCAGGAACGCGCCGGTCAGCAGCCGCTCCCACTGCCCGCCGACCACCCCCTCCGGGCTCAGCGCCGGGTCGTACGGGTACTGCCACAGATAGTGCGCCCCGTCCGGGCCGACCAGGCCCGCGCCCAGCATCCCGAACCGGTCCACGACCGACGGCCGGGCCAGCTCCGCGAGGTAGGCGAGTACGTTCAGCGCCACCAGCACCCAGGTGACCAGCGGAAACGTACTGATCCGGCCGCCGAACGCGGTCCGCGCCTGCCGTATCGAACGGGCGCCCTCCCGTACGCACTCCACGCACTGGTGGCCGACCGACGCCTCCCGCATGCAGTCCGGGCAGATGTAGCGCTCGCAGCGGGTGCAGCGGACGTGCGACTCCACCTTGGGATGACGGAAGCACGTGGTCACGGCGGACTCGGCGGTCACGGCCGGCTCCTTCGGAAAAAGGGTTTCGGGACGACCCGGTGGGGACGGCGGCGAACAAAGTATCGGATCACCGGGGGAGGGGGATGGCCGAGGCTGTGATCACCTGATTTCCCGACGTCACGTCACCGTCCCGCCCCTGCCGCACTCTTAGGAATGAACCCCCCGGTGAGGTTCCCCTCGCAGGTCAGAGGGGCGTGCTGATGATGTTCCGACCATCGCGCCCGCGTGGTTCGGAAGGAGACGGCCATGTCCGAGCAGAACGAGCAGGCGGAGCAGAGCGTCGGGGAGTTCACCCTCGCCGGTCCGCTGACCACCGCGCCCCCGGCCGGGTACACCGCGCCCGAGCCCGACGAGAAGTGGTCCCTGCCCGGCGGCTTCGCCCACGTCCACTACGGCCAGGGCAACCGGGGCATCGTCCGGCCCGTCGTCATGGCCGACGGCTTCAACCTCGGCAAGAGCGACCTCGCCTGGCTGTACGCGGGTCTCGACAGCAGCTACCCGCTCCTGACCGAGCTGCGCCGCCGGGGCCGCGACGTCATCCTGGTCGGCTTCGACGAGCGCAGTGCCTCCATCCTCGACAACGCCCGGACCGCGACCGCCGCCATCCACCGGGCCGTCGCCGAACGGCTGGGCGGCACCCGCCTCACCGTCGGCGGCTTCAGCATGGGCGGCCTGGTCACCCGGTACGCGCTGGCCCTGATGGAGACACAGCGCACGGACCACCAGACCGGCATGTACTTCTCCTGGGACACCCCGCACCGCGGCGCCTACATCCCCATCGGCCTCCAGGCGTTCGCGCACTTCATCCCGGTGCCCAACGACTTCGCCCGGCAGATGACCAGCCCGGCCGCCCGGCAGATGCTCTGGCGCCACTACGACCCGATGACCGGCCAGAACGGCATCGCCCCCGAGCGCCGCGAGTTCCTGGAGCATCTGACCCGCGTCGGCGGATGGCCGCGCATCCCGCGCCTGCTGGCCCTCGCCAACGGCCGCGGCGACGGCACCGGCATCGCCGTCCCGCCCGGCGAGACCGTGCTGAAGTCGGAGCGGGTCTACCCCGGCACCACCTTCTACGCCCAGGCCCAGGGCCGCGAGGTCACCGTCGCCGAGCTGAAGCGCCGCTTCCCCGAGTCGAAGAAGACGATCACCACCGGCGACCTCCCCGAGATGGACGGCGCCCCCGGCGGCACCCTCCGCTCCTACGGCATCCTCGCCGACGCGCTGAAGAAGGCCGGCGCCCAGGTCGACCTGCGGCACCCCGAGGTCTGCTTCGTGCCCACGGTCAGCGCGGTCGCCCTCCGCGACCTGGACCAGCAGAAGGACCTCTACGCGAACCTGGACGACATCGCCCCGGACGAGAGCGAGGTCGACGACTACCTGTGGTCCGCCACCACGACCCCGCACACGGCCGTCACCGAGGAACTCGCCACCTGGCTGATCGACCGCCTCCCCGACTGACCCGGCCCGGACCGCCCCGGCCCCCTAGGTGTCGCACTCCAGCACCGTCCGGCACAGCCCACAGCGGACCTTGACCGCGCCCCGCACCGGCACCCGGATGCGCTGATGGCACACCGGGCAGGGGAACGACACCTTCAGCCCGGCCCCGTCGGGGGTGAACTCGTAGGGGGAACCCGGACGGGGCCGGGCCGAGTGGTGCCGGTCCTCGCCGTGCCGGGCGGTGTCGCGCCGGTCGTGGGCGTACCGGCGCCGCTCCGCCCAGCCCGCCCCGCTCAGCGGCGCCCGCCGCTCGTCCGCCCGCGCCCGGTCCCGCCCCGCTACGTACGCCGTGTACGCCTGCGGGCTGGTGAACCACACCGCCGGGTCCTCCCCGAACACCGCGGCCCGCTTCGCCAGGACCCAGCCGAACTCCTCCGGGGTGAGATAGCCCAGCTTCTGCGACGCCTCGCCGTGCTCCCGGTACGCGTCCAGCAGCAGCCAGCCCGCGCCGAGATACGTGGTCACCGTGTCGGTGAGGATCTCGTTCTCCGCCGTCGTAGGGAACTCCAGGCCCAGCCGGTGCAGATACACATGGGCCACCTCGTGCGCGAGGGCCGCGCCGATGTCCTGCCGATGGGTGCGGAAACGGTCGTTCAGCTCCACGAAGTACTCCGGGCCCGCCGCCAGTTCCACATCGGCCGCGTGCGTCATCTCCCGGAAGCAGACGATCAGCCGCGCGTCCGGCAGCCGGAAGTGCCGCACCAGCTCCCGCGCCACCCGCTGCGCGCCCAGATGCAGATCGTCGCCGTCGCCGAACGCCACGTCGGCCGGGGCCACGCTCGCCGCGAAGGTCCGCAGCCCCTCGTACGACAGCCGCCGGTACAGCGCCGTGACCGCCGACCGCACCGTCTCCAGATGCGGGAAGCCGTGCTCCACCGGTCCGCCTGCCGCCACGCCCGCACCCCCGAAGGTCGCCCGGAACACCCCCTCCCACTGTAGGACCGCCCACCGCCACCGCACCCCGCCCGCGACCCGTAGGGTGGACCCCCATGACCATCAGCAACACCGGCACCGGTGACGTCGACCCCGAGGCCCGCGAGGAACTGGAGCGGCTGCGGGCCAGCATCGACAACATCGACGCGGCCGTAGTCCACATGCTGGCCGAACGCTTCAAGGCCACCCAGCAGGTCGGCCGCCTCAAGGCCCGCCACCACCTGCCGCCCGCCGACCCCGGCCGCGAGGCCCGCCAGATCGAGCGGCTGCGCAGCCTCGCCGAGGACGCCCGCCTCGACCCCGCCTTCGCCGAGAAGTTCCTGAACTTCATCGTCGCCGAGGTGATCCGGCACCACGAACGCATCGCCGAGGACACCGCCCGCACCCGCCCCTGACCGGGGTGAGCCGGGCGCACCGCCGGACATAAGCCGCGTACCGAATCCGCCCCTGTCCGCTGCCGGGGCGATCGGGCAGCATGGCATCCATGTCCGTACTGACGCGCGACGAAGCGCACGCCCGAGCAGAGTTCCTCGACGTCCACCGCTACACCGTCGATCTCGACCTCACCACCGGTGACGAGACCTTCGGCTCCCGTACCGCGGTCCGGTTCACCGCGCGTACGGACGGGGACACCTTCGTCGAGCTGAAGCCCGCCGAGCTGCGCGCCGTCACCCTCGACGGACAGCCCCTGGACACCGGAACCCTCGACGGCAACCGGCTGCCGCTGAAGAACCTCACCGCTGGCGAGCACGAACTCACCGTCGACGCGGCCATGCGCTACTCCCGCACCGGCGAGGGCATGCACCGCTTCACCGACCCCACCGACGGCGAGACCTACGTCTACACCCAGCTCTTCCTCGACGACGTCCAGCGCGTCTTCGCCGCCTTCGACCAGCCCGACCTCAAGTCCGTCTTCGACGTCACCGTCACCGCCCCCGACGGCTGGCAGGTGCTCGCCAACGGCATCACCGAGCACCTCGGCGACGGCCGCTGGCGCGCCGCCACCACCCCGCTCATCTCCACCTACCTCGTCGCCGTCGCCGCCGGACCCTGGCACTCCGTACGCACCGAGCACCGCGGCCTGCCCTTCGGCATCCACTGCCGCCGCTCGCTCGCCCCCCACCTCGACGCCGACGCCGACGAGATCCTGGACATCACCCGCGCCCTGTACGACCGGTACCACGAGAAGTTCGAGGAGCCCTACCCCTTCGACTCCTACGACCAGGCGTTCGTCCCCGAGTTCAACGCGGGCGCCATGGAGAACCCCGGACTCGTCACCTTCCGCGACGACTTCGTCTTCCGCTCCGCCGTCACCGACACCGAGCGGCAGACCCGCGCCATGGTCATCGCCCACGAGATGGCCCACATGTGGTTCGGCGACCTCGTCACCCTCAAGTGGTGGGACGACATCTGGCTCAACGAGTCCTTCGCCGAGTACATGGGCTACCAGACCACCCTGGAAGCCACCCGCTTCACCCAGCCCTGGGTCGAGTTCGGCGTCACCCGCAAGTCCTGGGGCTACGACGCCGACCAGCGCCCCTCCACCCACCCCGTCGCCCCCGAGTCCGTCGACGACACCGCCGCCGCCCTCCTCAACTTCGACGGCATCTCCTACGCCAAGGGCGCCTCCGCCCTGCGCCAGCTCGTCGCCTGGCTCGGCGAGAAGGACTTCCTCGCCGGGATCAACGTCCACTTCGCACGGCACCGGTTCGGCAACGCCACCCTCGCCGACTTCATCGACTCCCTCGCCTCCGCCACCGAACGCGACGTACCCGCCTGGGCCGACGCCTGGCTGCGCACCACCGGCGTGGACAAGCTCACCCCCCGCCTCACCACCACCGACGGCACCCGCACCCTCACCGTCGACCACGACGGCAGCCGCCCGCACCGCGTCACCGCCGGACTCTACGACCACGACCTCACCGAAGAGGGCCGCCTCGTCCTGCGCGAACGCGTCGGACTCGACATCCCGCAGACCGCGCCCCAGCCGCTCGGCAAGCGGCCCGCGCTGCTCCTCCTCAACGACGGCGACCTCACCTACGCCAAGGTCCGCTTCGACCCCGAGTCCTTCCAGACCCTGCGCACCAGCCTCTCCGGCCTGCCCGACCCGCTCACCCGCGCCGTCGTCTGGAACGCCCTGCGCGACGCGGTGCGCGACGGCGAACTCCCGCCCGCCGCCTACCTGGAGACCGCCCGCGCCCACCTGCCGCTGGAGACCGACCTCGCCCTCGTCCAGGGCGTCCTGGCCTTCGCAGGCACCCACGTCGCCGACCGCTACCTCACCCCCGAGCAGCGGCCCGCCGCCCTCGCCACCCTCGGCTCCCTCTGCCGCGACCTGCTGCGCCGCACCGAGGACGGCGACAACCCCGGCCTGCGCCTGGTCGCCGTACGGCACTTCATCGACGTCGCCGCGCACCCCGACACCATCGCCGCCTGGCTCGCCGACGGCACCGTGCCCGGCGGACCCGAACTCGACCCCGAGCTGCGCTGGCGCATCCTCGGCCGACTCGCCGTGCTCGGCGCCACCGACGAGGCCGCCATCGCCGCGGAACTGGAGCGCGACCCGTCCGCCAACGGCCAGGAGGGCGCCGCCCGCTGCCGCGCCGCACTGCCCGACCCGGAGGCCAAGCGGCGGGCCTGGGACGCGATGTTCGCCACCGACGACCTCTCCAACTACCTCTTCAAGGCCACCGCCCAGGGCTTCTGGCAGCCCGAACAGGCCGACCTCGTCGGTGAGTACGTACCCCGCTACTACGAGGACGCGGTGGCGGTGTCCGCCCGGCGCGGCCCCGCCATCGCCGCTGCGGCCGGTGCCTGGGCCTTCCCGCACCACGCCGTCGACCCCGAGAACCTGGCACTCGGAGAGGCGTGCCTGCGCGACGCCGACCCGGTACCCGCCCTCCGCCGCAGGCTCGCCGACGAACTCGACGACCTGGCACGGGCGTTGCGGGTGCGGGGGGAGTAGCTCCGGCACGCCGGGCGGTGTGGGCCGGGACCACATGTCCCGCGGCCACACCGCCCGGCTGCGACACCCGTGCCACCCCCACACACTGTTCCAACGCGTTTTCCCCGTACGGCAGTACCCATTTCCCGCTCCCGCTCGTTGTGCAGCGCGGACACCCGGCTCCCGAACCTGAGCGCCGGTGCGTGTCCCCGCCCCGCAGGAGAGCCCATGAGCACCCCGCCCCTCGCCTCAGGACCCCACGGCCCGGACGCCCTGCGCCCGCTCCTGGAGACCGTCCTCGGCGCCCTCGCCACCGGCACCGCGGCCCGCGGCGGCCCCCTGCCCGCGGGCGGGCCCGACGCCGTCGCCGCCCGCGTCACCGACGCCCTCGGCGACGTCCTCCCCGAACACGGCGACCCCGACGCCCTGCGCGCCCTCGTCCACGCCCTCGCCGCGGGCGCCGCCGACCCCGCCGACCCGCTCTGCGCCGCCCACCTGCACTGCCCGCCGCTCGCCGTCGCCACCGCCGCCGACCTCGCCGTCAGCGCCCTCAACCCCTCGCTGGACTCCTGGGACCAGGCACCCGCCGCCTCCGCCCTCGAAGCCCGCGTCACCGGCGCCCTGGCCGCCCGGATCGGCCTCGCCGACGCCGTCGTCACCACCGGCGGCACCGAGGCCAACCAGCTCGCCCTGCTGCTTGCCCGCGAGGCCCACGGCGCCCACGTCCGGCTCGTCTGCTCCGCCGCCGCCCACCACTCCCTGCCCCGCGCCGCCTGGCTGCTCGGCCTGCCCGACCCCGTCGTCCTCCCCGCCCCCAGCGGCACCCTGGACCCCGCCGCGCTGGACGCCGCCCTCACCGAGCTGACCGGCCCCCTCCTCGTCGCCGCCACCGCGGGCACCACCGACGCCGGGCTCATCGACCCGCTCCCCGAGATCGCCGCCCGCTGCGCCGCCCACCGCGTCCGGCTGCACATCGACGCGGCCTACGGCGGCGCCCTCGCCCTCAGCGACCGCCACCGCGCCCTGCTCACCGGACTCGACGCCGCCCACACCGTCGCCCTCGACCTGCACAAACTCGGCTGGCAGCCCGTCGCCACCGGCTTCCTCGCCGTCGCCGACGCCACCGAACTCGACGCCCTCCATCAGCGCGCCGACTACCTCAACGCGGGCGACGACACCGAGGCCGGCCTCCCCGACCTCCTCGGCCGCTCCACCCGCACCACCCGCCGACCCGACATCCTCAAGGCCGCAGTCACCCTGCGCACCCTCGGCCGCACCGGCCTCGCCGACCTCATCGACCAAGTCCTCACCCTCGCCCAGGACTTCGCCGACCGCATCGAGGCACACCCCGGCCTCGAACTGTACGACCGGCCCACCCTCGCCACCGTGCTGTTCCGGCCCGCCCACGCCGGCGACGACGCCGTCGCCGCCGTCCGCCGCACCCTGCTGCACGAGGGCCGCGCCGTCCTCGGCCGGGCCCACGCCGACGGCCGCCTCTGGCTCAAGGCCACCCTCCTCAACCCCCACACCGGGCCCGACGACCTGGCCCACCTCCTGAAACTCGCCGAAGGAAACACCCCCGCATGAGCCACCCGCCCCACCCCCCACACCCGGAGCCCGAGTCCCCCCGCGACCTCGTCGGCATCGGCATCGGCCCCTGCAACCTCTCCCTGGCCGCCCTCGCCGCACCCCTCGCCGAACTCGACGCCGTCTTCTACGAACAGCGCCCCGGCTTCGACTGGCACCCCGGCCTCCTCATCGACGGCGCCACCCTCCAAGTCCCCTTCCTCGCCGACCTGGTGACCCTCGCCGACCCCACCAGTCCCTGGAGCTTCCTCAACTGGCTCCGCACCCGCGAGCGGCTCTTCCCCTTCTACTTCGCCGAGCACTTCCACATCCAGCGCGCCGAGTACGACGCCTACTGCCGCTGGGTCGCCGGACAACTCCCCGGACTCCGCTTCCGCCACCAGGCCGACGCCGTCCGCTGGAACCCCGAACGCGACGTGTTCGAGGTCGACTTCACCCGGCTCGACGCCGACGGCCACGCAGAAGCCCTCGGCCGCACCCGCACCCGAAACATCGTCGTCGGCACCGGCAGCGCACCCCACGTCCCCGAACCCCTGCGCCCCCTCGCCGCCGCCCCAGGCGTCCCCGTCCTGCACGCCGCCGACTACCTCGCCCACCGCGACACCCTGCTCGCCGCCCGACACATCACCGTCGTCGGCTCCGGACAGTCCGGCGCCGAGGTCTTCCTCGACCTGCTCCGCCACCGCCCCGCCGGACGCGAACACCTGCACTGGATCGGCCGCACCGCCGCCTTCGCCCCCATGGAGTACTCCAAGCTCGGCCTGGAACACTTCACCCCCGACCACACCCGCTACTTCCACGACCTCGCCGAACCCGTCCGCGACCGGCTCGTCGCCGCACAGTGGCAGCTCCACAAGGGCGTCGACGCGGGCACCCTCGCCGCCATCCACGACGAGCTGTACCGGCGCACCCTGCACGGCGGCTGGCCCGAAGCCGTCCTCACCCCCGGCGTCCAGGTCCGCACCGCCGGACGCCTCGGCACCGGACAGGTCGAACTCCACCTCGAACACCTCGACCAGGGCAGCCGCACCCGCCTCGCCACCGACGCCGTCGTCCTCGCCACCGGCTACCGCACGCGCCCCCTGGACGGCCTCCTCGCCGGACTCGACCCCCACCTGCGCCGCGACAGTGCCGGACGCCCCCTCATCGACGACGAGTACAGGCTCGTCCTCGACCCCGCCGTCGGCGGCTCCGTCCACGTCCAGAACGCCGAACTCCACACCCACGGCGTCGGCGCCCCCGACCTCGGCCTCGCCGCCTGGCGCAGCGCCACCATCCTCAACTCGCTGACCGGCAAGGAGCAGTACCCGCTCCCCACCCGGACCGCCTTCACCACCTTCGGCTTGCACCCACAACGCCGAAGCCCCGGTGACGGCGCGACCGGACCGGTCCGCACCGTCACCGGGGCCTCACCCGGACGGGCGTACTAGAACACCGGCGTGCCGTCCCGCGTCAGCTTCCAGTCCACCGACGCGAAGTCCTTCGGGTCCAGCACACCCTTCGCGGTCACCCACTCCGCGATCCGGGTCCGGATCTCCGTCGACTCCGACCACAGCTCCTTCGCCGACGCCACATGCGGGAACGCGCCGCCACCGTTCGCCCGGTAGTTGTTCACCGCGAACACGAACTGGGCCGCGTCGTCCAGCGGAGCCCCGCCGAAGGTGAGGTTCTTGATCCGCGAACCGGCGGGCTGCGCGATGTCGATGTCGTACGACAGCCCCGACACGTAGTCGTAGTTGTAGTCGGGGCGGTCGCCCGCGTTCGTCAGCTTCGCCACGTCCACCGGCGCGCCCGGCGCCGTCTGCGTGTAGTACTGCGCCGAGTACTCCAGGTACGCCCGCACCTGCGCACCCGTCAGCAGCTTCGCCACCAGCGTGTTGTCGTACACGTACAGCCCCGACAGGTCCCGGATGGTCACATCGCCCGCCGGGATCTGGCTCGTCCGGGAGAACGGCGACGCCTGCGCCAGCACCGGCAGCGAGGCGTACTCGGTGCCCGCCAGCGCGGCCTTGACCACGTCCTCCTGCACCTTGGTGATCAGGTCGATGATCGGGGCGTCCTTGTACCGCGCCTCCACCGTGGTCAGCGTCTCGGTCGCCCGGCCCACCACCTGGTTGACGTACGCCACCACCTTCGCGTGCTCCTTCGAGAGCAGCTTGGTGATCCTCGGGTCGTCCGCCACCGTCCGCGAGTCCTTCAGCGACGCCTTCACCGACTCCACCTGCCAGCGGCCCCGCGTGAAGACCAGCTCGAAGTCGAACAGGGTCAGCCGCTCGGCGAAGCACAGCGGCTCCGACAGCACGACCGTCTTCCCCGACTTCTCGTTGACGACCCGCAGCTCCGCGATCTCCTGATGCGCGTGCCCCACCAGGATCGCGTCGATCCCCGGCACCAGCCGCGCCACGTTCGCCGCCGCGTTCTCCACGTACGGCACCTGGTCACCGTAGGACGACGTGCCCGACGTGCCCGAGTGCGCCGAGACCACCACGATGTCCGCGCCCATCGAACGCAGCTTCGGCACCCACTTCGCGGCCTGCTCCTCCAGACCCTCGAACGCGAGCTTGCCCTGCACCAACGCCTTGTCCCAGATGGCGATGCCGGGGTTGGTCAGCCCCAGCACCGCGACCTTCACCGGCGGCGCGCCCGGCACATGGAACCGCTTCATGTAGTACGGCGCGAACGCCGGCTTCAGCGTCTTGGCGTCCACCGCGTTCGCGCCCAGCAGCGGGAAGTCGAGCTGGTGCTCGAAGCGGCGCAGCGTCTCGATGCCGTAGTTGAACTCGTGGTTGCCCAGCGCCGCCGCGTCATACCCGATCGCGTTCATCGCCTTCGCCATCGGGTGCACCGGACCGCCCTTGGCGGTGATCGGGTCCACCTTCGCGTAGTAGTACGTCAGCGGGGTGCCCTGGATGGTGTCGCCCGCGTCCAGCAGCAGGGTGTTGCGGCGGCCCTTCTCCGCGCGGACCTGGTTCACCAGCGTCGAGATCCGGGCCAGGCCCTGCGCGTTGCCCGCCGCGTCGGTGTAGTCCGCGTTCTTGAAGTAGTCCCAGTTGAAGACGTGACCGTGCAGGTCGGTGGTGCCCATCACGGTCAGCGCGTACCGCTTCTCGTGATGCCCGTGGTTCTCGTGGTGGCGTGCCGTGACGGCCCCGGCCGCCTCCGCCGCCGGGGCTCCCGCCCCGCCCGCGATCGCCACGCCCGCCCCGGTGACGGCGGACTGCTTCAGGAACTTCCGGCGGTCGAACGGCATCTCTCGGTCTCCTCGGCAAGGGGTCGACAACGCGCGTAGATTGTGTCCCGACCATGACAGGTCGCAACAGACCCCCCAGGTTGCGATCCGGTGACCGATTCCCGTCAACTCCCCCCACGGGCACACCGGACACATGACACAGTGGGACGTATGACCCCTGAGGCGAACCCCGCGTACGGCACCCCCGACGCCCCCCTCCTCGCCGTCCGGGGCGAGGCCGAGTTCCAGACCGAGGCCGAGATCGCCCGCATCGGCGTCATCGTCACCGCCCGCGGCCGCGACCGCCGCGCCACCCTCGACGACCTCACTCGCCGCAACACCGCCGCCCTCGACGTCCTCAAGTCCTACGGCGACGCCGTGCCCGACCTCACCACCGGCGCCCTCAGCGTCACCCCGGAACTCAGCGAACGCGGCCGGGGCGAGCGAGTGCGCAGCCATCAGGGAGTCGTCCGCATCGACGCCGAGATCACCGACTTCGGCATTCTCGGCGAACTCACCTCCAGGCTTGCCGAGTTGGAGCTGACCGAGCTGGACGGCCCCGGGTGGTCGCTGCGCCCCGACTCCCCGGCCCACGCCGAGGCCCGCCGCCGCGCCGTCGCCGACGCCCTCCAGCGCGCCCGCGAGTACGCCGACGCGCTCGGCACCTCCCTCGCCGCGCTGACCGAACTCGCCGACACCGGCGCCGACCGGCCGCGCAACGTCTCCGCCTTCGGCCGCTCCGCCCGCCGGGCCGACGCGGCCGAATCCGCCGAGCCGTTCGATCTCCAGCCCGCGCAATTGTGGGTCTCCGCGCAGGTCACCGCGCGATTCACGCTGGTACCGCCCCGGCTTTAGCGGAACTTCTTGATCGAAAGGTCTATTGCGCGAAAAACATCGCTCATAGGAGCGGGTCATCGCACAATTCAACACTTGTCAATAAGCCTTTCCCCAAAGGTCGTTGAACGGCCATGGAGCCCGAATTCTCTACCCGTCGGTAAGCCATAGGCTCGACCCATGCGCCGAGCAAAGATCGTCTGCACCCTGGGGCCCGCCACCGACTCGTACGACCAGATCAAGGCACTGGTCGAGGCCGGAATGGACGTCGCCCGGTTCAACCTCAGCCACGGCACCCACGCCGAACACGAGGCGCGTTACCAGCGCGTTCGCCAGGCCGCCGACGAAACCGGCCGCAGCGTCGGAATGCTCGCCGATCTTCAAGGCCCGAAGATCCGGCTCGGCACCTTCACCGAAGGACCCGTACTCCTCGAACGCGACGACACCTTCACCATCACCGTCGAAGAGGGCGTCCAGGGCGACCGCCACCAGTGCGGCACCACCTACGCCGGTCTCGCCGAGGACGTCCGCCCCGGCGAACGCGTCCTCGTCGACGACGGCCGCGTCTGCCTGGAGGTCACCGCCGTCGACGGCCCCCGTGTGCGCACCCGCGTGCTGGAGGGCGGCATGATCTCCGACCACAAGGGACTCAACCTTCCCGGCGTGGCCGTCTCCGTCCCCGCCCTCTCCAAGAAGGACCAGGACGACCTGCGCTGGGCGCTGCGCACCGGCTTCGACGTCATCGCCCTCTCCTTCGTCCGCAGCGGCCGCGACGCCGCCGAGGTGCACCGGATCATGGCCGAGGAGGGGCGCCGGCTGCCCGTCATCGCCAAGGTGGAGAAACCGCAGGCGGTCGAGAACATCGAGGACGTCGTCGACGCCTTCGACGGGCTCATGGTCGCCCGCGGCGACCTCGGTGTGGAAATGCCGCTGGAGCAGGTGCCGATCGTGCAGAAACGCGCCGCCAAGCTCGCCAAGCGCAACGCCAAGCCGGTCATCGTCGCCACCCAGATGCTCGACTCGATGATCGACAGCGCCCGGCCGACCCGCGCGGAAGCCTCCGACGTGGCCAACGCGGTGCTCGACGGCGCGGACGCGGTGATGTTGTCCGGCGAGACCAGTGTGGGGCGGTATCCCGTGGAGACCGTGTGCACCATGGCGAAGATCGTCGCCGCGGCGGAGGAGGAGATGCTCGCGAAAGGGCTGCCGCCGCTGACCGAGCGGAACAAGCCCCGCACCCAGGGCGGTGCCGTCGCCCGCGCGGCCGCCGAGATGGGTGACTTCCTCGGGGCGCGCTTCCTCGTCGCCTTCACCCAGTCCGGCGACACCGCCCGCCGCCTCTCCCGCTACCGCTCACCCATCCCCGTCCTCGCCTTCACCCCCGAACCGGCCACCCGCTCCCAGCTCAGCCTCACCTGGGGCGTCGAAACCTTCCTGGGCCCCCACGTCGACTCCACCGACGCGATGGTCGACCAGGTCGACGAACTCCTCCTGAAATACGCCCGCTGCGAGAAGGGCGACACCGTCGTCATCACCGCCGGCTCCCCACCCGGAGAGACCGGCACCACCAACCTGGTCCGCGTCCACCACATCGCGGAGGACTGAGGCTCAGTACTTCGCACCTACGTGGGCGTCCATGAGGGCTACTGAGGCTTTGCGGGCTACGGAGATGTTTTTTCCGTTCGCGCGCTTCCATTCGACCCCGACGCGGTCGAGCGCGGCCGTGAAGAGGCCCGTGATGTCGTCCGACAGGTTGGTGAAGAAGTACCGCGGATATTCGTAGCGCCGTAGTTCACCGCCCACGGTCCGGGTCGTCCAGTTGATGACCCGGCAGCCGTCGGAGTGGATCAGGCCCCGGATGAACTCCCAGGGGTGCGCGTCGACGATCTCCTGTTGCCAGGGCTCCAGGGCGATCGGCCGCTCGTGCTTCTTCCCCGGGCCGTGCTGCGGGAAGAGGCACGGCCAGTGCTTGCTGCACGAAGTGACCTGCCGACAGCCCTGCTGCCGCACCTGACAGACCTTGTTGCCCGGCATGACGGCCCGCATGGCCTCGGCGCAGGCGTCGATCAGCCCCGGCCACGCGTCGGCGCAGGCGATACGGAGCGAGTGGACGCCGCGCTTCAGCGGGCTGACGCAGCCGTCGCCGAGGTAGAGGCCCAGGAGGTAGGCGTAGGCGGCCGGGTCGCCGGGCTGGCCCGGAACCGCACGGCAGCGGGGGCAGTCGACGTTGCGCAGCGGGGCACTCCGGGTCAATCCTGCGAATCGAAGGAAAAGTGCCCCGAGTCGGATTCGAACCGACACTGTATGGGTTTTGAATCCATTGCCTGCTGCCAATTGGGCTACCGGGGCTCGCAGATTCCAAGGTGTCCCTTGACCCTCCGCGCGTCCACCATACCGTAGCTAGGTAGGCTCTTGTCAGCAGCACCCCTGCCCTGAACGGAGAGCCCCCAGTGACGACCCCCGAGTCGCCCCAGCCCGCAGACGTGTCCGATGACGACAAGTCGCATGTGCCCCCGCTGACGACCCGGGTCGTCATCGCCGAGGACGAGGCGCTGATCCGGCTCGACCTCAAGGAGATGCTGGAGGAGGAAGGGTACACGGTCGTCGGTGAGGCCGGGGACGGCGAGCAGGCCGTGGAGCTGGCCCGTGAGCACAAGCCGGACCTGGTCATCCTGGACGTGAAGATGCCCAAGCTGGACGGCATCTCCGCGGCCGAGAAGATCGCCGAGGAGTCCATCGCCCCGGTCCTGATGCTCACCGCCTTCTCGCAGCGCGACCTCGTGGAGCGGGCCCGCGACGCGGGCGCGATGGCGTACCTGGTGAAGCCGTTCAGCAAGACCGACGTGGTCCCGGCCATCGAGATGGCCGTCTCCCGCTTCACCGAGCTGAAGCAGCTGGAGCAGGAGGTCGCCGACCTCAGCCTGCGCCTGGAGACCCGCAAGCTGGTCGACCGCGCGAAGTCGATCCTCCAGACCGAGTACGGCCTGAGCGAGCCCGCCGCGTTCCGCTGGATCCAGAAGACCTCGATGGACCGCCGCCTGTCGATGCAGCAGGTCGCGGAGGCGGTCATCTCGGACGACCAGGAGAAGAAGTCGGCCAAGAAGAAGGACTGAGCCGTAGCGGGTGAGCAGTGCGGGCAGCGGCCCGGCCGGGAACCCCGGCCGGGCCGCTGTCGCGTTGCCGGGGTGTTCTACGCGGCGCCCACGAGCCGGTTGCTGAACGTCGAGAGGGTGTACGCGCCGATGCCGAGGACGACCTCCAGGGCGTTGCGGCGGGTGTAGCCGTGGGCCTGGAAGGCGGTCAGTTCCTCCTCGCTGACCGCGCCCGAGGAGGCGAGGACCTGGAGGGTGAACCGGTGGACGGCGTCGAGGCGTTCGGGGTTCTCGGCGGGGCCGAGGGCGGTCAGCCGGTCCTGGTGCATGTCGACGCACAGGTGGCACTGGTTGCGCGTGGCGACGGCGAGGACGACGGTCTCGCGGGAGTGCGGGTCCAGGGTGGTGGACTCGAACATCTCGTTGAGCAGGAGGAAGCCGTCCAGGTTCGCCGGGGATGCCTCCCGGAGCAGGGCGATGGCGTGGGAGGTGCGGGCGGGCAGGTCGGTGGTCATGAGGCTCCTGACGGGCTGGCACGAGGATGACGACGGCACTAATATCGACAACATGGTTGACCAT
The DNA here is from genome assembly GCF_044747085.1 of Streptomyces sp. NPDC090119. NCBI lineage: Bacteria > Bacillati > Actinomycetota > Actinomycetes > Kitasatosporales > Streptomycetaceae > Streptomyces > Streptomyces sp. NPDC090119. The sequence goes on along the minus strand of NZ_JBIVDK010000002.1, from coordinate 191,782 downwards.
GTCGACGCAGAAAACGTAAACCAGGTTGTCGATTCCGGCAAGGGTCCCCGTGCGGGTCTTGGCGACGGGCGTGACGACGCGCCCGGTTTCGAGCTGCCGCTCCTCCTCTTCGGCGGCTTCCGCACCCTCATCGACCGCCTGCACGCCCGGCTCGCCGAGGAGGGGCACCCCGAGCTGCGCCCCGCGTACGGCTTCGCCATGCAGGCCATCGGCGTCGACGGCGCGACCGCGAGCGACATCGGACGGCGCCTCGGGGTGTCCAAGCAGGCCGCGGGCAAGACGGTCGACCGGCTGCTCACCCTCGGCTACGCGGAGCGCGCCGACGATCCCGACGACGCGCGCCGCAAACTCGTCCGGCTCACCCCGCGCGGCCGTGCCGCCCTCGGTCGCTCGGCCGCCCTCTTCGACGAGCTGCGGGCCGAGTGGGCCGCGGTGCTGGGGGCGGACCGGGTGCGGGGGATGGAGGCCGCCCTGCGCGAAGTCGTCCCCGGGGACACCGCGTTCCGCCTCGACGCCACGAGCTGGCTCGGCGGGGCCTGAGACCGCGCGGACGGCACGACGAAGGCCCGCGTCCCCCGGGTTGGCGGGACGCGGGCCTTCGGCGTCGTGTTGCTCAGTCCTCGCCGAGGTACGCCTTGCGCACCGACTCGTCGGTGAGCAGGTCCCGTCCGGTGCCGGAGAGCACGATGCTGCCGACCTCCATGACGTGTCCCTGGTCGGCGAGCGAGAGCGCGGCCTGGGCGTTCTGCTCGACCAGGAGGATGGTCGTACCGCTCGCCTTCAGCTCGGCGATCGTCGCCATGATCTTCTGCATCATGATCGGCGAGAGGCCCATCGACGGCTCGTCCAGCATCAGCAGCTGCGGTCGGGACATCAGCGCCCGCCCCATGGCCAGCATCTGCTGCTCACCGCCGGAGAGGGTGCCCGCGGCCTGCTTCCGGCGTTCCCCGAGGATGGGGAAGAGGTCGTAGGCGCGCTGGATGTCCTTCTCGATGCCGGGCTTGTCGTTGCGCAGGAAGGCACCGAGGCGGAGGTTGTCCTCGATGGTCATGCGCGGGAAGATGTGCCGCCCCTCGGGGGAGTGGGCGAGCCCGAGGGAGACCACCTGGTGGGCGGGGACCTTCTTCAGCGACTTGCCGTTGAAGCGGATCTGTCCGCCGACCGGCTTGAGCAGCCCGGACAGGGTGCGCAGTGTGGTGGTCTTGCCCGCGCCGTTGGTGCCGATGAGGGTGACGACCTGGCCGGCCTCGACCTTGAACGAGATGCCCTTGACGGCCTCGATCTTGCCGTAGGCGACCCGCAGGTCCTCGACTTCGAGCAGTGCGGTCATCGGTCGTTCTCCTTGCCGTTCTCCGTGCCGGGCACGGCGTCCGCCGGTGCCTCGGCCGCCTCGACCTCGGCGGCCTCCTCGGCGCCGGGGGCGTCCTCGTAGGGTTCGCCGAGGTAGGCGGCGACGACGCGTTCGTCGCCCTGGACGGTGGCGCTGTCGCCCTCGATGAGCTTCTGGCCCTGGACGAGGACGGCGACGCGGTCGCAGAGGTTGAAGATGAAGCGCATGTCGTGCTCGATGACGAGGACGGCGATGCCCTGGTCGCGGATGGCGAAGACCAGCTCCTCGGTGGCGCGTGTCTCCTGCGGGTTCATGCCCGCGGTGGGCTCGTCGAGCAGGAGCAGGCCGGGCTCACTGGCCAGCGCGCGGGCGATCTCCAGCTTGCGCTGCTCGCCGTAGGGGAGGTTGCGGGCGAGGTGTTCGGCCTTGGCGTCCAGGCCGACGAACTCCAGGAGTTCCATGGCGCGGGCGCGGGAGGCGGCTTCGGCCTTGTGGAAGCCGGGGCCGCGCAGCAGGGCGGACCAGAGTCCTTCCTTGGTGCGGGTGTGGCGGCCGACGAGGACGTTCTCCAGGACGGTCATGTTGGCGAAGAGCCGGATGTTCTGGAAGGTGCGGGCGATGCCTGCCGCGGTGACCTTGAAGGACTTGGGCGGCAGGACGGTGCCCTTGTAGCGGACCTCGCCCTCGGTGGGGACGTAGAGGCCGGTGAGGCAGTTGAAGAAGGTGGTCTTCCCGGCGCCGTTGGGGCCGATGAGGCCGACGATCTCGCCGCTGTTGACGGTGAGGTTCACGTCGCGGACGGCGGTGAGGCCGCCGAAGCGCATGGTGACGCCGCGGGCGTCGAGGACCGTCTCGCCGGGGGTGGTGCCGGGTGCGGCTTCCTTGGTGGTGGTGTCGGTGGTCATGGTGGTCAGGCCCCTGCCTTGCTGAGGACGGCGGGCGTGGCGGCGTCCTCGTGGAACTCGAGTTGGCGGCGCCGGTTGGGGATGAGGCCCTCGGGGCGGAAGCGCATCAGCAGGACGAGCGCGACGCCGAAGGCGAAGAGCTGGTATTCGCCCAGGAACTGGAGCTTGGCCGGGATCAGGTAGAGCAGTGAGGCGCCGACGAGGGGGCCGGAGATGGTGCCCATGCCGCCGAGGACGACGGCGGCCAGCAGGAAGGCCGAGTTGGGCGGCACGACGTGCGCGAACTGGTACTGCTCCGGGGTCACGGTGTAGGTGACGTGGGCCTGCACGGACCCGGCGAGTCCGGCGAGGGCGGCGCCGAGCGCGAAGGCGATGAGCTTGACCCGGAAGCCGTTGATGCCCATGGCGAGCGCGGCGGTCTCGTCCTCGCGGATGGCGATCCAGGCGCGGCCGATGCGGGAGTCGCTGCTGCGCCGGAAGACGACGACCACGACGAGGGTGATGAGGAGCATCAGCAGGAAGTAGTTGGCGAACCGCCCGATGGTGGCGCCGAACAGCTGGTGTTCCTGGCCGAAGTCGAAGCCGAGTATGTTCAGGTTCGGCACGGAGGAGATGCCGTTGGAGCCGTTGGTGACGTCGGGTCCGGAGGTGCCGTCCATGTTGAGGACGGTGATGCGGAAGATCTCGCCGAAGCCGAGGGTGACGATGGCGAGGTAGTCGCCGCGCAGCCGCAGGGTCGGGGCGCCGATGAGGACGCCGAAGATCATGGCGACGAACGCGCCGAGCAGGGCGGAGGCCCAGAAGGGCCAGTGCACGTGCAGCGGCGAGGAGGGCGAACCGGAGACGAGGGCGGCGGTGTAGGCGCCGACGCCGAGGAACGCGACGTAGCCGAGGTCGAGCAGGCCGGCGAGGCCGACGACGATGTTCAGGCCGAGGGCGACGGTGGCGAAGATGAGGATGTAGACGCCGATGGTGGCGTACTGGTCGTCGGACTGGGTGAAGGGGAAGGCCGCGGCGGCGACGAAGGCGCCGGTCATGGTGACCGTGCGGTGCCGTGCGGTGATCGCCGAGATCCGGGCCACGAGTCCGGCCTTGGCGAGTGCGGCGAAGCCGAAGCCCGCGGTGATGAGGAAGCCGATGAAGAGCTCGTCGTACTCGGTGCCGATGCCGTAGGTGAAGACGAGCAGGCCGAAGGCCATGACGCCGGTGATGACGAGGATCTCCGCCCAGGCCGGCAGGGTGCGGCCGGGGGCGGGGGACGCCGCGGCGAAGGCGGCCTTGAAGCTCTGCCAGTTCTGCCGGGCGCGGTGCCGGAAGGCTTCCCAGCCGGTGTCGTCGGGGTCGGCCGGGTCGGGCTCGGGCCGCTGGTAGGGCAGCGCGAGGGCGCCGAGCAGGGCGGCCAGGGTGGCGAGGGCGACGAGGTAGCCGCCGGGTTCGAGGTTGACGACGCCGCCGAGTTCGACGCTGATCGCGAGGACGGTGTACCAGGCGGTGGCGAAGGTGCCGAGCGCGGCGAGCTTGAGGGCGCTGTCGGCGTTGCCGGGGGTGAGGACCTGCAGGCCCTTGACGCCGTAGGAGGCGAGGCCGAACAGGGTGGTGAGCAGGCCGCCGATGAGGACGAGGACCTGGAGGCCGCCGGGGTAGCCGTAGACGGTGAGGTCGCCGGGGAAGGCGGAGGTCCAGGTCCAGGCCAGGAAGGTGGAGACGACGGCGAGGGCGCCGCCGCCGGTGGCGAGGGCCCGGCCGAGGGTGGCCGGCAGGCCGATCAGGCCGGTGGCGGCCGGGGTGGCGGTGGCCGGGGTCTCCGGGGTGCCGGGTGCGGTGGTCTGAGTGGTCATCGGTGTCACGCCCTGTCCGCGACGCGCTCGCCGAGCAGGCCCTGTGGCCTCAGCAGGAGCACGAGGATGAGGAGTACGAACGCCCAGACGTCTGCCCAGGACTGGCTGCCGAACTTGTCCATGCCGGGGATGTCGGCGATGTAGGCGGTGGACAGGGCTTCGGCGACGCCGAGGACGAGGCCGCCGAGCATGGCGCCGTAGATGTTGCCGATGCCGCCGAGGACGGCCGCGGTGAACGCCTTGAGGCCGAGGATGAAGCCCATGCGGAAGTCGATCTGGCCGTACTTGAAGCCGTAGGCGACGGAGCCGACGGCGGCGAAGGCGGCGCCGAGGGCGAACGCGATCACGATGATGCGGTCGGTGTTGACGCCCATCAGCTTGGCGGTGTCCGGGTCCTGGGCGGTGGCCTGCATGCCGCGTCCGGTGCGGGTGCGCATCACGAAGTAGGCGAGGACGGCCATGCTGAGCGGGGCGGCGGCGACGAGGAAGACGTCTCCGGTCTGGATGGTGACGTCGCCGATCTCGAAGGGTCCGCCGGGGATGCTCGGGAAGGTGCGCGCCGACTTGGCCTCGGGGTACCAGGCCCACACCGCCTGCTGGAGGGCGAGGGAGAGGCCGATGGCGGTGATCAGCGGGGCGAGCCGGGGCGCGCTGCGCAGCGGCCGGTAGGCGAATCGTTCCGCTCCGACGGCGACGGTGACGGCGACCACGATGGCGCCCACCAGCATCAGCGGCAGCGCGATCCACATGGAGGTGCCGTCGGGAAGGATGTACACGTAGACCGTGAGGGCACCGAAGGCGCCGGTCATGAATATCTCGCCGTGGGCGAAGTTGATGAGCTGGACGATGCCGTAGACCATCGTGTAGCCGATGGCGACCAGCCCGTACATGGAACCAAGTAGCAGGCCGTTGACCAGCTGCTGCGGCAGTTCGTTCACCGCATGTCCTCCGAGCGTTCGGATAAGCGACGGATGTGGCCGGAAGTGGCCGGATGCGAGTCCGCGCGGGGCGCCTCTTGAGCGCCCCGCGCGGCTCGGCTGGTGCGGGTGTGGGTCAGGAGCCGTTGTAGGTGCCGGACTCCACGGCCTTCCAGGCCCCGTCCTTGACGGAGTACACGGTCAGCTGCTTGTTGGTGGCGTCGCCGTACTCGTCGAAGGAGACCTTGCCGGTCACGCCGTCGAAGGAGACGCCCTGGAGGGCGGCGGTGACCTTCGCGCGGGCGTCGTCGGGGAGCTTGCCGTCGTTGTCGTCCACGGCCTTCTTGACGGCCTCGATGATGGCCCAGGCGGAGTCGTAGGAGTAGCCGCCGTAGGCCGCGTACTCCTCCTTGTAACCCTCGGCCTTGTAGTCCGCGACGAACTGCTTGGCGGAGGGGAGGGTCTCCACCGGGGCGCCGACGGAGGTGGCGAGGTCGCCGGTGGCGGCGGCGCCGCCGAGCTTGATGAAGTCGGCCGCGTAGATGCCGTCACCGCCGACCAGCGGGACCTTGGCGCCGGCCGCCTTGATCTGCTTGCTGAGCGGGCCCGCCTGCGGGTACTCGCCGCCGTAGTAGACCACCTCGGCGCCGGAGTTCTTCACCTTGGTGGCGACCGCGGAGAAGTCCTTGGTGTCGGGGTTGATGTGCTCGGTGCCGACGACCTTGCCGCCGAGCTTCTTGAACTCGGCGGAGAAGGTGGCGGCCAGACCGGCGCCGTAGGTCTTCTTGTCGTCGATGACGAAGACCTTGGTCTTCTTGGCCTTGTTGTAGACGTACTGGGCGGCGAACGGGCCCTGGATGGCATCCGTGGTCGCGGTGCGGAAGTACGACTTGTACGTGCGGGCCTTGGTCTTCTGCCAGTTGACGCCCTGGGTCAGCGCCGGGTTGGTGTTGGCCGGGGAGACCTGGGCCAGCTTGGCGTCGTCGAGGACCTTCTGCATCGACTCGGCGACGGAGGAGTTCAGCGGGCCGACGACACCGAGGACACTCTTGTCGGTGACGAAGGCGGTGGAGTTCTGCTGGCCGGACGAGGGCTGGGCCTGGTCGTCCTTGGCGTCGATCTTGAAGGTGACGCCCTTGACGTACTCCTTCTTGTTCGCCGTCTTGACCGCGAGGTCCACCGAGTTCTTGATGCCGAGGCCCAGCGCGGACAGGTCGCCGGTCAGCGGGGCGTCGACGCCGATGGTGACGGTGGTGCCGCCCTTGGCGTCGGAGCCGTTGTCGCCGCTGTCGCGCGAGCCGCAGGCGGTGAGGGTGAGCGCTCCCGCGGACAGCGCGGCGGTGATGGCGATGAGCGAACGTTGACGCACGATCAGTCCTTTCCCTGGACGACCGCATCCCCATGGAAACGGTCGAGCCGCGCGCCTGGCCGAAAAGCGAATCCGGGACGCGGTGACTGGCCGTGACTCTAAGCGTGTGATGGGAACGTGGAGGAGAGCTTGACCAAGGCTGTGACGCTCTTGTTATGACACGAGGTAATGCAGAGCGGTACCGCCTGGGTGGAACGCCGGAATTCCAGCCGATTCGCCCTGTCCACATGCTGAGAACCCGCAGGACCGACCCTCAACTGTTCAGGCGTCTCGGGGGTTTTGGTGATGACGGCGAACTTTGGCCGCAGGCTTCGCCAAGTGCGTGGGAGAGGTATTGGGCGTAGCGCGGACCGAGGATGAAACTCTGGGTTTGTATTGCGCGCGCATTACGCAGTGTTACTTCCAGGAAAGGCAATGCGGCGTTTTTGGGCACCCTTCCGCATTCCGTGACACGCATGGTCACGGTGATCACACGCGAGGAACCGGGGTCGGTCCGGAACGGGGCGTGGGGCTCGGATTCGGCCGCCAGCCCGGCGTAGGGCTGGCTCACCCGGGTCACGGTGACCGGGGGGCCGGACTCCACGGCGAGCCGCACGTCGAAGGCGAGACGGTGGGGCGCGGTGGTACGGCCGGCCAGGAAGGTCACGGTCACCGTCTGTGCGGGGAAGGGGAGTTCGGGAGGCGGTGCCGGACGCGGACGAGTGGCCCAGAGGGCGGCGCCGACCGCCAGCGCGGCGCAGAGGGTGGCCGGAATCAGTAGGGTGCGGCGGCGCCGGGTGCGGGGCGCAGGGCGGGCCTCGGCGGGCTCGCGCGCCCAGGTGTCCTCGCCGGGCTCCAGCGGGCCGATGCCGGTCATCGCCGGAGTCCGGGCCGTCCGGGAAGTGCCCCGCCCCGTCCCATGCGCCGAAAGCTACGGCGTGGGGCGGGGCGGGGCAATGCTGAGCGTCAGTCCTTCGCCGGGTTCTCGTTAGCGGGGAGGTCGCGCAGCAGGCAGGTCAGGCGGGCCGTGCAGACGCGGCGGTCCTGCTCGTCGGTGATGACGATCTCGTACGTCGCCGTCGAGCGGCCCCGGTGGACGGGGGTGGCGACGCCGGTGACCAGGCCGGAGCGGGCGCCCCGGTGGTGGGTGCAGTTCAGGTCGACGCCGACGGCGACCTTGGAGCTGCCGCCGTGCAGCATCGAGCCGACCGAGCCGAGGGTCTCGGCGAGCACCGCGGAGGCGCCGCCGTGCAGCAGTCCGTACGGCTGGGTGTTGCCCTCCACCGGCATGGTGCCGACCACGCGCTCCGGCGCCGCCTCCAGGATCTGCACGCCCATCCGCGTCCCCAGGTGACCGGCGGAGAACAGTGCGGGGAGGTCCACGCCGAGCGCCGCGTACTCGTCGATGATCTCCTGCGGGAACTTCACCTGCTGCTGCTCACCCATGCCCGGCTCCGATCTCGTGCGCCTGTCCGGCGGCGTTCCGTATCACTGAGCGAACGCTCAGTCGGTCGCCGATTGTTCCAGACGGCCTTCCGGGCGCGCCTCCAGCCGGACCACCACGGACTTGCTCGCCGGGGTGTTGCTGGTGTCGGCGGTGGCGTCCAGCGGCACCAGCACGTTGGTCTCCGGGTAGTACGAGGCCGCGCAGCCCCGTGCGGTCGGGTAGTGCACCACGCGGAAACCGGGCGCGCGCCGCTCCACCCCGTCGCTCCACTCGCCCACCAGATCCACGTAACTCCCGTCCGCCACGCCCAGTTCGCGGGCGTCCTCGGGGTGGACCAGCACCACCCGGCGGCCGTCGGTGATGCCCCGGTAGCGGTCGTCCAGGCCGTAGATCGTGGTGTTGTACTGGTCGTGCGAGCGCAGCGTCTGGAGCAGCAGCCGGCCCTCGGGCAGTTCCGGGTGCTCCACCGGGGCGGCCGTGAAGTTGGCCTTGCCGGTGGCGGTGGGGAAGCGGCGCTCGTCGCGCGGGGCGTGTGGCAGGGTGAAGCCGCCGGGGTGGGCTACGCGGGCGTTGAAGTCCTCGAAGCCGGGGACCACCCGCGCGATCCGGTCACGGACGCTCGCGTAGTCCCGCTCGAACTCCGCCCACGGCACGTCGCTGTCCGGCAGCACCCGCCGGGCCAGCCGGGCCACGATCGCGGGCTCGGACAGCAGCTGGCCGCTCGCGGGCGCCAGCCGTCCGCGCGAGGCGTGCACCATGCCCATGGAGTCCTCGACGGTCACGAACTGCTCGCCGCCACCCTGGACGTCGCGTTCGGTGCGGCCGAGGGTCGGCAGGATCAGCGCGCGGGCGCCGGTGACCACGTGCGAGCGGTTCAGCTTGGTCGACACGTGCACGGTCAGCCGGGCCCGCCGCATGGCCGCCTCGGTCACCTCGGTGTCCGGGGAGGCGGAGACGAAGTTGCCGCCCATCGCGAAGAACACCTTCGCCTCACCGTCGCGCAGCGCGCGGATGGCCCGTACGACGTCGAAGCCGTGCTCGCGCGGCGGGGCGAACCCGAACTCCCGCTCCAGCGCGTCCAGGAAGGCGGGGGCGGGCCGCTCGAAGATGCCCATCGTGCGGTCGCCCTGCACGTTGGAGTGGCCGCGCACCGGGCACACCCCGGCGCCGGGACGGCCGATGTTCCCGCGCAGCAGCAGGAAGTTGACCACCTCGCGGATGGTCGGCACGGAGTGCTTGTGCTGGGTGAGGCCCATGGCCCAGCAGACGATGGTCCGCTCGGAGGCGAGCACCATCTCCAGGGCCCGCTCGATGTCCGTGCGGGTGAGGCCGGTCGCCGCCAGGGTCTCGTCCCAGTCGGCCTTGGCCGCGGCTTCCGCGAACTCCTCGTACCCGTGGGTGTGTTCGCGGACGAACTCCTCGTCCACCGCGCCGTCCGTCTCCAGGATCAGCTTGTTCAGGAGGCGGAACAGGGCCTGGTCGCCGCCCAGGCGGATCTGGAGGAACAGGTCGGTGAGCGCGGCGCCCTTGAGCATGCCCTGCGGGGTCTGCGGGTTCTTGAACCGCTCCAGGCCCGCCTCGGGCAGCGGATTGACGCTGATGATCTTCGCGCCCTCCGCCTTGGCCTTCTCCAGCGCGGAGAGCATGCGCGGATGGTTGGTGCCCGGGTTCTGCCCGGCGACGATGATCAGGTCGGCCCGGTACAGATCCTCCAGCAGGACGCTGCCCTTGCCGATGCCGATCGTCTCCGAGAGCGCCGAACCGGACGACTCGTGGCACATGTTGGAGCAGTCGGGCAGGTTGTTCGTGCCCAGCTCGCGGGCGAACAGCTGGTACAGGAACGCCGCTTCGTTGCTGGTGCGGCCCGAGGTGTAGAAGACGGCCTCGTCGGGCGAGCCGAGGGCCGCGATCTCCTCGGCGATGATGTCGAAGGCGCGCTCCCAGGTGACCGGTTCGTAGTGGTCGGCGCCCTCGGGCAGATACATGGGGTGCGTGAGGCGGCCCTGCTGGCCCAGCCAGTAGCCGCTGCGCCCGGCGAGGCCGGTCACCGGGTGCGCGGCGAAGAACTCGGGGGTGACCCGGCGCAGGGTGGCCTCCTCGGCCACCGCCTTGGCGCCGTTCTCGCAGAACTCCGCCATGTGCCGGTGCTCCGGCTCGGGCCAGGCGCAGCCGGGGCAGTCGAAGCCGTCCTTCTGGTTCACCCGCAGCAGGGTCAGCGCGGTGCGCCGCACCCCCATCTGCTGCCGCGCGATCTTCAGGGAGTGCCCCACGGCGGGCAGTCCTGCCGCCGCGTGCTTCGGCTCCCCTGTCCGCGGCGCGTCCTGCACCGGATCGCCCTTGGGCGGCTTCGTCGCCATCGCCCGCTCCCCTTCGATCGTTCTTCTCACATCCGGGTTGCCCCCGTCGACAAGCATGCCCCGCGAGCGCCCGCAACGGGAGCCCTGTGGACAACGGGTGATCTTCCGGCACAACGGTTCGCGGACTCGGCTGTCAGTGGGGCGTGGCAGGATCGGGGGCGTGGCAGAGACAGCATCGAAGAAGACCGACACTCCTCCCGGCGGCCGACCCCGCCTGATGCTCATGGACGGGCACTCACTGGCGTACCGCGCGTTCTTCGCGCTGCCCGCGGAGAACTTCACCACCGCGACGGGCCAGCCCACGAACGCGATCTACGGTTTCGCCTCGATGCTGGCCAACACCCTGCGTGACGAGGCGCCCACGCACTTCGCGGTCGCCTTCGACGTGTCCCGCAAGACCTGGCGCTCGGAGACGTTCACCGAGTACAAGGCGAACCGCTCCAAGACCCCGGACGAGTTCAAGGGCCAGGTCGAGCTGATCGGCGAGTTGCTGGACGCGATGCACGCGCCGCGCTTCGCCGTGGACGGCTTCGAGGCGGACGACGTGATCGCCACCCTCGCCACCCAGGCCGAGGCCGCGGGCTTCGACGTGCTGATCGTCACCGGCGACCGGGACTCCTTCCAGCTGGTCAGCGAGCACACCACGGTGCTCTACCCGACCAAGGGCGTCTCCGAGCTGACCCGCTTCACCCCGGAGAAGGTTCTCGAGAAGTACGGGTTGACGCCCGCGCAGTACCCCGACTTTGCCGCCCTGCGCGGCGACCCGTCCGACAACCTGCCCGGCATCCCCGGCGTCGGTGAGAAGACCGCCGCGAAGTGGATCAACCAGTTCGGTTCGTTCGCGGAGCTGGTCGAGCGGGTCGAGGAGGTCAAGGGGAAGGCCGGGCAGAACCTCCGCGACCACCTGGAGTCGGTCAAGCTCAACCGCGTCCTGACCGAGCTGGAGCGCGCGGTCGAGCTGCCGAAGACGGTCGCCGACCTGGGCCGTGAGCCGTACGACCGCAAGACCGTGGCGGCGTTCCTGGACACCCTGGAGATCCGCAACCCCTCGCTGCGCGAGCGGCTCTTCGCCGTCGACCCCGGTGCCGAGGAGGCCGAGACCACCCCGGTCACGGCGGACGGCGTCGAGGTGGACGGCACGATCCTGGGCACCGGCGAGCTGGCCGGCTGGCTCGCCGAGCACGCCGCCGAGCCCCTCGGCATGGCCACGGTCGACACCTGGGCGCTGGGCACCGGCTCGGTCGCCGAGGTCGCGCTCGCCGCCGCCGGGGGAGCGGCCGCCTTCTTCGACCCCGCCGAGCTGGACGAGGCCGACGAGCGGGCGTTCGCCGCCTGGCTGGCCGACGCCGAGCGGCCCAAGGTGCTGCACAACGCCAAGGCCGCCATGCGGGTGCTGGCCGAGCACGGCTGGCGGGTGGAGGGCGTGTCCATGGACACCGCGCTCGCCGCCTACCTGGTCAAGCCCGGCCGCCGCTCCTTCGACCTGGACGCGCTGTCCCTGGAGTACCTGCACCGCGAGCTGGCCCCGGCCGCCGCGGCCGACGGCCAGCTGGCGTTCGGCACGGACGACGGTGCCGAGGCCGAGGCCCTGATGATCAAGGCCCGCGCCATCCTCGACCTGGGCGAGGCACTGGAGACCCGGCTCGCCGAGGTCGGCGCCGCCGACCTGCTGCGGGACATGGAGCTGCCCACCTCCGCCCTGCTCGCCCGCATGGAGCGGCACGGCATCGCGGCCGACCGCTCCCACCTGGAGACCATGGAGCAGACCTTCGCGGGCGCCGTGCAGCAGGCCGTGAAGGAGGCGCACGCCGCCGCCGGGCACGAGTTCAACCTCGGCTCGCCCAAGCAGCTCCAGGAGGTCCTCTTCGGCGAGCTGGCGCTGCCCAAGACGAAGAAGACCAAGACCGGGTACACCACCGACGCCGACGCCCTGGCCTGGCTCGCCGCGCAGACCGACAACGAACTGCCGGTCATCATGCTGCGCCACCGGGAGCAGGCCAAGCTGCGCGTCACGGTCGAGGGCCTGATCAAGACCATCGCCGCCGACGGCCGTATCCACACCACCTTCAACCAGACGGTGGCCGCGACCGGACGGCTGTCCTCCACGGACCCCAACCTGCAGAACATCCCGGTCCGCACCGACGAGGGCCGCGCGATCCGGCGGGGCTTCGTGGTCGGCGAGGGCTTCGAGTCGCTGATGACGGCCGACTACAGCCAGATCGAGCTGCGCGTCATGGCCCACCTCTCCGAGGACGCGGGCCTCATCGAGGCGTTCACCTCCGGCGAGGACCTGCACACCACGGTCGCCTCCCAGGTGTTCTCCGTCGGCCGGGACGCGGTGGACGCGGAGATGCGCCGCAAGATCAAGGCCATGTCCTACGGCCTCGCCTACGGCCTGTCCGCCTTCGGCCTCTCCCAGCAGCTGAACATCGACGCGGGCGAGGCCCGCGCCCTGATGGACACCTACTTCGAGCGGTTCGGCGGCGTACGGGACTATCTGCGCCGCGCGGTCGACGAGGCGCGGGCCACCGGCTACACGGCGACCCTCTTCGGGCGCCGCCGCTACCTGCCCGACCTCAACAGCGACAACCGTCAGCGCCGCGAGGCCGCCGAGCGGATGGCGCTGAACGCCCCGATCCAGGGCACCGCCGCCGACATCGTCAAGATCGCCATGCTCAACGTCGACCGGGCGCTGCGCGAGGCGGAGCTGAAGTCCCGCATGCTGCTCCAGGTCCACGACGAAATCGTGCTGGAGATCGCCCCCGGCGAGCGCGCGGCCACCGAGGAGATCGTCCGCCGCGAGATGGCGAACGCGGTCAGCCTGCGCGCCCCGCTGGACGTCTCGGTGGGCGTCGGCCCGGACTGGGAGTCGGCCGCGCACTGAGCCGGCGGAAACCCCGCGGGCCGGACGGCCGTCCCGCGGGGTTTCACTCACGTGGCCCCCGCCGACACGCAGCCCCGGCCCGCCACCCGCGAGACTGCGGGCATGGGTATACGCATGCTGCACCGCCTGAGGCCCGCCCCGCGGCACGGCAGTACGGAGCGGGCGGACACCGGCCCGGCACCGGACGCGTCCAGGACGGCGGTGCCCGTCGTCGCCGCCGACGCGAGCGCCGCCCGCCACCCCGCGAACCCGTGGACCCGGCTCCGCGGCGCGGGCACGGTCGCCGGACGGGCCCTGGCCGCCCAAGCCCACCGCCTCCCCGACTGGCGCACCTGGGCCGACCTCGCGCGCGGCTACCTCGCGCTGCTGCTGACCCACCTGCCGAAGGCCCGCCCCCGGCACACGCTCACCGTCTTCGTGGCCTCCCTCACCGACCGCCCCGCCCCCGCCGCCCGACGCCGACCGGCACCGGGCCTTCAGCGGACTCCACGCCGGAGGCGGCGGTCATAGCGCTGCCGACGGGGCGTCGCGCCCGCACGGCTCCCGTGCACGGCGCTGCCCTCACCGACCGCCCCGCCACCGTCGGCCCACGCCCACTGGCACCGGGCCTTCAGCGCACTCCACGCCGGAGGCGGTCATAGCGCTGCCGACGGGGCGTCGCGCCTGCACGGCTCCCGTGCACGGCGCTGCCCTCACCGACCGCCCCGCCCCCGCCGCCCCGCGCCCACCGGCACCGGGTCCGCTGCGGACTCCACGTCCGCAGCGGCCGTAGCCGCCCCGGCGGGGCGCCACGCCCGTACCGCGCCCGCGTACAGCACCACCCCGAGGAGCAGGCCCGCGCCCGCGCCGAAGCACACCGTGGGCACCAGCTCCCAGGGCCGGGCGACCGCGCCCCAGTACACCCACCAGCGCGCCGCCCGCAGCAGCGCCGCGACCAGCGCGCAGCCGCCGAGCAGGATCAGCGCCCAGCACCGGTCCCGTACCGAGAGCCGGGCCACGCCCGTCGGGTCCACGGCCGGGGCCGACCGGACCGCCCGTACCAGGAAGACGGCGATCCCGACGGCGGCCAGCGCCGAGGTGCCGTACTGGAGCCACTGGAAGAGGGGAATTCCGGCCACGGCGCGGGCGAGCACCGGGACCAACTCCGTGCCCCAGCGGTCGTGGTGGGTGAAGGCGTCCCAGACCACGTGCGTCAGGCTGCCGAGCACCGCCGAGACGTAACCCCACACCGCGAGCCCGGCGCGGACCCGCGCCCGGGGCGCCCCGCAGCGCAGCAGGGCGGCGGGCCTCGGCTGCCAGGACCGGGGCAGCAGCGCCACCAGCGGCTCGCGCACCAGCAGCCAGAGCGCCACCAGCGCCCAGGAGATCAGCACGTCCACGGTGAGCACACCGGCCAGGGAGTGCGTGAAGGTTCCGAACTCCATGGCCTCCGGGCGGACGCTGGCCGCGTAATAGGTCAGGTCCGGCGCGAAGGAGCCCGCGACGAGCACCGACGGCACCAGCGCCCCCCGCCCGGTCCCGTCGCGGCGGACGGCGGGCAGCACGGCCGCGGCATGGCTGAGTGTGAACGGCAAGGGTCCTCCCGGAACGGCCGGGCGCGAGCCGCGCCGGTGATCGCGCGCCCAGTATGCGTGATCCACCCTCATCGGCCGGGCGAGCGACGGGAGTCGGCCAAGTCCGGAAAACGCGGGCGTCACGGGTGTTTGGGGGCAGCGGTGTTGACGTAGGGTCGGCCGGGGCGCATCTGTCGTGCACACGGTCAGGTGACCCACCACACAGACCTCGGTACGGCACTCCGGGCAACCGTGGCAACGGCTCGGCCGTCACACCTTCAGTCGGGACAGGCGCAGACGGACGTCGAGGGCGTCCATGGGAGGGGTTCACTCTATGGCGGCGCACAAGGTCAGGCGGCTGCGCAAGGGAGCGGCGACAACCGCGGCGGCCGCCCTGGCGGTGGCAGCACTCTCCGCGTCACAGGCACCGGGCGCGACCGGCGCCCCCGACACCCTCCAGGCGAGCGCGGGCCTCAACGCCCCCGCACCCGAGGCGTCGGCCGACGGCGGCACCACCGGAAACGCCACCGGCAACTCCCCGTACTACACGGACCTTCCGCCGCTGGACAGCCCCGCCCCGAGCCCGTCGGCGGTCATCGGCACGCCCGTCTCCCGGGGCGAGGGCGAGGCGGGCATCCCCGCGACCGTCCTCGACGCCTACAAGAAGGCCGAGGCCGAACTCCGCGCCACCAAGCCCGGCTGCAACCTGCCCTGGCAACTCCTCGCCGCCATCGGCAAGGTGGAATCCGGCCAGGCCAGAGGCGGCAACGTCACCGCCGACGGCACCACGATCGACCGGATCATCGGCCCCCAGCTCGACGGCAACGGCTTCGCCCTGATCAAGGACACCGACCACGGTGTCTACGACGGCAACAGCTCCTACGACCAGGCCATCGGCCCCATGCAGTTCATCCCGTCCACCTGGGCCTGGGCGGGCCGCGACGGCAACGGCGACGGCAAGGCCGACCCGAACAACGTCTACGACGCCGCCCTCGCCGCGGGCCACTACCTGTGCCGCAGCGGTCGGGACCTCTCGCAGGACCGCGATCTGCACAGCGCGATCCTCAGCTACAACAACTCCAGCGACTACCTCGCCCTCGTCCTGAACTGGGTGGAGTACTACCGCAAGGGCACCCACTCCGTCCCGGACGGCAGCGGCGGCGTGCCCGCGCACCGGAGCGACGACGACCTCCCGCGTACGAGCGTGCCCGCCACCCCGCCCCCGGCCGGGACGAAGCCCACCAAGCCCACGAAACCGACCAACCCGCCCAAGGGCGACCCGAGTCCGGACCCCACCACGCCCGGCAGCCCCTCGCCCGAGCCGACCCCGCCGGCCGGGAAGCCCACCCCGTCCGACACGGTGGACCACCTCGTCTCCCCCGACCTGGACGGCACCCAGCTGACCGCCACGGCCGGGGACACCTTCGACCGGCGGATCGGCGCCCGCGCGGTGACCAAGGGCGGCGGGTCCGTGGCCAAGGTCCGGGTGCGGTTCACCATCACCGGCGACACCGACGCCACCTTCACCGGCGGCGAGAAGGTGGCCACCATCGCCACCGACGCCAAGGGCGTCGCCCTCGCGCCGGAACTCCGCGCGGGGGAGAAGACCGGCACCTTCAAGATCACCAGCATGGTCGTGGGGCATCCGGTCAAGGGCGTCGACCACACGGCCACCGTCACCGCGCGCCCCGCCGACAAGCTGGTCCGCACCGACGCCACCGTCCTGACCGCCACGCCGGGCGGCGAGTTCGCCGGGCAGGTCAAGGTGAAGGCGACGTACCGGGGCGCCCCCGCGGCCAAGGTCGGCGCCACCGCCACGCTGGCCAGGTCCGCCGACAGCACCGCCGCGAACATCGCCGGGCCCTACTTCAAGGACGCGAACGGCCAGCCCGTGCGCACCCTCACCGGGCTCACCACCGACGCCGACGGCATGCTGACGCTGCCCAAGCTGTACGCGGACCTCTTCAGCGGCACCTACCTGCTCCGCGTCACCACGCCGGGCGGCGGGAGCGTCACCGTCGAGCTGAAGGTCGCGGTCGCGACGACGGCCTCCGCCGACCCGTCGCCTAGCCCGTCGGCCAGTTCCTGAGGCCGTTCACCGCCTGAGGCCGTTCACCGCCTGAGGTCGTTCACCGCCTGAGCCGGGCCGTCGTGTGGCGGGTCGGCTCGGCGGTGGCCGGGTCCTCCGGCCAGGGGTGCTTCGGATACCGCCCGCGCAGCTCGGCCCGGACCGCCCGGTAGCCGTCCCGCCAGAACGAGGCGAGGTCCGCCGTCACGGCGGCGGGCCGCCCGGCGGGCGACAGCAGATGCACCAGCAGCGGCACCCCGGCCACCTCCGGGGTCTGCCGCAGCCCGAACATCTCCTGCAACTTCACCGCCAGCACCGGCCGTTCGGGGTCCGCGTAGTCGACCCGGACCCGCGATCCGCTCGGTACGGCGATCCGCTCGGGCGCCAGCTCGTCCAGCCGGGCCGCCTCCCCGCCCGCCCACGGCAACAGCCGCGCGAGCGCCTGCCCGGCATCGATCCGCCCCAGGTCCGCCCGGCGTCGCGCCCGGCCCAACTCCGGCTCCAGCCAGGCGTCCACGCGGGCGAGCAGCGCCTCGTCCGACACGTCCGGCCACGGCTCCCCGAGCCGCTCCCGCAGGAACGCCAGCCGCTGCCGCAGGAGTTGGGCGTGCTCCGACCAGCGCAGCAGCCCCAGCCCGTCCCGGGCCAGCCCGTCGAGCAGCGCGGCCCGCACCCGTTCGGGGTCGGCGTCCCGGATCGGCCGCACGGCCAGCTCGACGGCCCCCAGCCGCTCGACCCGCCGCGCCACGACGTCCCCGTCCGCCCAGCCCACCTCGTCCCGCTCCGTGAGCAGCGGGGCGGCGGCCGCCCGCGCGACGTCCTCCCGCACGGCGGCCCCGAGCCGCACCCGCCCGTGCCCCTTCCCCACCGGCCGGTCGGCCACGGCCACCACGATCCAGGGCGCCCCGCGCAGCGCCGACCCTTCCGCCAACTCGACCCGCGTCCCGGACACCATCAGATACGAGCCCCCGTCCAGCCGGGCCACCCGCTCGGGGAAGGCGAGAGCGGCAACCCGCCCCACGGTGGCGTCGTCGCCGGGGCCCGGGTGCCGACCGGTCGGGGCGCGCGTGCCGGACGCGGCCGGTCGGGCGTCGCCGCCCGACACCCCCCGCAGCCGCCGCACCTCCGCCTTCCACCGCCCCGCGTACGCGTCGCCGCCCCGACGGGCCCGGCGCAGCGCGGCGGCGAGGTCGTCGCCGTACTCACGCGGCACCTCCTCCGACAACAGGGCGACGGTTTCCGCGGCGCTCTCCGGGGCGTCCAGGAGGGCGCGGCCCAGGCGCGGGTGCACACCCAGGCGGGACAGGCGGGTGCCCCGGCGCGTGGCCCGGCCGGACGGCTCGACCGCGCCCACCGCGGTCAGGACGTCCCGCGCCGCCGCCATCGCCCCGGCGGGCGGCGCGTCCAGCAGGGCCAGGCCCGTGGCGTCCGGGTCGCCCCAGCAGGCGGCCTGGAGGGCGAAGGCGGTCAGGTCGGCGACCTTGATCTCCGGGGCCGGGAAGGCGGCCAGCCGGGTGTCCTCGGCCTCGGCCCAGCACCGGTACACCGCGCCGGGCGCCTCCCGTCCGGCCCGGCCCGCGCGCTGGGCACCGGCCGCGCGGGACGCCCGTACCGTCGCCAGGCCGCTCAAGCCCCGCGCGTGGTCCACGCGGGGCTCCCGTGCCAGGCCCGAGTCGACCACGACGCGGACACCCGGCACCGTCAGGGAGGACTCGGCCACCGAGGTCGCCAGGACCACGCGGCGCCGTTCGCCGGGGGAGAGCACCGCGTCCTGCACGGCGGCCGGGGCCCGGCCGTGCACCTGGAGCACATCGACGCCCGGCAGCTGTCCCAACCGCCCGGCCACGCGGGCGATCTCGCCCACACCGGGCAGGAAGCACAGCACGTCACCGGTGCGCTCGGCCAGCGCCCGCCGCACCACCGAGGCCACGTGCGCGAGCAGCTCCGGGTCCACCCGCATGCCGTGCGGCGGCCGTACCGGACGCGTCGGCGGCGCCCACACCACGTCCACCGGATGCGACACCCCGGCCGCCTCCACCACCGGCGCGCCGCCGAGCAGCCGGGACCAGCCCTGCGCGTCGGTGGTCGCGGAGGCGGCCACCAGGCGCAGGTCGGGCCGCAGGGTCCCCCGTACGTCCCAGAGGAAGGCGGCCGCCGTGTCCGCGTCCAGATGCCGCTCATGGCACTCGTCGAGCACCACCACGTCCGTGCCCGCCAGTTCCTGGTCCCGCTGGAGCCGCTGAAGGAGGACACCGGTGGTCACGACCTCCACACGGGTATGGGGGCCAACCACACGTTCGCCGCGCACCGTGTGGCCGACGCTGACACCCGGCTGCTCGCCGAGCAGCCACGCCATGCGCCGGGCGGCGGCCCTGGCCGCGATCCGCCGGGGTTCGGCCACCACGACCCGCCGCGCGGGACCCCCGCCGACCAGCCCGGCCAGCACCAGCGGCACCAGTGTCGTCTTGCCGGTGCCGGGCGGCGCCACCAGCACGGCGGTGCCCCGCCCGTCCAGCGCGGCGGTCAGGTCGGGCAGGGCGGAGCGCACGGGCAGCGCGGCGAGGGCGTCGTCACGGATCACGCCCCCAGTGTCGTACGCCGGGCTCGTCAGTCCCGTTCGCAGACGAAGATCGCGGTGCCGGGGATCAGGTTGCCGCGCAGCGGGGACCAGCCGCCCCACTCGGAGGTGTTCCAGGCCGGCCACTCCGGCTCCACCAGGTCCACCAGCCGGAAACCGGAGGCCGCGATGTCCCGCACCCGGTCACCGATGGTGCGGTGGTGCTCCACATAGACGGCGCGCCCATCGTCGTCCTGCTCCACATAGGGAGTGCGGTCGAAGTAGGACGCCGCCACCGACAGACCCTCCGGGCCCGGCTCGTCCGGGAACGCCCAGCGGATCGGATGCGTCACCGAGAACACCATCCGGCCGCCCGGCCGCAGCACCCGGCGCACCTCGCGCAGCACCAGCCGGGGATCGGCGACGAACGGCAGCGCGCCGTACGCCGAGCACACCAGGTCGAAGGAGGCGTCCGCGAAGGGCAGCGCGCCCGCGTCGGCGCACACCAGCGGGAACTCCGATCCGATGCGCAGCGCGTGCTGGAGCTGCCGGTGGGAGAGGTCGAGCGCGACCGGACGGGCTCCCTGGGCGGCCAGCCAGCGCGCGCACTGCGCCGCGCCCGCGCCGATCTCCAGGACGTCCCGGCCCTTCAGCTCCTCGGCCGGACCGAGCAGCTCGGCCTCCACCTCGTCCAGGCCCTCCGGGCACCACACGAAGCGGTCGTCACCGAGGAAGGTGCCGTGCTCGACCTGGTACTCGTCCGCGTTGCGGTCCCACCAGCCCCGGTTGGCGCTGCTGCTCTCCGCGACCCCCGCGTCACGGCGGGTCGCTTCCGGCTCGGATTCTTCCGGCCCCTCGGGCTCGTGTCCCACAGACTCTTGGATGATCGGCTCCCTCGTCGTACTCTTCCGTCCAACCGGCTCCCGGACGAGTGTCACGGAAGGGATCGCACGGTCACGAGTGCCCAGTTGGGACGATTCCCGCGCCGGGTATGCGGTGATCCGTCCGCGCTGTGCGCCTTCGCGCATTGACCCTGCCCGGCTGCCCCCGTATGCTACAAGTTGCGCTGCGGGCCTGCGCACCTCAGACGTAGCAGGTCGCGCTCGCATCTGTATGTATCCCTCGGTTCTCGAGGCGCCACCGGGCACCCGGTGCTCAAGTGGCGCTTCCTTGGCTGTCCGGCATCTGCAGAGCGAAACCGGCTCCCGGCGTAAGCAGTACCTACGACTTCAATGTCCGTACCGGAGCCCTTTCCCACATGACGAGCAGCACCGAGACCACCGCCACCACCCCGCAGGTTGCGGTCAACGACATCGGTAACGAGGAAGCCTTCCTCGCCGCGATCGACGAGACGATCAAGTACTTCAACGACGGCGACATCGTCGACGGCGTCATCGTGAAGGTCGACCGGGACGAGGTCCTGCTCGACATCGGTTACAAGACCGAAGGCGTCATCCCGAGCCGCGAGCTCTCGATCAAGCACGACGTCGACCCGAACGAGGTCGTCAAGGTCGGCGACGAGATCGAGGCCCTGGTCCTCCAGAAGGAGGACAAGGAAGGCCGCCTGATCCTCTCGAAGAAGCGCGCCCAGTACGAGCGCGCCTGGGGCACCATCGAGAAGATCAAGGAAGAGGACGGGATCGTCACCGGCACCGTCATCGAGGTCGTCAAGGGTGGTCTCATCCTCGACATCGGCCTCCGTGGCTTCCTGCCGGCCTCTCTCGTCGAGATGCGCCGCGTCCGCGACCTCCAGCCCTACGTGGGCAAGGAGCTCGAGGCGAAGATCATCGAGCTGGACAAGAACCGCAACAACGTGGTCCTGTCCCGCCGTGCCTGGCTGGAGCAGACCCAGTCCGAGGTTCGCCAGACGTTCCTCACGACCCTGCAGAAGGGTCAGGTCCGCTCCGGCGTGGTCTCCTCGATCGTCAACTTCGGTGCCTTCGTGGACCTGGGTGGCGTCGACGGTCTCGTGCACGTCTCCGAGCTGTCCTGGAAGCACATCGACCACCCGTCCGAGGTTGTCGAGGTCGGCCAGGAAGTCACCGTCGAGGTCCTCGACGTCGACATGGACCGCGAGCGTGTCTCCCTGTCGCTGAAGGCGACCCAGGAGGACCCGTGGCAGCAGTTCGCCCGTACGCACCAGATCGGTCAGGTCGTCCCGGGTAAGGTCACCAAGCTCGTTCCGTTCGGTGCGTTCGTCCGCGTGGACGAGGGCATCGAGGGTCTGGTCCACATCTCCGAGCTGGCCGAGCGCCACGTGGAGATCCCGGAGCAGGTCGTCCAGGTCAACGACGAGATCTTCGTCAAGGTCATCGACATCGACCTCGAGCGTCGCCGCATCAGCCTCTCGCTGAAGCAGGCCAACGAGGCGTTCGGCGCCGACCCGGCCTCGGTCGAGTTCGACCCGACCCTGTACGGCATGGCCGCGTCCTACGACGACCAGGGCAACTACATCTACCCCGAGGGCTTCGACCCCGAGACCAACGACTGGCTCGAGGGCTACGAGACCCAGCGCGAGGCGTGGGAGGGCCAGTACGCCGAGGCGCAGCAGCGCTTCGAGCAGCACCAGGCCCAGGTCATCAAGTCCCGCGAGGCGGACGAGAAGGCCGCTGCCGAGGGCGTCGACACCCCGGGTGCGGCTCCGGCCGCGTCCGGTGG
Source organism: Streptomyces sp. NPDC090119 (assembly GCF_044747085.1). Classification (NCBI taxonomy): domain Bacteria; kingdom Bacillati; phylum Actinomycetota; class Actinomycetes; order Kitasatosporales; family Streptomycetaceae; genus Streptomyces; species Streptomyces sp. NPDC090119. The sequence goes on along the minus strand of NZ_JBIVDK010000002.1, from coordinate 169,920 downwards.
CGGCGGCGGTTCGTACTCCTCCGAGGGTGCGGACACCTCCGGTGCCCTGGCTTCGGACGAGGCGCTTGCCGCGCTGCGCGAGAAGCTGGCGGGCGGCCAGAGCTGAGCGCTCACCGCTGAGGTTTAGCCGGTAGTAAGGCTGAGGGACTCGTACCTTTCGAGGTGCGGGTCCCTCAGGCGTTTCTGGTGCGTCGTCAGGTGACTGGCCGTGGGGGTTGAGCGCGCAGTTCCCCGCGCCCCTTCACGGCCGGACCCGGTTTTGGTGATCTTGGGAATGGGGGCGGGTGCCCTGGTGTTGGAGGAATTGGACACTAGGAGGGGCGGTCATCGTGGTTGATCCGCAGGGTTTGTTCGCTTGGGAGCCGAAGGGGCTCGCCGTGGTCGACATGGCGTTGGCCCAGGAGTCGGCCGGGCTGGTCATGCTCTACCACTTCGACGGATACATCGACGCGGGCGAGACGGGCGACCAGATCGTCGAGCGCGTTCTCGACACGCTGCCGCACCAGGTCGTGGCCCGCTTCGACCACGACCGGCTGGTCGACTACCGGGCCCGCCGCCCGTTGCTGACCTTCCAGCGGGACAGCTGGACCGACTACGAGGTGCCCGCTATCGAGGTGCGCCTCGTGCAGGACGCCACCGGTGCCCCGTTCCTGGTGCTGTCCGGACCCGAACCGGACGTGGAGTGGGAGCGGTTCGCGCTCGCCGTGCAGCAGATCGTCGAGCGGCTCGGCGTCCGGCTGTCCGTCAACTTCCACGGCATCCCGATGGGCGTGCCGCACACCCGCCCCGTGGGCCTCACCCCGCACGGCAACCGTGTCGACCTGGTCCCCGGCCACCGCAGCCCCTTCGAGGAGGCCCAGGTGCCGGGCAGTGCCGCCGCGCTGCTGGAGTACCGGCTCACCGAGGCCGGGCACGACGTCCTCGGTGTCGCCGCGCACGTCCCGCACTACCTCGCCCGGTCCGCCTACCCGGACGCGGCACTGACCGTGCTGGAGGCGATCACCGGCGCCACCGGCCTGGTGCTGCCCGGCGTCGCCCACGGTCTGCGCACCGAGGCCCACCGCACGCAGACGGAGATCGACCGGCAGATCCGCGAGGGCGACGAGGAACTGACCTCGCTGATCCAGGGCCTGGAGCACCAGTACGACGCGGCGGCCGGGGCGGAGACCCGCGGCAACATGCTCGCCGAGCCCGTCGAGATCCCCTCCGCCGACGAGATCGGCCGCGAGTTCGAGCGGTTCCTCGCGGAGCGGGAGGGCGAGGCGTAGGCCCCGCCGGTCAGGCCTTAAGCTGCCCCGCATGTTGAAAGTGGGGCTGACCGGCGGCATCGGGGCCGGTAAGAGTGAGGTGTCGGGGCTGCTCGTGGAGCACGGGGCCGTGCTGGTCGACGCCGACCGGATCGCGCGGGAGGTCGTGGCGCCGGGAACGCCGGGGCTGGCGGCCGTGGTGGAGGCGTTCGGGCCGGAGATCCTCGCCGAGGACGGCTCGCTGGACCGGCCCCGGCTCGGCTCCATCGTCTTCGCCGACCCCGAGAAGCTGGCCGTCCTCAACGCGATCGTGCACCCCCTGGTGGGCGAGCGGTCCCGTGAACTGGAGAGCGCCGCGAGCGCCGACGCCGTGGTCCTGCACGACGTACCGCTCCTCACCGAGAACGGGCTGGCGCCGCTGTACGACCTGGTCGTGGTCGTGGACGCGAGCACCGAGACCCAGCTCGACCGGCTGGTCCGGCTGCGCGGGATGTCGGACGACGACGCCCGCGCCCGGATGGCCGCCCAGGCGAGCCGCGAGCAGCGCCGCGAGATCGCCGACATCGTGATCGACAACGACGTGCCGCTGGACGCGCTCCGGAAGCGGGTCGCGGAGGTCTGGGCCGAGCTGACGCGGCTCGCGGCCTCGCGGAGCGGTGGCGCGGAATAGCCCTTGGGCTCCGAGGCGTTGGAACGGCGAAGTGAGGGAAGGACTTCGCCGTGCCCGAGATCAATGGTTCCGCCGGACGTACGCCGGAGACGGATGTCATCGACTTCCGCGCAGCCGAGCATCTGCTCGACGCGCGGGACCCCCGAGGCGCGGTGAAGCTGCTCGACGAAGTGATCGCCGCCCACCCCGAGAACACCGCCGCCCGGCTGCTGCGAGCGCGCGCCTTCTTCGCCGCCGCGCAACTGCGGCCCGCCGAGCTCGAGTTCACCGTGGTGCTGGAGCGCGAGCCGGACAACGCCTTCGCCCACTTCGCACTGGGCCGCACCTATGAGCGCCAGGGCCGCCCCGCTCAGGCCCGGCGTCACTTCCGGCTGGCCGCCGCGCTGGACCCCAACCCGGACTATCTCCGGGCGGCCCGCTTCGACTCCTGAGCCCCGTCCGTCAGGGGTGATGGTGCCGGGGCGCCGGCAGGCGGGGGAATCCGCGCCGCCGCCCGGGCCGTACCGGAGGCGCGTCGCGCACCGGCTCGTACGGGGGTACGTCGCGGCCGGGCTGGTAGTGCGGGCCCTGGCGCAGATGGCGGACGACCAGGACCAGGTCGGTGGTGACCACCAGCCACAGCACGGCGCACGCCACCGCCCAGCCGGTCCGCCCGGTGAGGGCGAAGGCCACCGTGCCGAAGACGGTCCAGGCGAGTCCCCACAAGCTCAGCCACAACCGCGCCCGCAGCGCACTGCGCGCGGTCGCCGGTTCACTGCCGGTACGCATCCGATCACCGCCTCTCTGGCAACGTACTCCGGTTCCCGAGACGGTGTGAATTGACTCGAACGAGTGATTCGGGGCGGGACGGGAACGGCTGAGCGAAGATCGTCCGTTGTTCCGGCATGACGGTCGAGATGCGTGAAGGACATCAGGGCACGGGCCCCGGAGCGATCACCCCGGACGGCTGTGCGGTCGAGCTGTACACCCGCTTCCCACCGGGCGACGAACCGGATGTCATCGCCGCGGCGGTGCCTGCCGGGGCGCACATCCTGGAGCTGGGCAGCGGTGCGGGCCGGATCACCCGCCCCTTGTCGGAGCGCGGCTTCCGGGTGACCGCGGTGGACGAGTCCGCCGAGATGCTGGAGCGGGTGCGCGGGGCGGAGCGCACCATACGCACGCCGATCGAGGACCTGGACCTGGGCGAGCGGTTCGACGTGGTTCTGCTCGGCTCGTTCCTGGTCCACACCGCCGACCCGCGGCTGCGCCAGGACCTGCTCGACACCTGCGCCCGGCATGTGGCCCCGGACGGCTGCGTGCTCATCCAGCGGGAGGGGGCGGACTACCACGAGAACATTCCGCGGGAACGCGTCGACCCCCGCGGCTTCACCGTCCGGATCGCCTCGGCGGAGCCGGTGGGCGACGGGGTGTACTCGGTCCGGGCCGAGTACACGTTCCCCGACGCCCACTGGACCCAGACGTTCCGGAGCCGCCCTCTGACGAAGGAACAGTTCGAGGTCGCGCTCGGCGAGGCGGGGCTGCGCGTGGACGCTGAGCTGACCGACGACGGGACGTGGGTGCGGGCGGTGCCGGAGGGCTGAGGGCGCTCGGCGGGGTGCCGGGGTCGGGCGGCTCAGCGGCCCGGCCGACGCCTGCCGGTGTCCGGGGCGTCGGCAGCACCGGGGGCGTCCGGGGCGCCCAGGCCCCGCAGACGTTCCAGTTCGCGGCGGTCCCGCTTGGTGGGGCGGCCGGTGCCCCGGTCGCGGATGCCGACGGGGGCCACCGCCTCACGGGGCGGCGGAGGAGGCGAGTTGTCGATGTAGCACTGCGCGGCCACCGGGGCGCCGACCCGCTTGCGGATCAGCCGCTTGACGATCACGACGAGCTCCCGGCCCTCGTGCCGCAGCCGCACCTCGTCGCCGATCCGCACGGAGTACGCGGGCTTCACCCGCTCGCCGTTCACCTGGACATGGCCGCCCCGGCACGCGGTCGCGCCCAGCGAACGCGTCTTCACGAGCCGCACGGCCCAGACCCAGCTGTCGATCCGCACCGTCTCCCCGGCGCCGAGCCCGGCGGCCTCGGCGGCGGCCACCGCGGCGGCGGTACCGGGGTCGGGCGCCGGTGCCTCGGGGGCGGCGGCGTCCTGGGTGCCGTCGGCGTCCGGGTCCTGCGAAGCGAGTGCCATGCAGCCGACCCTAACGCTCCGCCACGCCGCGCCGGTACGGCGTTTCCCACCACTCCCACGCCCCGCCCCGGATGCGGCCCGCCCGCGCACCCCGGAGGCTGTTGCCGAGATCGCGCCGGGAGCGAGGAGGGGACATGGAGACGGAGGCCGAGGTCGAGGAGCCGCCCCGGCACCGGCGGACGTTCACCTTCCCCAGCGCGCTCACCGTCCTCGCCGTCGTCACGATCGCCGTCTGGCTGCTCGCCTTCCTCATCCCGCCGGGCCAGTACGACCGGGACGCGTCCGGCGCCCCGGTGCAGGGGACGTACCACCGGGTCTCCTCCGGGGAGTCCTTCGTCGACCGGCTCAACGATCTCTTCCTGTCGCCGGTCAACGGGCTGTACGGGCTCCGCGACGCGAAGACCGGTCTGGTCGGGCCGGACCTCGCGGGGGAGCTGTACGGCGCGGCGGGGGTGTTCCTGTTCGTGCTGGCCATCGGCGCGTTCATCACCGTCGTGTTCGCCACCGGCGCGCTGGACCGGGGCATCGCCCGGCTGGCCCACCGGCTGCGGGAGCGCGGGGCGCTGCTCATCGCCGGGATCATGGTGGTCTTCTCGGTGCTCGGCACCGTCGAGGGCTTCGCCGAGGAGACCCTCGGCTTCTACGGCCTGATCGTGCCGCTGATGCTGGCCCTCGGCTACGACCGGATGGTGGCCGTCGGCACGATCATCCTCGGCGCCGGCATCGGCGTGCTGTGCTCGACGGTGAACCCCTTCGCCACCGGGGTGGCCTCCTCGGCGGCCGACGTCTCCCTCGGCGACGGCATCGCGCTGCGCTTCGTGATGTGGGTGGTGCTCACGGCGGTGACGGTCGCCTACGTCATCCGGTACGCCCGACGGGTACGGCGGGACCCGGACCGCTCCCTCACCGGCTTCCTGCCCGGCGACCGTGAGCACGCCACCGAGGCGCCGGACGCGGAACCGGAGCTGACCGGGCTGCACCGGGCGGTGCTGGCCACGATGGTCCTGGTCTTCGCGTTCATGATCTTCTCGGTGGTGCCCTGGTCCAGTGCGCTCACCGGAGACGCGGACGCCACCCCGTACGGCTTCGAGCTGGACTGGTCGTTCCCGCAGCTCGCCGCGCTCTTCATCTGCGCGGCCGTGCTGGTCGGGCTGGTGGCGCGGATGGGGGAGCAGCGGCTCAGCTCCACGATCGTGCAGGGCGCGGCCGACTTCATCTCGCCCGCGCTGGTCATCGTGCTGGCCCGCGGCGTCACCGTGATCATGAACAACTCGAAGGTCACCGACACCGTGCTGCACGCCATCGAGGGCGTGGTGCGGGGCACCTCGTCCGGTGTCTTCGCGGTCATCGTGTTCGTGGTGAACCTGCCGCTGGCCTTCCTGATCCCCTCCACCTCGGGCCACGCCACGCTCGCCATGCCGATCCTCGCCCCGCTCGCCGACTTCGCCGGGGTGTCCCGCGCGGTCGTCGTCACCGCCTGGCAGGCGTCCAGCGGCTGGATGAACCTCTGGGTGCCGACCACCGCCGTCGTCATGGGCGGCGTCGCCCTCGCCAAGGTGGGGTACGACAAGTACCTGCGCTTCGTATGGCCGCTGCTGGCCGTGCTGGCGGTGCTGATCTGCGGGTTCGTCGCGCTGGGCGCGGCGTTCACCTGACCGGCCCGGTCTACCGTGAGGGGCATGGACGACAGCGGTGCCCTCGCCCGGCTGGACCGGCGCCTCACCGGGTGCCGGGCCTGCCCGCGCCTGGTGGAGTGGCGCGAGGAGGTGGCCCGTACCAAGCGGGCCGCGTTCGCCGACTGGACGTACTGGGGGCGCCCGGTGCCCGGCTTCGGGCCCGCCGACGCCCGGCTGGCGATCATCGGGCTCGCCCCCGCCGCGCACGGCGGCAACCGCACGGGCCGCATGTTCACCGGCGACCGCTCCGGGGACGTCCTCTACCAGGCCCTGTACGACCTGGGCCTCGCCTCCCAGCCGACCTCGGTCGGCATCGACGACGGGCTGGAGCTGTACGGGGTCCGGGTGACCGCGCCCGTGCACTGCGCGCCGCCCGCCAACAAGCCGACGCCCGGCGAGCGCGACACCTGCCGACCCTGGCTGGTGCGGGAGCTGACGCTGCTAAGGCCGACGCTCCGGGCCGTCGTCGTGCTCGGCGCCTTCGGCTGGCAGGCCGCGCTGCCCGCGCTCACCGAGGCGGGCTGGACCGTACCCCGGCCCCGCCCCGCCTTCGCCCACGGCACCCACGTCCCCCTCGAAGGCGGCCTGGACCTCTACGGCTGCTTCCACGTCAGCCAGCGCAACACCTTCACCGGCCGCCTCACCCCCGAGATGCTCCGGGAGACGCTGGGCACGGCGGCTCGGGCGGCGGGCCTGCGCTAGCGGCTCACGGCCGCCAGACGTACCGCACGTCCGGCTCGCGTTCCTCGTTGTCGTGGCCGTCGGTGCGCTCCACGGCGACGAAGCCGTGGCGCTCGTAGAAGCGGTGCGCGGGCCCGTTCACCTGGAACGTCCACAGCGTCAGCTCACCCGGCACGCGCTCCACGTCGGCCGCGGCGCGCGCGTCCGCCGGGGCCGCCCGGCGCAGCAGGACCGTCACTCACCCGCCTCCGGGATCGCGGCGGTGGCCGTGATCTCCACCAGCTGGCCGGTGTAGCCGAGGCAGGTGACGCCGAGCAGGGTGGAGGAGTGCGGGCCCTTGCTCAGACCGGACGCCTCCACCACCTCCCACACGGCCGAGAGCACCGAGGGCTGGTCGCTCACCACATACACCTCGGTCACCAGGACGTGCTCCAGATCGCTGCCCACCGCCCGCAACTGCTCCCGCAGGTTGGCGATCACCTGCCCCGCCTGGCGCACCGGGTCTCCCGGCCCGACCAGTTCGCCCCGCTCGTCCAGCGGGACCGCGCCCGCGAGGAACGCGAGCCGGGTGCCCGTCTCGACGACGGAGGCATGGGAGTAGGTCGGCGGCGGGAAGAGACCGGGGACGGTGACACGGCGGATCATGGCGACTCCCTGGATGCGCGGGCGGACGACCACCCATCATTGAGGCCCCGGAGCCGCCCGCGCACCCGAATAACGACGCCCCGGTCAGTCCGCACATCCGATTGACGACGATCCCGAGGAGCCGCCGTGCCCGCCCTCTCCGACGCCGACTTCCTCTCCGTCACCGCCGACCGCCTCGCCGGACTGCCCACCGTGCGGGCCGTCGCGCTCGGCGGTTCACGGGCCCAGGGCACGCACACCGAGGACAGCGACTGGGACCTCGCCGTCTACTACCGGGGCGGCTTCGACCCCGGTGACCTGCGCGCCCTCGGCTGGGAGGGCGAGGTCTCCGAGGTCGGCGGCTGGGGCGGCGGGGTGTTCAACGGCGGAGCGTGGCTCACCATCGACGGCCGCCGGGTCGACGTCCACTACCGGGATCTCGACAGCGTCGAGCACGAGCTGGCCGAGGCGGAGCAGGGCCGCTTCCGGGTCGAGCCCCTGCTGTTCCACCTCGCCGGGATTCCCACGTATCTGATCGTCGCCGAGCTGGCCGTCAACCAGGTGCTGCGCGGCACCCTGCCCCGCCCCGCCGCCTACCCGGACGCACTGCGCCGCACCGCCCCCGAGCGCTGGCGGGGCACCGCCCGCGCCACCCTCGGCTACGCCGGGGCCAACCACGCCCCGCACGGCCGCCTCACCGAGGTCGCCGGTGCCCTCGCCACCGCCGCCGCCCAGGCCGCGCACGCGGTGCTCGCCGAGCGCGGGGAATGGATCACCAACGAGAAGCGGCTGCTGGAACGCGCCGGACTGCGCCGGATCGACCAGGTGACCGCCGCCCTCACCCCCGAGACCCTCGTACGCGCGGTGACCGAGGCGGAGGAGATCCTGCTCACGCAACCGGGGCATCTTTCACCTCCCCGAAACCCGGGCGTCGCATCGGACACCGCGCCACGCTCTACCCTGGAGTGACCCCCACTCGGCCACCGTCGTCCGAAGGCCCCCGCCCTCGTACGAACAGGAGCCCCGTGTCGCGCCCCGCCGTCCGGTCACTTCCGCCCTGGCTCGCCCACGCCTTCCGCGCCCAGCGCGGCCCCGTGCCCTGGAACGCCGTGCTCCGGGGCACCCTCGCCGCCGGACCGCTGCTGCTCGCCGGGGTCCTCACCGGACTCGTCGCCGAGGGCGTCCTCGCCGCGATCGGCGCCATGCTCGCCGGGATCAACGACCGCCCCGGCAGCAGGCGCGCCTCCGTCGACCGGCTCGGCACGCCGGCCCTGGCGGGCGCCGTCGGCCTGCTCGTGGGCACCTACGGCGGACAGCACCTGTCGGCCGTACCGCTCACCCTCGCGCTGACCGTGCTCGGCCTGGCCGCGGGCTCGATCAGCGCCATCGGCCCCGTCGCCTCCGCCGCCGGCACCCAGCTCCTCGTCACCGCCGCGGTCGGCGCGGGCACCCCGGCCGGACCACCCGCCTGGCAGGGCGCCCTCGCCTTCCTCGCCGGCGCGCTCTGGCTGCTCCTGCTCCGCCTCGCGCTGCCCACCCCCGGCTCACTCGCGGGCGACTTCCGCTTCGACGGCGAACGCCAGGCCGTGGCCGACGTGTACGACGCCGTCGCCGCCCTGCTCGACGCGGCCGGAACCGACAGCGCGGCCGCCCGCCGGGCCGCGCTCACCGCCGCACTCGACCACGCGCAGGACGCGCTCGCCGGACCCCGGCTGCGCCGCCACGCCGCCTCCGCCGCCGAACGGCGCCTGCACGCCCAGTACCGGGCCGCGCTGCCCCTGGCCGAGGCCGCCACCGCCCTCGCCTGGGCGGGCGACCCGCTCTGCGCACGGGCCTCGGCGGGCCCCCGACGGCTCGCCGCCGCCGTCCGGGACAACACCGCCGCCGGGCCGCTGCCCGCCCCCACCCGCGCCGCGCCCGCCCTGCGCGCCCTCGACGACGCCCTGCTGCGCGCCGCCGAGGCGTTCGACCGCGTGGCGAGCACCCGCGGCGCCCGCCACCTCACCGTCGGCCGACGCGGCGGCGTACGCGGCGCGCTGCGGGCCATGTTCGGCACGGCGGGCCGCGAGTACGGGCTGCGCGTCGCCCTCTGCTTCGGCGCCGGAGCGGGCATCGCCCAGGCCCTGCACCACACCGGCTGGTACGGCAGCCACCCGCACTGGTACTGGCTGCCGCTCACCGCCGTCTTCCTCGTCAAGCCCGACCTCGGCCCGCTGGTCTCCCGGGTGCTGTGCCGGGCCGCGGGGACCGTGCTCGGCGCGCTGGTGTTCGCCGGTCTGGCCGCGCTGCTGCCCAGCCCGGCCGGGCTGATCGTGCTGGTCACGGTGTGCGGCGCGCTGCTGCCCGTCTCCACCCGGCACTTCGCCGCGCTGACCGCCGTCGTCACCGTGCTCGTGCTCGCCCTGATCATGGTCGGCGGGGAACCGCAGGCGTGCCTCGGCCGGATCGCGGAGACGCTGGTGGCCTGCGCGCTCGTCCTGATCGTCGGCCACCTGCCGATGCCGGGCCGCCAGGGCGCCGGGGTCCGGGCCCGGCTCTCCGCCGCCGGGGGCGCCGCGCACGCCTACCTCGAACACGTCCTCGCCGGGACCGGCGACCACACCGAACGCTGGGCGCTGCGCCGCGAGGCGTACCGCGCGCTCGCCGAGGCCCGTACCGCCATCGCCGTCTCCGCCGCCGAACTGCCCACCGTCGCCCGGCACACGCGGGGCACCGACCAGGTGGCCGCCGTGCTGGAACGGCTCGTCGACACCACCACCGCCTGCGCGGTCCACCTCGACGACACCGGCCGCCTCACCCCCCGGCACACCGGCCAGCTCCAGTCCGCGCTCAAGGAACTGGAGGCCGGGGGCCGGGACTGGACCGGGCTCCGCACCGCCGCGTAGCCCCCCGCCGGAAAAAAGCCCGCCGCACGCCGATGAGTTGTGCCCCCGCCCACGGTCAGCACCCCGAACTGACCGTCGGAACAGGAGGGCTCATGTCGCTTCCGGAGATCGCCGGCCGCGAGCGGTGGCGGGCGGCGCGCGAGGAGTTACGGCGCAAGGAGGAGGCCGTCGAGCGGGCACGGGCCGCGCTCGCCGCCGAACGACGACGGCTGCCCCTGGTGGAGGTCTCCACCGAGTACGTGTTCGAGGGCGGCGACGGCAAGGCCACCCTCCTCGACCTCTTCGAAGACCGCGCCCAACTCGTCGTCCACCACTTCATGTTCGCGCCCGGGCAGGAGACGGGCTGCCCCTGCTGCGCGGCCTTCCTCGACCAGCTCGGCCACCTCGCCCACCTCCGGGCCCGCGACACCGCCTTCGCGGCCGTCTCGCTCGCCCCCTTCACCCGCCTGCTGCCCTTCAAGGCGCGGATGGGCTGGACCGTGCCCTGGTACTCCTCCGGCCACAGCGACTTCAACCGCGACTTCGAGGCCACCGTGGACCGCGACGGCACCCCCGCCGAACGCCCCGGCCTGAGCTGCTTCCTGCGCGACGGCGACCGGATCTTCCACACCTACTCGGTCTACGACGACGCCCTCGACGGCCTCGGCACCCTCTCCGGGCTGCTAGACCTCACCGCGCTCGGCCGCCACCCGCACGGCAGCGACCGGCTCCGCCTGCACGACGAGTACGAGCACTGAGCGACGACCTTCGGTGAGCGGACGCTCACGTTCGGCTGTGAACCGGTGTCGGCTATGTCTCAGTCCCGTCACCGGGCGAGCCGATCACCCCCTCCGGCGCGTTGACTCCGTTGAGTACGACGCAAGACTGGAGGTGCGAGATGGTGAACGGGCGGACGGTGCTCGAACGCTTTCCCGCAGGGGGCCCGCGCGGCTCGTGGCCCGCGGAGGAGTTCGCGCACGCGCGACGACAGGAAGGCGTACCCGCCGAGGTCGTGATGGACCTGGCGAGCGACACCTTCCTGGTGATCCTGCGCGGCGCCGACGGCGTGGAGCGAACCGGACTCAGCCGGGCCTACGCTCCGGGACGGCGGCCGTGAACTGCCCGGCCTGGAGCGCGTACAGCTCCGCGTAGACCCCGCCCCGCGCGAGCAGCTCGTCCGGGGTGCCGGACTCCACCACCCGGCCCCGCTCCAGCACGTGCACCAGATCGGCGTGCCGGACCGAGGCGAGCCGGTGCGTGATCAGCACGACGGTCTGCCCGCCCGCGGCCAGCGCCCGGATCTTCTCGAACACCGCCAGTTCGGCTCGCGCGTCCAGCGCCGCCGTCGGCTCGTCCACGATCAGGATGTCGCCGCGCCGGTACGCGGCCCGCGCGATCCCGAGCCGCTGCCACTGGCCCCCGGACAGCTCGTGGCCACCGGTGAAATTACGGGCCAGCAGCGTGCCCAGACCGCGCGGCAGACCCGCGATCATCTTCTCGGCACCGGCCTCCGCGACCGCCGCCGCCAGCCGCTCCTCGCTCAGCGGCACGGAGGAACGGCCCACCGCCACGTTCACCCGCGCGGTGAACGGCCACCGCTTGAAGTCCTGCGCCACCATCGCCACCCGCTCGGCCAGCAGCCGCCGGTCCGCCCGCGCCGCGTCGACCCCGTCCCACAGCACCCGCCCCCGGTCCGGCGTGTACAGGCCCGCGAGCAGTTTGACCAGGGTCGTCTTGCCCGAACCGTTCTCCCCGACCAGTGCGATGATCCGGCCCATGGGCAGGCTGAGGCTCACCCCGTCCAACGCGGGCCGCGCCGACTCGCCCGGATAGCTGAAGGTGACGTCCTCGAACCTGATCTCCTTCGGCTCCTCCGGCAGCGCCTCACCGCCCACCGGGATCGCCCGCTCGGCCGCCTCCACGTACAGCCGTTGCAGATCCCCGACGAACAGCGCCTCCTCGTGCAGCTGGTTGATCTCCAGCACCAGCGTGTCCAGGCTTCCCGAACCGGTCCGGATGGCGATCACCGCCGTACCCGCCACCGACAACGCCATCGCCCCCGCCAGCAGCAGCGCGCCCAGGGTGGCGTACGTGGCGAGGGTCGCCAGGCCCGTCCACGCGGCCGCCGCCAGCCCGGTGCGCGCGGCCAGCCGGGACAGCCGGGCCTGCTCCGCCTCCGCCGTCTCCGACATCGCCCGGAAGTGCCGCAGCAGGAACGGGCCGACCCCGTGCACCCGGATCTCCGGCGCCGCTCCGGGCTCGGTCAGCAGACCGCCGATCAGCTGTCCGGCCCGCACGTGCTGCACCCAGGTGAGGAACGACTCGTAGCGCCGCCGCGCGTTGGTCAGCGCGCTCCAGGCGCTGGGCAGCGTCATGGTGATCAGCAGTGGCAGCAGCGCGGGATGCAGCACGGTCAGCACACCGGCCGCCGCGATCAGCGAGATCAGCGCGTTGATCACCCGCGCGCTGTACGAGATCATGTGGCGCGCCGAACGGGCGCCGTGCTGCGCGGTGTCCAGCAGTTTGTGGAAGGCGTGGTCCTCGATCGCGGCCAGCTCCACATTGGCCGCCCGCTCCAGATACAGCTCCGTCGCCACCCGCTCCACCTTGGGCTCCAGGCGCCCGGTGGCGTACGTCGAGGCGGCCCGCAACAGCGCCGCGACCAGCATCATCGCGGCCATCACCGCGAGGGCGGGTACGGCGGCGCGCAGCCGGTGCCCGATGTCCGGGCCGGTGAGCAGGCTGCCGAGCGCGCTGTTCACGGCCAGCAGGCTGACCGCCTGGGCCACACCCCGGCCCACCTCGGCGGCGAGCACGGTCCGGGCGGCCCGCGGGTCCGCCTGCCGGGCCAGCCGCAGACTGGACGCCAGCATGCCCGGCAGCCGCCGCACCATCGACCGGAAACTCAGCTCCAGGAACGCGTCGGCGTGCTCGTTCCACCCCACGTCGTACCGGAGAGGGCCGCCGAACAGCAGCCGCTCCGACTCCGAGACCTCCGGGCCGCCCTGTTCAGGCGGCTTGTCCTGCCTCCGTCGCTGCCGCACCGCGAACCTCCCCCTCGCCGTGACCGAAACGGCCACTATCCCCGCGGGCGCGCCGAACGGGCAGAGCGCGAGCGGGGGTGACGGGGGCGTACGGGGGTGCGCGGGGCCGGGCCGGCACGGGTGCCGTCAGGCCGATATGGGCCGGGACCAGTCCGGGGTCGTGCCCGTGACCCGGCACAGGGCCAGGTACAGCGGGATCGGCGGGGTGTAGGGGATCGTGCCCGCGGGGCGGTGCAGCAGACGCGCGGTGCCGGGGACCGGGGCGCCCGCGGCGTACTCGGCGGGGGCCGGCCAGGGCAGGGCGTAGTCGGAGTCCGCCGGGACGAGCCACCACCAGCGCCCGCCGTCGGCGTACACACAGCCCACCCGAGGCAGCCGGGGGACGATCAGCGCGGCCAGGCGGTCGGGCATGGCGACGGCGTCGCAGCCGAGCGGGGCGGTCATGCCCTCGGGCACCGGCGACCCGGTGGCCCGGCCGGAGGCGGGGCGGCCACGCCCGAGGCGGACCAGGGTGTCCAGGCCGAGCGGCAGCCCGGCGGCGCCGGTCACGGCCGCCTCCAGGTGTCGTCGGGCCCGGCGGTGCGGGCGTACTGCTCCGGCACCCGTGCGTGACGTGGGGTGTCGGCGCGTTCGCCCTCGCCGGGGGCGCGGGCCGGGTCGGGCTTGCCGCGCGCACCCCAGCCGAGGTCGTGGCGGGGCTCGGTGGTGGTGCCCCAGCCGAGGTCGTGGCGTGGCTCAACGGTGGTGCCGGTGCCGGTGCTGGTGTCCTTGTGCGACGGGGCGCGTGTGTGGCCGTCCGTCGCGGGGCCCCGCTCCAGCTCGGCCCAGACCAGCAGGCCGGTCCCGTGCTCCTGTGCACCCCAGGCCCGGCACAGCGCGGCGACGAGAAGCAACCCCCTCCCGTGCTCCTCGTCGGGCCGCTGCTGTGCCGGGTGGGGCTCGCCGGGGGCGCATCCCTCGTCGCGCACGGCGATGCGCACCAGGCCGTCGTGGTCGAGCAGTTCACACACCACACGACCGCTCGCGGTGTGCACGATCGCGTTGGTGACCAGCTCGGACATGACCAGGACCGCGCTGTCGCAGGTGTCCGCGCACACCGACCAGCCGGTCAGCCGGGCCCGTGCCAGGTGTCTGGCCTGGGCCGGAGAGCCTGGATGCGCGGCCAGCTCGAAGCGGAACCGGCGGCCGGCTCCGGCCGGAGCCACTGCCGATGCCGTTGCGACGCCGAGACGGGAACGGTCTGCGACGGAGTCTGTTCCTAAGGGCGCGGACGGAATCACGCTTGCCACTATCTCCCCGCCGTGAACACTTGGCAAGTGTCACTCTGAAAAATGCAGAGTGCTGTATGACGCGGTGAACGGCCGTGGCACACTGCTCGCAACAGCACCTCGCGCGGCGCCAATTGGGACCGTCGGCGATCCACCCGGATCATCGAATGCGTCTTCGAACGGCGCCGCAGGGCTGTCGGGGTTCCTTCACCAGGTATCCCCGCCCTGGCAAACCGGTATCCCTTCCGTCGGAGGTGGCAACGTGAGCGAACCGCGGTCCGCGCCGACCGTGGGTCAGGTGGTCCTCGGCCGCCGCCTGCTGGACCTGCGGGAGCGCGCCGGGCTCAAGCGCGAGGAGGCCGCCCGCGTCCTGCGCGTCGCCCCCGCCACCGTGCGGCGGATGGAGATGGCCGAGGTCTCCCTCAAGATCCCGTACCTGCAACTGCTGCTGAAGTCCTACGGCGTTCCCGAGGACGAGGCCGAACTCTTCGTCCAACTGGCCGAGGAGGCCAACCGACCCGGCTGGTGGCAGCGGTTCCACGACATCCTGCCGGGCTGGTTCTCCATGTACGTCAGCCTGGAGGGTGCCGCCGCGCTCATCCGTTCCTACGAGCCGCACTTCGTCCCCGGACTGCTCCAGACCGAGGACTACGCGCGCGGGGTGCTCAGATCCGGCGCCATCGGCCAGACCAGCCCCGACGACATCGAGCGCCACGTCGCCCTCCGGATGCGCCGTCAGGAACTGCTCACCCGACCCGACGCGCCCCGCTTCTGGGCGGTGATGGACGAGACCGCCCTGCGCCGCCCGGTCGGCGGGCCGGAGGTCATGCGCGCCCAGCTCGACAGACTCCTGGAGGCGACGGAGCTGCCCGGCGTCACCCTCCAGGTGGCCCCGTTCGCCAACGGGCCGCATCCGGGCACGTACGGCCCCTTCGTACTGTTCCGGTTCGCCATGCCCGAACTCCCCGACATGGTCTACAGCGAGTACCTGACCGGCGCCGTCTACCTCGACGCGCGCTCCGAGGTGGCGACCCACCTGGAGGTCATGGACCGCATGGCGGCACAGGCCGCCACGGCACAACGCACGAAGGAGATCCTGCGGGATCTCCGCAAGGAGCTGTGATGGATCGCATCAATCCGCGCCGCCGCGTCTACAACGGCATGCCCGCGCGGGAACTGGGCGCCGTGGGCTGGCACAAGCCCTGGAGCGGCGGCAACGGCGGCAACTGCCTGGAGGCCATGAAACTGGCCGACGGCCGCATCGCCCTGCGCCAGTCCACCGACCCCGACGGCCCCGCGCTGATATACACCTCCGCCGAGATGACCGCCTTCATCGCGGGCGCGAAGGCGGGAGAGGCGGACTTCCTGCTGTCCTGAACCGCTGTCCCTGTTTCTGACTCATGCGCACCACCCTTGCCGGCAAACGCACCTGACTCCCCGCCCCCTCCCTCCTCCCGGCCGATGGCTACACCGCCATCGGCCGGTCGTGCGGAGAGATCGGCGCCTCCAGCCACGACTCGCCCATCAGATAGCGGTCCACGGCCGCCGCCACCGCCCGGCCCTCCGCGATCGCCCACACCACGAGCGACTGCCCGCGCGCGGCGTCCCCGGCGGCGAACACCCCCGGCACGTTCGTGCCGAAGTCCCCGTCCCGCGCGATCGTGCCGCGCGGCTCCGTCACCAGCCCCAGCTGGTCGATGAGTCCGTCCGCGCGATCCGGGCCGGAGAAACCGAGCGCCAGCAGCACCAGGTCGGCGGGCAGCACCCGTTCCGTGCCCGCCACCGGCCGCCGTCCTTCGTCCACCTCCACCAGGTGCAGCTCCTTCACTCGTCCCTGCTCGTCCCCGGAGAACCGGAGCGTGGACGCCGCGAACAGCCGGGCGTCCGCGTCCGCCGCCGGAGCCGTCCGCAGCTCACCCGCCTCCTCGTGCGCGCCGGAGAGACGGTAGAGCTTCGGGTACGTCGGCCAGGGCTCCGCCTCCGCGTCCCGCGCCTCGCCCGGCCGGGCGTAGATGTCCAGCTGGGTCACGGACGCGGCACCCTCGCGCACCGCCGTCCCCAGACAGTCGGCCCCGGTGTCCCCGCCGCCCACGATCACCACGTGCCGCCCCGCCGCCGAGAAGGGGTTGGCCTCAAGGTCGCCCGCACACACCCGGTTGGCGGGCGGCAGATACTCCATCGCCTGCTGAACCCCGGCCAACTCCCGCCCCGGTACATCCAGTTCCCGCCAGGCCGTCGCTCCCGTGGCGATCACCACCGCGTCGTACCGCGACCGCAGCTCCGGTGCGGGCACGTCCCGCCCGACCGCCGTCGATGTACGGAACCGAGTCCCCTCCGCCCGCATCTGCTCCAGCCGCCGGTCCAGACAGCCCTTCTCCATCTTGAACTCGGGGATGCCGTACCGCATCAGCCCCCCGATCCGGTCGTCCTTCTCGTACACCGCCACGGTGTGCCCCGCCCGCGTGAGCTGCTGCGCGGCGGCCAGTCCGGTCGGACCCGACCCGATCACCGCGACCGTCTTCCCGGAGAGCCGGTCCGGCGGCCGGGGCGGCACGAAGCCCTCCTCCCAGGCCCGCTCGGCGATCGCCCACTCGACGTTCTTGATCGTGACGGCGGGCTGGTTGATGGCCAGCACGCACCCTGCCTCGCACGGCGCCGGGCACAGTCTGCCGGTGAACTCGGGGAAGTTGTTCGTCGCGTGCAGCCGCTCGCTCGCCGCCCGCCAGTCCGACCGGGCCACCAGGTCGTTCCACTCGGGGATCAGGTTCCCCAGCGGGCAGGCGTCGTGGCAGAAGGGGACCCCGCAGTCCATGCACCGGTTCGCCTGAGCGCTGACGATCGGCAGCAACGCCCCCGGCACATAGACCTCGTGCCAGTCCCGGACCCGCTCCACCACGGGCCGCCGCGGCCACTCCTGGCGCGGCGTGCTCATGAACCCCTTGGGATCGGCCATGGGCGTCTTCCTCGCGGACGTGTACCGGGGTATGGGGGCGCCGCGGGTACCACGGGCCGGTGCGGCATCCCGGGCGGGAGTCACTCGGCGGTCGCCCGGCACGGGCGCGTCCCCGTCCCGGTGTTCTTCCGGCCACGATACGTCGCCACCGAGCCCCGCGCAGGGCGGCGGACGGCACCTTTTCCCGCTTTTCGCGGCGCACGGGATCTCCCACCTTTCCGCACCGCACGGGCCGCCGATCCGTGCCGGTGAACCTCCCCTCCCGTCACCCTTCTCACGTCACTCATCTCCCTCTACTTGGACCGCCTCCGTCGCCGCCCGCCGGGCCGGTCCCCGCCACTCCCGCAGTACTCCTTCCACGGCCCCGGCGATCCGGTCACGCGCCTCGCGCCTGGGCACCCCGCTCATGAGCAGCTCGTCGTACGGCGTGTCCAGGTGCCGTACGGACGCCACCACCGCCGAGGTCACCGCCGCCTCCGACAGCGCCTGTCCCGCCGCGCTCCGCCCGACCCGACCACTGCCCCGAAGCCCCGCGTGCCCGGCGATCTCCCGCGCCCGGCCGTTCGGACAGCCCGGGAACAGCCGCCCGATCTCCGCCGCGAACTCCGCGACGAAGCGCTCGTCCACCTCACCCCTCCGCCGCGCGTCCCGCGTCCGCCTCCGCTGCCGGACCTCGGCGTCGGCCAGGCACCGCTCCTCGGCCCGCGCCAGCGCGGCCTCCTCCACCAGCAGACCCTGGCGCTCGTACCGGCCGCGGCGCCGCGCGAACCGCACGACCACCGCCGACAGCGTGCTCTCCTCCCGAGCCCTGCGGGTCAGCGCGGCATCCCCGCGCGGCAGGAACACCAGGTGCCCCAGATCCGCGCAGTCGAGGCAACGTGGCACCCCGCTCTCCAGCACCAGCAACACCAGCGGACCCTGCTGACAGGCCGCGCAGTGCTTGCGCCGCTGCGGTTGGACCACCACCGGGCCGCCTCCGGCGTCGGGCGGTGCGGGGGAGCGTGGCTCCACGGGTCGGCTTGCGCTCGCGGGACGTGCCATACGCGGTTCATTCCCCGCCACCAGCTCGCCCTCCCGCACGGCGCCGGGCCACTCCTCCTTTTCTGCCCTCCCTGCTGTTCTGGCCTTTTCCGCTTCCTCCGGCTTCCCGGCATCATGGGCCTGTGCGACTCGAAGCGATCACCTGGGAGCGGCTGGCCGAACGGCTCGCCGACCGGATTCTCGCGCTGGAGCCCGCCGACGGCGGTCCCTGGCCGCGTGTGGGCCTCGACGGTGCGCCCGCCGCTCATCCGGGAGACCTCGCCGCCCGGATCGCCGAGGCACTCCGGGTACGCGGCCGGCCCTCACTGGTCGTCGGCGCCGAGGACTTCCTGCGTCCGGCCTCCCTCCGCCTGAAACATGGCAGGCGGGACGAGGAGTCGTACTACAGCGGCTGGTTCGACACCGGCGCGCTGTGGCGCGAGGTCCTCGGGCCCCTGGACCCCGGAGGCGACGGGCGGGTGCTGCCCGACCTGTGGGACCCGATCACCGACCGAGCCACCCGCAGCACCTACGTCCAGCTCCCGCCCGGCGGGGTACTGCTGCTGCACGGCCCCCTTCTCCTACGGCACTGGTTCCCCTTCGACCTGGCCGTCCACGTCCTCCTGTCATCCGGCGCCCTGCGCCGCCGCACACCCGAGACCGACCACTGGACGCTCCCCGCATTCGCCCGGTACGAGACGGAGACCGACCCCGCCGAGACCGCCGACGTCCTGGTGCGCGCCGACGACCCACGGCACCCCGCCTGGAACGGCTGACCCCACCGGTCCGGGACCCGCCCGGCCTGTCAGAACCAGCCGTTGCGCCGGAAGCCCCGCCAGAGCACGGCACAGGCCAGCGCGGTGATCCCCATCATGAGCGGGTAGCCGTACTGCCAGTGCGCCTCGGGCATGTACTCGAAGTTCATGCCGTAGACACCGCAGACCATCGTCGGCACCGCGACGATCGCGGCCCAGGCGGTGATCTTGCGCATGTCCTCGTTCTGCGCGACCGTCACCTGCGCGAGGTGCGCCTGAAGGATCGAGTTGAGCAGCTCGTCGAACGCGGCGATCTGGTCCTTGGCCCTTATCAGATGGTCCATCACATCCCGGAAGTACGCCTGTATTTCCGGGTTGACCACCTTCATCGGCCGGGTGGCCAGGTCCTCCACCGGGCGCACCAGCGGCACCGCGGCCCGTTTCAGTTCGAGCAGTTCGCGCTTGAGCTGGTAGATCCGTCCCGGATCGGCCCGCGCGCCCTCCTCCGAGAACACATCCGTCTCGACCTGTTCGACATCGCCCTGGACCGCGTCCGTGACGTTCAGATACTCGTCCACCACATGGTCCGCCACGGCGTGCAGCACCGCGGAAGGGCCCTTGGCCAGCTGACGCGGACGTGACTCCAACTCCTCGCGCAGCGGGCCCAGCGAGCCATGGTGACCGTGCCGCACGGTGATGACGAAGTCCTCGCCGACGAACACCATGATCTCGCCGGTGTTCACCACCTCGCTCGTCGCCGTCAGCTTCTCGTGCTCCACGTAGCAGACCGTCTTCAGCACCGCGAAGAGCGTGTCCCCGTACCGCTCCAGTTTCGGGCGCTGGTGGGCCTCCACCGCGTCCTCCACCGCGAGTGGGTGCAGGTCGAACAGCTCGGCGACATCCGTGAACTCCTCGGCCGTCGGCTCGTGCAGACCCAGCCAGACGAAACCGGCGCCGGTGTTGCGGACCGTCTTCACGGCGTCCACCACATCGGCGGCGCCCGGCACGCGTATGCCGTCCTGATACGTCACGCAGTTCACTACCGAGGAACCCAGCGGCGACCTGGCCGGGTGGCTCAGGTCCACACGCGGCCGACGCCGGGCCAGACCGGCCACCTTGCGCAGGCCGCCGACCTTGCTCAGCTTTGTTACTTTCCGCAGATTCCCCGCCATCGACATCTGGATCTCCTTGCCTGGATCTCCGCAGCTGACACCTCTCGTGTCCTGCGCGGTCAGTTTGCCAGTCCTGCGGGAAAGTCGGGGAAGCCTGTGGGAATCACGGATTCCGCTTGGTTCCCGCCTGTGGACAAAGGATCGGCCGCCCCTGCCACGGCGCCAGGCTGGGACGATGCGGAACATGACCAGTTCCGACGGATACCTCCTGGACAACCGGCAGACCGAGGCGGGCGAACGCTTCGACGCCTTCGCCTCGCTCTTCGACCCCACCACATTCCGCCACCTCGAACGCCTCGGCATCGGCCCCGGATGGCGCTGCTGGGAGGTCGGCGCCGGAGGCACCTCCGT
Organism: Streptomyces sp. NPDC090119; assembly: GCF_044747085.1. Classification (NCBI taxonomy): domain Bacteria; kingdom Bacillati; phylum Actinomycetota; class Actinomycetes; order Kitasatosporales; family Streptomycetaceae; genus Streptomyces; species Streptomyces sp. NPDC090119. The sequence continues at coordinate 149,431 of NZ_JBIVDK010000002.1, read as the reverse complement.
CGTCTCCTGGCTCGCGCGGAAGGTGGGTCCGACCGGCAGCGTCGTCGCCACCGACATCGACACCTCCCGCCTGGACTCCGTGGCCCGGCCCCCGGTGGAGGTCCGCACCCACGACGTGGGCGCCGAGGAGGCACCGGGCCGGGGCTTCGACCTCGTGCACGCCCGGCTCGTACTCGTCCATGTCCCGGACCGGGAACGGGCGTTGCGCTCCATGATCGACGCGCTGCGGCCCGGCGGTTGTCTGCTGATCGAGGACGCCGACCCGGCCCTGCAGCCCCTGACCTGCCCCGACGAACACGGCCCCGAGCAGCGGCTCGCCAACCGGCTCCGCCAGGGCTTCCGTCGGCTCCTCGCCGAGCGCGGCGCCGACCTCTCCTACGGCCGCCGCCTGCCGCGCCTGCTCCGCGAGGCAGGACTGCTGCAGGTCGAGGCCGACGCGTACTTCCCGCTCACCTCACCGGCGTGCACCGCGCTCGAACTGGCCACGGTCCGTCAGATCCGGGGCCGCCTGGTCGAAGCGGGGCTGGCCACAGACGAGGACATCGACCGGCATCTCGCCAACGTCGCGGCGGGCGGCATGGACCTCGCCACCGCGCCGATGATCTCCGCATGGGGGCGCAAGGGCTGAGCAGCGCGCGTCTCAGGGGGTGGGCGGGGAAGGTGCAGGCGGGGCGGGTGTCCGCCGCGCCCGTCCGTCGTCGTCCGGGCACGGCGGCCGACCGCCCACCCGCTCCACCGCCCGCGCCCCGGCCCGGCAGCCCCACTCTGCCGCGACCTCCGCACTGGCGCCCGCCACCAGCGCCGCGAGGAACGCGCCGGTGAACGCGTCCCCGGCACCCGTGCTGTCCGTCGCGCGGGCCGGTACCGCGGGAACCCGGGCGCACACGACCCCCGACCGGGCCACCAACGCCCCCTCCGCCCCCGACTTGGCCACCACCACGGGCCCGAGCCCGCTCAACTCCGCCGCCGCCCCGGCCCAGTCGGAGATCCCCGTCAGCAGGCATGCCTCGTCCCGGCTGGGCAACAGCACGTCCAACCGCTCGGCGAACTCCAGGAACCGGTCCGTGCCGAACCGCGCGAGGAACCCCGCCGAAGCCGGGTCCAGACTGACCGGCACCCCACGCGCGCGTGCCGCCGCCAGCGCCGCCTCGGCCAATGCCCGGCTGGACTCGGCGAACAGCAGGTAGCCCGACAGATGCAGCCGGGCCACGCCGTCGAGCAACTCCTCCGACCAGTCGGCCGGTTCGAGCCGGAGCGACGCCCCGCTGGAGGTGAGGAACGTGCGCTCGGCCGCCGCCTCACCGTCGACGAGGCAGATCACCGTGCCGGTCGGCGCCACCGGGTCCACCACCAGCCGCGGACGCACCCCGGCCGCCAGCAGCTCCCGCTCGTGCCAACGCACCGCGTCCGCACCCACGCGCGCCAGCAGCCGCACGTCCGGACACCCCGCGTCGGCGGCCCAGCACGCCACGTTGGCGCCCGCCCCGCCCGGCAGGGTCCGGATCACGGCGACGGTGTCGGTGCTCGCGGCGAGCGGGCCCCGATGCCGGGCCACCACATCGGTGATCACGTCCCCGACGACCAGCAGCCCACCCCGCGGGCCGCCGGTCACCTCATCGCCCACGCCGTGGCGATCCGCGCCGCCAGCTCCACATTGCCGCGCACCGCGGCCAGGTTGGCGCGCAGCGAGGCCCCGTCCGTGTGCCGGACCAGATGATCCAGCAGGAACGGTGTGACGGCCTGACCGGTGACGCCCTCCTCCTCGCAGGCCCGCAGCGCCCCGGCGAGCACGCGCGCGTGCAGCCCGGGGTCGAGCTGCTGCTCCGGCGGGACGGGATTGGCGACGATCAGCGCCGATTCCAGGGTGCCGAGGGCGTCCTGCGCCCGCATGACCTCGGCGACCTGCTCCGGATCGCGCAGCGTCCAGTCCACCGGGTGGCCCGAGTCGGACAGATAGAAGCCGGGGAACCGCTCGGTGCGGTAACCGGCGACGGCCACGCCCAGCGTCTCCAGCCGCTGCAGGGTGGCCGGAACGTCGAGGATCGACTTCACGCCCGCGCACACAACGGTGATCCGGGTCCGGGCCAGCAGCCCCAGATCGGCCGACTCGTCCTGGGTCACCGTCCACTGCCGGTGCACACCGCCCAGGCCGCCGGTGGCGAACACCCGGATGCCCGCCAGCGCGGCCAACTGGGCCGTCGCCGACACCGTGGTCGCCCCGCTCGCCCCCGCCGCCATGGCCAGGGGCAGATCCCGGTGGCCCAGCTTGCGGATGCCGTCCTCGTTGGCGACCCGCTCCAACTGGTCCTTGTCCAGTCCGACATGCGGTCGTCCGTCGAGCACGGCGATCGTCGCGGGGACGGCTCCCTCGTGCCGGACCACGTCCTCCAGCTCCAGCGCCACCTGGAGATTGCGCGGGCGCGGCAGCCCGTGCGCGATGATCGTGGACTCCAGGGCCACCACCGGCCGTCCGGCGGCCGTCGCCTCCCGGACCTCCTCGGACAACACCAGCACCACGCGCCCGCCTCCCGTCAGTCGCCTCCCCTCATCTCTGGCGGGCGCGACCCCCGGCCAAACGCCCGGACCCGGAATCGGCAGGAGGCGCCGTCAGAACAGCGGCTCGGGCAGCACGCCCTCCAGCGCCAGCAACTGCCGCTTCGTCTCCAGCCCGCCCCCGAACCCACCGATCCCGCCGTCGCTCTCCACCACCCGGTGACACGGCACGACGACCGGCAGCGGATTGGCGCCCATCGCCGTGCCCACCGCCTGCGCCCCGCCCGGCTGTCCGACCCGCCGGGCCAGATCGCCGTAGCCCACCACGGTGCCGTACGGGACGCCGTCGGCCAGCTCGCGCAGCACCGCCCGGTTGAAGCCCGAGATCAGCGACCAGTCCAGTGGCAGATCGAAGTCGTGGCGCTCACCCGCGAGATAGGCCTCGATCTGCCGTATCGCCTCGGCCAGCACCGGCGCGCCCGGCTCCTGGACCGGCTCGGTGCCGTACCGCCCCGCCAGCCGCCGCAGCGCGCGCTCGCACACCGGGCCGGTGGCGTGGAAGACGACGTTGACCAGTCCCTGGCGGCTCGCCGCCAGCATCAGCGGGCCGATGCGGCTGTCCACGACCGCCCACACGACCCGCTGCTCGTCCTGCCCCTGACTGTCCATGCCGACCACGCTACGACCCGCCACTGACAACGGGCCCCGCCGCCCGGCTCAGGAGGCGCTCAGCGCCGTCCGCACCACGTCCGGCTTGTTGGTGATGATCCCGTCGACGCCGAAGCCCCTGACCTTCCGGGCCGTGGCCGCGTCGTTCACCGTCCAGGTGAACACCCCAAGAGGTTTGCCGTGCGGCCCCTTCAGCGCGTGCACGGTCGAGACGTAGCTCGCGGAGATGTCCGCGTACGAGGGGTTGATCAGGTCGGCGAACCGGGCGTACCCGGTCAGCTCGGCGATCTTCGGGCGGCCCAGGTAGCCGGTGGTCAGCGCGGGCTTGAGCTGGTGCACGGTACGGATGCTCGCCGCGCTGAAACTCTGCACGATCAGACGGCTCCGGTGCGCGCGGTCCAGCCAGCCCTCGTTGCTCAGGGTCTTGAGGATCTGCTGCTCGATGCCGGGGTACAGCTCGGGGTTCTTGACCTCGAGCAGCAGTTTCTCGTGGTTGTGCTCGACCCGGCGCATGTACCGCTCCAGCGTCGGCACGCGCGCGCCCGCGAAGACGGGGGAGAACCAGCTGCCCGCGTCCAGCCGGGCGATCTCGGCCGCCGTGAAGTCCTTCACCTTCCAGGGCGCCCGGCCGGGGAACACATCCTCGACGTTCGTGGTGCGCGCCAGGCTGTCGTCGTGGATGACGACCAGCTTGCCGTCCTTGGTGCGCTGCACGTCGTTCTCCACCCAGGAGAAGCCGAGCCTCGCCGCCTTGTCGATCGAGGCCAGCGTGTTCTCGGGCGCGTACGCGGAGGCCCCTCGGTGAGCGACCACCGTGGGCTGGGCCGCCCGGACCGGCCGGCCGTCGGAGGCGGGGCTCAGCAGGACCGTCGCCCCCAGGGCCGCGGTGGCCGCGGCGGCGACTGCGTGCGCGTGCATGCGTACTCCTCACGTCCGGCGAATACCAACAGCACCAGAGTGACAGCAGAGCGTCAACGGCACACGGGCGCAGAACGGCCACACGATGAACGGCGGAGCCCAACTCCGCACACCGGTGCCGCACAAGTGGGGTAAGGCCGTGTTTCTTTGTCGGAAAATCATTCGACCATTCCGGTGGCGGCCATACTCTCTGCGACAGCCCCGACCGCCACAGCGGTGCTGGGCAGGGGGAACATCGTGTCCGTCACAGGACGCGAGAAGGCGAGGGACAACCGCGCATGCGAGGCACGATCGACGGATTCAGCTACGGGGTCGTCACCCCCCTCGTGGGTTATGTGATGGCCTGCCTGGGCGGCGCCCTCGGTTTGCGCTGCACCACCCGGGCCCTGCTGGTCACCCACTCCTGGCGGCCCGCGTGGCTGGCCCTCGGATCGACCGCGATCGGCTCCGGCATCTGGACCATGCACTTCATCGCCATGATGGGCTTCTCCATCGACGAGACACCGGTCCGCTTCGACAAACCGATGACCTTCGCGAGCCTCGGCCTGGCCATCGTCATGGTGGGCGTCGGGATCTTCATCATCGGCTATCGGGGCGCCACCGGCACCTCGCTCGTCACCGGCGGCACGATCACCGGTCTGGGCGTCGCCTCGATGCACTACCTCGGCATGGCCGGCATGCGCTTCGACGGACGGTTCACCTACGACATCGCAGGCGTCGTCGCGTCCGTCGTGATCGCCGTCGTGGCCGCCACCATCGCCCTCTGGGCCGCCGGAAACGTCCGGGGTCTGCGGGGCAGCATCGGCGCCGGCCTCGTCATGGGCCTCGCCGTCAGCGGCATGCACTACACCGGCATGGCCGGACTCACCGCCCACCTCCACGGCACCCCCGGCACCGCCACCAGCGGCTCACCGGCCGCCGTGCTCGCCCCGATCCTCATCGGACCGCTCGCCCTCCTCGTCCTCGTGGCCGCCGTCGTGCTCTTCGATCCGCTGATGGTCAAGGACGCGCCGCGGAGCGTCCCCGAGGAGTCCAAGCCGGGCGTCCCGGCCGCTGCCGTAGCCTCCCACCAGCGCGTCCGTCCGCCGCAGGGCCCGAACCGCCACCCGGTCCACGCCGACGCCCACGGCTTCCGCACCCCCCAGCGCCACTGACTCCCGACCCGTTGTCAGTGCGGGGTCGTACGGTTGACTCCATGCGGCCCGTTTCAAAGATCGAACGCACGGTGGCGCCCATCGAGGTCGTCAGCCCCTTCCAGCCCAGCGGCGACCAGCCGACGGCCATCGCCGACCTGGCCAAGCGCGTGCGGGGCGGCGAGAAGGACGTCGTACTGCTCGGCGCGACCGGCACCGGCAAGTCCGCCACCACCGCGTGGATGATCGAGCAGCTCCAGCGCCCCACCCTGGTGATGGCGCCGAACAAGACGCTGGCCGCTCAGCTGGCCAACGAGTTCCGCGAGCTGCTCCCGAACAACGCGGTCGAATACTTCGTCTCGTACTACGACTACTACCAGCCCGAGGCGTACGTCCCGCAGTCGGACACCTACATCGAGAAGGACTCCTCGATCAACGAGGAGGTCGAGCGCCTGCGCCACTCGGCGACGAACTCCCTGCTCACCCGGCGTGACGTGGTCGTGGTCGCCTCCGTCTCCTGCATCTACGGCCTGGGCACGCCGCAGGAGTACGTGGACCGCATGGTGCCGCTGAAGGTCGGCGAGGAGATCGACCGCGACGACCTGCTGCGCCGCTTCGTCGACATCCAGTACACCCGCAACGACACGGCCTTCACCCGGGGCACCTTCCGGGTGCGCGGCGACACCATCGAGATCTTCCCGGTCTACGAGGAGCTGGCCGTCCGCATCGAGATGTTCGGCGACGAGATCGAGGCGCTGTCCACGCTGCACCCGCTCACCGGCGAGATCATCAGCGACGACCAGCAGCTCTACGTCTTCCCCGCCTCCCACTACGTCGCCGGACCGGAGCGCATGGAGCGCGCCGTCAACGGCATCGAGAAGGAGCTGGGGGAGCGCCTGGCCGAGCTGGAGAAGCAGGGCAAGCTCCTGGAGGCCCAGCGCCTGCGGATGCGCACCACCTACGACATCGAGATGCTCCGCCAGATCGGCACCTGCTCCGGCGTGGAGAACTACTCGATGCACTTCGACGGCCGCCTCCCCGGCTCCCCGCCGAACACCCTGCTCGACTACTTCCCGGACGACTTCCTGCTGGTCATCGACGAGTCGCACGTCACCGTGCCGCAGATCGGGGCCATGTACGAGGGCGACGCCTCCCGCAAGCGCACCCTGGTCGACCACGGCTTCCGGCTGCCCTCCGCGCTGGACAACCGCCCGCTGAAGTGGGAGGAGTTCCAAGGGCGCATCGGTCAGACCGTCTACCTGTCGGCGACTCCGGGCGCCTACGAACTGTCCCGGGGCGACGGCGTGGTCGAGCAGATCATCCGCCCCACCGGCCTGGTCGACCCGGAGGTCGTGGTCAAGCCCACCGAGGGCCAGATCGACGACCTGGTGCACGAGATCCGGGAGCGCACCGACAAGAACGAGCGCGTCCTGGTCACCACGCTCACCAAGAAGATGGCCGAGGACCTCACCGACTACTTCGTCGAACTCGGCATCCAGGTCCGCTATCTGCACAGCGACGTCGACACCCTGCGCCGCGTGGAGCTGCTGCGCGAGCTGCGGGCCGGCGAGTTCGACGTCCTGGTCGGCATCAACCTGCTGCGCGAGGGCCTCGACCTGCCCGAGGTGTCCCTGGTGGCCATCCTGGACGCCGACAAGGAGGGCTTCCTGCGCTCCGGCACCTCGCTGATCCAGACCATCGGCCGCGCGGCGCGCAACGTCTCCGGCCAGGTCCACATGTACGCCGACAGGATCACCCCGGCGATGGAGAAGGCCATCGACGAGACCAACCGGCGCCGCGAGAAGCAGGTCGAGTACAACAAGGCCAACGGCATCGACCCGCAGCCGCTGCGCAAGAAGATCAACGACATCGTCGCGCAGATCGCCCGCGAGGACGTCGATACCGAGCAGCTCCTCGGCACCGGCTACCGCCAGCAGAAGGACGGCAAGGCGCCCAAGACGCCGGTGCCCAGCCTCGGCGGCAAGGCGACCGCGGACGCCAAGGCGAAGGCGGCCAAGAGCAAGGCCAAGGGCAAGACACAGCCCACCGACCAGCCGGCCGCCGAACTCGCCGGGCAGATCGAGGAGATGACGGAGCGGATGCGCGCGGCCGCCGCGGAACTCCAGTTCGAGATCGCCGCCCGGCTGCGCGACGAGGTGTCCGAGATGAAGAAGGAACTGCGCCAGATGCGGGAGGCCGGTATCGCCTGACCCTCCAGGCTCGTCCAACCTCGGCCTGCGCGCCCAGTGTTGCAACACCGACACAAAGCGCGGGCCGGGGTTCGGCACGGTCGGTGGCGCTGCGTAGGGTTCTGGGCAACCGCGCGATGCGCGGCAACAGGGGAACATCGAGAGGGGATTCAGCCGTGACCGTCAACATGACCAAGGGCCAGGCCATCAGCCTGGAGAAGAAGGACGGGGCCACCCTGACCGCGGTCCGTATGGGTCTCGGCTGGCAGGCGGCGAAGCGACGCGGACTGTTCGGCTCCCGCACCCGCGAGATCGACCTGGACGCCTCGGCGGTCCTCTTCGCGGAGAAGCAGCCGGTCGACGTCGTCTTCTTCCGTCATCTGGTGAGCGACGACGGTTCCGTCCGGCACACCGGCGACAACCTCGTGGGCGGTGTCGGGCAGGGCGGCGACGACGAGGCCGTCCTCGTGGACCTCCAGCGGGTCCCGCCCCACGTCGACCAGATCGTCTTCACCGTCAACTCCTTCACCGGGCAGACCTTCCAGGAGGTGCAGAACGCGTTCTGCCGCCTCGTGGACGAGACCAACGGTCAGGAACTCGCGCGCTACACGCTGGCGGGCGGCGGCGAGTACACCGCGCAGATCATGGCCAAGGTGCACCGCGCGGGCACCGGCTGGACGATGACCGCGCTGGGCGAGCCCGCCAACGGGCGCACGTTCCAGGACCTGATGCCCGCGATCCTTCCGCACCTGTAGGACCGCGCCCGCAGGACAGCACCCATAGGACCGCACCCGCCGGGCGCGCACGACGACACGACACAGGGGGCGACGGCGATGGGGACCGAACTGGTGCGGGGGCAGAACCATCCGCTGCCCCGGACCCGGCTGGAGATCCTGATCTCGGCCGAGGTCCCCGTGCTCGTGGCGGCCGCCCTCGGTGACGAGGGCGGCCGTGTCCATGACGGCGACCGGATCGCCCATCCCGGCGCCGCCGCCCCACCCGGCATCGAAGTACCCCGCGCCACGGCCGCCGCGCACCGCCTCGCTGTCGACCTGGGCGCGCTGCCGGAGGCCGTGCACCGCGTCACCGTACTGCTGGCCATGCCCGAGCAGCCGGGTGCGGGCCGACGGTTCGGCGCGACCGCCGCCCCGCGGGCGACCGTCACCGATGCCGACGGCACCGAGATCGCCCGCTTCACCCTCACCGGGCTGGACGCCGAGTCGGCCGTCCTCGCGCTGGAGCTGTACCGCCGCCAAGGCGGCTGGAAGGTGCGCGCGGTCGGCCAGGGGTACGCGGACGGCCTCCCCGCGCTCCTCGCGGACCTGGGGCTGCCCCGGCCGCGCGAGATCGCCGAGGCGATGTGGGAGGCGGAGCGCCCCGCCGTTCCGGAGGGCGTCGTTCCGGAGGCGCGCCCGTCAGGTGGCGGACCGGTCGACTACACCCACCCCGGACGGCAGGCCGTCGCGGCCTCCGGGGAACCGCCGCGCCCCGTCGCAGGTGACGCGGCAGGGTGGTCCATGGACGAACGGCTGTACAACCAGGTCTGGGGCATGTTCGAGGACCTGGCCCGAGCCACTGCCGCCTACCGCAGCGCCACCGAGTTCGCCGCCGCGCGCCTGGACCGCGAGCTGGACGAGGTCCTCGCCGACCCGCGCGCCAGGATCGGGGGCGCGGGGGACGCAGCACGGCGGGCGGCCCAGGCCAAGCACGACGAACTGGTGGGCCGGGCGCAAGCGGCTCACGACCGCGACCTGGCCCAGCTCATGGCCGAGGCAGAGGTGGTCGAGCCCGCCCTGCCGCCCGCGTACGCCCGCTGGTCCAGCCCGGTCTGGCAGGGGCACCGGATGCCGACCGAGCCGCCCCAGGCCGTCCGGCTGGGCGATCTCCACCTCCCCGAGAGCGCGCTTCTGCGTATCCCGATGCTGGTCAGGCTGCCGCTGGACCGGGGCCTGTGGGTCGACAGCGGCGCCACCCCGGCCGACCTCGCGGACTCGGCCGAGCGTCGTCGGCTGGCGCTGGAAGTCGCCGTGGCCCTCGCCGCCCGACTCCTCGCCGTCCACCCGGTGGGGGAGTTCTCGGTCCAGGTCATCGACCCGGCCGGTGCCGGAGCCGGGCCGCTCGGGGACCTCACCCGGACGGGTGCGCTGACGGGACCGCCCGCGACCGGCGCGGCGGGGGTGGCGCAGGCGCTGGAGTCGCTCACCCGGCGGGTCGATCTGGTGCGCATGGCGATCAACGGCGGCGCGACCGAGGCCCTGCCGGACGGCTTCGACACTGCGCGGCGGCTGCTGATCGTCAACGACTTCCCGCAGGGCTTCGACGACCGCGCCGTGACCCGGCTCCGCTTCCTCGCGGACGAGGGTCCGGCGGCCGGGGTCCATCTGCTGCTGGTCGCGGACCGCGCCGACGCCGAGGCGTACGGGCCGTTGCTCGACCCGTTGTGGCGTTCACTGATGCGACTCACCCCGTCGCCCGACGACCATTTCGCCGATCCCTGGGTCGGCCATGCGTGGACCTTCGAACCAGCCCTCCCGCCGCACGTCAGCGCGGTCGTCCAGCAGGTGCTCAGCGTGGTCTCCGCGGCCAGGATCAAGGGGAAGTAAAGAACCTCTGAGCTGCTCACTTGGTCTTTACTTTACCTTTCTCTTTACTCTTCCTTGGTAATTGCGCTACCGTGTTCGTGCGGAGGGGAGTACTCCCTGATGCGGCGCACCCGTCAGTACGGATCCCCATGGATTCCGGGGCGCCGGCCCGTCCCTCGGGTGGAAGAGACCTCCGGCAGCGACAACGCTGATGTTTGCCGTGACGTAATGCCGGAGGTGCAGTGGACGTCTCGATGACCCTGTGGGTCCTGACCATCGTGGGGCTGGCCGCCCTGATCGCGGTGGACTTCTTCATCGGCCGCAAGCCGCATGAGGTGTCCATCAAGGAAGCGGGCATCTGGACCGCCGTATGGATCGCCCTGGCCGGGCTCTTCGGCCTCGGACTGCTCTACTTCGGCGGCGGACAACCCGCCGGGGAGTTCTTCGCCGGCTTCATCACCGAGAAGTCGCTGAGCGTCGACAACCTCTTCGTCTTCGTCCTGATCATGACGAAGTTCGCGGTGCCCGCGCAGTACCAGCAGCGGGTGCTGCTCTTCGGTGTGCTCATAGCCCTGGTCCTGCGGGCCGTCTTCATCGCGGCCGGCGCGGCGATCATCGCCAGCTTCTCCTGGGTGTTCTTCATCTTCGGCGCCTTCCTGATCTGGACCGCCTGGAAGCTGATCCAGGAGGCCCGCGCCGATCACGAGGACGAGGAGTACGAGGAGAACAAGCTGCTCAAGGCCGCCGAGCGCAGGTTCGGTGTCGCCGACCGGTACCACGGCACCAAGCTGTGGATCGAGGAGAACGGCAAGCGGGTCATGACCCCGATGCTGGTCGTGATGCTCGCCATCGGCACCACCGACGTGCTGTTCGCGCTGGACTCCATCCCCGCGATCTTCGGCCTGACGCAGGACCCGTACATCGTCTTCACCGCGAACGCCTTCGCCCTGATGGGTCTGCGCCAGCTGTACTTCCTCATCGGCGGCCTGCTGAAGAAGCTGGTCCACCTGTCGTACGGCCTGTCGGTCATCCTCGGCTTCATCGGCGTCAAGCTGGTGCTGCACGCCCTGCACGAGCTCGGGGTGCACGTCCCGGAGATCAGCATCCCGGTCTCCCTGGCCGTGATCTGCGGCGTGCTGGTCATCACCACGATCACCAGCCTCATCGCCTCCCGGAAGCAGGCCGCCGCCGAGGCGGCCGGGGGCGACGGCGCCTCCAAGGACAGCATCGACGTCTGACACGAGACGAACGGAATGCGAACCCTGTACGCCTCTGCCACCATCACTGCATGATCACTCGGCTCAGGTCGCTCGCCGCGCGGTGGACGCTCCTCGTGCCGGTGCTCGCGGTCGTCCTCCTCGTCCTCACCTGGGGCCGCGGCCTGCCCGGCGCGGTCGTGGCCCTGGTCACCCTCGTCCTCGCCGGGGCCGTCCTGGCCGCCGTGCACCACGCCGAGGTCGTCGCCCACCGGGTCGGCGAACCCTTCGGCTCCCTGGTGCTCGCCATCGCCGTCACCATCATCGAGGTGGCGCTGATCGTCACCCTCATGGTCGACGGCGGGGACAAGAGCTCCACCCTGGCCCGCGACACGGTCTTCGCCGCCGTGATGATCACCTGCAACGGCATCCTCGGCATCTGTCTCCTGGTCGCCTCCCTGCGCCACGGCACCGCCGTCTTCAACCCCGAGGGCACCGGAGCCGCCCTGGCGACGGTCGCCACCCTGGCCACCCTCAGCCTGGTGCTGCCCACCTTCACGACCAGCAAGCCCGGCCCCGAGTTCTCCACCGTGCAACTGACGTTCGCGGCCCTGTCCTCCCTGATCCTCTACGGCCTCTTCGTTGCCACCCAGACCCTGCGGCACCGCGACTACTTCCTGCCGGTCACCAAAGAGGGCGACATCATCACCACCGCGGACCACGCGGCACCCCCGTCCGCCCGCCATGCCTATACCAGCCTCGGCCTGCTCGGCCTCGCCCTCGTCGGCGTGGTCGGCCTGGCCAAGGGGGTGTCGCCCACGATCGAATCCGGGGTGGAGGGCGCGGGCCTGCCCCAGGCGGTCGTCGGTGTGGTCATCGCCCTGCTCGTGCTGCTGCCCGAGACCATCGCCGCGCTGCGCGCCGCCCGCCGCGACCGGGTGCAGACCAGCCTCAACCTCGCGCTGGGCTCCGCCATGGCCAGCATCGGCCTGACCATCCCGGCCGTCGCGCTGGCCTCGGTCTGGCTGTCCGGACCGCTCGTGCTGGGCCTCGGCTCCACGCACATGCTGCTGCTCGCGCTCACCGTGGTCGTCGCCTCGCTCACGGTCGTGCCCGGCCGCGCCACCCCGCTCCAGGGCGGCGTCCACCTGGTCCTCTTCGCCGCCTACCTGGAGCTTGCCCTCAACCCCTAGGTTCCGAAAGTCGCGCCCCGTACTGCCCGAAGGGCGCCCTGGCAGCCCGTGATAGACCGGGTGCGAACAGTGGCCGCCGACCGGCCGCCCCCGACGCACCGGAGGAACCCACCGTGCCCCGCACCCTGGCCAGCGCCCCGATCATGATCCTCAACGGGCCCAACCTGAACCTCCTCGGCCAGCGGCAGCCCGACATCTACGGCAAGGACACCCTGGCCGACGTCGAGGCGATGTGCGCCGGGGCGGCAGCCGCGTACGGCGGCACGGTGGACTGCCGGCAGTCCAACCACGAGGGCCAGCTGGTGGACTGGATCCACGAGGCGCGGCTCGACCACGCCGGGATCGTCATCAATCCCGGCGCCTACTCCCACACCTCGGTGGCGATCCTGGACGCGCTCAACGCCTGCGACGGCCTGCCCGTGCTGGAGGTGCACATCTCCAACATCCACCAGCGCGAGTCCTTCCGGCACCACTCGTACGTCTCGCTGCGCGCCGACGGGGTGATCGCGGGCTGCGGGGTACAGGGATACGTCTTCGCGGTCGAGCGGGTCGCCACGCTGCTGGGATCGGCACGAGCCGACGCCTGAACGCGGCCCCGGCTCACCTCCGCTTGCTCACCATCCGCGCGCGTGCCACTCCGGCAGCTGCGGGCGCTCGGCGCCCAGGCTGGTGTCGTCGCCGTGGCCGGGGTAGACCCAGGTCTCGTCCGGCAGCGCGTCGAAGATCTTCGTCTCCACGTCGCTGATCAGGCTGGCGAACGCCTCGGGGTCCTGATGGGTGTTGCCGACACCGCCGGGGAAGAGGCAGTCACCGGTGAAGACGTGCGGGTGGCCGTGCGGGTCGTCGTAGACCAGCGCGATGGAGCCCGGCGTGTGCCCGACCAGGTGGCGCGCGGTCAGCTCGACCTGGCCGACCCGGATGACGTCCCCGTCGTCGACCGGCACATCGGTGGCGACTGGGATGCCGGAGGCGTCCTCCCGCCCGGCGTACGTACGGGCCCCCGTGGCGCCGACGACCTCGCCGAGCGCCTGCCAGTGGTCGCCGTGCTGGTGCGTGGTGACGACGGCGGCGATGCCGTCCCGGCCGATCATGGCGAGCAGGGTGTGCGGCTCGGCGGCCGCGTCGATCAGGAGCTGCTCGTCGGTGGCCCGGCAACGCAGCAGATAGGCGTTGTTGTTCATCGGGCCGACCGCGACCTTCGTGATCATCAGGTCCTTCAGCTCGTGCACGTCCGCCGGACCGCCGACCCTGACCTCGCCGCTGTACGTCATGACGATCAGCCTATAGCGGGACGGGCGTTGGCGGCCCGGCGCCGTGTCACAGCGGGGGGAGCGCGGGCAGCTCGCCGCCCTTCACCTCCAGCGCGGTCCCCTCGCGGCGCCCGGCGAGCCACCCCAGCAGGTCGGCCGGGGTGCCGGTGACGGTGACCTCGGGCTCGGTGGCTTCCCGCCCGGTGCTCCAGGTCCGCGTGCCGTCGCTCAGCAGCGTCGCGGGCACCTCGGCGTGGCCCAGGAAGCGCTGGGCCAGGAACTCGGTCTCCCGCTCGGTGAACTCGGCCGGGAGATCCTCCAGCTCGTAGCTGGTACCGAGGTCGACATGGTGCAGCTCGACCTCCGCCCAGCGCCGGAACGGCAGCCGGGCCGCGACATCGGTGACGCCGTTGCGCAGTTCCACCACACGGTTCCAGTCGCCCGGCGCCGCACCGGCCGCGTCGAACCGGGCGGCGCTGTCGCGCACGTCGGCGAGCTGGGTCTCCGGGAGACGCGGCGCGTCCCGCTCGATGTCGGCGTCGCGGGCCTCGGCGCTCACGTACATCGGGCGGCCGCCGAGGACGTTCACCAGCGCGTCGGCGTTGCGGGCGAGGTGGGCGAGGACATGTCCACGCGTCCAGCCCGGAAGCCGTGACGGCTCGGCCAATGCCGCGTTGTCCAGTACGGCGGCCGCGCTGAGCAGCCGTTCCGTCGCTTCCCGTACACGGGCCAGGTCATGAGCGTGATCGGTCATGGGGCCCGACCCTAGCCGCACCACTCATTCGGGTGAAGGTGGCGAACATCCTCCGTTATTCGAAAGCGCGTGCTATATCGTCGAAGGCGGCGTCGGGCATGCTGGATAGCTGGGGATTGTTATGCATCCGGGAATCCGACCGGCGTTGTCAGTGGCTCCCCCTAGGCTCGAAGAAGCACGGGGCCTCGGCCCCTGTCACTTCTCTGAAGAAAGGTGCGGACCGGCGTGGCCGACCGTCTCATCGTCCGTGGCGCGCGCGAGCACAACCTGAAGAATGTCTCGCTCGACCTGCCGCGTGACGCGCTCATCGTCTTCACGGGCTTGTCCGGGTCGGGCAAGTCCTCCCTGGCCTTCGACACCATCTTCGCCGAGGGCCAGCGTCGCTACGTGGAGTCGCTCTCCTCGTACGCCCGCCAGTTCCTCGGGCAGATGGACAAGCCCGACGTCGACTTCATCGAGGGCCTCTCGCCCGCGGTCTCCATCGACCAGAAGTCGACCTCGCGCAACCCGCGCTCCACGGTCGGCACCATCACCGAGGTCTACGACTACCTGCGCCTGCTCTTCGCGCGCATCGGCAAACCGCACTGCCCCGAGTGCGGCCGCCCGATCGCGCGCCAGTCGCCGCAGGCCATCGTGGACAAGGTGCTGGAGCTGCCCGAAGGCAGCCGCTTCCAGGTGCTCTCCCCGCTCGTGCGCGAGCGCAAGGGCGAGTTCGTGGACCTCTTCACCGACCTCCAGACCAAGGGCTACTCCCGCGCGCGGGTCGACGGCCAGACCATCCAGCTGTCCGAGCCGCCCACCCTGAAGAAGCAGGAGAAGCACACCATCGAGGTGGTCGTCGACCGCCTCACGGTGAAGGACTCCGCCAAGCGCCGCCTCACCGACTCCGTGGAGACCGCCCTCGGCCTCTCCGGCGGCATGGTCGTGCTCGACTTCGTCGACCTCCCCGAGGACGACCCCGAGCGCGAGCGCATGTTCTCGGAGCACCTGTACTGCACGTACGACGACCTGTCCTTCGAGGAGCTGGAGCCGCGCTCCTTCTCCTTCAACTCGCCTTTCGGCGCCTGCCCCGAGTGCACCGGCATCGGCACGCGCATGGAGGTCGACGCCGAGCTGATCGTCCCGGACGAGGACAAGTCGCTCGACGAGGGCGCCATCCACCCCTGGTCGCACGGCCACACCAAGGACTACTTCGGCCGCCTGATCAACGCCCTCGCGGACGCGCTCGGCTTCCGCACGGACATCCCCTTCGCGGGTCTGCCCCAGCGGGCGAAGAAGGCCCTGCTGTACGGCCACAAGACCCAGATCGAGGTCCGCTACCGCAACCGGTACGGCCGGGAGCGGGTGTACACCACGCCGTTCGAGGGCGCTGTGCCCTTCGTCAAGCGGCGGCACGGCGAGGCCGAGAGCGACGCCAGCCGTGAGCGCTTCGAGGGCTACATGCGCGAGGTGCCCTGCCCCTCCTGCGAGGGCACCCGCCTGAAGCCGATCGTCCTCGCGGTCTCCGTCATGGGGAAGTCGATCGCCGAGGTCTCCGCGATGTCGATCAGCGACTGCGCGGACTTCCTGGGCGAGCTGAAGCTGAACGCCCGCGACAAGAAGATCGCCGAACGCGTGCTGAAGGAGGTCAACGAGCGGCTCCGCTTCCTGGTCGACGTCGGCCTGGACTACCTCTCCCTCAACCGCGCGGCGGGCACCCTCTCCGGCGGCGAGGCCCAGCGCATCCGCCTGGCCACCCAGATCGGCTCCGGCCTGGTCGGCGTGCTCTACGTCCTGGACGAGCCGTCCATCGGTCTGCACCAGCGGGACAACCACCGGCTGATCGAGACCCTGGTCCGGCTGCGGGACATGGGCAACACGCTCATCGTGGTCGAGCACGACGAGGACACCATCAAGGTCGCCGACTGGATCGTGGACATCGGCCCGGGCGCCGGTGAGCACGGCGGCAAGGTCGTCCACAGCGGTCACCTCAAGGAGCTGCTCGCCAACACCGAGTCGCAGACCGGCCAGTACCTCTCCGGCCGCAAGTCGATCCCGCTCCCGGACATCCGCCGTCCCCTCGACCCGTCCCGGCAGCTCGTCGTACGCGGCGCCCGCGAGAACAACCTCCAGGACATCGACGTGTCCTTCCCGCTGGGTGTCTTCACGGCCGTCACCGGTGTGTCCGGCTCGGGCAAGTCGACCCTGGTCAACGACATCCTCTACACCCACCTGGCCCGCGAGCTGAACGGCGCGCGGAACGTCCCCGGCCGCCACACGCGGGTGGACGGCGACGACCTGGTGGACAAGGTCGTGCACGTCGACCAGTCGCCCATCGGCCGCACCCCGCGTTCCAACCCGGCGACGTACACCGGCGTCTTCGACCACGTCCGCAGGCTGTTCGCCGAGACCACCGAGGCGAAGGTGCGGGGCTACCAGCCCGGCCGCTTCTCCTTCAACGTCAAGGGCGGCCGCTGCGAGAACTGCTCGGGCGACGGCACAATCAAGATCGAGATGAACTTCCTCCCGGACGTGTACGTCCCGTGCGAGGTCTGCCACGGCGCCCGGTACAACCGGGAGACCCTGGAGGTCCACTACAAGGGCAAGTCCATCGCCGACGTGCTGAACATGCCGATCGAGGAGGCCACCGACTTCTTCGAGGCGGTGCCCGCGATCTCCCGGCACCTGCGCACCCTGAAGGACGTCGGCCTCGGATATGTCCGGCTCGGCCAGTCCGCGACCACCCTGTCCGGTGGTGAGGCGCAGCGCGTCAAGCTCGCCAGCGAGCTGCAGAAGCGCTCCACCGGCCGCACGGTCTACGTCCTGGACGAGCCGACCACCGGTCTGCACTTCGAGGACATCAGCAAGCTGCTGACGGTCCTGACCGGTCTGGTGGACAAGGGCAACACGGTCGTCGTCATCGAGCACAACCTCGATGTCATCAAGACCGCCGACTGGGTCATCGACATGGGCCCCGAGGGCGGCGCGGGCGGCGGTCTCGTGGTCGCCGAGGGCACCCCCGAGGAGGTCGCGGCGGTTCCGGCCAGCCACACCGGCAAGTTCCTGCGCGAGATCCTCGGCGCCGACCGCGTCAGCGACTCGGGCCCGGTGAAGTCGCCGCGCGCCACGGGTGCGCGGAAGACGGCCAAGTCCGCCGCCACCAAGGCGACGGCGAAGAAGACGGCGGCGAAGGCGGTGACGGCCAAGGCCAACAGCACCGCGACCGCCAAGGCCCCCACGGCCAAGAAGACCGCGGCGAAGAAGACCACTCGGACCCGCAAGGTCTGACACCGGTTCGCCGGAGGCCCGTACGAGCGGCGCCCCACGGAATGTCTCCGTGGGGCGCCGCGCGCCGTTCATCCGGTCACAGTGCGCCCAGCTCGGCCGCGAAAGGGGGCTCCGCGCCCGCGCGCGAGCAGGTGATCGCCGCCGCGCGCGCGGCGAAGCCGAGCAGCCGCCGCCAGGAGTCCGGACCGAGGGCGGCCAGGGCCCGCGCGGACAGCGCGTCCAGGGTGGACAGCCCGTGCAGCAGGGCCGCGTTCACCGTGTCCCCGGCGCCGATGGTGTCCACGACGTCGACCTTCTCGCCGGGTACCCGGTGCTCCGAGCCGTCGGCGGTGAAGACCGAAAGGCCGTCGCCGCCCCGTGTGACCACCACGGCGGAGGGGCCCGCGGCCAGCCACTCGCGCGGGGTGCCGCCCAGCCACCGGGCGTCCTCCTCGGACAGCTTCAGCAGCGTCACCGAGGGCAGCCAGCCCCGGAACCGCTCGCGGTAGGCGTCCGCGTCCGGGATCAGTCCCGCCCGGATGTTGGGGTCGAGCGCGGTGAACAGCCCCTGCTCCGCGGCCGACCGCATCAGCTCCTCGTAGGCGCTCGCCCCCGGCTCCAGGGCCAGTGAGCAGGTACCGAAGGACACCGCGCGAGTGCCCTCGGGCAGGGCGGCCGGGGTGGTGAAGAGGCGGTCGGCGGTGCCCTCGACGTAGAAGGAGTAGGCCGCCGAGCCGCCGGAGTCGATGGTGGCCACCGCGAGCGTGGTCGGCTCGGGGCCGCGCTGTACGGCGGACACGTCCACCCCGGCCTGCCGCAGGCCGTCGAGCAGGGCCTCGCCGAAGGCGTCATGGGAGGCGCGGGAGGCGAAGGCGGTCGGTGAGCCCAGCCGGCCGAGGGCCACGGCGGTGTTGAACGGGCCGCCGCCGAGCGCCGGTTGGAGGTCGGCCAGGGCGCCACGGCCCTGCGGTACCAGGTCGATCAGTGCCTCACCGGCGACGACGATCACGGGGTGGTTCCCTTCTCGGACTGCGAGGTTGGTTCCGTTCTCCGCCCGGCGTCCGCCGGGGGAGGGATGTCGGCTTCGCCCGGCCCGGGCTCCGGGCAGCCGCAGGAGGCGCGATGGACGAGGACACAGGGCAGCCGTACGGTCGTGGCCGCCCGGTCGGGCGCCGCAAGCCGGTCCAGGAGCACCCGGACGGCCCGGGCGCCCAGCTCCCGGCTGGGCTGGGCGATCGCGGTGAGCCGGGGTGCGAACAGGTCGGCCCACGCGAAGTCGTCGAAGCAGCACAGGGCGATGTCGCCGGGCACGTCCAGACCGCGCCCTCGCAGGGCCCGCAGGGCGCCGATGGTCATCGCGTTGTTGGCGGTGACCAGTGCCGTGGGCGGGGCGGGCAGGGAGAGCAGCGCGGCCGTGGCCCGCTCGGCACCCGTGGCCTCGGAACTGCCGGACACCACGAGCTCCTCGTCGAGGGGGAGCCCGGCCGCGGCGAGCCCCTGCCGGTAGCCCGCGATCCGCTCACTGGTGGTGCTGAGCCCCGGCAGCCCGGCGACCAGACCGATCCGCCGGTGCCCCAGCGCGGCGAGGTGAGTGACCAGTTCGGCCATGGGCCCGGCGTTCTCGGCACAGACCTGATCGAAGGCACCGGCGAGGCCGCCCTCGGGACCGGTGGGCTCCAGCACCCGGTCCAGCAGCACCGTCGGCACGGCCTGGCGACGGAGGTACGCGACGAGGCCGCCCGGCTCGGCCGAGGGCGCCACGATCATGCCGTCCACCCGGCGCTCGTGCAGCAGCTGGACGACCTTCAGCTCGTGCCCGGGGTCGTCGTGCGGGTCCGCGATGAGCAGGCTGTAGCCAGCCTCCAGCGCGGCCGCCTCCACGCCCTGCAGGATCTCCGTGAAGTACGGGTTGCTGATCGCCGACACCGCGAGCCCGATGGAACGGGTCCGGGAGGTCACCAGGGAGCGGGCGAGGGAGTTGGGCGTGTAGCCGAGGGCGTCGACGGCGTCCAGCACGGCCTGCCGGGTGTGGGGGAGCACTGGGCGCGTGCCGTTGAGGACGTGGGACACGGTCGCCACCGAGACACCGGCGCTCCGGGCCACGTCGGCCATGGTGGACATCGCGCTTCCCCTCCCACGTGATCCCGTCCACCGGCCGGGGCGCGGCCGACGGATGCGGGCCACGGCGACCACCGTCGGTCCCACGGGCGGGAAGGTATCCCATCGTTCACCCGTGCGTAAACGCTTGCGCAAGCGCTTGCGAGTGTTCTGTCACCCGGAAACGCGCGCTCGCGCCCCGCGCCCGGTCCACCCCGCCCCGATTCCGCCCCGTCCGCCCGGATAAGGTCGCCCTGCACGCCCTCTGACCTGTGGAGACACCGATGCCCGCCCGATCGTCCGCGAGCCGCCGTACCGTCCTTCGAGGAGCCGCCGTGGCGCCGGTCGCCGGACTCGGTCTGGCCGCCTGCGCCGCTCCCCAGGACCACCAGGCCGCGTCGGCGGCCACCTCCGCCGTCGACCTGGGGGCCGAGAGCGAGGTCGCCAAGGGCGCCGCGAAGCTCTACCGCGAGCACAACGTGGTGGTCGGCCGGGACGGCGAGGGCGGCCTGAAGGCGCACAGCCTGGTCTGCACGCACGCCGGGTGTGTGATCAACAAGCTGCGCGGTACGACCCTGGTCTGCCCTTGCCACGGCAGCGAGTTCGACGCCGTCACCGGCAAGGTGCTCCAGGCACCGGCGACCGAGCCGCTGGCGGAACTGCCGGTGAAGGTGTCGGACGGCCGGATCGTGGCGGGCCCGGCCGCCTGACCGCGCCTGTCGGCCCGGCTCAGGACCCCTGAGCCACCTGAGCCCCCTTAGCCCTCTCGGTCCCCGCAGCTCACTCCCACTCCCAGGCGATCCCGACCGTCCCCGGCCGGACCCGTGGCTCCACCACATGGACACTGCGGTGCGGCTCGCTGACCGCCAGTTCCTGCCGTCCGGCGCGGGGCGCGGCGGGGGAGAACTGGGTGAAGCGGTGGCAGCGGGCCGGGAGCGCGGACGCGTCGAAGCGCACCTGGAGCGCGTACTGGCCACCCGGTGAGCCGAAGCGGTGGACGTACTCGTGCGAGGCGCCGGCGGTGCCGTCGGTGATGCCGTACCGGAACAGGAAGGTGTCGCCGGAGCGCAGCCGGGTGCCGAAGAGCAGCTCGGCCACGAGGACGCCGGTCTCCCGGTCCAGCCGGACGCGGCCGGTGCGGCAGTTCTCCAGCGCCTGGACGGCCATGTCGTCCGGACTGCAGCCGGGGTCGCCGTGGTGGACGGCGACGAAGCGGTCCACACCGTCGCGGTGGGCCCGCACGATGTGCTCGGACTCGCGGCTCGCCAGTTCGCGCCTGCCCCCTATGCGGACGCGTTCGTGGTGGCCGAGCGTGTGCATGCCGCCGTCCGGTGTCCAGTCCAGCTCCGCCCGGAGCCGGTCCAGCGTGTCGGACGCCTCGATCAGGGAGCGGTAGGAGCGAGGTGCGGGGCGGTCGCTGTCGGTCATCTCCGGCGCCTCGGCGAGCAGCCTGATGAGGGACTCCTCGGGCAGCCGGAGGATCTCCTCCAGTGCGCGCACGGCACGCAGCGACTCCGGGCGCTGAGGACGGCGGGCGCCCTGCTGCCAGTAGCTGAGGCTGGTCACGCCCACCTTCACCCCGTGGCGCGAGAGATGGTGCTGCACGCGCTGGAGCGGCAGTCCACGGGCGGCTATCGCGGCGCGCAGCGCCACATGGAAGGGGCCGCCCCGCAGGGCCGTCTCCAGCTCGGCGGAGGCGAGATCCGGGTGCTCTGTGACATGTGGCATGCACAGAAGCCTTTCTGTGAGGTGTCACCACGGCTGGTCAGACCGCGGTGCGGGGTCGTGTGCCACCCCGTGGGGCGCCCGGGGGCGTGCTCGCGGGCGGGCACGCCGTTCGCGTGCGCCGAGTGCGCGGCCCCGAGTTCCCCCGCATTGAAGCGTGTTGACCAGACCCCGACAACACCCTGGGTCACGTCATGGCCTGGATCGTGACGCCCCGGCACTGCGTCGGCACGGCCCGGCACCGCGTCGGGACGGTTGTCCACAGGTCGGTCCGGCGCCTCTGCCACCGTTGTCCACAGGCCCGGCGCGGTGTCCTTGCTCGCCAGTAGGGTGTGAGTCATGGCCGACCCCTCCAGCTACCGCCCCAGGCCGGGCGAGATCCCCGACTCTCCGGGGGTGTACAGGTTCCGTGACGAGCACCGCCGGGTGATCTACGTCGGAAAGGCGAAGAGCCTGCGCCAGCGCCTGGCGAACTACTTCCAGGACCTGGCGAACCTGCACCCCCGCACCCGCTCCATGGTCACCACCGCCGCGTCCGTGGAGTGGACCGTGGTGTCCACGGAGGTCGAGGCGCTCCAGCTGGAGTACTCCTGGATCAAGGAGTACGACCCCCGGTTCAACGTCAAGTACCGCGACGACAAGAGCTACCCGTACCTCGCGGTCACCATGAACGACGAGTTCCCGCGCGTGCAGGTGATGCGCGGTCACAAGAAGAAGGGCGTGCGGTACTTCGGCCCGTACGCCCACGCCTGGGCGATCCGGGACACCGTCGACCTGCTGCTGCGCGTCTTCCCCGTGCGCACCTGCTCGGCCGGTGTCTTCAAGAACGCCGAGCGGACCGGCCGCCCCTGCCTGCTCGGGTACATCGGCAAGTGCTCCGCGCCCTGCGTCGGCCGGATCTCGCCGGAGGATCACTACGAACTGGCCGAGGAGTTCTGCGACTTCATGGCGGGCCGCACCGGCACCTACCTCCGCCGCCTGGAGAAGCAGATGGCCGAGGCGTCCGACGAGATGGAGTACGAGCGGGCCGCCCGCCTGCGCGACGACGTCGGCGCCCTGAAGAAGGCCATGGAGAAGAACGCGGTCGTGCTCGCCGACGCGACCGACGCCGACCTCATCGCCGTCGCCGAGGACGAGCTGGAAGCCGCCGTCCAGATCTTCCACGTGCGCGGTGGCCGGGTGCGCGGCCAGCGCGGCTGGGTCACCGACAAGGTCGAGGAGATCACCACCGCCGCCCTGGTCGAGCACGCCCTCCAGCAGCTGTACGGCGAGGAGACCGGGGACGCCGTCCCCAAGGAGGTGCTGGTCCCGGCGCTGCCCGACCCGGTGGAGCCGGTCCAGGAGTGGCTGACCGGCAGGCGCGGGGCGAACGTCTCGCTGCGCATCCCGCAGCGCGGCGACAAGAAGGCGCTGATGGAGACCGTCCAGCGCAACGCCCAGCAGGCCCTCGTCCTGCACAAGACCAAGCGCGCCTCCGACCTCACCACCCGCTCGCGCGCGCTGGAGGAGATCGCCGACGCCCTCGGCCTGGACAGCGCCCCGCTGCGGATCGAGTGCTACGACATCTCCCACCTCCAGGGCGACGACGTGGTGGCCTCCATGGTCGTCTTCGAGGACGGCCTCCAGCGCAAGAACGAGTACCGCCGCTTCCAGATCAAGGGCTTCGCGGGCCAGGACGACGTCCGCTCCATGCACGAGGTGATCACCCGCCGCTTCCGCCGCTACCTGGCGGAGAAGGAGAAGTCCGGCGAGTGGGCGGGCGCCGACGGCACCCCGGTGAACGGCACGCCCGCCGCCGCCGTCCCGACGGCCGAGGACGACGGCGTCATCGGCGGCCCCAAGGACGACGACGGCCGCCCCCGGAAGTTCGCCTACCCGCCCCAGCTCGTCGTGGTCGACGGCGGACGTCCGCAGGTCGCCGCCGCCCGGCGCGCGCTGGACGAGCTGGGCATCGACGACATCGCCGTCTGCGGCCTGGCCAAGCGCCTGGAGGAGGTCTGGGTGCCCGGCGAGGAGGACCCCCTGGTGCTGCCCCGCAGCAGCGAGGGCCTCTACCTCCTCCAGCGCGTGCGCGACGAGGCCCACCGCTTCGCCATCACCTACCAGCGCGCCAAACGCGCCAAGCGGCTGCGCAGCGGCCCGCTGGACGAGGTGCCCGGCCTCGGCGAGACCCGCAAGCAGGCCCTCATCAAGCACTTCGGCTCGGTCAAGCGGCTGCGCGCCGCGACACTCGAGCAGATCCAGGAAGTACCCGGCATAGGCCGGAAGACGGCCGAGACCATCGCGGTGGCGCTCGCCCGTTCGGCCCCGGCCGCACCCGCCGTGAACACGGCGACCGGAGAGATCATTGAGGAAGAGGAACCCGACACGACGGGCGGTTCCTCCGGAGAGTCCGTGAGCGCGGGCCTCCCGGACGACCGACGGGGGCAGGAGACATGACCGAGCACGAGACACGGCCCACGGCCCAGCGGCCGGGCACACACGCGGCGGCGGACGACACCCCGCCACGGGCAGCGGAACAGGACAACGGAGCACAGGTGAGTCAGGACGTCACGCCGGCAGCGGCCAACGAAGCGCCCATCCCCGAGCTGGTGATCATCTCCGGCATGTCCGGGGCGGGCCGCTCGACGGCCGCGAAGTGTCTGGAGGACCTCGGCTGGTTCGTCGTCGACAACCTCCCGCCCGCCCTGATCCCCACCATGGTGGAGCTGGGCGCCCGCTCCCAGGGCAACGTGGCGCGGATCGCGGTCGTCGTGGACGTGCGCGGCCGCCGCTTCTTCGACAACCTCCGTGAGTCACTTGCGGACCTCGACAGCCGGGGCGTCACCCGGCGGATCGTCTTCCTGGAGTCCTCCGAGGACGCCCTGGTGCGCCGCTTCGAGTCGGTGCGCCGCCCGCACCCCCTCCAGGGCGACGGCCGCATCGTGGACGGCATCGCCGCCGAACGCGAACTGCTGCGCGAGCTGCGCGGCGACGCCGACCTGGTCATCGACACCTCCAGCCTCAACGTACACGAGCTGCGCGCCAAGATGGACGCCCAGTTCGCCGGGGACGAGGAGCCCGAGCTGCGGGCCACCGTCATGTCCTTCGGCTTCAAGTACGGCCTGCCGGTCGACGCCGACCTGGTCGCGGACATGCGGTTCCTGCCCAACCCGCACTGGGTCCCGGAGCTGCGCCCCTTCACCGGGGTCAACGAGGAGGTCGCCTCCTACGTCTTCAACCAGCCCGGCGCCAAGGAGTTCCTCGACCGGTACGCCGAACTGCTCCGGCTGATCGCGGCCGGATACCGCCGCGAGGGCAAGCGGTACGTGACCATCGCCATCGGCTGCACGGGCGGCAAGCACCGCTCGGTCGCCATGTCGGAGAAGCTCGCCGCGCGCCTTGCGGCGGAGGGTGTGGAGACGGTGGTCGTGCACCGGGACATGGGACGCGAATGACGGAGCGTGCACGGCGGCTGCGCGCCCTGCGCCGCGTGGTCCCCGAGGGGCGCCTGAGCCGCGCCGCCGCCGAGGCCCGCGCGACCCGCCCCGTGGAGCCCCGCGGCGCGCGGCCCCGCAGGCGGGGGGCCCAGCCCAAGGTGGTCGCGCTCGGCGGTGGCATGGGCCTGTCCGCTTCGCTCGCCGCGCTGCGCCGGATCACCGGTGACCTCACCGCCGTGGTCACGGTCGCCGACGACGGCGGCTCCAGCGGACGCCTGCGCGACGAGCTGGGTGTGCTGCCGCCCGGCGATCTCCGCAAGGCGCTCGCCGCGCTCTGCGGGGACGACGACTGGGGCCAGACCTGGGCCCGGGTCATCCAGCACCGCTTCCAGTCCCAGGGCGACCTGCACGACCACGCGGTCGGCAATCTGCTGATCGTCGCCCTGTGGGAGCAGCTCGGCGACCATGTGATGGCGCTGGACCTGGTCGGCAGGCTGCTCGGCGCGCACGGCCGGGTGCTGCCCATGTCGGCGGTGCCGCTGGAGTTGCAGGCCCTGGTCAGGGGGCACGACCCGGAGCGCCCGGAGGACGTGGACACCGTCCGCGGGCAGGCGACGGTCGCGCTGACGCCGGGCGAGGTGCAGTCGGTGCACCTGGTGCCCTCCGACCCGCCCGCCGTGCCGGAGGCGGTCGACGCGGTGCTCGACGCGGACTGGGTGGTGCTCGGGCCGGGCTCCTGGTTCTCCTCGGTCATCCCGCATCTGCTCGTGCCCGAACTGCTGGACGCGCTCGTCGAGACCAAGGCGCGCCGGGTGCTCCCCCTGAACCTCGCCCCGCAACCCGGCGAAACAGAGGGCTTCTCCCCGCAGCGTCATTTGGAGGTTTTGGGGCGACACGCCCCTAAACTCGCCCTGGACGTGGTGCTGGCCGACGAGGCGGCCGTGCCCGACCGCGATTCGCTCACCGAGGCCGCCAAGCGGCTGGGAGCCGCGGTCGAGCTGGCGCCGGTGGCCCGGACCGACGGAACTCCCCGGCACGATCCGGAGCTGCTGGCCGCCGCGTACGACCGTATTTTTCGGATGCATGGAAGGATCGGCCCATGGCGATGACGGCAGCGGTGAAGGATGAGATCTCCCGGCTCCCCGTCACCCGGACCTGCTGCAGAAAGGCGGAGGTCTCCGCCATTCTGCGGTTCGCCGGCGGCCTCCACCTGGTGAGCGGGCGCATTGTGATCGAGGCGGAGCTGGACACCGCGATGGCGGCCCGGCGCCTCAAGCGGGACATTCTGGAGATCTTCGGCCACAGTTCCGAGCTGATCGTGATGGCGCCCGGCGGGCTGCGGCGCGGCTCGCGCTATGTGGTGCGGGTCGTGGCGGGCGGCGACCAGCTGGCCCGGCAGACCGGGCTCGTGGACGGCCGGGGCCGCCCCATCCGGGGCCTTCCCCCGCAGGTGGTGTCCGGCGCCACCTGTGACGCCGAGGCCGCCTGGCGCGGAGCCTTCCTGGCGCACGGTTCGCTGACCGAGCCCGGCCGGTCCTCCTCGCTGGAGGTGACCTGCCCCGGCCCCGAGGCCGCGCTCGCGCTGGTCGGCGCCGCGCGCAGGCTGTCGATCGCGGGGAAGGCCCGCGAGGTGCGGGGCGTGGACCGGGTCGTCGTCCGGGACGGCGACGCGATCGGTGCCCTGCTCACCCGGCTGGGCGCGCACGAGTCGGTGCTGGCCTGGGAGGAGCGCCGGATGCGGCGCGAGGTCCGCGCGACCGCCAACCGGCTCGCCAACTTCGACGACGCCAACCTGCGCCGCTCGGCGCGGGCCGCCGTGGCCGCCGGGGCGCGGGTGCAGCGGGCGCTGGAGATCCTGGGCGAGGAGGTGCCGGAGCACCTCGCGGCCGCCGGGCGGCTGCGCATGGAGCACAAGCAGGCGTCCCTGGAGGAGCTGGGCGCGCTCGCCGACCCGCCGCTGACCAAGGACGCGGTGGCCGGCCGTATCCGCCGGCTGCTGGCGATGGCCGACAAGCGTGCCTCCGACCTGGGCATCCCCAGCACCGAGGCCAACCTCTCGGAGGAGCTGGCGGACAACCTCGTGGGCTGAGCCGCGGGAGCCGTGGAAGCACCGCGCCGACGCCGGTGCCGCCGCCCGTTCGGGTGGTCGGCACCGGCGTTTCGCGTGTCCATGGGGCGCTCTTGACTCGATCATGCAGTGACATGAGCCTGGCAACCTGTTCGCCACTGTGGCGGACCACCGCGAGGGGGGTTCATGAGACACCGAGTGAGACCCGCATCCCGATCCGCCGCCAGATCCGCATCCCGACCCGCCGCCAGGGCGGTCCTCGCCGTCGGCGTGCTGCTGGCCGGAGCGGCCTGCCTCACGCCCGTCGCCCAGGCGCGGGGAAGCGCGCCCGCCGACAGCGGCAACGAGGTCAAGGTCTTCCGGGCCGAGGTGACTCGCGCCCAGGTGCCCCTGCTGCTCAGGGCCGGGCAGGACGCCCATGAGCTGGGAGAACGGGTGGCCGCGCGCGGCCGGACCGCAGTCGAGGTCTACCTCACCGACCGGCAGGCCCGCGGGCTGGAGGAGCAGGGCGTCCGCCTCACCGAGCACTCCCTGCCGACCGGCGCGAACAAGCGGATCGCGGCAGCCGCCCAGGGCGTGTTCCGCCCGTACAGCGGCAGCGGCGGGCTGAAGGAGGAGATCCTGCGGACCGCCCAGGAGAACCCGGGCCTCGCCAAGGTCGAGTCCATCGGCCGCACGGTGGGCGGCCAGGACATCCTCGCGCTCAAGGTCACCAGGAACGCCCGGACCTCGAAGGACGGCTCCCGCCCCGCCGTGCTGTACCTGTCCAACCAGCACGCGCGTGAGTGGATCACCCCGGAGATGACCCGGCGCCTGATGCACCACTATCTGGACAACTACCGGTCGGACAAACGGATCAAGAAGCTCGTCGACACGACCGAGCTGTGGTTCGTCCTCTCCGCCAACCCCGACGGCTACGACTACACCTTCAAGGACGCCGGCACCCGGCTCTGGCGGAAGAACCTGCGCGACATCAACGGCGACGGTGTCATCGGCACCGGGGACGGCGTCGACCTCAACCGCAACTTCGGCTACAAGTGGGCCTACGACGACGAGGGTTCGTCCCCCAACCCCGCCAGCGAGACCTACCGCGGTCCGAGCGCGCAGTCCGAGCCGGAGACCAGGGCGCTGGACGGGCTGGAGAAGCGCGTCCGGTTCGCGTACGGGATCAACTACCACTCCGCCGCGGAACTCCTCCTCTACGGCGTCGGCTGGCAGGTCGCCACCGACACCCCCGACGACGTCCTCTACAAGGCGCTGGCCGGAACCCCCGACAACCCGGCGATCCCCGGCTACCGCTCCCAGGTGTCCTCCGAGCTGTACACCACCAACGGCGAGGCGGACGGCCAGGCCGCCAACGTCAACGGCATGGCGATGTTCACCCCCGAGATGTCCACCTGCGCGACCGCCTCCGAGTCCGACCCGGACGACGCCTGGAACCCCGACGACTGCCGCTCGGTCTTCACCTTCCCGGACGACGAGAAGCTGATCCAGCGGGAGTTCGAGAAGAACGTGCCGTTCGCGCTGTCCGTGGCCGAGACCGCCGCGCACCCCGACCGGCCCGTCTCCACCGTCGGCCTGAGCGCTCCCGACTTCACCCCGGCCACGTTCACGACCTCCTACGCGCGAGGCCGTGGCCAGCAGGTCGCCGTCGTCGCCCGCAAGTCGGTACGGAACAAGCGGCTGGTGTACCGCGTCAACGGCGGACGCGCGCACGAACGGACCCTGCGCCCCTGGAAGGGCGGCGAGACCTACGGCGGCGACGACAACCTGCACTTCGACCAGTACCGCGCCGAGGTGCCCGGCGGGAGGGCCGGTGACCGGGTCGAGGTCTGGTTCACGGGAGCGGACCATGCGAAGGCGAGTCGCCACTTCACCTACACCGTCGCCGACCGCGGCACCGCCGACACCCTCGTCGTCGCCGAAGAGGGCGCGACGGCGACCCAGACCCGCGCCTACACCGACGCGCTGAAGGCGGCCGGGCGCAGGCCCCTGGTGTGGGACACCGCCCGGCGCGGCGCACCCGACGCCCTCGGCGTGCTCGGCCACTTCCGCACCGTCGTCCACTACTCCGGCCCCGCCGGACCCGGCAACGCCACCCAGCTCCAGCTGCGCGCCCACCTCAACGAGGGCGGCAAGCTGATCGAGGCCGGTGAGGGCGCCGGAGGCGAGGTGGACCTCGGCGGCGGCAACCTCTCCGACGACTTCAGCCAGTACTACCTGGGCGCCTACAGCCGGACCTCCACCCCGGGCGTCACCGGCATCACCGGCACCGGCAGGCTGACCGGCGTCTCCGCCGTGCTCGGGGACGCGCCCGGCAACCCGCTCGACGCGGCCGGTGCCTACGGCGTCACCTCGGACGAGCTGCCCGCCGCGAAGTACCCGCAATTCCGCAGCGCGGGCGCGGGCCGCTTCGCCGGTGCCGTCAGCCCGTACGGGCCGTACGCGGGCTCGTACATGGCCGCCGCGGTGCACACCGACGACGCCTACAAGCGCCTCACCCGCACCATCGACCTCACCGGGGTGAGCGCCGCCGAGAAGCCCGCGTTCGGCACCCGGCTGCTGTGGGACACCGAGCGCGGCTACGACCACGCGGTGGTGGAGGTCCACACCGTCGGCGCCGAGGACTGGACGACCCTGCCGGAGGCGGGCGGGGCGACCAGCGACGCCGTGCCCGCCGAGTGCGGGGCCGGGTTCCTCGTCCAGGAGCACCCCTGGCTCAAGCACTACCTGACGCTCACCGGCAACGCCTGCACCGCCACCGGCAGCACCGGCCGGTGGCACAGCCTCACCGGCCGGTCGGCGGGCTGGCAGCGGGTGGACTTCGACCTGAGCGCCTACGCGGGCAAGCAGATCGAACTCTCCGTCTCCTACATCACCGACCCCGGCACCGGCGGCCACGGGGTGCTCGCCGACGACGCCTCCCTCGTCATCGGCGGCAACGCGAAGGAGACGGAAGGGTTCGAGTCCTCCCTCGGCCCCTGGCGCGCCTCCGGGCCCCCGGCCGGGAGCCCGGCGGTGCTGAAGGACTGGACCCGCACCGGCACCCTCTTCCAGACCTACGGAGCGATCACCACCGACGACACCGTGCTGCTCGGATTCGGCCTCGAACAGGTCCCGTCGGCGGCCGGACGGACCGCCCTCGTCCGCAAGGCGCTGGCCGCACTCGACAGGTGAGCGGGACCCCCTCTCAGGGGTGCGCGGAACGGCCCCGCATCAGGTGAGCCAACCCGCTCACGAACGAGTGAAAAGCGCGTCGGCGGTGCCCGTCATTCTCTGACA
Organism: Streptomyces sp. NPDC090119; assembly: GCF_044747085.1. NCBI lineage: Bacteria > Bacillati > Actinomycetota > Actinomycetes > Kitasatosporales > Streptomycetaceae > Streptomyces > Streptomyces sp. NPDC090119. Next base: position 119,217 of record NZ_JBIVDK010000002.1, on the reverse strand, counting down.
AAGAGGGGCTAAATCACCGCCGTTCCGAGGCGTTCCGTACCCTACTGACGGGTACGGAACGCCTGCCCTTTTATGCGCCATCTCGATGTCACCCACGGGGCCCGGGAGGGGTAGGGTCGGGGTTGGTCGGGGACATCCCAAATACAGCTCGCCGGCACCGCATAGCCGGCGTACCAACGAGGAGATCGGTTCGTGACGATCCGCGTAGGCATCAACGGCTTCGGCCGCATCGGGCGTAACTACTTCCGCGCACTGCTGGAGCAGGGTGCGGACATCGAGGTTGTGGCTGTCAACGACCTGGGTGACACCGCGACCACGGCGCACCTGCTGAAGTACGACACCATCCTGGGCCGCCTCAAGGCCGAGGTGACGCACACCGACGACACCATCACGGTCGACGGTCACACCATCAAGGTGCTCTCCGAGCGCAACCCCGCCGACATCCCGTGGGGCGAGCTGGGCGTCGACATCGTCATCGAGTCGACCGGCATCTTCACCAAGCGCGACGACGCCGCCAAGCACCTGGCCGGCGGCGCCAAGAAGGTCCTCATCTCGGCTCCGGCCAAGGACGAGGACATCACCATCGTCATGGGCGTCAACCAGGACAAGTACGACCCGGCGAAGGACCACGTCATCTCCAACGCCTCCTGCACCACCAACTGTGTGGCGCCGATGGCGAAGGTCCTGGACGAGAACTTCGGCATCGTCAGCGGTCTGATGACCACGGTGCACGCGTACACCAACGACCAGCGCATCCTTGACTTCCCGCACAAGGACCTGCGTCGCGCCCGTGCCGCCGCCGAGAACATCATCCCGACCACCACCGGTGCCGCCAAGGCCACCGCGCTGGTCCTGCCGCAGCTCAAGGGCAAGCTCGACGGCATCGCGATGCGCGTCCCGGTCCCGACCGGCTCGGCCACCGACCTGGTCGTGGAGCTGCAGCGCGAGGTCACCAAGGACGAGGTCAACGCCGCGTTCAAGAAGGCGTCCGAGGACGGCTCCCTGAAGGGCTTCCTGTCCTACACCGAGGACGAGATCGTCTCCTCCGACATCGTCGGCGACCCGGCCTCCTGCACCTTCGACTCGTCCCTGACCATGGTCCAGGACGGCAACACGGTGAAGATCCTCGGCTGGTACGACAACGAGTGGGGCTACTCCAACCGCCTCGTGGACCTGACGACCTTCGTCGGCGAGCAGCTCTGATCCGTCAGATCAGACACAGCAGGACCTCGAAGTGAGAGCAGGGCTCGGGCAGCGCACGGCCGCGCTGTCCGGGCCCTGTGTCACGCACGGACCACGCCCTCTTACGATCAGGGGCACCACGAGCCCTCCTCAGGAGTCCACTCAATGAAGACGATCGACGAACTTCTCGCCGACGGCGTGAGCGGCAAGCGGGTCTTCGTCCGCGCCGACCTCAACGTGCCGCTGGCCGACGGGACCATCACCGACGACGGCCGCATCCGTGCCGTCGTGCCCACCATCAAGGCCCTCGCGGACGCGGGCGCCGAGGTGGTCGTCGCCTCCCACCTGGGCCGCCCCAAGGGCGCCCCGGACCCGGCCTACTCGCTGCTCCCCGTCGCGGAGCGCCTCGGTGAACTCCTCGGCGCCCCGGTCGCCTTCGCCGAGGACACCGTCGGTCCCGCCGCCCACGCCGCCGTCGACGGCCTGGAGCCCGGGCAGGTCGCGGTCATCGAGAACCTGCGCTTCAACCCCGGCGAGACCTCCAAGGACGACACCGAGCGCGGCGAGTTCGCCGACCAGCTCGCCGCCCTCGCCGACGTGTACGTGGGCGACGGCTTCGGCGCCGTGCACCGCAAGCACGCCTCGGTCTACGACCTCCCGGCCCGGCTGCCGCACTACGCCGGGTACCTGATCGCCCGCGAGGTCGGCGTCCTGAAGAAGCTCACCGACGACGTCAAGCGCCCCTATGTCGTCATCCTCGGCGGTGCCAAGGTCTCCGACAAGCTCGCCGTCATCGACGAGCTGCTCGGCAAGGCCGACCGGCTGCTCATCGGTGGTGGCATGGCCTACACCTTCCTCAAGGCGCAGGGCCACGAGGTCGGCATCTCCCTCCTCCAGGAGGACCAGATCCCGGCCGTCAAGGAGTACCTGGAGCGCGCCGAGAAGAACGGCGTCGAGCTGGTCCTGCCCGTCGACGTCCTGGTCTCCCCGGAGTTCCCGGACCTGAAGACCAAGGCCCCCTCCCGGCACACCGTGGTCGACGCGGACAAGATCCCCGCCGACCAGGAGGGCCTGGACATCGGCCCGAAGACCCGCGAGCTGTACGCCTCGAAGCTGGGCGAAGCCGAGACCGTCTTCTGGAACGGTCCGATGGGCGTCTTCGAGCACCCCGACTACGCCGAGGGCACCAAGGCGGTCGCCCAGGCCCTGGTCGACTCCGACGGCTTCACCGTCGTCGGCGGCGGTGACTCCGCCGCCGCGGTGCGTACGCTCGGCTTCGACGAGAACGCATTCGGCCACATCTCGACCGGCGGCGGCGCCTCCCTCGAATACCTCGAGGGCAAGACGCTCCCCGGCCTCGCCGCACTGGAGGACTGACCCCGCATGACCACTCGCACGCCGATCATGGCGGGCAACTGGAAGATGAACCTCAACCACCTCGAGGCCATCGCGCACGTCCAGAAGCTCGCCTTCGCCCTGGCCGACAAGGACTACGAGGCCGTCGAGGTCGCCGTCCTGCCGCCCTTCACCGACCTGCGCTCCGTGCAGACCCTGGTCGACGGCGACAAGCTCAAGATCAAGTACGGCGCCCAGGACATCTCCCAGCACGAGTCCGGCGCCTACACCGGCGAGATCTCCGGCCCGATGCTGGCCAAGCTGAAGTGCTCCTACGTGCTCGCCGGGCACTCCGAGCGCCGCCAGTACCACCACGAGACCGACGACGTGGTCAACGCCAAGGTCAAGGCCGCGTTCCTGAACGGCCTCACCCCGATCCTGTGCGTCGGCGAGGAGCTGGACGTCCGCGAGGCCGGGAACCACGTCGCCCACACCCTGTCCCAGGTCGAGGGCGGTCTGAAGGACGTCCCGGCCGAGCAGGCCGAGACCGTTGTGATCGCCTACGAGCCCGTGTGGGCCATCGGCACCGGCAAGGTCTGCGGCTCCGAGGACGCGCAGGAGGTCTGCGGCGCGATCCGGGGCAAGCTCGCCGACCTGTACTCCCAGGACGTCGCCGACAAGATCCGCATCCAGTACGGCGGCTCGGTGAAGTCCGGCAACGTCGCCGAGATCATGTCCAAGCCGGACATCGACGGCGCCCTGGTGGGCGGCGCGTCGCTGGACACGGACGAGTTCGTCAAGATCGTTCGGTTCCGCGATCAGTGATGAGGGCCGCGAGTAGGCGGTAGCGGCGATACGTCGTACTCTTGCGGGGGCATGGCCATGGTGTCGTGCCCCCGTCGTCCAGCTCAAACCGTCCGTCCGAATCCGAGGAAGTTGGTCCAGCCGTGGTTTTGGGGTTCTCGATCGCCCTGATCGTCTTCAGCCTGCTGCTGATGCTGCTGGTGCTGATGCACAAGGGGAAGGGCGGCGGCCTCTCCGACATGTTCGGTGGTGGCATGCAGTCCTCCGTGGGCGGCTCCTCGGTCGCCGAGCGCAACCTCGACCGCATCACGGTCGTGATCGCCGCGCTCTGGTTCGCCTCCATCATCGTGCTCGGCCTGCTCATGAAGTCGAGCGGCTGACCGAAGCCGAGGCCGGGCGGGGCACGCGTAACAGCCGCGGCGCCCCGCACACCCCACAAGTGCATACATTCCACACGTAAGGCCCCATGTTCGGTACGCGCTCACGAGCGCGGCCTATCATGGGGCTTGCGTCTGGGCGGGGGCGGTACCTCCCATCACTGGACGCGCGTTGGGCCTTACGTAAACTGAGGCGCTCGCGGCGAAGCGATAGGCCGACCTGCTTCGCGGCACCATCACGCAGGGAGTTACGACCGTGGCAAGTGGCAACGCGATCCGGGGAAGCCGGGTCGGTGCGGGGCCGATGGGCGAGGCCGAGCGTGGCGAGTCCGCCCCGCGTCTGCGCATCTCCTTCTGGTGCTCCAACGGGCACGAGACCCAGCCGAGCTTCGCCAGCGACGCGCAGGTCCCCGACACCTGGGACTGCCCGCGCTGCGGCTTCCCGGCCGGTCAGGACCGGGACAACCCGCCGGACCCGCCGCGCACCGAGCCCTACAAGACCCACCTCGCCTATGTGCGCGAGCGGCGCAGCGACGCGGACGGCGAGGCGATCCTCGCCGAGGCGCTCGCCAAACTGCGGGGCGAGATCTAGGAGTTGACACCGGCCGGGACCCGAGAGGGTGTCCGGCCGGAGCTGTCCCGTCCCCTGGTCGGACCCCGTTGTCAGTGGTGCCCCCTACCGTGTGTGAGGTAACTGCGACTCAGGGGGCAGACCATGACGACGGCTCAGGTGGTGGAGGCGGCAACGCCCGCGTGGCGCGGGGGATTCGGGCGGTTGTGGAGCGCCGCCGTGCTCTCCCGCTTCGGCGACGCGTTACGTACGGCCGCGCTGCCGCTGCTCGCCGTGCGGCTCACCGACGACCCGCTGGCCGTCGCCGCCGTGACCGCCTGCGGGTATGTGCCCTGGCTGCTGTTCGGACTGCTGGGCGGCGCCCTGGCCGACCGCGTGGACCAGCGGCGCGCGATGTGGGGCGTGGACGTGGCACGCGGACTGCTCGTCGCCGCGTTCGCCCTCGCGGTGGCCCTGGGACACGCCTCGATCCCGCTGCTGATCGCCCTCGCCTTCTCCCTCACCGCCCTCCAGACCCTGTTCGACAACGCCGCCACCGCCCTGCTGCCCTCCGTGGTCCGGCCGGAGTCCCTGGGCAGCGCCAACGCCCGCCTGATGACCGGTCAGCAGCTCGCCGGGGGGCTGCTCGGCGGACCTCTCGTGCCGCTGCTGCTGACGGCCGGGGCGTTCCTGCCCTACGCGGCGGACGCCGTCACCTACCTCCTGGGCGCCGCGCTCGTGGCCTCCCTGCGCATCGGAACGCCATCCCGTGAACCGCGCCCGCCCGGCGCCACCCTGCGCGCCGACGTGGGGGAGGGGCTGCGTGCCCTGTGGCGGGACCGGGCACTCCGGGCCATCTGCGGAGCCACCCTGCTGTGCAACCTCGGCATGGGCGCCCTGATCGCCACCCTGGTCCTGCCTGTCACCGGCTGGCTGCACGCGGGCAACGCGGGATACGCGGCCGCCATGACCGCCTACTCGGCGGGCAGCATCGCCGGAGGCTTCCTGGCCCAGCGGCTGGCGGGCCGCCTCGGCCGGGTGAGGGCCCTGCTGCTGGGCGGCACCGTGCAGACCGGCGCGCTGCTCCTGCTGGGCTCCGTCCGGGAGCTGGCCGCGCTCGTCGTCGGTCTGCTGCTGCTCGGCGCGATGGGCATGGTGTGGAACGTCAACCAGGTGACGCTGATGCAGGAGCGCGCCCCCGCCGCCATGACCGGCCGAATCTCGGCCGCCTTCCGCACCGCCTCGACCGGCGGTGCCCCGCTGGGCGCCCTGCTCGGCGGCCTCGCTGCCGGTTCCCTCGGCCTCAACGCTCCCGCCCTGTTCACGGCCGCCCTCTTCGCGCTGGCGGTGCTCGCACTGATACCGGCGCGCTCGGCGGACGTATCGGAGGACGAGAAGCGGACCGGTGTCACCACCGGTCCCTGCCCAGGGTGATCAATTAGGTTGGTCCCGCCGTGGGCACACGGGGCAGGACAGGCGACAGGCGCAGAGAGGAAGGCGGAAGCCGGAGATGAACGCAGAAGGCCGTACGGCACTGAACCGGACGCCCGAGTGGGCCGCTCTCGAGGAGCACCGCGCGGGATTCGGCGGGACGAGCCTGCGGGAGCTGTTCGCCGCCGATCCGGAGCGCGGACGGACGTACACGGTCCAGGTCGGGGATCTCTACATCGACTACAGCAAGCAGCTCGTGGACGCCGAGGCGCTGCGGCTGCTGCGCGAACTGGCCGTCGCCACCGATGTGTTCGGGCAGCGGGACGCGATGTTCCGCGGTGACCGGATCAACACGACCGAGGACCGGGCGGTGCTGCACACCGCGCTGCGCGCGCCTCGGGGCGCGGTGGTCGAGGTCGACGGCGAGAACGTGGTCCCGGCCGTGCACGCGGTGCTGGACAAGATGACCGGCTTCGCCGACCGGGTCCGCTCGGGCGAGTGGACGGGTCACACCGGCAAGCGCATCAAGAACATCGTCAACATCGGCATCGGCGGCTCCGATCTCGGTCCCGCGATGGCGTTCGAGGCACTGCGCCCGTTCACCGACCGCGACCTCACGGTCCGGTTCGTGTCGAACGTGGACGGCGCCGACCTCCACGAGGCCGTGCGGGACCTCGATCCGGCGGAGACGCTGTTCATCGTGGCGTCGAAGACGTTCACGACGATCGAGACGATCACCAACGCGACCTCGGCCCGCACATGGCTGCTGGACGCGCTCGGTGACGACAAGGCCGTCGCGAAGCACTTCGTGGCGCTGTCGACGAACGCGGAGAAGGTCACCGGGTTCGGTATCGACGCGGACAACATGTTCGAGTTCTGGGACTGGGTCGGCGGCCGGTACTCCTTCGACTCCGCGATCGGCCTGTCGCTGATGATCGCGATCGGTCCGGAGCGGTTCGGTGAGCTGCTGGACGGTTTCCACACCGTGGACGAGCACTTCCGCACCGCCCCGGCCGAGTCCAACGCCCCGCTGCTGCTGGGCCTGTTGGGGATCTGGTACGGGAACTTCTTCGACGCGCAGTCGCACGCGGTGCTGCCGTACAGCCACTACCTGTCGAAGTTCACCGCCTATCTGCAGCAGCTGGACATGGAGTCCAACGGCAAGTCCGTCCAGAAGGACGGCACGCCGGTGGAGTGGCAGACCGGACCCGTCGTCTGGGGCACGCCCGGTACCAACGGGCAGCACGCCTACTACCAGTTGATCCATCAGGGCACGAAGCTGATCCCGGCGGACTTCATCGGCTTCGCGCGTCCGGTGGACGAGCTGAGTGACGAACTCAAGGCGCAGCACGACCTGTTGATGGCCAACTTCTTCGCCCAGACCCAGGCCCTCGCCTTCGGCAAGACCGAGGAAGAGGTCCGGGAAGAGGGGGTGCCGGAGGAGCTGGTCCCGCACAAGACCTTCCAGGGTGGGCGGCCGACCACCACCATCCTGGCGCCCGAGCTGACCCCGTCCGTGCTCGGCCAGCTGATCGCGCTCTACGAGCAGAAGGTGTTCGTGCAGGGCGCGGTCTGGAACATCGACTCCTTCGACCAGTGGGGCGTCGAGCTGGGCAAGGTCCTCGCCAAGCGCATCGAACCCGCCCTCACCGAGGGCGCCGACGTGCCCGGCCTCGACCCGTCGACCCGGGCGCTGGTCGCCGAGTACCGGGAGATGGGCGGCTGACCGGCCGGTGAGGCGGGCGCGGCGGCCCCACACCACCGCGCCCGCCACCTGAGAGATTCCGGCACCGCAGGTCAAGCGGAAGCATTCCGATCGCACAAGAGTTCCCCGTACTTTCACAACAGATCCATATCGAGTTGTCGATCTTCGGTGTGGCGACGGAAAACACCTGATAGGGAGATACCTCCAGGGGGGCCGGAGAGGGTGGTCACCCCTGCGCAGCTCCGGGAGGTACCCACCACATGGCCCATCAGCCGCACACCCTGTTGAAGGCCGTGCTCGACGGATGGCGGAACTCGCTGCTGGACATGGGCGGCCGCAACCGGCTGCTGAACTTCCGGCACACCAGGACCGCCACCCTGGAGATCACCGCACCGGACCCGGCCGCCCTCCTCGCGGAGCTGGCCAAGGGTTGGGACTTCGCCCCCGTCACCGAGCGGGAGCCCGGGGTCCAACTGGCCAAGGCGGGCGACGGGAACACCGCCCGGCGTTCCCGGCCCGGACTGGTCACCCAGAAGACCACCCAGGCCACCCTGGACAGTTCGCTGTACCAACTCCGCCAGAAGTCCGGCCAGATGTTCAACGACTACGGCCTCTGGGTGCTCTGGCTCGGCATCGGCATGCTCGACTGGCGCGAGGAGGGTGCGCACGAGAGTAGCGCCGCCCCGCTGCTCCTCGTCCCCGTGGAGCTGCGCCGGGACGGCGACCGTCGGTACCGCCTGCACCCGGCCGACGGGCAGGAGCGCATCCACAACCCGGCGCTCGCCGTGAAGGCGGACCGGCTCGGCGTCGACTGGTCGCCCGTCACCGGCACCGACGCCGCCGACCTGCCCGCCGTCCTCGCCGCCGCCCGGAAGGCCACCGCCCGGCAGGAGGGCTGGGCGGTCCAGGAGCGGGCGGTGCTCGGTCTGTTCGCCTCCCACCGCGAGGCGATGTACCAGGACCTCCAGCAGAACGAGGAGCAGATCCTCGCCCATCCGCTGGTCCGCGCCGTCGCGCTCGGCCCCGACGCCGGGCTCCCCGCCGACCTGGTCGATTTCGAGCCGCCCGGCCTCGACCGTATCGACGAGGTCCAGCTGCCCGAGCGGACCCCGCTGGTGCTCGACGCCGACGCCTCCCAGCGGCAGTGCGTCGCCGCGGCGCTGGACGGGCGGTCCTTCGTGATGAGCGGGCCGCCCGGCACCGGCAAGAGCCAGACCATCACCAACCTGATCGCCGCGCTGATGCACGCGGGCCGCAGCGTGCTGTTCGTCAGTGAGAAGGCCGCCGCGCTGGACGTCGTACGCAACCGGCTGGGCGCGGTCGGCCTCGGTGACTTCGTCATGGCGTTGCACAGCGGGGACACCAGCAAGAAGGCGGTGGCCACCGAGCTCGCGCGGGTGCTCACCACCGAGGCCCGCGTCACCGGCGCCGCCGCCCACGAACTGGAGCGGGCCCGCACCCTGCGCGAGGAGCTCTCCGCCTACGCCGCCGCCATGAACGAGACCCGTGACCCCCTCGGCCGCACCCTGCACGATGTACTCGGCCGACTGGTCCTGCTGGAGCAGGCCGGGACCCCGCAGCTCCCGCTCGGCGCCCGCAACGCCAAGGCCGCTCGCGGCCTGAGCGCCGCCGCGTTCCAGGAACTCCTGGCCGCCGCCGGTACCGTCGCCCGCGCCTGGCGGCCCGCCGCCGAGGGCGACACCTTCGCCTGGCGCGGTCTGACCGGCACCGCCCCGCACCAGGCCGTCTCCGAGGCCGCTGACGCCCTGGGCGCCCTGGTCACCGCCGCCGGACGCCGTCCCTTCGCCGTCACCGTGGACGAACCCCGCACGGTCCGCGAACTCCAGCAGCTCGTCCGTACCGTGAGCGCGGGACTGGGCGTCACCGCGTCGGCCGACGGCGCGCTGCCCGACGACATCACCGCGCAGACCGCCCAGCTCGCGGACCTCTTCGGCATGCCCAAGCCGGACCGGCCCGACGCCGCGTTCGCCCTGTGCGAGCTGGCCGCGCTCACCACCGCCGGACACCGCCCGCCGCGCGACTGGTTCGACGCCGGGACGCTGCGCCGCGCCCACACCGCCGCCGGTGAACTGCGCGCCGCCCTCGACACCGAGGAGCGGGCCCGTGCGGCCGCCGCCGACGTGTTCGGCGAGCAGCTGCTCGCGGAGCCCGGATTCCCCGCGCTGGTCGCCCGGTTCGGTGAAGAGCACAAGGGGCTGATGGCACGCTTCTCCGCGCGGTACAAGGCCGACCGCGAGCACCTCACCGGACTCACCCGCACCGGCACCTGGGACAAGACCCTCCTCGGCAGGCTGGACGACGCCCTCGCCTGGCATCAAGCGGCCGCCGAGGTCGCCCGGCTCACCCAGGCCCACCGGGACCTCCTCGGCCCGTACACCCCGCACACCCTCCCGGCCTGCGCCGACACGGATCGCGCCCTGGCCACCGCCGACCGCATTGCCGTGCTCGGCGCCCCGGCCGAGCGGTCCGCCCTGCTCGGGGACCGCCTCGCCGCCGACGCCGACCCCGATCCGCTGCCCGCGCTGCTCGCCGACCAGATCCGGAGCGCGCTTGCCGCCTGGTGCGCCGCCGCCACCGCCCGCGCCGAACGCTGGAACGCAGCCGTCACCGAGCTGCTCGACCAGTTCGGCCCGGCCCGCCGCACCCAGCTCTCACCCGCCCTGCTCGGCCCCCTCGACCAGGCAGGACAGGCGATCGACGCCCTGCTGAACGACCCGCAGGGCCCCGAGGTCTGGCACACCCACCTCGGCGGCGTCGCCGTACTCGCCCGGCACGGCGCCGACGCCCTGGTGGCCAGTGCCGCTGAGCGCGGACTCGACCCGGAGCGGCTGCCCGAGGTCGCCGAACAGGCGGTGTTGCGCGCCTGGGCCGACGACCTGCTCGCCACCGACCCCCGGCTGCGCAGCACCCGCTCCGAGGACCTGGACACCCGCGTGGCCGACTTCCGCGCCGCCGACCTGCGCCTGGTCGCCGCGGCGGGCGGGGCGGTGACGGAGGCGTGCAACAAGCGGCGCCCGCGCAACTTCGCGAGTGGCGGCGGCGCCGTCATCGTCCGCGAGGCGGAGAAGAAGACCCGGCACATGCCGGTGCGTGAACTCCTCGGCCGCACCCGCGAGGTCGTCCAGGCGGTCAAGCCCTGCTTCATGATGAGCCCGCTGACCGTCAGCCAGTTCCTGCCCTCGGACTTCCACTTCGACGTGGTGGTGTTCGACGAGGCGTCCCAGGTGCGGCCCAGCGACGCGGTGAACTGCATCTACCGGGGCCGTACCCTGATCGTCGCCGGTGACGACAAGCAGCTCCCGCCGACCTCGTTCTTCGACTCCTCCGTCGACGACGACTCCGACGAGTACGCCGAGGACCTGCCCGACTCCTTCGAGTCCCTGCTGCACGCCTGCAAGGCGGGCGCGATGCGCGAACTCCCCCTGCGCTGGCACTACCGCAGCCGCCACGAGAACCTGATCACCTTCAGCAACCGCGAGTTCTACGCCAACTCGATGATCACCTTCCCCGGCGCGGTGGCCGAGGGCGAGGACGTGGGCGTGGCCTTCCTGGCCGCCGACGGTGTCTACGACCGGGGCGGGCGCCGGGACAACCAGGCCGAGGCCGAGTTCGTGGCCCGGCGGGTGCTGCACCACTTCGACACCCGGCCCGGCAAGACCCTCGGCGTCGTCGCCCTCTCCCAGGCGCAGGCGTCCGCGATCGACCTGGCCGTGCAGCAGGCCCGGCTCGCCCGGCCCGACCTCGACCACTGCTTCACCGAGGACCGGCTCGACGGGTTCTTCGTGAAGAACCTGGAGTCGGTGCAGGGCGACGAGCGCGATGTGATGATCATGTCGATCGGCTACGGCCCCGACGAACACGGCCGCCTCGGCCTCAACTTCGGCCCGATCAACAAGAACGGCGGCTGGCGACGCCTCAACGTGGCGGTCACCCGCGCCCGCTTCCGCATGGAGGTCGTCTCCTCCTTCCGGGGCACCAGCCTGGCCGACAGCACCAACGAAAGCGTGCAGTACCTCAAGCGCTACCTGGAGTACGCCGAGAACGGGCCCGCCGTCCTCGCCCGTGACGTGGTCCAGTCCGACGCCGAACCCGACAGCCCCTTCGAGGAGTCCGTCCTCGCCGTGCTGCGCGACTGGGGCTACCGGGTCCAGCCGCAGGTCGGCGTCGCCGGGTACCGCATCGACCTGGGCGTACACCACCCGGAGCGGCCCGGCGCCTACGCCCTCGGCATCGAGTGCGACGGCGCGATGTACCACTCCTCCAAGGCCGCGCGCGACCGGGACCGGCTGCGCGAACAGGTGCTGAACGGACTCGGCTGGCGGCTGCACCGCATCTGGGGCACCGACTGGTACCGGGGCCGCGCGGCTGCGGAGCTCCGGCTGCGCGAGGCCGTCGAACAGGCCGTCGCCGACGGCCCGTTGGTCACGCCGACCGGCCCGGCGCCCGTCGCCACGGTGCCCGAGCAGCGGACCGAGCCCGTCCAGACCCCGCCGGAGCGCGTCCCCGTCGACCTCGGCACCGGGCGCGAGTGGAGCGCGCCGTACACCGCGGGCATCGTCACCGTCGCCCCGCGCCACGAACTGCACACTGCCGAGGCCCGGCCCGCGCTGCGCGAGCTGCTGGCCCGGATCGTCGAGGCCGAAGGGCCCGTGCACGAGGACCTGTTGGTGCAGCGGGCGCGGGAAGCCTGGGGCGTCGGCCGGGCGGGCAGCCGCATCCGGGACAACGTCCGCGCCGTCGCCGACGCCCTGGTGCGCTCCCGGAGGATCGCCTCGGACGACGGCTTCTACGCGCTCGCGGACCCAGGCCCGCTGAAGGCCCGTCACCCCCGCGAGGGCGACACCCCGCGCAAGGTCGTGCACATCGCGCCCGGCGAACGCCATGTGGCCCTGCGCGAACTGGCCGCCGAGTGCCCCGGCATGACCGAGGACGAACTCATCAAGCAGACCTGCGAGTTCTTCGGCTGGCGGCGCACCGGCAAGGACATTCGCGACCGGCTCGCCGCCGACATCGCGGAACTCCGCCGCGCGGGACGGCTCCAGGGCGGCCCGGACCAGGTGAGCGCCGTACGCTGACCCGCCGTCCGCCGACACACGAAAGGGGCGACGGGGAAACCCCGCCGCCCCTCTCCCGCGCTCAGCTCACGGTGAAGCAGGCGGATACATCGAACGCGGCAGGTCCGACGCCGCGGCCGAGTCCAGCAGCCACAGCGTGCGCGCCCGGCCCTGGGCACCGGCCGCCGGGGCCTGCACCTCGCCCGCGCCGGACAGCGCGATCGCCACCGCCTCGGCCTTGTCCTCGCCCGCCGCCAGCAGCCACACCTCACGCGCCGCGCGGATCGCGGGCAACGTCAGGGAGGTCCGGGTCGGCGGCGGCTTGGGCGCGCCGTGCACACCCACCACCGTGCGCTCGGTCTCCCGCACCGCGGGCAGCTCCGGGAAGAGCGACGCCACATGCGTGTCCGGGCCGACGCCCAGCAGCAGCACGTCGAACTCCGGCACCTCGGCGTGGTCCTCGGGACCGGCCGCCTTGGCCAGCTCCGCCGCGTACGCCCCGGCCGCCGCGTCCACATCCGCACCGTAGGGCCCGTCGGAGGCGGGCATCGGGTGCACCCGCGCCGGGTCCAGCGGTACGGAGTCCAGCAGGGCCTCGCGGGCCTGCGTGTAGTTGCGGTCCGGGTCGCCCTCGGGGAGGTAACGCTCGTCGCCCCACCACAGGTCGAGACGGCCCCAGTCGATCGCGTCCCGCGCCGGTGCCTTCGCCAGCGCGGCCAGCAGACCGTTGCCGTTGCGGCCACCGGTGAGGACCACCGAGGCATGACCGCGCGACGCCTGCGCGTCCACGATCTTGGTGATCAGCCGCGCGGCGGCGGCCTCGGCCATCAGTTCCTTGTCGCGGTGCACGACCAGTTGCGGAGTGCTCACTTCGACGCCGCCTTCCTCGCGAGGGAGTTCGGGGTCGGCCGCTCGGCCTCGCCCTCCTCGGTACCCGCCTCGGACTCGGCCACGGCCACCACGGTGACCGCCTCGTCCTCCGAGGTCTCCGCACCCTTCTCCGTGGACGCCGCCGGAGCGCCGCCCAGCGCCGCCACCGCGTCCGCGCCCATCGCCAGCCGCTCCACGCCGTAGCGCAGGGCCGCCGCATAGGTGTCGTCCGGGTCGAGCCTGCGCAGTTCCTCCGCGATCAGCTCGGCGGTGTCCCGGCGCTGGAGCGCCACCGCGCGGCCCGGCTGGCCCTTGATGGACAGGTTCGCCAGCGAACCGTCCGCCCGGTCCAGCACGACCGGCCCGCACGTCGTCTCCATGCGGACCGCCGTCAGACCCGGCCCCGCGGACAGTGAACGCCGCACCGGCACGCCCAGCCGGTCCGCCAGCCACATCGCCAGCAGCTCACAGCTCGGGTTGAACTCCTCGCCCTCGACCTCGACGGACCGCACCTCGCAGTCCACCTGGTCCAGGGCCGCCGCCAGCATCGAACGCCACGGCGTGATCCGCGTCCACGCCAGGTCGGTGTCGCCCGGCGTGTACGTCTCCGCACGCGCCGCCAGCTCACGCACCGGCTGCTCGGAAGCGTAGGTGTCGGTGACCCGGCGCTGCGCCAGCGCGCCCAGCGGGTCTTCGGCGGGGTTCAGCGGAGCCGTCACCGGCCACCAGACCACCACCGGGGCGTCCGGGAGCAGCAGCGGCAGCACCACCGAGTCGGCGTGGTCGGACACCTCGCCGTACAGCCGCAGCACGGCCGTCTCGCCGGTGCCCGCCTCCGCGCCCACCCGGACCTCGGCGTCCAGCCGGGAGCCGGTGCGGTCGCGCGGGGTGCGCGAGACACGCCGGATGACGACCAGCGTGCGCGAGGGGTGTTCCCGCGAGGCGTCGCTCGCCGCCCGCAGCGCGTCGTAGGCGTTCTCCTCGTCGGTGACGATGACGAGGGTCAGCACCATGCCCACGGCGGGCGTGCCGATGGCGCGGCGGCCCTCGATCAGGGCCTTGTTGATCTCACCGGCGGTGGTGTCGGTCAGGTCTATCTTCATGGCCGGCGCCAGCTCCGTCCGTCTCGTGCGAGCATCTCGTCGGCCTCGGCCGGACCCCAGGTCCCCGACTTGTACTGCGCGGGCCGCCCGTGCTCGTCCCAGTACTCCTCGACCGGGTCGAGGATCTTCCAGGACAGCTCGACCTCCTCCGTGCGCGGGAAGAGGTTGGCGTCGCCCAGCAGCACGTCCAGGATCAGCCGCTCGTACGCCTCGGGGCTGGACTCGGTGAAGGACTCGCCGTACGCGAAGTCCATCGACACGTCCCGGATCTCCATCGAGGTGCCGGGCACCTTGGAGCCGAAGCGGACCGTGATGCCCTCGTCCGGCTGGACGCGGATGACGATCGCGTTCTGGCCCAGCTCCTCGGTCGCCGTGTGGTCGAACGGGGAGTGCGGCGCCCGCTGGAAGACCACCGCGATCTCGGTGACCCGGCGGCCCAGCCGCTTGCCGGTGCGCAGATAGAAGGGGACACCCGCCCAGCGGCGGTTGTCGATCTCCAGCTTCAGCGCCGCGTAGGTGTCGGTCTTCGACTTGGGGTCGATGCCGTCCTCTTCGAGGTAGCCGATGACCTTCTCGCCGCCCTGCCAGCCGGAGGCGTACTGGCCGCGCACGGTGTGCTCGCCCAGGTCCTTCGGCAGCCGTACGGCACCGAGCACCTTGGTCTTCTCCCGGGCCAGCGCGTCCGCGCCGAAGGAGGACGGCTCCTCCATGGCGGTCAGCGCGAGCAGCTGGAGCAGATGGTTCTGGATCACGTCACGGGCGGCGCCGATGCCGTCGTAGTACCCGGCGCGGCCGCCGATGCCGATGTCCTCGGCCATGGTGATCTGGACGTGGTCGACATAGGACCGGTTCCAGATCGGCTCGAACATGGTGTTGGCGAAGCGCAGTGCCAGGATGTTCTGGACGGTCTCCTTGCCCAGGTAGTGGTCGATCCGGAACACCTGGTCCGGCTCGAACACCTCGTGCACGACCTTGTTCAGGTCCTCGGCCGACTCCAGGTCGTGGCCGAACGGCTTCTCGATGACCGCGCGCCGCCAGGAGCCCGTGGACTGGTCGGCCAGCCCGCTCTTCTTGAGCTGCTGGATGACGACCGGGAAGGCACCCGGCGGCACCGACAGGTAGAAGGCGAAGTTGCCGCCCGTGCCCTGCTGTTTGTCCAGCTCGTCGATGGTCGAGCGCAGCCGCTCGAACGCCTCGTCGTCGTCGAAGGTGCCCTGGACGAAGCGCATCCCCTGGATGAGCTGCTGCCAGACCTCCTCGCGGAACGGCGTACGCGCGTGCTCCTTGACGGCGTCGTGCACGACCTGGGCGAAGTCCTCGTCCTCCCAGTCGCGGCGGGCGAAGCCGATCAGGGAGAAGCCCGGCGGCAGCAGACCGCGGTTGGCCAGGTCGTAGACGGCCGGCATCAGCTTCTTGCGCGACAGGTCGCCGGTGACGCCGAAGATCACCAGGCCCGACGGCCCCGCGATGCGCGGGAGCCGTCGGTCCGCGGGATCACGAAGCGGGTTCGCTCCGGAACCGTTGAGGGGTGACAAATCAGCCCTCCGAGGGGGCGAGGCGCTTCAGCTCCGCCTCGGTCGACTTGAGCAGGTCGTTCCAGGACCCCTCGAACTTGTCCACGCCCTCGTCCTCCAGCACCTGGACGACGTCGTCGTAGGAGATGCCGAGGGCCTCGATCGCGTCGAGGTCGGCGCGGGCCTGCTCGTAGGTGCCGGACACCGTGTCGCCGGTGATCTCACCGTGGTCCTCGGTGGCCTCCAGGGTGGCCTCCGGCATGGTGTTGACCGTGTTCGGCGCGACCAGGTCGGTGACGTACATCGTGTCCGAGTACGCCGGGTCCTTCACACCGGTCGACGCCCACAGCGGACGCTGCTTGTTCGCGCCCGCCTTCTCCAGCGCCTTCCAGCGGTCGGAGGAGAAGACCTCCTCGTACGCCTGGTAGGCGAGGCGGGCGTTGGCGATCGCGGCCTTGCCGAGCAGCGCCTTCGCCTCGTCGGTGCCCACGGCCTTCAGCCGCTTGTCGATCTCGGAGTCCACGCGGGACACGAAGAAGGACGCCACCGAGTGGATCTTGGACAGGTCCAGGCCGCGCTCCTTGGCCTTCTCCAGGCCGGTCAGGTACGCGTCCATGACCTTGCGGTACCGGTCGAGGGAGAAGATCAGCGTGACGTTGACGCTGATGCCGTTGCCGATCGTCTCCGCGATGGCGGGCAGGCCCGCCTTCGTCGCCGGGATCTTGATCAGGGTGTTCGGGCGGTCCACCAGCCACGCCAGCTGACGGGCCTCGGCGACCGTGGCACGCGTATTGTGCGCGAGCCGCGGGTCGACCTCGATGGAGACCCGGCCGTCCTTGCCGCCGGTCGCGTCGAAGACCGGGCGCAGGATGTCGGCGGCGTCACGGACGTCCGCCGTGGTGATCATCCGGATGGCCTCTTCGACCGTGACCTCACGCGCGGCGAGGTCGGTCAGTTGCTGGTCGTAGCCGTCGCCCTGCGAGATCGCCTTCTGGAAGATCGTGGGGTTGGTGGTGACGCCCACGACGTGCTGCTGGTCGATCAGCTCGGCGAGGTTGCCGGACGTGATCCGCTTGCGCGACAGGTCGTCCAGCCAGATCGCCACGCCTTCCTCGGAGAGGCGCTTCAGTGCGTCTGTCATGGAAATTGCATCTCCTACGTGTCGTTTACGGGCGTCAGCGCTGTGTGGCGGCGAGGGATTCCCGCGCCTTGTCCGCCACGTTCTCCGGAGTGAAGCCGTACTCGCGGAACAGGACCTTGCCGTCCGCGGACGCGCCGAAGTGCTCCAGCGAAACGATGCGGCCGGCGTCACCCACGTACTTGTGCCAGGTCAGACCGATGCCCGCCTCGACGGCGACGCGGGCCTTGACCGACGGCGGCAGCACGGAATCCCGGTACCCCTGGTCCTGCTCCTCGAACCACTCGACCGACGGCATCGAGACCACGCGGGTGGGCACGCCCCCGGCCTGCAGCTGCTCGCGCGCCTCCACGGCGACGTGCACCTCGGAACCGGTGGCGATCAGGATCACCTCGGGCTCGCCACCCTCGGCCTCGAACAGGACGTAGCCGCCACGCGCGGCGTCCTCGTTCGGGTCGTACGTCGGCAGGCCCTGGCGGCTCAGCACCAGGCCGGTCGGGGCGCCCTTGCCGAACTCCTTGGTCCAGCGCTTGAGCACCTCGCGCCAGGCGATGGCGGTCTCGTTGGCGTCCGCCGGACGGACCACGTTCAGACCGGGGATGGCGCGCAGCGCGGCCAGGTGCTCCACCGGCTGGTGGGTCGGGCCGTCCTCGCCGAGACCGATCGAGTCGTGCGTCCACACGTACGTCACCGGCAGGTGCATCAGCGCCGACAGCCGGACGGCGTTGCGCATGTAGTCGGAGAAGACGAGGAACGTACCGCCGTAGACCTTGGTGTTCCCGGCCAGGGTGATGCCGTTCATCTCGGCGGCCATGGCGAACTCACGGATGCCGAAGTGGATCGTGCGGCCGTACGGGTTCGCCTCCGGCAGCGGGTTGCCCGCCGGGAGGAAGGAGCTGTCCTTGTCGATGGTCGTGTTGTTCGACCCGGCGAGGTCGGCGGAGCCGCCCCATAGCTCGGGGATGACCGGGCCCAGCGCCTGGAGGACCTTGCCGGAGGCGGCACGGGTGGCCACGCTCTTGCCGGTCTCGAAGACCGGGATCTTCAGCTCCCAGCCGGTGGGCAGGGCGCCCTCGCTGATGCGGTCGAACTCGGCCGCGCGGTCCGCGTTGTTCTCGCGCCAGACCTGGAAGCCCTTCTCCCACTCCGCCTTGGCCTGGCGGCCGCGCTCCAGGGCGCCGCGGGTGTGGTCGAGGACCTCGTCGGCGACGGCGAAGCTCTGCGCCTCGTCGAAGCCGAGGACGCGCTTGGTGGCCGCCACCTCGTCGTCGCCGAGCGCCGAGCCGTGCGCGGCCTCGGTGTCTTGGGCGTTCGGGGCGGGCCAGGCGATGATCGAGCGCATGGCGATGAAGGACGGCCGGTCGGTGACCGCCTTGGCCTTCTCGATCGCCGCGTAGATCGCCGCCGGGTCGAGGTCGCCGTCGGCCTTGGGCTCGACGCGCTGGACGTGCCAGCCGTACGCCTCGTACCGCTTCATCGTGTCCTCGGACACGGCGGTCTCGGTGTCGCCCTCGATCGAGATGTGGTTGTCGTCCCACAGCAGGATCAGGTTGCCGAGCTGCTGGTGGCCCGCGAGCGAGGACGCCTCGGAGGAGATGCCCTCCTGCAGGCAGCCGTCACCGGCGATGCAGTAGACGTAGTGGTCGAACGGGGACGTGCCCTCGGGCGCGTCGGGGTCGAACAGGCCCCGCTCGAAGCGGGACGACATCGCCATGCCCACCGCGTTGGCCACACCCTGGCCCAGCGGGCCGGTGGTGGTCTCGACGCCCTTGGTGTGCCCGTACTCCGGGTGACCGGGGGTCTTCGAGCCCCAGGTGCGGAAGGACTTCAGGTCGTCCAGCTCCAGGCCGAAGCCGGCCAGGTAGAGCTGCGTGTAGAGGGTCAGGGACGAGTGACCGGCGGACAGCACGAAGCGGTCGCGGCCCACCCACTGCGGGTCGGCCGGGTCGTGCCGCATCACCTTCTGGAAGAGGGTGTAGGCGGCCGGGGCCAGGCTCATCGCCGTGCCGGGATGGCCGTTGCCGACCTTCTGTACGGCGTCGGCGGCCAGGACCCGGGCGGTGTCCACGGCCCGCTGGTCCAGCTCGGTCCACTCAAGGTCTGTGGTGGTCGGCTTGGTGCTCACCCTGGCTCAGGGCTCCTCTCCACATGTGGTTCGCCGGTTCGCGGCGCGTGGCGCCCGCCGGCCGCCGGTGCACTGGTGTCCACCGGCCGTTGTCGAGCCTACCCCCGAGGGGACGTGCGTTTTTTCGAGTCATTCCAGACTGCCGGGACTCATCCCGATCCGCCTCCCGACCGGCCCGGAAGCCGCTTGGCACATGAATACGGAGCCGCTCGTCCGAGTGCTCAACCGAGCCCGGGAAGACCTCGGACGGGCGGTGTGTCGCCGGGGGCGCCAACACGAGCCGACCCCGGCGAAAAACCGGATATGGGCAACGTCTAAAGTGGCGTGGTACGCGCGAGCCTTTACCCCGCTTTCACACGGGAACGCTCGCTTGATGTCTCTGTCAGGGGTGTGCGTGACGGCCGTCGAATCCCGTCCTGTGGGCACTTCCCAGGCCCTTGAGGCTCTGGGGGAGGCCGGTCCCGATACGAGCCGGAGCCCGGTCAACCGGTCGTTCGGAGCCCGTGTCAAGGGCTTCGTGGCGCTGACCAAGCCGCGGATCATCGAGCTGCTGCTCATCACCACGGTCCCGGTGATGTTCCTGGCCCAGCAGGGGGTGCCCGACCTCGGTCTGGTGCTGCTGACCTGTGTCGGCGGCTATCTCTCCGCGGGCGGCGCCAACGCGCTCAACATGTACATCGACCGGGACATCGACGCGCTGATGGACCGCACCTCACAGCGGCCGCTGGTGACCGGCCTGATCAGCCCGCGCGAGTGCCTGGCCTTCGGCATCAGCCTGGCGGTCGTCTCGACGCTGCTGTTCGGGCTCACCGTCAACTGGCTGTCCGCCTGGCTGTCGCTCGGTGCGCTCCTCTTCTATGTCGTCGTCTATACGATGATCCTCAAGCGGCGTACCTCGCAGAACATCGTCTGGGGCGGTATCGCGGGCTGTCTGCCGGTGCTGATCGGCTGGTCCTCGGTCACCAACTCGATGTCCTGGGCCCCGGTCATCCTCTTCCTCGTGATGTTCTTCTGGACGCCGCCGCACTACTGGCCGCTGTCCATGAAGGTCAAGGACGACTACGCCCGCGTGGGCGTGCCGATGCTGCCCGTCGTCGCCTCCAACAAGGTGGTCGCCCGGCAGATCGTGATCTACAGCTGGGTGATGGTCGCCGTCTCCCTGCTGCTGACCCCGCTCGGCTACACCGGCTGGTTCTACACCGTGGTCGCGCTCGCCGCCGGTGGCTTCTGGCTCTGGGAGGCGCACGGCCTGCAGAACCGCGCCAAGGCCGAGGTGACGGGGGGCAAGCTCAAGGAGATGCGGCTGTTCCACTGGTCGATCACCTACGTCTCCATCCTCTTCGTCGCCGTCGCGGTGGACCCCTTCCTCCGCTGACCCCTCCCGTTCCTCCGTGACCCCACCCGTCGCCCTTCGGCTTACTCGTCGGTAGCATCCCTGTCATGGCTGACACGGAGCAGGTTGACGCGAAGAGCGAGCGCCAGGTGAAGCGGCTCGCCCACCAGATCGGTACGTTCGCCAAGGCGCACGGCGGGGCCGAGGGGAACGTGGCGTACATGGGGGAGCGGGGCGCCCGGATCGCCCTCGTGGGCGAGGACGGCGAGTGGGGCAACCTCGTCGCCCCCAGCGTGGAGATCGGCCGCCGGGCGGTGGAGAAGGCCGGGGTCGCGCTCCAGGACGACTTCGACGGGGAGTTCGCGGCGAAGATCCGTACCTCCGCGTACGAGTGGAAGCGGATGGCCGGGATTCAGCTCTGAGTCCGCGGTCCGCGCCACCTGAACCTCTCCCGCCCCGTTAGGACGGTCAAGCAGCACACCGTTCACGGGAGCCTCGATGATCGACACGCCCATGCTCGTGGATCAGTACTGTCATGGGGTGCTCCGGACCGAACTGGGGCTCGGCACGTTCGAGGCGCGGCTGGGGCGGGGCGCGGGGCCCGCCGCGCCGGGGACCACGCTCTTCGACACGCAGACGGGGTTCGCGGTGCGGCGCTGGTGTCCGCCGCTGCTCGGTCTGGAGCCGCACTGCCCGCCCGCCCGCTATCTGGCCCGCCGCCGTGAACTGGGCGTGCTGGAGGCGGGACGCAGGCTGCTGCGCGGGTCCGGGATCACCACCTACCTGGTCTCCAGCGGGCTGCCCGACGATCTCACCGGGCCCGAGGAGATGGCCGCCGCGGGGGACGCGGAGGCGCGCGAGGTGGTCCGGCTGGAGCCGCTGGCCGCGCAGGTCGCCGACACCTCCGGGACCGTCGCCTCGTTCCTCGCCAATCTGGCCGAATCGGTGCACGGGGCCGCCACGCACGCCGTCGCCTTCGCGGCCACGGCCCCGCTCGCCGACGGGGGTCCGGCCCTCGCCCCCGAACCACCCGGTCCCGGCGCGGTACGGGCCGCCGCCGCACGCTGGCTGGCCGGACGGCGCGTAGGGGCGGAGCCCACCGATCCCGCACTGCTGGGCCACCTGCTGTGGACCGCGGTCGCCACCGGCCGCCCGCTCCAGCTGCACGCCGGTCCCGAGGGCCCCGGTGTACGCACCGACCCCGCCCCGCTCACCGGCTTCGTACGGGCCACCGCGGGGCTCGGCACCGACCTGGTCCTGCTGCCCGGCCACCTCCACCACCGCCACGCCGCCCGGCTGGCCGCCGCCCACCCGCATGTCTACGCCGACTCCGGCGCCGCCCTCGCCCGCACCGGCGCCCGCGCGGCCACGGTCCTCGCGGACATCCTGGAACTCGCCCCCTTCGGCAAGATCCTCTTCTCCACCGGCGCCCAGTCCCTCCCCGAACTGCACGTCGTCGGCGCCCACCTCTTCCGCGAGGCCCTGAACCGGGTGCTCGGCACCTGGGTCACCGAGGGCGCCTGGTCCGCCACGGACGCCCGCCGGGTCGCCCACCTCCTCGCGGCGGACAACGCCCACCGGGTGTACGGGCTGCGCTGACCCTGTACGGACGGCCGCCGGTCCCCCACACTCGCTCCATGCCGACCGAAGCGCTCCTCGCCCGCTTCCTGGACGACCTCGCACCCTTCCGTCCGCTCGCCGTCTGGGCCCATGGCTCCCTGGGCGGCGGGGACTACCAGGAGGGCCGCAGCGACCTCGACCTGATCGCGGTCCTGCCCGGCCCGCTGACCCCGGCCGCTCTGGTGCGGCTGATCGTGCTGCACCGCAGGCTGCGCACCGAACCCCTGGCGGGCAAGCTGCACTGCTCGTACCTGACCCCGGGCACCGCGGCCGATCCGGCGAGGTCACATCCGACCTGGGCGCACGACGGGGTCAGACGGCGCCCGGTCACCCCGGTGACCCGGAGCGAGCTGCACGCGTTCGGCCGGGTGCTGCACGGGGCGCCGCCCGCCGCGTATCTGCCACCGATGCCGGACCGGGAGCTGCGGGACTTCGTCGCGGCCGACCAGCGGGACTTCTGGCGCCCGACCGTGGACAAGGAGCGCCTGTGGACGCGGGACGTCTGGGTCGACCTCGGCCTGCTGACCTTCGCCCGCGCCACCGTGACCCTGCGCGAGGGGCGGCTGATCTCCAAGCGGCAGGCGCTCGCCGAGCTGCCCGCGCTGGGGGCGCCGGGTGAGGTCGTCGAGGACGTCACCCGGCGGCGCTACGGGGAACAGGGCCCGGGGCCGTCGCCGGACCGCAGGGCCCGGCTGACCCGGGCCTACCTCGGCCCGGCCATCGACGCGCTGGTCGCCGGATACCGCTGAGTCAGGCGGGCGCGCCCACCGAGACCTCGGTCGCCGGGCCCGGGACGTGGGTCAGGGACTCGGGGCGCTCGCGGAGCGCGAGAAGGACGCGCAGCGTGGCGATCCACATGAGGCAGGAGCCGAACATGTGCAGGGCCACCAGGGCCTCGGGGAGGTGGGTGAAGTACTGGATGTAGCCCACCACACCCTGGCCCAGCAGGATCAGGAACAGGTCGCGGGTGCGGGACAGGGGGACCTTCGGGGCGTCCACGGCCTTGAGGACGAACCACAGGGCGAAGGTCAGCGTCACCACGATCCACGCCAGCACCGCGTGCAGCTTGGCGATCATCTCCCAGTCCAGCGGGATGCGCGCCACCTCGGAGGAGTCGCCCGCGTGCGGACCGGCGCCGGTCACCACCGTGCCGACCGCGATCAGCAGCGCGGACGCGACCACCAGGACCCACACCAGCTGCCGTACCGCTCCGCCGACCAGCGGACGCGGTTCCGCGTCGCCCTCACGGGTGCGCTGCCACATCACGGTGGCCACGGTGATCAGCGCCGTGGACAGCAGGAAGTGCGCCGCCACGGTGTACGGGTTCAGGCCGACCAGCACGACGATGCCGCCGAGCACCGCGTTGCCCATGACCACCCAGAACTGCGCCCAGCCCAGCCGGGTCAGGCTGCGCCGCCACGGCTTCTGCGAGCGGGCGGCGATGATCGCCCAGCCGACGGCCGCGCAGAGCACGTACGTCAGCATGCGGTTGCCGAACTCGATGACACCGTGCACGCCCATGGCGCGGGTGGTGGTGAGCGAGTCGTCGGTGCAGGTGGGCCAGGTCGGGCAGCCCAGTCCGGAGCCGGTCAGGCGCACCGCGCCGCCGGTGACCACGATGACCACCGACATCACGAGTGCGGCGAGCGCCGCTCGGCGGACGGTCCGGGGGTCCGGGGTCCAGCGGTCGGCGATGAAGGCGAGTGGATTGCGGAGGGCCGCCGCGGCGTCGGCGGGGGTCAGCTTTGGCACGCGCACCATCGTAAGGCGCCGCTTGTGCACGCTTTCACGAGGGGGCCGTCCCGAGCCGTGCGGGACCTACTCCCAGCGGAAGAACTTCCCCGCCGCCCCGAGCCCCACGACCGCCCACACCGCGAGGATCGCCAGATCGCCCCAGGGCATCCCGGCGCCGTGCTGGAGCACGTCCCGCAGGCCGTCGGAGAGCGCGGAGATCGGCAGCAGCCCCAGGACGTGCTGCGCGGAGCCGAACTTCTCCAGCGGCACGATCACGCCGCCGCCCACCAGCAACAGCAGGAAGACGAGGTTCGCCGCGGCCAGCGTCGCCTCCGCCTTCAGGGTGCCCGCCATCAGCAGCCCGAGCCCGGAGAACGCGGCCGTGCCGAGGACGAGCAGCAGCAGGACGGCGGCCGGGTTGCCGTGCGGGGACCAGCCCAGCGCGAAGGCGATGACCGTCAGCAGGATCACCTGGAGCACCTCGGTGACCAGCACCGCGACCGTCTTCGCGGTCATCAGGCCCCAGCGCGGCAGCGGCGAGGAGGCGAGCCGCTTCAGCACGCCGTAGCGCCGCTCGAAGCCGGTGGCGATGGCCTGCCCGGTGAACGCCGTGGACATGACCGCGAGCGCCAGGATGCCGGGCGCGAGGAAGTCCACCGCCTTGCCGGACCCGGTGTCCACGACGTCCACCGAGCTGAACAGCACCAGCAGCAGCGTCGGGATCACCACGGTCAGCAGCAGCTGCTCGCCGTTGCGCAGCAGCATCCGCGTCTCCAGCGCGGCCTGCGCGGCGATCATGCGGGGGAGCGGCGCCGCTCCGGGCCTCGGGGCGTACGTGCCCGGCGCGGTCGTCATGAGCGCAGCTCCTTGCCGGTCAGTTCCAGGAAGACGTCTTCGAGGGTGTGCCGCTCCACCGAGATCCGGTCCGGCATCACCCCGTGCTGCGCGCACCAGGAGGTCACCGTGGCGAGCAGCTGCGGGTCTATCTTGCCGGTCACCCGGTAGCCGCCCGGCGTCAGCTCGTCGGCCGTGCAGTCCGCCGGGAGCGCCTTGAGCAGCGAGGCGACGTCCAGTCCGGGGCGCCCGCTGAAGCGCAGGGTGTTCTCGGCGCCGTCCCGGCACAGCTCCTCGGGCGAGCCCTGGGCGATGACCCGGCCGCCGTCGATGATCGCGACGTCGTCGGCGAGCTGCTCGGCCTCGTCCATGTGGTGCGTGGTGAGGATCACCGAGACACCGTCGGTACGCAGGTCCCGGACGAGGTCCCAGGTGGCGCGGCGGGCCTGCGGGTCGAGCCCGGCGGTCGGCTCGTCCAGGAAGACCAGTTCGGGGCGGCCCACGACGGCCATGGCGAGCGCGAGGCGCTGCTGCTGGCCGCCGGAGAGCCGCCGGTAGGAGGTCCGGCCGCAGGAGCCGAGTCCGAGGCGCTCGATCAGGGCGGCCACGTCGAGCGGGTGCGCGTGCAGCTTGGCGACATGGCGCAGCATCTCGTCGGCGCGGGCGCCGGAGTAGACGCCGCCGGACTGGAGCATCACGCCGATCCGGGGGCGCAGCGCGGCCGAGTCCCGCACCGGGTCGAGGCCCAGGACGCGCACCGTGCCGGAGTCCGGCCTCCGGTACCCCTCGCAGGTCTCGACCGTGGTCGTCTTGCCGGCGCCGTTGGGACCGAGTACGGCGGTCACGCCCGGCCGGGCCTCCAGGTCGAGGCCGTCCACCGCGGTCTTCTGGCCGTACCGCTTCACCAGGGCCTGGACCTGGACCACGGGCTCACTTCGCATGGGGTCAGAGTCTAGGGAGGCGCGGCGGTGATCAGGCGCGGGGGTCGGAGAACTCCTCCCCCCGGGGCTGGTGCACCGGCAGCCAGCGCTCGGCGTAGGCCACGGCGTCCGCGAGCGGGAAGAGCCGTGCCTCGGCCGTACCGATCAGGCCGCGCACGACCGGCCGGTCCCGCTCGAAGTCGTGGCCCAGCTCGTCGAACCGGTCCGAGTCGATGGACACGTCCCGCACCTCTTCCCAGCCACCGCCGGGCGCGGGCCAGCCGATCCGCTCGGAGGGGCACGGTACGCGGTATTCGGCCAGGTGGAAGGCGGTGCAGGAGCCGTAGCCGACACCGAGCAGCAGCACCCGTGCCCCGGCTCGCTCCAGCCGGGCCAGCGGACTGCGCTCGCCGAGCCGGCAGTCCGGGGCGTGCCCCCCGGTGATCTCGGCGGCGAGCGGCCCGAGCGCGGCGAACGAGGTCTGCGGGTGGGCGCTGCGCCGGACGCCCGGCCAGGTGCGTACGGTCTCCGGGACCGCCCCCATCCCCAGCGTGGGCGTGGTCCGGGGGTCGTAGGCGGGCATCGTCGCGCGGATGTCGTCCCACCACTGCTCGGGCGCCGGTGGATTGCGCCAGCGGGCCGGGTCGGAGAGCTGGACCGAGTGTGTGGGGACCGTCAGCGTGCCCGTCGGGCCGAGGGCGGCGAGGAGGCCCTGGACGACGGCGACGGGTCCGCCGTTCACCCAGCCGAGGGAACTCAGCGAGGAATGGACGAGGAGGGTCTCGCCGGGTTCGACACCCAGGTCGCGCAGTCGTCGGGAGATCGTGTCTCGTGTGATCAGCGGGCCGGTCGGGGCAGGTGTGGGCATGCGCGGAGTGTGTCGGGCCGGGGTGCCGGGCGCCAGCGCTTTTGGCTGGTGAGGGGGGTCGCGCAGGGTGACCCGGAGATCGTTTCCGCAGGTCAGGTTAGGTGTGCCTAAGTGACGCAGGGCACCGCCGCACGGTCCCGGTCCGGCTTGTCAGGCCCTCGGGAATTACGCAACAATAGCGTTGTGAAAAACGTCGGCGAGGCTCGGGAGACCCCCATGGGCACCCACGAGGAGCTTGCGACCGGTGAGCGTTCGACGCGCAACCGGGTCGCGCGGTCCATCCTGGACCACGGACCCTCGACCGTCGCCGAACTGGCCGGCCGGCTGGGCCTGACCCAGGCCGCCGTGCGGCGGCACCTGGACGCGCTCGCCGCCGACGACATCGTGCAGGCCCGCGAGCAGCGGGTGTACGGCGCCCGCACCCGCGGCCGCCCCGCCAAGGTCTTCGCCCTGACCGCCTGCGGCCGGGACGCCTTCGACCAGTCCTACGACCAGCTCGCCGTCGACGCCCTGCGCTGGATCGCCGAGCGCGAGGGCGGGGACGAGGCGGTCGCCGCCTTCGCCCGCGCCCGCATCGCCGCCCAGGCCGACACCTACCGCGCGGCCGTCGAGGGAGTCGAACCCGACCGGCGCGCCGAGGCCCTCGCCAGGGCCTTGACCGCGGACGGGTACGCTGCTACGGCACGCAGTGCCCCCCTCCCGCAACAGGGCGAGCAGCTGTGCCAGCACCACTGTCCGGTCGCCCACGTCGCCGAGCGGTTCCCCCAGCTGTGCGAGGCGGAGACGGAGTTCTTCGCCGAACTGCTGGGAACCCACGTACAGCGACTGGCGACCATCGCCCACGGCGACGGCGTCTGCACGACGTTCATCCCCAAGATTTCCAAGTCCGACAAGTCCGATCAGAGCCACCACGCAAGCACGGCCGGGAGGAACCCCGCATGACGCTCCCCACGGAGACTGCCCACCCCGAACTCGAGGGTCTGGGCAAGTACGAATACGGCTGGGCCGACTCCGACGTAGCCGGCGCCTCGGCCAAGCGCGGCCTGAGCGAGGCCGTCGTCCGCGACATCTCGGACAAGAAGTCCGAGCCGGAGTGGATGACCAAGCTCCGCCTCAAGGGCCTGAAGCTGTTCGAGAAGAAGCCCATGCCCAACTGGGGCTCGGACCTGTCGGGCATCGACTTCGACAACATCAAGTACTTCGTGCGGTCCACGGAGAAGCAGGCGGAGTCCTGGGAGGACCTGCCCGAGGACATCAAGAACACCTACGACAAGCTGGGCATCCCCGAGGCCGAGAAGCAGCGCCTCGTCGCCGGTGTCGCCGCCCAGTACGAGTCCGAGGTCGTCTACCACCAGATCCGCGAGGACCTGGAGGAGCAGGGCGTCATCTTCCTGGACACCGACACCGCCCTGAAGGAGCACCCCGAGCTCTTCAAGGAGTACTTCGGCACGGTCATCCCGGTCGGCGACAACAAGTTCGCGTCGCTGAACACGGCCGTGTGGTCCGGCGGCTCCTTCATCTACGTGCCGAAGGGCGTGCACGTGGAGATCCCGCTCCAGGCCTACTTCCGGATCAACACCGAGAACATGGGCCAGTTCGAGCGGACGCTGATCATCGTCGACGAGGACGCCTACGTCCACTACGTCGAGGGCTGCACCGCGCCGATCTACAAGTCGGACTCGCTGCACTCCGCGGTCGTCGAGATCATCGTCAAGAAGGGCGCCCGCTGCCGTTACACGACCATCCAGAACTGGTCGAACAACGTCTACAACCTGGTCACCAAGCGCGCCGTCGCCTACGAGGGCGCCACCATGGAGTGGGTCGACGGCAACATCGGCTCCAAGGTGACCATGAAGTACCCGGCCGTCTACCTGATGGGCGAGCACGCCAAGGGCGAGACCCTCTCCATCGCCTTCGCGGGCGAGGGCCAGCACCAGGACGCGGGCGCCAAGATGGTCCACATGGCGCCGAACACGTCGTCCAACATCGTCTCCAAGTCGGTGGCGCGCGGCGGCGGCCGTACCTCCTACCGCGGTCTCATCGAGATCGGCGAGGGCGCGGCCGGATCGAAGTCCAACGTGCTGTGCGACGCGCTGCTCGTCGACACGATCTCCCGCTCCGACACCTACCCCTACGTCGACGTCCGCGAGGACGACGTCTCCATGGGGCACGAGGCGACCGTCTCCAAGGTCTCCGAGGACCAGCTCTTCTACCTGATGAGCCGCGGTCTCTCCGAGGACGAGGCGATGGCGATGATCGTGCGCGGCTTCGTCGAGCCCATCGCGAAGGAGCTGCCCATGGAGTACGCCCTCGAGCTCAACCGGCTGATCGAGCTGCAGATGGAGGGCGCGGTCGGCTGACCGCCGTCCCGCACCCCCGTCAAGCCCTTACGCAAGAAAGCGAGCATTACGACAGCCATGGCTGAGGCTCAGAACTCCCCCAAGCCCTCGACTTCGCTCGGGCAGGGGGGACCCCCACCGGTGGGATCGACCACCGCCGGCTCGATCGCGGTTGCCGCCGAGTCGACCGTCGCCACGCGCATGAGCGCGCCCCCCTCCTTCGACGTCGCGGACTTCCCCGTCCCGCACGGCCGTGAGGAGGAGTGGCGGTTCACCCCGCTGGAGCGCCTGCGCGGCCTGCACGACGGCACCGCCGTCGCCACCGGCGAGGGACTGAAGGTCGTCATCGAGGCCCCCGAGGGCGTCACGGTCGAGAACGTCGGCCGTGACGACGCCCGGCTCGGCAAGGCCGGCACCCCGGTCGACCGTGTCGCCGCCCAGGCGTACTCGGCCTTCGAGCAGGCGTCGGTCGTCACCGTGCCCAAGGAGACCGTCCTCACCGAGCCGATCCGCATCGCGGTGCACGGCGAGGGCGGCACCGCCTACGGCCACCAGGTCATCGAGCTGGGCGCCTTCGCCGAGGCCCTCGTCGTCATCGACCACACCGGTGACGCCGTGCTCGCCGCCAACGTCGACTACGTGCTCGGCGACGGCGCCAAGCTGACCGTCGTCTCCGTCCAGGACTGGGACGACAAGGCCGTGCACGTGGCCCAGCACAACGCCCTCGTCGGCCGCGACGCCTCCTTCAAGTCCGTGGTCGTCACCTTCGGCGGCGACGTCGTCCGCCTGCACCCGCGCGTCAGCTACGCGGGCCCCGGCGGCGAGGCCGAGCTGTTCGGCCTGTACTTCACCGACGCCGGCCAGCACCAGGAGCACCGCCTCCTGGTCGACCACAACACCCCGCACTGCAAGTCCCACGTCGTGTACAAGGGCGCGCTGCAGGGCGAGGGCGCGCACGCGGTCTGGATCGGTGACGTGCTCATCGAGGCCAAGGCCGAGGGCACCGACACCTACGAGATGAACCGCAACCTGGTCCTCACCGACGGCTCCCGCGTCGACTCGGTCCCCAACCTGGAGATCGAGACCGGTGAGATCGTCGGCGCGGGCCACGCCTCCACCACCGGCCGCTTCGACGACGAGCAGCTCTTCTACCTGATGGCCCGCGGCATCCCGGAGCACGAGGCCCGCCGCCTCGTGGTCCGAGGCTTCTTCGCCGAGCTGGTCCAGCAGATCGGTCTCCCCGACATCGAGGAGCGCCTGCTCGTCAAGATCGAGGAGGAGCTGGAGGCCGCGGTCGCATGACGACGACCTTCCAGCGCGCCTGCGGACTGAGCGAACTGTCGGAGGACACCCCCAAGCGGGTGGAACTCGACGGCACGCCGGTCTCGGTCGTGAAGACCGAGGGCGAGGTGTACGCGATCTACGACATCTGCTCGCACGCGAACGTCTCCCTCTCCGAGGGCGAAGTGGAGGACGGGCAGATCGAGTGCTGGCTGCACGGCTCCTGCTTCGACCTCCGCAGCGGCAAGCCGTCCGGTCCGCCCGCGACGCGCCCCGTTCCCGTATACCCCGTAAAGATCGAAGGGGACGACGTGCTCGTCTCCCTCACCCAGGAGTCCTGAGGCACCCATGGCAACGCTTGAAATCCGAGACCTGCACGTCACCGTCGAGGCCGACAACGCCACGAAGGAGATCCTCAAGGGCGTCGACCTCACCGTGAAGCAGGGCGAGACGCACGCCATCATGGGCCCGAACGGCTCCGGCAAGTCGACCCTCGCCTACTCGCTCGCGGGTCACCCGAAGTACACGATCACCGGCGGCACCGTCACCCTCGACGGCGAGGACGTCCTCGCCATGTCGGTCGACGAGCGCGCCCGCGCCGGCCTGTTCCTCGCCATGCAGTACCCGGTCGAGGTCCCCGGCGTCTCGGTCTCCAACTTCCTGCGCACCTCCGCCACCGCCATCCGCGGCGAGGCCCCCAAGCTGCGTACCTGGGTGAAGGAGGTCAAGGAGAACATGGAGCGGCTCCACATGGACCCCTCCTTCGCCGAGCGCAACGTCAACGAGGGCTTCTCCGGCGGTGAGAAGAAGCGCCACGAGATCCTCCAGCTCGAGCTGCTCAAGCCGCAGGTCGCCATCCTCGACGAGACCGACTCCGGCCTGGACGTCGACGCCCTGCGCATCGTCTCCGAGGGCGTCAACCGCGTCCGCGAGACCGGCGAGACCGGCACCCTGCTGATCACGCACTACACGCGCATCCTGCGCTACATCAAGCCCGACTTCGTGCACGTGTTCTCCGGCGGCCGCATCGTCGAGTCCGGCGGTCCGGAGCTGGCCGACAAGCTGGAGAACGAGGGCTACGAGGCCTACACGAAGGGTGGAGTATCCGCATGATCCAGCTGCCGGGCCTCCTCGACACCGAGGCGATCCGCAAGGACTTCCCCATCCTGGACCGACAGGTCCACGACGGGCAGAAGCTCGTGTACCTGGACAACGCGGCGACCTCCCAGAAGCCGCGCCAGGTGCTGGACGCCCTGAGCGAGTACTACGAGCGCTACAACGCCAACGTCCACCGCGGCGTGCACGTCCTCGCGGAGGAGGCCACGGCGCTGTACGAGGGCGCGCGTGACAAGGTCGCCGACTTCATCAACGCGCCCAGCCGCGACGAGGTGATCTTCACCAAGAACGCCTCCGAGTCGCTCAACCTCGTGGCCAACATGCTCGGCTGGGCCGACGAGCCCTACCGGGTCGACCACGAGACCGAGATCGTCATCACGGAGATGGAGCACCACTCCAACATCGTGCCGTGGCAGCTGCTCGCGCAGCGCACCGGCGCGAAGCTGAAGTGGTTCGGCCTCACCGACGACGGCCGTCTCGACCTGTCCAACATCGACGAGATCATCACCGAGAAGACGAAGATCGTCTCCTTCGTGCTGGTCTCCAACATCCTGGGCACGGTCAACCCGGTCGAGGCGATCGTGCGCCGCGCCCAGGAGGTCGGCGCGCTGGTCTGCATCGACGCCTCGCAGGCCGCGCCGCACATGCCGCTGGACGTACAGGCGCTCGGCGCCGACTTCGTGGCCTTCACCGGCCACAAGATGTGCGGTCCGACCGGCATCGGGGTGCTCTGGGGCCGCCAGGAACTCCTGGAGGACCTGCCCCCGTTCCTCGGCGGCGGCGAGATGATCGAGACGGTGTCGATGCACTCCTCGACCTACGCGCCCGCCCCGCACAAGTTCGAGGCGGGCACCCCGCCGATCGCCCAGGCGGTCGGTCTCGGCGCGGCCATCGACTACCTGAACTCGATCGGCATGGACAAGATCCTCGCCCATGAGCACGCGCTCACCGAGTACGCGGTGAAGCGTCTTGGCGAGGTCCCCGACCTGCGCATCATCGGCCCCTCCACGGCCGAGGACCGCGGCGCGGCGATCTCCTTCGCGCTCGGCGACATCCATCCGCACGACGTGGGCCAGGTCCTCGACGAGCAGGGCATCGCCGTCCGCGTCGGCCACCACTGCGCGCGGCCGGTCTGCCTGCGGTACGGAATTCCGGCGACCACCCGGGCGTCGTTCTACCTGTACTCCACGCCCGCCGAGGTCGACGCACTGGTCGACGGGCTGGAGCACGTACGGAACTTCTTCGGCTGAGAGGCGTGGGCTGACACCGTGAAGCTGGACTCGATGTACCAGGAAGTCATCCTGGACCACTACAAGAACCCGCACGGGCGTGGTCTGAGGGACGGCGACGCCGAGGTGCACCACGTGAACCCGACGTGCGGCGACGAGATCACCCTCCGGGTGAAGTACGACGGGAGCAAGATCGCGGACGTGTCGTACGAGGGCCAGGGCTGTTCCATCAGCCAGGCCTCGGCGTCCGTGCTGAACGAACTGCTGGTGGGCAAGGACCTGCCCGAGGCGCAGAAGATCCAGGAGACCTTCCTGGAGCTGATGCAGTCCAAGGGCCGGATCGAGCCCGACGACGCGATGGAGGAGGTGCTGGAGGACGCGGTCGCGTTCGCCGGTGTCTCCAAGTACCCCGCGCGGGTCAAGTGCGCCCTCCTGAGCTGGATGGCGTGGAAGGACGCGACGGCCCAGGCCCTGGGCGAGGCCGGCGCGGACGCCGAAAGGAAGACGGCATGACCGACACCGCTGAGATGAAACCGGTCTCGGAGGAAGAACTCCGCGAGGCCCTGATGGACGTCGTCGACCCCGAGCTGGGCATCGACGTCGTCAACCTCGGTCTGATCTACGGCATTCACGTCGACGACGCGAACATCGCCACGATCGACATGACCCTGACCTCCGCGGCCTGCCCGCTGACGGACGTCATCGAGGACCAGGCCAAGTCCGTCACCGACGGCCTGGTCAACGAGCTCCGCATCAACTGGGTCTGGATGCCCCCGTGGGGCCCGGACAAGATCACCGACGACGGCCGCGAGCAGCTGCGGGCGCTGGGGTTCAACGTCTGAGGCTTGTCTTTTCACGGTGAAGGCGGCGATGCCCTCGGGCATCGCCGCCTTCGCGTACCCGGCGCGCCGCGCACCGATCAGGCGCCGGTTAGGCCCCCACCCCGCTCCCACGTTAGGTTTTCCGCATGACCGACACTGCTTCCCGTACCACCGGCGCCGTCGCCGCCGGCCTCGCCACCATCGCCGCCGACGGCACCGTTCTCGACACCTGGTTCCCGGCGCCCGAGCTGGTCGCGGAGCCGGGTCCCTCCGGCACCGAGCGCCTCTCGGCCGACGGTGCCGCCGAACTGCTGGGCGACAACGCCGTCTCCGCGCTCGGCCCGGACGCCCGGCGTGGCGTCGAGGTGGTCGCGGTCCGTACGGTCATCGCCTCGCTGGACGAGAAGCCGCTCGACGCGCACGACGTCTACCTGCGCCTGCACCTGCTCTCGCACCGCCTGGTCAAGCCGCACGGCCAGAGCCTGGACGGCATCTTCGGCCACCTCGCGAACGTCGCCTGGACCTCGCTCGGCCCGGTCGCGGTGGACGACATCGAGAAGGTCCGGCTGAACGCCCGCGCCGACGGCCTGCACCTCCAGGTCACCTCGATCGACAAGTTCCCCCGCATGACGGACTACGTCGCCCCCAAGGGCGTCCGCATCGCCGACGCCGACCGCGTCCGCCTCGGCGCGCACCTCTCCGAGGGCACCACCGTCATGCACGAGGGCTTCGTCAACTTCAACGCGGGCACGCTCGGCACCTCCATGGTCGAGGGCCGCATCTCCGCGGGCGTCGTCGTGGGCGACGGCTCCGACATCGGCGGCGGCGCCTCCACCATGGGCACCCTCTCCGGCGGCGGCGCGGTCATCATCGCCATCGGCGAGCGCTGCCTCGTCGGCGCTGAAGCGGGCGTCGGCATCGCGCTGGGCGACGAATGCGTGGTCGAAGCGGGCCTCTACGTCACCGCGGGCACCCGCGTCACGATGCCCGACGGCCAGATCGTGAAGGCCCGCGATCTCTCGGGCGCGTCCAACATCCTGTTCCGCCGGAACTCGGTTTCGGGGGCGGTGGAGGCTCGGCCTAATAACGCGGTGTGGGGCGGGCTGAACGACATTCTGCACAGCCACAACTGAGCCCGTACACCCGAGCGCCCTCCCGCCCAGCCTGGTGTGGGAGGGCGCTTGTGTGTGCGCCCGAGCGGGACCGGGCGCACACCTCACAAGTGCTGTTTCGCCGAGCCGACGAGTTGGCTGATACCGGTACGGGTCCGCTCTCTCAGCTCGTCCAGACCGGCCCTGCTGTCCACCTTGGGCAGCGTCATGATGACCTCGAGCAGGTCTGCCGCGGCCCGTCTCAGCCCTTCATCGTCCGTCAGCATGTCCACTCGGAAGAGGGCTTCCTGGGCGTTGGAGCGCAGGTCGTACGCGCGGATTCGTACCGCGTCGGGATCCTCCGGCGGTGGCTGTTCGTGCTGACAGAACCAGAGATGAACCAGACAGCGCCGATAGTTGACCAGCGCTCCGGCATAGGCGGAGTAGGCGTCGAGCCGCTCTTGCCGAAGCTTCTCGCGGCGAGTGAACCGCTGGCTCCTGTCCGTCGTGCGCTGCTGGAACGCCAGGGTGATCCCCGACCCGAGCAGCGTCCCCAGAACGGCTATGGCGCTGGCGATGATGGACTCCACACACCAACCTGATCACGTTCTGTCGGTTTGAGTGAGCTGTTGGCCCATCTTCATGCTCAATCGTCAAAGGTGATGCGATAGGGGGGTGTTGGAGCTGGAAGTACCTCAGGCCGGCCCGTCGTTCTCCGGCTCGCTGCAGTCGAGGGCGATGTCCGGGGTGGTGAGGGCAGCGGTCGTGCTGATTCGCAGCCAGCCGTCCGAGCCGAACATGTCGATCAACTGCGACAGGTGGGCTCGGGCCGTGCTGCGGCCGCCTGTCTCTTCGTCAGTCACCCGCGTTCCTCCAGGTTCGCCCACACGACCTTCCCCCAGCGCCGTTCGTCCGTGCCCCAGTTCGTCGTGAGTGCCATGACGACTACCAGGCCGCGACCGCTCTCGTCGTGGTCGTTCGGTGTGCGGGGCTCGGGCAGAGATCGGGAGAAGTCCGCCACGGCCACCCGGACCGTGCCCGGCGTGCTCCGCTCCACCACCACGCGGATGGACTCCCGTCGGGCATGTCGCACGGCGTTGGCCACCAGCTCGGAGGTGACCAGGACCGCGTCGTCGGCCAGGTCGTGCATGCCCCAGGCGGTGAGCGCGGCGCGTACCAGGCGGCGCGCGAGGCCAGCGCTTCCGGGTTCCCGCGGCAGCGTCTCGCTGTAGCCGGGATGCCCGGTCGGCCGGGCACGCGTGGTCGGATGGGGCATGTCGGTCTGCTTTCTCTGGACGGGCAAGCCTTGTAGCCGCGACACGCGACGGTAGGGAGCAAGGGTTGCGCCGCGCCACGCAAGTTGCGCGAAGTTGCTCTACTGCTCGGTGGAGTTGCGTAAGGTTGCTGATCCAGGCCAACCGAACATCGTGCATGGGGTGTTGGCCTCGTGGAAGCTTGGGAGATCAGTCCACGGACGGAAGGGCCTGATCATGACCCGACGACTGCGCTTCAATGGCACGGGCAGTGGTGTCAACGGATGCCCGTCCATTCATGAAGACCTCCTCACCGGTGAGGTCATCGTGCATGGCCCCGCCCTCACCGACCCCGACGACATCGCCCAGCTCCGGCACCTGAACGAGGGTGAGGTGCCCATCGTCGTGCCGCGCGAGCTGCTGGTGGACTTCGGCCCGAAGGAGGTCGCCCGAGTGCCCCATGTCATCGGGCTGGACGAATTCGATCGGCTCTTCACCCAGTTCGAGCACACGGCATGGCGCCTTGAGACGCGCCGCCGCTACGCGTCGGACGAACTCACCGACACCTACGCTCAAATGACGCGCGGAGAGACCGTCGACTGGGCGGGGGTGGACGCGGAATGGTGCGCGGAACGCCGCGAACAGGTGGCTCTCGGCAAGCGGTTCGAGCGTGTCCGCATCATCGACAATCCGCCCACGGCCGGCCAGCTCTACCTGCTCGACAACGCACGCCGTAACAGCGCCGTCGGGGAGAAGATCCTCAATGTGTGGCGAGAAGACGCCGACCGCCTTGGCCTGCCCGGTG
The DNA here is from genome assembly GCF_044747085.1 of Streptomyces sp. NPDC090119. Taxonomy (NCBI): domain Bacteria; kingdom Bacillati; phylum Actinomycetota; class Actinomycetes; order Kitasatosporales; family Streptomycetaceae; genus Streptomyces; species Streptomyces sp. NPDC090119. The sequence goes on along the minus strand of NZ_JBIVDK010000002.1, from coordinate 82,764 downwards.
AAGATTTCTGGATCTTCGATTCCCGACTGGTCGCCCTGCTCAACTTCGATGACGCCGACAACCTGATCAGCGTCGAGCTGATCACGGAGCCCGCCGCAGTACTGCGGTACTCGACGGTGCGTGACGCGGCGCTGCATCATGCCGTCCCGTACGAGGAGTTCGCCGGACGGTTGGCCGTGAAGGAGGACTGAGGCAGGTGCGTACCGGTGAGCACGGATTACCAGCAGGCACGAGAGGCACTCGGGGTACGCCTGCGCGAACTCCGGCTCTCCGCCCCTGGAGGCAGGCTCACCGGCGCTGAGGTCGCCGGACGCAACGGGTGGCACAAGTCCAAGGTCAGCAGGCTGGAGAACGGCAGGCAGACCCCGACCGCCGAAGACCTGCGCGGCTGGGCGGAAGCAACCGGTCAGCCGGAAGCGTACGAAGAGTTGGTCGCGCGCCTTCGTGGCTTCGAGTCCCACATCAGGTCATGGCGGCGTCACCTGGCCTCGGGGCACAAGGCCGTCCAGGACGCCCACCTGAGCGCTCATGCCGACGCCTCGGTGTTCCGCGGCTGGGAGTCCTCCATGATCTTCGGAATCCTCCAGACGCCGGACTACGCTCGGTCGGTCTTCACGAGGTACGCGGAGCTGCAAGCATCGCCACGCGACACCGAGGAGGCGGTCCGATCCCGGATGAAGCGGCAAGAAGGGCTGTACGACCCCGCGAAGCGGTTCCACCTCATCCTGTGGGAAGCCGCCCTCCGCGCCCTGATCTGTCCGCCGTCGGTGCTCGCGGCCCAGCTTGATCGCCTTGCGGGGGCCGTCGGTCTGGATACGGTCGAGCTGGGGATCATCCCCCTGTCCGCCCCGCTCAAGATTCCCCCGGCCACGGCCTTTTGGATCTACGACGATCGCCAGGTGATCGTCGAGAACTGGCACGCCGAGTTGTGGATCGACGACGGGGCGAGTGTCGACACGTATCTGCGGACCTGGAGGACGCTGCGGGAGTCCGCCGTGTACGGCATCGAGGCTCAGAAGCGCATCAGCGCGGCACGGCAGGCGCTGATCTTCCACTGAGGGGGACCACGGGCGTGGTTCGCTGTCGGATTCCGTCCAGCAGCAAGCCCAGGTACCGGCCGATCTCACCCTCTCCTCCCCCCAGCTCCGCCGCCGTAGCCACCCCGTGGGTCAGGCGGAGGAGGTCGGTCGGGGTCAGGTCGGGGCGGAGGGTGTTCTCGGACTGGGCGGACTCCAGTAGGCGGGTTGCCGTGGACTTCACCACCGTGCCGCAGGTGGTCAGGGGGGTGTCGGTGGCGGCTGTGCCCAGGAGGGTTTTCAGGCCACGGACCTGGATCGTCGCCGCGCAGACCTCATGCAGCCACTCCGTCAGGGCCTCGCCCGGGGGGAGCAGCCGGGACAGTTCCTCGCCGCGCTCACCCAGTGCGTCGATGCGCGCCGCGTAGGCCGCCTCCAGCAGCGCGCGCCGCGTCGGGAAGTGGCGGTACAGGGTGCCCGAGCCCACGCCTGCGCGCCTTGCGATGTCGTCCAGGGAAGCGCCCTCGCCGTGTTCGGCGAAGGCTGAGGCGGCGGCGTCAAGGAGGCGGGCGTGGTTGCGTCGGGCGTCTGCCCGCATGGGCCGTGCTTTCTGTCGGGCGGGGGTGCGTGCCCGCAGAGTTTAGCCGCGCCGCTGCCGCTTCCACGGCCCCGTGATCGCCAGCATGATGCCCGGCTCCTGGATGTTCGCGAAGAGGGTGTGGCCGTCGGGGGAGAAGGTGACGCCGGTGAACTCACTGTACGCGGGGGCGGATTCCGTGCCGGTGTTCAGTTCGTTGCGGGCTATCGGGTACGTGCGGCCGCTCTCCGTCGCGCCGAACAGGTGCTGTTCGCCCTCGCCGTCCTCGGCGATGACCAGGCCGCCGTAGGGGGAGACGGTGATGTTGTCGGGGCCGTCGAACGCGCCCCCGGTGCCGAGGAGGACCTTCAGCGTCAGGGTTCGGCGGCGGGGGTCGTAGAACCACACCTGGCCGTCGTGCTGGACCGGGCTCTCCTCGCGGGCGTAGGAGGAGACGACGTACACCCCGCCGTCGCCCCACCACATGCCCTCCAGCTTGCGGGCCCGCGTGACCTGGTCGTCGGTGAACTGCTTGCGGACCGGGGCCGTGCGCGCGTCGCGGTCGGGTACGTCGACCCAGTCCACGCCGTACACCGTGCCGGTGCGGGTGGCGCGGGAGAGGTCGTCCACGTAGCGGCCGCCGGAGTCGAAGCAGCGGAACGCCTGGAGGGTGCCCGCGTCGTCCGCGAGGGTGCGCAGTCGGCCCCGGCCGTGGTGGAAGCCCTCCGGCGGGGTCCAGCGATAGAGCAGGCCGTTGGGGCCGGAGGCGTCCTCGGTGAGGAAGAGGTGGCCGCGCTTGGGGTCGACGACCACCGCCTCGTGGGCGTAACGGCCCAGCGCCTTCAGGGGCTTGGGCGCACGGTTGGCCCGGTGGTCCGCGGGGTCGACCTCGAAGACGTAGCCGTGGTCCTTGGTCATGCCGTTCTGACCGGCCCGGTCCTCGGTCTCCTCGCAGGTCAGCCAGGTGCCCCAAGGTGTGCTGCCGCCCGCGCAGTTGGTCGACGTACCGGCGATGCCCACCCACTCGGCGACGTGGTCCCGGCGCACCTCCACCACCGTGCAGCCACCCGCGGCCGCCGGGTCGTACACCAGGCCCTCGGTCAGCGGCACCGGGTGCTCCCAGCTCGCGCGCGGGCCCTTCAGCTCATGGTTGTTGACCAGCAGCACGGCGCCGCGCGGACCGGCGAAGGCCGCCGTGCCGTCGTGGTTCGACGGGGTCGACTCGCCCGAGTCCAGGCGGGTGCGGCCGCTGTACGTCACCACGCGGTACGAGAAGCCCGCCGGGAGCGCGAGGATGCCGTCCGGGTCGGGGATCAGCGGGCCGTAGCCGATGCCGGGGTGGCCGTGCGCGTCCTCCGCGCCGTCCAGGTCCGTGGCGGCGAGGGCCTGCGGGGCGGTGGCGAGGGCGCCGACGCTGCCCGCGAGCACGACCCCGGCACCGGTGACCGCCGTCGTCCTGGCGAAGTCCCTGCGGGTGAGCGACATGGTGTCTCCAGTGACGGTCGGGATGCCCGTGGCGGAGGGCGAGGGTGGCTGGCCTCGTTCGGCCCACACACTCCCGCCCTCCGCTGAACGGCAGTTGAACACCGCACCGCGCCGAGGACACCGCTGCCGTACACCCCTGGGACAGGGCCGTCAGTTCCCCTGCTGCTGCGACCTCGCCTTGAACGCCGCCTTGCGCGCCTCCTTGGCCACCCGCTTGTCCGGGTGCAGCCGACCCATCGCCTCCAGCACGTCCGGCGTCGCCGGGTGCTCCACCCGCCAGGCGGCCGAGAAGAATCCGCTGTGCTGCTCGGCCAGCCCCTCCACCAGCGCCTGCAGCTCCTCGGAGTTGCCCTCCGCCTGGAGCTGCGCGGCGATCGTGTCGACGGTCAGCCAGAACACCAGGTCCTGCGAGGGCGGGGGCACGTCCGGCGCGCCCCGCTCGCTCAGCCAGACCCGGGCGAGACCGCCCAGCTCCGGATCGTCCAGCACCTCCCGCAGCGCGGGCTCGGCCACCATGCCGACCAGGGAGAGCGCCTGCTGGCAGCGCAGCCGACGCAGCGGCGCCCCGGCGTCCGCACCCCGCGCGGCCGCCAGCAACTCCCGCGCGGCGGCGAGGGGTTCGCGCTGCCCGAGCCACTGCTCGGTCTCGGCGCGCGCGGCGAACTCACCGTAGGACGCGGTCCCGTCGAGCAGCGCGTCCGCGCCCTTGTCGGCCAGCTCGCCCACGGCCGGGGCCTCGAACCCGGCCTCCCGCAGCCGCGCGCGCAGGCCGTACAGCCCGAGCGGGGTCAGCCGGACCATGCCGTAGCGGGCGATGTCGTCCTCGTCGACCGGCTCGGCGGGCTCCTCCTCCGCGCCGGCCATCAGCTCCTCGTCGACCGGCTGGTACTCCACCAGGCCGATCGGCTCCAGCATCCGGAACTGGTCATCCAGCTTCATCATCGTGTCGGAGATCTGCTCCAGCACGTCGTTGCTGGGCTCGTCCAGGTCCTCGGGGACGATGACGGAGGCGGCCAGCGCGGGCAGCGGCACCGGGCTGTCGTCGGGGCCGTCCTCGCCGACGGTCAGCAGGTAGAGGTTGCCGAGCACGCCGTCGAGCAGCTCCGCCTCCCCCTCGGGGTCCCAGTCGAGTGACGAGAAGTCGATCTCGCCGCCCTCTTCCAGGGCCGCGGCCAGCCCGTCCAGGTCCGGCACCCCGGCGTCCGCGACGACCGTGTCCAGCGCGGCGAGCCAGAGCGTCAGCACGTCGTGCGGGGCGCCGGTCAGCAGCGCCAGGTCGGCGCCGGGGGCCACGGTCCCGGCCTCCTCGTCGGTGATCTCGACCAGGCCGGTGTCCACCGCCACCCGCCACGCCTCGGCGGCGTACGCGACGGCGTCGTCCCCGGTCAGCGCGAGCAGCTCGGCTGCCGCGGGCAGCTGCTCCTCGACCAGGCTGCCGCCCGCGTCGACACGGGTCTCCGGGCCCGCCCAGCGGGCGAGCCGGGCGGCGCGGGCGAGCAGCGGGGTGGACAGCGCGGCACGCGCCAGCTCCGCTTCGGGACGCAGCCGTACGGGCGGCAGGGGGGAGCTGTCTGACATCGGCTGGTTCTCCTCGGACCGGGAAAGCACTCAACCGCTCAGCCTAGACGGCTTTGGCCGCGGGCCGCCCGCTTCCGGCCCCGACCACCCCTCGTACGTGGCCGAAACCTTGACAACTCCAGCCGCGAGGCAGGAGATTGACGCGCGTAGAGGTGGGGGGACAACTGTTCACTCGGCTCTACGCGTGTCACAGAGGGCGACGAGCCCCACACGCCTACGTGCATTCCCGTCCCGGCGTTCCGTCACGTTCCCGGAGGAATCCCCTTGCCGAGCAGGACTTCCGCGCGTCTCGCCGCGCTCACCGTCGCCGCCGTGTGCGGCGCCGCGTCCGCCGTCGTCGCCACCTCGCCCGCGCACGCCGACTCGGTGCGCGTCCATGACATCCAGGGCACCACCCGCCTCTCGCCGTACGCGGGCAAGCAGGTCGCCGACGTGCCCGGCGTCGTCACCGCCGTACGCACCTACGGTTCGTCCAAGGGCTTCTGGCTCCAGGACCCGAACCCGGACGCCGACCCGGCCACCAGTGAGGGTGTCTTCGTCTTCACCAGCTCCACGCCGAAGGCCGCGGTGGGCGACTCGGTCACCGTCACCGGCACCGTCTCGGAGTTCGTGCCGGGCGGCACCGCCTCGGGCAACCAGTCGGTCACCGAGATCACCAAGCCCGTGGTCACCACCGTCTCCACCGGCAACGCGGTCCCGGCGCCGGTCGTGATCACCAAGCGCGCGGTGCCGGAACGATACGCCCCGGCGGGTGACCCGGCCGCGAACAACTCGATCAACGCCCTGCCACTCGCCCCCGCGACCTACGCCCTCGACTACTACGAGTCGCTGGAGGGCATGAACGTCCAGGTCAGCGACGCGCGCGTGGTCACCGGCACCGACCCGTACAGCGAGCTGTGGGTCACCGTGAAGCCGAAGGAGCACCGCACCGAGCGGGGCGGCACCCTGTACGGCTCCTACGACGCGCAGAACACCGGCCGCCTCCAGATCCAGTCCCTCGGCGCGACGGCGGACTTCCCGAAGGCGAACGTCGGCGACACCCTCGCCGGTACCACCACCGGCCCGCTGGACTTCAACCAGTTCGGCGGCTACACCCTGGTGGCCAGCGCCCTCGGCACGCTGGACAGCGGCGGCCTGGAGCGGGAGACCACGCGCAAGCAGGCGTCCGGCGAGCTGGCGGTGGCCACGTACAACGTCGAGAACCTCGACCCGTCCGACGCCACCTTCGACGCGCACGCGTCCGCGATCGTGAACAACCTGCGCTCGCCCGACATCGTCTCGCTGGAGGAGATCCAGGACGACAACGGCGCCACCGACGACGGCACGGTCGGCGCGGCCAAGACGGTCGGCAAGCTGATCGACGCCATCGTGGCCGCGGGCGGCCCGCGCTACGACTGGCGCTCCATCGACCCCGTCGACAAGCAGGACGGCGGCGAGCCGGGCGGCAACATCCGGCAGGTGTTCCTCTTCAACCCCGAGCGGGTGTCGTTCACCGACCGCGCGGGCGGCGACTCCACGACGGCGGTCGGCGTCGTCAAGGAGAAGGGCAAGGCCCGGCTGACGGTGTCGCCCGGCCGGATCGACCCGGCGAACGCGGCCTGGGCCAACAGCCGCAAGCCGCTGGCCGGGGAGTTCGTCTTCCAGGGCCGGACGGTCTTCGTGATCGCCAACCACCTCAACTCCAAGGGTGGCGACCAGCCGCTGACTGGGCAGTACCAGCCGGTGGTCCGCAGCTCGGAGACGCAGCGGCACGCGCAGGCGACGGAGGTCAACACCTTCGTCAAGTCCCTGCTGAGCGCCCAGAAGGACGCGGACGTCATCGCGCTCGGGGACATGAACGACTTCGAGTTCTCCGACACCGCGAAGATCCTGGAGGGTGACGGGCAACTCTGGTCGGCGATCAAGTCGCTGCCGCGCAGCGAGCGTTACACCTACGACTACCAGGGCAACGCGCAGGTGCTCGACCAGATCCTGATCAGCAAGGCGATCCGGCGGGGCTCGTTCGACTACGACAGCGTGCACATCAACTCGGAGTTCCACGACCAGATCAGCGACCACGACCCCCAGGTGCTGCGCTTCCGCCCCTGACTCTTCAGGTCTGCTTAGCCACATCTCGTAGCAGATTTAAGTGGAGCTTCATGATCGTGGTGTCGAGACTACGACCATGAAGCATCGGAACGCACCCTTCGGCCGCACGCTCTGCGCGATGGTCACCCCGTTCACGTCGGCCGGCACGCTCGACGTGGACGGGGCGGCCCGCCTGGCCACCCGTCTCGTGGCCGGTGGCTGCGACGGGCTGGTCCTGAACGGCACCACGGGCGAGTCGCCCACCACCACGGACGCGGAGAAGCGTGAGCTGATCACGGCGGTCCGCTCGGCGGTGGGCGACACCGTCCCGCTGGTCGCGGGCGTCGGCACGGCGGACACCCGGCACACGATCGAACTGACCCTGGCCGCCGAGAAGGCGGGCGCCGACGCGGCCCTCGTCGTCACCCCGTACTACAGCCGCCCCCAACAGGCCGCTGTGGAAGCCCACTTCCGGCAGATCGCGGACGCTTCGGGCCTCCCTCTGATGCTGTACGACATCCCCGGCCGTACGGGCACCCGCATCGCCCCGCCCACGATGATCCGCCTCGCGTCCCATCCCCGCATCGTCGCCGTCAAGGACTGCTCCTACGACTTCCTCGGCACCCAGAAGGTGCTCGCGGAAACGGAGTTGGCGTACTACGCCGGATGCGACGAACACATCCTCCCGCTGTACGCGGTGGGCGCGGCAGGCTGCGTGAGCACGGTCGCCAATGTGGTGCCGGGGGAGGTGTCCGGAATCCTGGCGGCGTTCGACGTGGGCGACACATCGCTGGCCGCCGAACTCCAGTCCCGCGTCACCCCGTTGATCGAGGCGCTGATGGCCTCGGACCTCCCGGGCACGGTGACGGTCAAGGCCCTGCTCAACGCCCTGAACCTCCCGGCGGGCCCGGTACGAGCACCACTGCTGGCGGCGGACGCGGAAATCACGGCGGACCTGCTGGCCCTTTACGAGGCCCTCGCCGAGCACCCGTGACAGGTTGCCGACCGTCGGGACGGACGCGCTCCGGCCGTCCGGCCGGGGTCCCGGTGACGGGCCCCGGCCTGGCGTCCTAGACCTCTGTCACAGAGCCGCGCCTCCCGGCTTCACCATGTTCCGCACCGTGCGGGCCTTCACGAAGTCGCCCAAGGCGGTCATGTCCCATTCGCCGGAATACTGGCGGATCAGCTTGGCCATCAGGACCCCCGTCTGGGGCTCCGCCGACGTCAGGTCGAAGCGGGCCAGCTCTTCGCCGGAGGTGGGGTCGATCAGGCGGCAGTACGCCTTGGCGACCTCGGTGAACTTCTGGCCGGAGAAGGAGTTCACGGTGAAGACCAGGCCGGTGACCTCCGGGGGGATGCGGCCGAGGTCGACCGTGATGACCTCGTCGTCGCCGCCACCCTCGCCGGTGAGGTTGTCGCCGGAGTGCTTGATGGCGCCGTTCAGGATGGACAGCTTGCCGAAGTAGCAGCTGTCGATGGCGTTGCGCTGGGGGCCGTAGGCGATGACCGAGGCGTCGAGGTCGATGTCCTTGCCGCGGTAGGCGGGCTCCCAGCCGAGGCCCATCTGGACGCGGGAGAGGAGCGGGGCGCCGCCCTTGACCAGGGAGACGGTCTGGTTCTTCTGGAGACTCACCCGGCCCTTGTCCAGGTTGATCTTGCCCGTGCCCGGCGCCGGAGCCTGGGGTGCCGGGGGCGTCTGGGGGACCGGGGGTGCCTGGGCGGCCGGAGGAGCGGAGACCGGCTGGGACGGTTCCTCCACCGTCACGCCGAAGTCCGTGGCGATGCCCGCCAGGCCGTTCGCGTACCCCTGGCCTACCGCGCGGGCCTTCCACTGGCCGTTGCGCCGGTAGATCTCCACGACCACCAGGGCCGCCTCGGCGCCGAGGCCGGGCGGGGTGAAGGAGGCGACGACCGCGCCGCCGTCCGTGTCGCGGATGGTGGCCGTCGGCTCGATGCCCTGGAAGGTCTGGCCCGCCGCGTCCGGGCTCGCGGTGACGACGATCTTCTCGATGTCCGGCGGCACCGCGGCCGTGTCGACCACGATCGCGTCCGGCGCGGAACCACCGCCCGAGCGGTAGGTCACACCGGGCCCGGTCGGCTGGTTGTAGAAGATGAAGTCGTCGTCGGAGCGCACCTTGCCGTCGGCGGTGAGCAGCAGGCCCGACACGTCGAGCCGCACCGGTGCGGCCACGTCCACCGTCACACGGGCGGCCGGAAGCGGGACGTTGGAGCCAGGGGTCATAGCGGTCATGCCGGGTGAACGAACGACATCACTTTGCCGTTCCCTTACCCGGCGCCGAGACCCCCGTTCGGGTCAGGGCGCCGGGCAGGCACGGTTCAGGGGGTGACGACGATCTTGCGGCCGACGCCCGCCGCGAACTGCTCCAGCGCCTGCGGGTAGTTCTCCAGCGCGATCCGGTCGCTGATGAACACGTCCGGGTTCAGCACCCCGCCCGCGAACAGCTCCGCCGCCCGCTCGAAGCTGTGCAGCACCGCCATGGAGCCGGTGATGGTGATCTCCTGGTTGTAGATGCGGTACGGGTCGATCGTCACCCGCGTCGCGTAGTCGGCCACGCCGAACTGGAGGTAGGTGCCCGCCTTGGCGACCCGGCCCAGGCCGTCCTGGATCGCCGCCGCGTTGCCGGTCGCGTCGATGACGACCTCCCAGCCCTGCGGCCGGTCCAGCTCGTCCGCGTTCGCCGCCGAGCCGGAGACGCCGAGCAGCTTGGCCGTCTCCAGCCGGGCCGGGTTGATGTCGACCATGTCCACGCTCGCCGCGCCCGTGCGCTTGGCCAGCTCCAGCATCATCAGACCCATGGTGCCGGAGCCGTAGATCAGGACATGGGCGCCGAGGCGGGAGTTGAGGATGTCGTAGCCGCGCACCGCGCAGGACAGCGGCTCGATGAGGGCCGCGTCCTGGGGGCGGACGTGCTCGGGCAGCTTCACGCAGTTGGCCACGGGCGCGACCGCGTACTGGGCGGCACCACCGGCCGTGGTGACGCCGATCGCGGCCCAGCGCTCGCACATGTTGTTGTGGCCGTCGCGGCAGAAGCGGCACTCGTAGCAGTACAGGGACGGGTCCACCGCGACCTGGTCGCCGACCGCGACCTCGGTGACCAGGCTGCCGATCCCGACGACCTGGCCCGCGAACTCGTGGCCCGGCACGATCGGCAGCTTGGGCGCGAACTCGCCCTGCAGGATGTGCAGATCGGTCCCGCAGATCCCGCAGGCCGCGACCTCCACGACCACGTCGCGCGGACCCGGCGTCGGGTCGGGGACCTCGGTGACGACGGCGCGGCCCACGGACTCGATGACGGCGGCCTTCATTTCACGGCTCCCAACGACAGACCCTGGACCAGCTTGTCCTGGGCGGCGAACCCCGCGGCGAGTACCGGCAGGGAGATGACGAGCGACGCGGCGCACACCTTGGCCAGGAACAGGCCCTGGCTGGTGATGAAGCTGGTCAGGAAGACCGGGGCGGTCTGCGCGACCACACCGGTCAGCACCCGGGCGAACATCAGCTCGTTCCAGCTGAAGATGAAGCAGATCAGGGCGGTCGCCGCGATGCCCGGAAGGGCGATCGGCGCCACCACGCGGCCCAGCACCGTGGGCAGCCTGGCCCCGTCGATCTGCGCCGCCTCGATGATCGCCACCGGTACCTCGGACAGGAAGGACTGCATCATCCACACCGCGATCGGCAGGTTCATGGACGTGTAGAGCACGATCAGCGCCCAGATGTTGTCCAGCAGCCCGGTGTCCTTGGCGAACAGGTAGATCGGCAGCAGGCCCGCCACGGCAGGCAGCATCTTGGTGGACAGGAAGAAGAACAGGACGTCGGTCCACTTCTTCACCGGCCGGATGGACAGCGCGTACGCGGCGGGCAGCGCCAGCACCAGCGTCAGCACGGTGGACACCACGGACGCCATCGTCGAGTTGATCAGCGCGGGCCAGGGGCTCGCCCCGCCCGCCACGCCGAAGAAGTCGCGGTAGCTGTCCAGGGTGAGCGAGGCGGCGACGGAGGGCGGGTTGGTCGCGGCGTCCGCCTCGGAGTGGAAGGACGTGAGCGTCATCCACAGCAGAGGCAGCACGAACAGCAGCCCGGCCAGCCAGGCGACCGCGGACAGGGCGGCGCCCTTGGCGCCGGGGCCGGAGCGGGTCCGGCGCGCGGGAGCGGTGACGGAGGTCGTCATGCGCGGGTGGCCTCCTCACGGAACAGGGACGACACGACGCGCAGAGCGAAGGTCGCGATGACGATCGAGCCGATGACGACGAGGACACCGGCGGCGGACGCCAGTCCGTTCTCGTGCGCCTGGTAGAAGGTCTGGTAGACGGTGTACGGCAGGTTCGCGGTGCCCAGGCCGCCGGAGGTGATGGTGAACACCGCGTCGAAGTTCTGCACGATGTAGATCGAACCCAGCAGCACGCCCAGTTCGAGGTAGCGGCGCAGATGCGGAAGGGTGATGTGGACGAACACCTGCCAGCCGTTCGCCCCGTCCATCCCCGCCGCCTCGATCAGCTGGGAGTCGCGGCTCTGCAGCCCGGCCAGCAGGATCAGCATCATGAACGGCGTCCACTGCCACACCAGGGAGGCGGCGACCGCCGCCAGCGGCATCTCGGAGATCCAGTCCGGCTGCGGCGCGTCACTGCCGCCGAGCCAGTGCAGGACCCCGTTGAAGAGGCCGTACTCCGGGTTGAACAGCACATGCTTCCAGAGCAGGGCGGACGCCACCGGCACCAGCAGGAAGGGCGCGATGAGCATGGTGCGCACGGCGCCCCGGCCACGGAACCGGCGGTTCAGCAGCAGCGCCAGGACCAGCCCGAGCACCAGGCTGACCAGCACCACGGAGACGGTCAGCAGGACGGTCGTCCACACCGACTGGCGCAGCTCGGACGTGCTGAGGACGTCGGCGTAGTTGGACAGCCCGGTGAAGTGGCGGTCGTCCGGGTAGAGCGCGTTCCAGTTGAAGAACGAGATCACCAGGGTCGCCACGAACGGCAGCTGCGTGACGGCGATCATGAAGATCAGGGCGGGCAGCAGCGGGGCGCGGGTGGCCCAGCCGCGCATACGGTTCGAGCGCCCGCCCGCCCGCCGCGCGGGGGCGGCGGCGACGGGGGCCGATGTGGTTGCGGTCATGTCCTCGTACTTCTTACTTCTGGTACTTCTTGCCGACGGCCTCGGCGTACGACTGCGACTTCTTCAGCGCGCTGTCCACGGACTGACGGCCCGCGATGGCGGTGCTGATCTCCTGGGCGACCTTGGTGCCCAGGTCGGTGAACTCGGGGATGCCCACGAACTGGATGCCGGGCGCGGGCCGGGGCTGCACGCCCGGGTTCTTCGGCTCGGCGCTCGCGATGGCGTCCCGGGTGACGTCCGCGAAGGCGCCCGCCTCCTTGGTGTACTCCGGGATCTCGTAGGTGGACGCGCGCTTGCCCGCGGGCACGTTCGACCAGCCCGCGTTCTTGCCGACGAGGTTCTCGTAGCCCTTGCCGGACGCCCACGAGATGAACTTCCAGGCGTCGTCGGGCTGCTTGGACGCCTTCTGGATGCCCCACGCCCAGGTGTAGAGCCAGCCGGAGCTCCTGGTCTTGTCGACCGGGGCCGACACGTAGCCGATCTTGCCCTTGACCGGGGAACCGGCGGCCTCCAGCGAGCCCGCGCCCGCGGTGGCGTCGTACCACATCGCCGTCTTGCCCTGGGTCATGTTGTTCAGGCACTCGGCGTAGCCGGACTGGGCGGCGCCCGACTCACCGTGCTTGCGCACCAGGTCCACGTAGAACTGGGTGGCCTTCTTGAACTCGGGGGAGTCGAGGCGCGCGTTCCAGTCCTTGTCGAACCAGGTGCCGCCGAAGGTGTTGACCACTGTGCTCAGCGGGGCGATGACCTCGCCCCAGCCGGGCAGGCCGCGCAGGCAGACGCCCTTCATGCCGGGCTCGGCGCCGTCCGCCTTCGCGGCGATGTCGGCCACCTGCTGCCAGGTGGGGTGGGCCGGCATCGTCAGCTTCTTCTTCGCCAGGACGTCCTTGCGGTACATCAGGAAGGAGGACTCGCCGTAGAAGGGCTCGCCGTAGAGCTTGCCGTCGGCGCCGGTCAGCGCCTGCGTCATCGGGGCGAGGATGTCCTTCTGGTCGAAGGCGGTGTCGCTCTTGACGTAGCTGTCCACGGGGTGGAGCCAGCCGTTCTTGGCGTAGATCGGGATCTCGTAGTTGCTGAGGGTGGCGACGTCATACTGGCCCGCCTGGTTGGCGAAGTCCTGGCTGATCTTGTCTCTGACATCGTTTTCCGGCAGGACGGTGAAGTTGACCTTGATGCCGGTCTTCTTGGTGAAGTTGGCGGCGGTGAGCTTCTGCAGCTCCACCATCTGCGGGTTGTTCACCATCAGGACGTTGATGGAGTGGCTCGCCGATCCACCGCCGCCCGCGCCGCCCGCTCCCGCGCAGCCGGTCAGGAGGGGGCTGATGACCGCTCCCGCGGCACAGGCGGCGAGGAGGACGCGTGACGTACGTCGGCTCTGGGTTGGCATGAAGGGTGCTCCTGATGGCTGGTCGGTCCCGGAAGGCCGAAGGTCGGTGGTGCGGACGGCTCTGGTGAGGCGGGTGGTGCGGTGATGCGCGTGGTTCAGGTGGTGCGTGGGGTGTGCGGGGTCGACCGTGTGGCTCGCCGCGGGCGCGGCGGACGGCCGGGTGGTGTGGGTGCTGTGCGGGGGCGGGTGCGGCGGTACGGGGTGGGCCGGGGTCAGACGCGGATGACCTGTGGGCCCAGGAGCGAGTAGCGGTGGGCCTCGGCGGCCGGGAGCTGGGTGCTCGTGACGATCGCGTCCAGCGCGCCGATCTCGGCGAACCGGCAGAAGCTGACCGCGCCGAACTTGGTGTGGACGCCCGCGAACACCGTGCGCCGGGCGGCCCGGATGGCCTGCGCCTTGACCTCGCTGACGGCGGGGTCGGGCGTGGTCAGCCCGTATTCGCGGGAGATGCCGTTGGCGCCGAGGTAGGCGAGGTCCACCACGAAGCCGGCCAGCATCTTGGTCGTCCAGTGGTCGACGGTGGCGAGCGTGCCCGACCGGACCCGGCCGCCCAGCAGCAGGACCGACACGTTCTCGGCCTCCGCCAGAGCGCCCGCGACGGGCAGCGAGGCGGTCACCACGGTCAGCGCCCGGCCGGTCGGCAGGGCCTCGGCGATGAGCTGGGGGGTGAAGCCCTCGTCGACGAAGACCGTCTCCGCGTCCCCGAGCAGCTCGGCCGCGGCGGCCGCGATCCTTCGCTTCTCGGGTACGTGGCTGGTGGCGCGGAAGGCGAGCGTGGTCTCGAAGGCGGCGCTCTCCACCGGGTAGGCGCCGCCATGGGTGCGGCGGACCAGCCCGTGGTCCTCCAGCGCGCGCAGATCGCGCCGGATGGTCTCCTTGGCCACGCCCAGCTCGACGGCGAGCGCGGTGACGTCGACGGAACCGGTGGCCCGCGCCGCGCGCACGATCTCGCGTTGGCGTTCCTCGGCCGTCCTGGTGGTCATGTCGTCACCCGCTCTCGTCATTGAGATGCCCGCTGGGATGCCCGTTCGGGCCCTGGGGGAAGTTCTACAGCGGACACGCGGCGCTGACCAGGTCTGTTCGATGCCCGATCCTGCCCGTGTGTGCCCGATCACATCCAGGTAAACCCGCCCCGGACCTGCGCGGCAGCGGGGTGCGCGGTGGGAGCGGGCATCGCGCGTGCCCGAACAGACCCGCGGGCGGGCCCGTTTGGTGCCCGCCCGCGGTCGTGAGCGATCGTTTTCGGCCTGCCGGGTCGCCGGGGACCCTGGCGGCCCGGTCAGTACGGCCAGATCGGCGGGTCGGTGAGGAAGTGCCCGCCGAGGCGGTCGTGGGCCGGGTTCGCGGGGTCGAGTTCGCCCTGCTCGGCGATGAGCTTCTCCGCGTACGGCTCCGAGTCGTCCTCGGGGGTGTAGCCGAGGGCCCGCGCGGAGGTGAGGTCCCACCACAGGCGGGTGTTGGCGGAGGAGCCGTACGCGACGGTGTGGCCGACGCCCTCGGCGGTCAGGGCCGCGTGGAAGAGGCGGGCCGCGTCGGCGGGGCTCAGCCAGATCGAGAGCATGCGCACGCTGGTCGGCTCCGGGAAGCAGGAGCCGATGCGGACGGAGACGGTCTCGATGCCGTGCCGGTCCCAGTAGAGCTGGGCCAGATCCTCGCCGAAGCACTTGGACAGGCCGTAGAAGGTGTCCGGGCGGTGCGGGACGTCCACCGGGATACGGGGACCGTCCGGGGCCGGTACGGGGGTGTGGCCGACCGCGTGGTTGGAGGAGGCGAAGACCACGCGGGGGACGCCTTCGAGACGGGCGGCCTCGTAGAGGTGGTGGATGCCCTCGATGTTGGACTTCAGGATCTTCTCGAACGGGGCTTCCAGGGAGATGCCCGCGAGGTGCAGCACCGCGTCCGTGCCGCGTACCGCCTCACGCAGCGCGTCCAGGTCGGCGAGGTCGGCCGTGATGGCGTCCGGGGCGTCGGGGATCGGGCGGACGTCGAGGAGGCGGAGGTCGTAGCCGTGGGCCGGGAGCAGGGAGCGCATCAGGGTGCCGAGGCCGCCTGCGGCGCCGGTGAGCAGGATGGTGCGGGGAGCGGGCATCTTCGGTCTCCTTGCCGGTCCGGCCGGTGCTCGGCCGTGAGCGCCTTGTTCACATCCTTGGCGAAGCTAGAGAGGGGGCGGGGGTGGGTCAAGTGACTTGGCGGATGCGGTCAATTGGCTGGTGGACACGGAATGTGCGCGGTCTTGACCGACCCCGGCCGGGATCGTAGCGTTCACGGATGCGGACGCCGGTCAGCCTGCTGCCTGGCGGTGCGGTCGGGCCGCCGGAGGAGGAAACGTGCGGGCGTCGGCGTTCGTCTACCCCTGGGACGTCGACGGCGACCCCGGTGCCCCCGGTCGGATCGCCTCCCTCGGGGTGGACCAGGTGACCCTGGCCGCCGCCTACCACTCCACCCGCGCGCTCACCCCGCGTCATCCGCGCCACCGGATCGTCACCGCCGAGTACGCGGCCGTGCTGTATCCGCCGGACGAGCGGTGGGCCCGCCACGACCTCAGGCCCCACCCGGCCGGTGACTGGGCCCCCGGCGACGCCTTCGGCGAGGCCGCGTCGGCACTCGCCGCCGCCGGTCTCGAGGTGCACAGCTGGGTCGTCCTCGCGCACAACTCCCGCCTGGGCGCGGAACATCCGCACACCTCCGTCGTCAACGCCTACGGCGACCGCTACCCCTGGGCCCCCTGCGTCGCCCAGCCCGCCACCCGCGCCTACCTGGTTGCCCTGGCCGCCGAGGCGGCCGTACGCCCCGGCGCGAGCGGCACCGAACTGGAGTCCCTCGGCTGGTACGGCCTCCAGCACCTCCACGCCCACGACAAGACGGGCGGGGTGGGCCTGGGGGAGGCCGGGCAGTACCTGATGTCCCTCTGTTTCTGCCCGGCCTGCCGGGTGGGGTACGGCGAACAGGGTCTGGACGCGGCGGAGTTGGCCGCGTCTGTACGGGCCGCACTGGAACCGGTGTGGCGGGGTGCGGGCGACGGTGGCTGGAGGGACGTGGAACGCGGACTCGGTGTGGAGACGGCGGCGGCGACGCTGGCGTGGCGGGAGACGGCGGCCCGTACGCTCCAGGAGGAGGCGATCGAGGCGGTTCGCGCTGCCGCGCCCGACGGCTTCCGGGTACTGCTGCACGCGGACCCGGTGTCGTACCACTGCGGCGCCAACGCGGGGGTGGACCCGGCCCACATACTCTCGGCGGCGGACGGTGTGGTCGTCCCCTGTGTGGACGGCACACACCGCCTGGCACCGTTCGCCCGGCACGCCCACGTGGACACGGTCCTGGCGGCCAACCTGACAGTGGTCTCGGGCATGGGCGGCCACCCCGAGCGCCTCGCGGCGGACGCGGCCCGTGCGCGGGACGAGGGGGCGAACGAGCTACGGCTCTACCACGCCGGTCTCGCCTCGGACGCGGACCTGGCGGCGGTACGGGAGGGGCTCGCGGACGTGTGAGGCGGGTCGGGGGCCGGACACCGATGAGTTCCGGGCGGCCGGGCGGTCACCCCTTCGTACCCCCGGTGCGCACCCGCGAGGAGACCGACATGACCGACCCGACCCCGGATCTCGGACCGCAGGCCCGGATCGTGGCCCGGCTTGCCGAGGCCGTGACCGACGAGCAGCTGTCGGCGCCCACACCGTGTCCGGACAGCTCGGTACGGAATCTGCTGGGACATCTGCTGCACCTGTCCCTCGCCTTCCGGGACGCCGCCCGGAAGAACCTCGGCGCGACGACGGACACCGATCCCAACGCCACCGTCCCCGACATCGGCCCCGGCTGGCGCGCCGACCTGCCCAAGGCGCTCGACGAACTCGCCGACGCCTGGCGCGACCCCGCGGCCTGGACGGGGCAGACCCGCGCGGGGGGCGTGGACCTCCCCGGCGAGATCGCGGGCGCCGTCGCCGCCGACGAACTGGTCATCCACGGCTGGGACCTGGCCCGCGCCCTCGACCTCCCCTACACCCCCGACCTCCCCGCCCTCGCCTCGGCCTACGGCTTCCTCCAGGCCGCCGCCGAAGACCCGAACCGAGGCGACGGCCTGTTCGGCCCGGTCGTCCCGGTCCCACCGGAGGCCCCGCTGCTGGACCGAGCGGTGGGCCTGAGCGGCCGCGACCCGGAGTGGCGGGCGTAGGGACCGCTGCTCACCGGTCAGCCGACGTTCGCCCCTCCCGAAGGGGCCCGCCTGGCGTCCGGCACGGCGTCCGCCGGTAGGTCCCGGGCCCCTCGGACCACCTCCCGTGCGACCCCCACCCACGCCCCGCAGGGCCTGGCTTGATCTCGATCCTGCAACGTCCGTCGCGCGCGTGCGATGACGCGCGTAGAACACCTGTCATGCATAAATCACTGCGGATCGCGGCCGCCACCGCCGCCTGTGCGCTCGCCGGTGGTGCCCTGTACGGCGCCGGTGCGGCCACCGCCGGGCAGTCGACGGCGAACTCCACCCACGAGCCCTACAACATCGGGCTCCTGGTCAAGGACATCGACACCTACTACGGCACCACCGCCGACAGCGCGGGCAAGTACCAGGCGTCGCCGACCAGTCCGTACGCCAAGGACCTGGCGCGGATCGACGCCGACGCCAAGCGGTACATCGACAAGGCGGCCCGCAAGGCCCACCACCGGGGCGAGAAGCCGGCCGTCGTCTTCGACATCGACGACACCCTGCTGCTCAGCCTGGACTACGAGAAGCGCTACAACTACACGTACGACTCCGCCACCTGGAACGACTACGTGAACCGCGCCGACCGCCCCGAGGTGTTCGGCAGCCCGGAGCTGGTGCGGTACGCCACCGCCAAGGGCGTCACGGTGTTCTACAACTCCGGCCTGAGCGAGGCCCAGCGCGCCGGTGCCGTGGAGAACCTGAAGAAGGTCGGCGCCGACGTCAACCTGGACGCCGGGCACATGTTCCTCAAGGACAAGGCCAACCCGCCCGCCTACCTGTCGGGTTGCGCCACGCCGGGCGCCTGGACCTGCACCACGGTCCAGTACAAGGGCGGCACCCGCAAGCACATCGAGCAGGACCTCGGGTACGAGATCATCGCCAACTTCGGCGACCAGTACTCCGACCTGGACGGCGGCTACGCCGACCGCACGTACAAGCTGCCCAACCCGACGTACTTCGTCTCCTGACGGACTCCGTCGATCCGGCGGCGCTCAGCTCCGCTTGAGCGCCGCCGCCATCATCGCCCGGGCCACCGGAGCCGCGAGGCCGTTGCCGCTGACCTCGGAGCGGGCCGCGCTGGACTGCTCGACCATCACCGCGACCGCGACCTCCTGGCCGGTGCTGTCCGACTTGCCGTACGCGGTGAACCAGGCGTACGGCGTCTCGCTGTTGTTCGGGCCGTGCTGGGCGGTGCCGGTCTTGCCGCCGACCGTGACCCCGTCGATGAGCGCGTTGCGGCCGGTGCCGTCCTTGACCACCGTCTGCATCGCGGACTGGAGCTGCTCGGCGGTACGGGTGCTGACGATCCGCTTCCGGTCGGCGTTGCCGAAGTCCTCCAACATGTCACCGTCGCCGGTGGTGAGCTGCGAGACCATATGCGGCGCCACCAGCTCCCCGCCGTTCGCTATGGCGGAGGACACCATGGCCATCTGGAGCGGGGTGGCGGTGACGTCGTACTGGCCGATGCCCGACAGCGCGGTCAGCGCCTTGTCCATACCGGTCGGGTACACGCTCTGGTAGGCCCGCACCGGGATGTCCAGCTCGTCGTCGTCGAAGCCGAACTTCTCGGCCATGGCCCGCACCTTGTCCTGGCCGAGGTCGACGGCCAGCTTGCCGAAGACGTTGTTGCACGAGTACTGCAGGGCCACCCGGATCGAGGCGTTCGCGCAGGGCGCCGCGGTGTTCTCGTTCGGCAGCTCGCGGGTGGTGCCCGGCGGGGTGTAGGGGGCCGGGCTGTCGGTGCGCTGGTCCACGTCCGTGTACAGCCCGTCCTCCAGCGCGGTCGCCGCGACGACCAGCTTGAACGTCGAGCCGGGCGGCAGCGGTTGGCGCATCGCGCGGTTGACGAGCGGCTTCTCCTTGTCCTTGGTGAGCCGCTCCCAGGCCGTCCCCGCCGTGTTCGCGGAGGTCAGCGCCGAGGGGTCGTAGGACGGCGTCGAGACCATGGCGAGGATCTTGCCGGTCTTCGGGTCGATCGCGACGGCGCCGCCCGTGTTGCCGCCCAGCGCCCGGGCGCCGGCCTTCTGCACGGCCGGGTCGATCGTGGTGATCACGTTGCCCGGGTCGGCCCGCCGCCCGGTGACGGTGTCCATCACGGTGCGCAGCCGGGTGTCGGTGCCGTTGAGCAGGTCGGCGTAGACGCCTTCGAGCTGGGTGGGGGCGTACGCCTGCGAGGCGTAGCCGGTGACCGCCGCGTACAGCGAGCCGTCGGTGTACGTGCGCCGGTACGCGAGGTCGCCCTTGCTGACCCGGCCCGACCCGGTGACCGCCTTGCCGCCCACGACGATGTCGCCGAGTGGGCGGGAGTAGGTGCCGATGGCGTTCCGGCGGTTCTCCGGGGCGTCCGCGAGGGCCTTGCCGTCGTAGAACTGCACCCAGGTCGACCGGAGCAGCAGGGCGAGCACGAGCAGCAGGGAGAAGACGGCGGCGCGCCTGATGGTCTTGTTCATGGCGCAGAGGAAGACGACCGGGACGACCGGTTCCGTTCCCAACCGGACGCGGTTCTCATCGCATGTTCAGATTTTCGGTGCCGACCGTGTCGATGTCCTGTGCGCGCCGCCCCCTCACAGCCGCCGCGTCGCCAGCGTCAGCCGGTCCCGCGCGTCCAGCAGCGCGTCCTTGATCATCTGCTCGTGCGCCGGGGTCAGCCGGGCCACCGGCACCGAGCAGCTCACGGCGTCGCGGGCCGGGGTGCGGTACGGCACGGCGACGCCGAAGCAGCGCAGGCCGAGGGTGTTCTCCTCGCGGTCCACGGCATAGCCCTGCTCACGGACGCGGTGCAGCTCGGCGATCAGCTCCTCCCGGTCGGTCACCGTGTGCTCGGTGAGCGCGGGCAGCTTCTCCGGCAGCAGCGCCCGTACCTGGTCGTCGGTGTGCGTGGCGAGCAGCGCCTTGCCCAGCGAGGTCGAGTGCGCGGGCAGCCGACGGCCGACGCGGGTGAAGGGGCGCAGATAGTGCTGGGACTGGCGGGTGGCGAGGTAGACCACGTTGGTGCCGTCCAGTCGGGCCAGGTGGATGGTCTCCGTGGTGTCGTCCGCGAGCCGGTCCAGCGCGGGCCGGGCCGCCGCGACCACCTCGTCGCCGTCGATGTAGGAGGTGCCGACCAGCAGCGCCCGCACCCCGATGCCGTACCGGGTGCCGGTCGCGTCCGTCTCCACCCAGCCCAGCTCCACCAGGGTGCGCAGCAGCATGTACAGGCTGGACTTGGGATAGCCCACGGCCTCCTGCACGTCCGCCAGGGAGTGCATGCCGGGGCGCCCCGCGAAGTACTCCAGCAACTCCACCGTCCGCACCGCGGACTTGACCTGCGCCCCGCCGCCCGTCTCGGCTGCCGTCATCGCTCGTGGACCCTTCGCTCGGCCGGTGCCCGGAGGCCGCGGACCCTGGTTAAGGAAGCCCCCCGGCCTATAGTCTCCGAGCAGCTCATTCACCATCAGAGACAGCGTTCAGCATATCGAACGAGCCGATGGCCGGATCGATCCCGGCGGTGCGGCCTTGTCCGGAGGGAACCGCGGTGACAGCAGCACCAGTCTGGAGTGTCGACCCGCGTACGGGGAAGCACCGGGAGCAGGTCGCGGTGGAAGCCACGGCCGACGAGGTGGACGCCACCGTCCGGGAGGCGCACGCCGCGCGCGGCACCCTCGCGGACCGCACCGTCCGCGCCGCCTTCCTCCGCGAGGCGGCCACCGGTCTGGAGGCGGTCAGCGCGCTGCTGATCGAGGTCGCCGACGCCGAGAGCGCCCTCGGCCCGGTCCGCCTCACCGGCGAACTCGCCCGCACCGCCCACCAGTTGCGGGCCTTCGCCGACCTGGTCGACGAGGGCGCCTTCCTGGACGTCGTCATCGACCACCCCGACCCCGCCGCGACCCCGCCCGTGCCGGACCTGCGCCGCTGGAAGATCCCGCTCGGTGTGGTGGCCGTCTACGCCGCCTCCAACTTCCCCTTCGCCTTCTCCGTCGCGGGCGGCGACACCGCGAGCGCCCTCGCCGCGGGCTGCCCGGTCGTGGTCAAGGCCCACCCCGACCACCCGGCGCTGTCCGAGCTGGTCGCCAAGGTGCTGCGCCGGGCCGCCACCGCGCACGGACTGCCCGCGGGCGTCGTCGGCCTGGTGCACGGCTTCACCGCGGGCGTCGACCTGATCAAGAACCCGCTGGTCGCCGCCGCCGGTTTCACCGGGTCGGTGCGCGGCGGGCGGGCCCTGTTCGACGCGGCCGCCGCGCGGCCGGTGCCGATCCCGTTCCACGGCGAACTCGGCTCGCTCAACCCGGTCGTGGTCACCGAGGACGCGGCGGCCGAGCGTGCCCAGGACATCGGCGCCGGACTCGCCGCCTCCATGACCCTCGGCGTCGGCCAGTTCTGTGTGAAGCCCGGCCTGGTGCTGGTGCCGTCCGGGGCGCACGGCGACGGCCTGGTCAAGGCGCTCGTGGACGCCGTCAGCGACACCGAGCCCGGTGTGCTGCTCGACCACCGGATGCGGGACGCCTTCCTCGCGGGCGTCGGCGAGCGTACGGCCCTGCCCGAGGTGGACTCGCCGGTCACGCCGGGCGCGGCCGGGGCGCACACGGTGAGCGCGGGCTTCCTCACCGTCCCCGCGGCCCGGCTCACCGAGGACGCGTACGCACCGCTGCTGGAGGAGTGCTTCGGCCCGGTCACCGTCCTCGCCCGCTACACCGGCGCGGACGAGCTGACCGCCGTACTGGAGCGGCTGCCGGGGAGCCTCACCGCGACCGTGCAGCTCTCCCCGGCCGAGGCTGCGGGGGAGGGGGGCGCCGCCGCGCTGCTGGCCCGGCTGACCCCGCTGGCGGGCCGGGTCCTGGTCGACGGCTGGCCGACCGGGGTTGCGGTGGCCCCGGCCCAGCACCACGGCGGCCCGTATCCCGCCACCACCTCCACCTCCACCTCGGTCGGCGGCACCGCCGTCGAACGCTGGCTGCGCCCGGTCGCCTACCAGAACACCCCCGAGGCGCTGCTCCCGCCCGAGCTGCGCGACGACAACCCGCTGCGGCTGCCCCGGCGTTACGACGGAGTGCTCGAACGCTGACGCGAACAGGCTGCGAGAATCGCCCGATGGACATAGAGCTTCCCGAACTGCCCTTCCCCTTGCGGACATACGGCCCGGACGGGCACTGGTCCTACGAGAAGGGGGTGCTCACCGGCTGGGCCGGGCCCCGGCAGGACCGGTTCGTCACGCCGACCGGGGAGGCGCTGGACCCGGCCGCCGACGCACCCCGGCTGCTCGGCTCGCCCGAGGGCGACTTCCAGCTGATCGCCCGCGTCACGGTCGGCTTCAACGCGGCCTTCGACGCCGGGGTGCTCTACGTCCACGTCGGCGACCGGCACTGGGCCAAGCTCTGCCTGGAGAACTCCCCGGACGTGCCCACCATCTGCACGGTGGTCACCCGGGGCCACTCCGACGACGCCAACTCCGCTACCGTGTCCGGCAGTTCCGTCTGGCTCCGGGTTAGCCGCACCGGCCGCGCCCTGGCCTTCCACGCCTCCCGCGACGGCGAACACTGGACCTTCGTCCGCCTCTTCACCCTCGGCGACGAGAAGGAGACCGGCGCGGCCCTGGTCGGCTTCATGACCCAGTCACCGCTGGGCGAGGGCTGCGTCGTGACCTACGACCACCTGGAGTTCCGCCCCACCTGGCCCGCAGACCTGCGCGACGGAAGCTGATCGGTCCGTACGACGTCCTGGAGAACCACAACATGGCGACCGAGCGGCGGAGGCGCATGAAGAACACGCGGCTGTGGAAATCCTTCGTCCCGGTGGCGGTCAACGTCCTGCTCGGCATCCCGGCGATCGTGCCGATCTTCCTGGTCTGGTACGTCCTGTCCAACGGCCCCCTGGCCGATCTCGGCTGGACCAGCCGGAATCCGAACGAGGACGACGGGATGCTGCTCTGGCTGGTCATCGTCGTCCCCGTCGTGGCCTGCTACGGGGGACTCTGGGCGCTGGTCAACATCTGGCTGCGACGCAAGGTGCTCGATACCCCGGCTCCGTACCCGTACTGGTCGGTGTGCGTGACGGCGACGCTCGCCCCGTTCTTCGTGGGTATCGGAATCGGCTGAACCCGCACCCGGCTCCGGAACCGCAGCCGTGGCACCGGGCGTCCTCACCCCCATGATCCGTGACGAGGCAGCGGGCGCCCTGGTGATTCGTCCCGCCGAGGCCGGGGAGGCCGAGGTCGTCGCCGCGCTGCACGCGCGGGCCCGGGCGACCTACTACCCGGACGGGCTGCCGCCGGCCGACTTCGACTGGACGGACGCCTGGCGGGGCTCCATCGAGCGGCCGGACGGGGAGGTGCTGTGCGGGGTGCGGGGCGGGGAGATCGTCGCCGTCGCCTCCTTCCGCACCCCGGAGAGCGAGCCGGTGGACACGGTGAAGCTGTACCAGTTCCATGTGGCGCCGGACCGCTGGCGGGCGGGTCTCGGCAGTGCCCTGCACGCCGCCTGCGTCGCGCGGTGGCTGGCGGGGGGCAAGCGGGCCGCCGTGCTCGACGTGCACGTGGACAACCGGCGCGCCCAGGCGTTCTACGCCCGCCAGGGCTGGGTCCCCGACCCGGCGAAGCCGCCCGCCGAGGACGACCACCACCTGTTCCTGCGCTGGACCCCGCCGGGGGAATGAACCCAGCTGTTTGAATGTTCACGTACCGGACGGAGAGAGTCCCCGTCCGGTACGAGCGAGAAGAGAGCCCTGAAGATGCGCGTCGAGATCTGGAGCGACATCGCCTGCCCCTGGTGCTATGTCGGAAAAGCCCGTTTCGAGAAGGCGCTCGCCGCGTTCCCGCACCGGGACGAGGTCGAGGTCGTGCACCGCTCCTTCGAGCTGGACCCCGGCCGCGCCAAGGGCGACGTCCAGCCGGTGCTCGACATGCTCACCCGGAAGTACGGCATGAGCGCGGCGCAGGCCGAGGCCGGGGAGGACAACCTCGGCGCCCAGGCCGCCGCCGAGGGGCTCGACTACCGCACCCGCGGCCGCGACCACGGCAGCACCTTCGACCTGCACCGCCTGCTGCACTTCGCCAAGGAGCAGGGCAGGCAGGAAGCGCTGTTGGACCGCCTCTACCGGGCCAACTTCGCCGACGAGCAGTCGGTGTTCACCGGCGGCGACGACCACCTGGTGGAGCTGGCGACCGAGGCCGGCCTGGACGCCGACGCCACCCGTGCGATCCTCGCCGACCCCACCGCGTACGCCGACGAGGTCCGCGCCGACGAGCGCGAGGCCGCGGGGCTGGGCGCCAACGGCGTCCCCTTCTTCGTCCTCGACCGCGCCTACGGCGTCTCCGGCGCCCAGCCCGCCGAGGTCTTCACCCAGGCCCTCGCCCAGGCGTGGGACGCCCGCTCCCCGCTGAAGACCGTCGCCCAGGACGACGCCGGGACCTGCGGCCCGGACGGCTGCGCGGTGCCCCAGCAGGGCTGACGCATAAGGGTTGCTTGGAGACACCCTGTAGAGACGCGTGATGGACGACTGCTTACGGGCGCCGCACAGTGGACCCATGGAGACCACGGAGACGTTCGAGAGCCTCGTCCGCGCCGAGTTCGCCCCGGTCGGCACCTTCCTCAACACCGCGAGCAACGGGCTGCTGCCCACCCGCGCCGTCACCGCCCTGCACGACGCGGCCCTGCTCCGCGTGCAGGGCAAGCCGCTGACCACGCTCTACGACGACGCGGAGGCGTGCCGGGCCGCCTTCGCCCGGCTCGCCCGGGTCCCCGTCGAGCGGGTCGCGCTGGGCGCCTCGGTCGCCGCGCACGGCGGGGTGATCGCCGCCTCGCTGCCGCCGGGCGCCGAAGTCCTCACCGCTGAGGGCGACTTCTCCTCCGTGCCGAACCCGTTCCACGTCCGGGGCGACCTCAAGGTGCGCGCGGTGCCCGTGGAGCGCCTCGCCGAATCGGTCCGTCCCGGCACCGCGCTCGTCGCCGTCAGCGCGGCCCAGTCCGCCGACGGCAAGGTGGCCGACCTGCCCGCGCTGCGCGAGGCCGCCCGCGCCCACGGCACCCGCACCTACGTCGACTTCTCCCAGACGGCGGGCTGGCTGCCGATGGACGCGGGGGAGTGGGACTTCACCGCGGCGGTTTCCTACAAGTGGCTGCTCGGCCCGCATGGCGTCGCCTTCCTCGTCCTGCCCGAGGACTTCGGCGGCCTCACCCCGCTGCTGGCGGGCTGGGTCGCGGGCGAACGGCCCTGGGACAGCTGCTACGGCCCCGTCACCGAACTCGCCCACTCCGCACGGCGGTTCGACCTCAGCCCCGCCCTGTTCTGCTACCCCGGACTGCGCCGCTCCCTGGAGCTGATCGAGGAGCTGGGCGTGCCCGCGATCCACGCCCACGACATCGCCCTGGCCGACCGCTACCGGGCCGGGCTCGCCGCACTGGGCCACGAGGCGCTGCCCGCGCCGGGCTCCGCGATCGTCTCGGTGCCGGGCCTCGGCGCCCGGCAGCCGGAGCTGGGCCGGGCCGGCATCGAGGTGTCCGACCGGGCGGGCAACCTGCGCGCGGCCTTCCACCTCTTCAACACCGAGGCGGACGTCGACCGCCTGCTGGACGCGCTGGACGGCTGAGCCGGTACGTACACGGACATGGCCCGTACACAGACATGACCGGGCCGATGCCTCCCGTCCCACACGAAGAGGCACCGGCCCGGTGATCGGGGGGTGAGGCGCGCTACCGCACCGGAGTGAAGTCCCGCGCCCCGATGAACTCCGGCCTGCGCACCGGCGCCGCGAACGGCTCCACCGCCGTGTTCTCCACACTGTTGAACACGATGAAGACGTTGCTGCGCGGGAACGGCGTGATGTTGTCGCCGGAGCCGTGCATGCAGTTGCAGTCGAACCAGGTGGCCGAGCCCGCCGCGCCGGTGAACAGGCGGATGCCGTGCTCACTTGCCAGGTCGGTCAGCGCCTCGTCGGACGGGGTGCCCGCGTCCTGCATCTGGAGCGACTTCTTGTAGTTGTCCTTCGGGGTGGCGCCCGCACAGCCCAGGTACGTCTTGTGCGACCCCGGCATGATCATGAGGCCGCCGTTGGTGTCGTGGTTCTCGGTCAGCGCGATCGAGACGGACACCGTGCGCATGTTGGGCAGGCCGTCCTCGGCGTGCCAGGTCTCGAAGTCCGAGTGCCAGTAGAAGCCGCTGGCGCCGAAACCGGGCTTGACGTTGATCCGCGACTGGTGGATGTAGACCTCCGAGCCGAGGATCTGCCGCGCCCGGCCGACCACCCGCTCGTCGTGCACCAGGTTGGCGAACAGCTCGCTGAGCCGGTGCACCTCGAAGACCGAGCGGATCTCCCCGGACTGCGGCTCCACGATCGAGCGCTCGTCGGCGCGCACCGCCGGGTCGCCGATCAGCCGGTCCAGCTCCCGCCGGTAGACCTGTACCTCGGCGGGGGTGATGATCTGGTCGACGGTGAGGAAGCCGTCCCGCTCGAACCCCTCCAGCTCGGCCGCCTGGATCGGGCCGGGCGTGTCCGGGGCGCCCCAGACGACCGGGTCCTGGCGTGGCACGCGGACCTCGGTCGCGCCCCGGCTCGGGTACAGGTCGGTGGGCGTGGTGGTGAGCGTGGTCATGGTTCTCTCACACCTCCTCGGGCTCGGTGAGCAGCGGGTAGACGCCGTTCTCGTCGTGGTCCTCCCGGCCGGTCACGGGCGGGTTGAACACACAGAGGCAGCGGAAGTCCTCCTTCACCCGCAGCGTGTGCCGCTCGTGCCCGTTCAGCAGGTACATGGTGCCGGGCGTGATGGTGTACACCTGCCCGTCCTCGTGGTCGGTCAGCTCGGCCTCGCCCTCGGTGCAGACGACGGCCTCGATGTGGTTGGCGTACCACATGGACGTCTCCGTCCCGGCGTACAGGACCGTCTCGTGCAGGGAGAAGCCGACCCGCTCCTTGGCGAGCACGATGCGCTTGCTCTCCCAGGTACCCGATTTGGCCTTCACATGCCGGTCGGTGCCCTCGATGTCCTTGAACGAACGGACGATCACGGTGTCTCCTCCTCTTTGCTGAGTGGTCAGGCGGTCTCGCGGACGGCGCGGGCGAGGATGCTCAGCCCCTCGTCCAGCTCCTCCGGGGTGATGGTCAGCGCGGGCAGCAGCTTGACGACCTCGCCCTGCGGGCCGGACGTCTCGATGAGCAGCCCCAGCTCGAAGGCGCGCTTGGCGACCTCGGAGGCGCGGTCGGGGCGGTGGAACTCCAGCCCCCACACCAGCCCGCGGCCGCGGTACTCCTTGACGTCGGCGAGGTTCTCCTCGGTGATGGAGATCAGCTCCCGCTCGACCTGCTCACCGCGGGTGCGGGTCTGCTTCTCCATCGCGGCGCCGTCGGCCCAGTACGTCTCCAGCGCGGCGGTGGCGGTGACGAACGCCGGGTTGTTGCCGCGGAAGGTGCCGTTGTGCTCGCCCGGCTCCCAGATGTCCAGCTCCGGCTTGAACAGGCACAGCGACATCGGCAGCCCGTAGCCGGAGATCGACTTGGACACCGTCACGATGTCCGGGGTGATGCCGGACTCCTCGAACGAGAAGAACGCCCCGGTACGGCCGCAGCCCATCTGGATGTCGTCGACGATCAGCAGCATGTCCTGCCGCTCGCACAGCTCCTTCAGCGCGCGTAGCCACTCGGGCCGGGCCACGTTGATGCCGCCCTCGCCCTGCACGGTCTCCACGATCACCGCGGCGGGCTTGTTCAGACCCGAGCCCTGGTCCTCCAGCAGCCGCTCGAACCACAGGAAGTCCGGCACGGTGCCGTCGAAGTAGTTGTCGAACGGCATCGGGGTGCCGTGCACCAGCGGGACGCCGGCCCCGGCCCGCTTGAAGGCGTTGCCGGTGACGGCCAGCGAGCCCAGCGACATGCCGTGGAAGGCGTTGGTGAAGGACACGATCGCCTCGCGGCCCTTCACCTTCCGGGCCAGCTTCAGCGCGGACTCCACCGCGTTGGTGCCCGTCGGGCCCGGGAACATGACCTTGTACGGCAGGTCACGCGGGCGGAGCACCAGGTCCTGGAAGGTCTGGAGGAAGGTCCGCTTGGCCGTGGTCGACATGTCCAGGCCGTGGGTCACCCCGTCGCGGGACAGATAGTCGATCAACGCCCGTTTCAGTACCGGGTTGTTGTGGCCGTAGTTGAGTGAGCCGGCCCCGGCGAAGAAGTCGAGGTAGGCATGGCCGTCCTCGTCGTACATCCTGCTGCCCCGCGCCTGGTCGAACACGACGGGCCAGCCGCGGCAGTAGCTGCGGACCTCGGACTCCACGGTCTCGAAGACGCTCAGGTCGGGCTGGGTGATGGTCACGGTGATTCGCTCCTCGGGGGACGTCAGTGCGCCGGGACGTGGGTCAGCGGGCCTATGCGGTACAGCACTTCGGGGTCGTGCGGGCCGTCCGGGAACAGCTCCTCGCCGAACAGCACCTCGCGGGTCAGGTCGGCGCCGTGGCGCTCGGCGAACGAGGTGAACAGCCGCTCGGAGGCGGTGTTGCCGGGGGTGATGGTCGTCTCCACATCCGTCACGCCCTGCTCGGCGGCCAGCCGTGCGACGAGCCCGTCCAGCAGCGCGGCGGCGATGCCCCGGCCGCGCTGGGAGCCGTCCACGGCCACCTGCCAGACGAGCAGGGTGTGCGGGCGGTCCGGGCGGACGTAGCCGGTGACGAACCCGACGGGCTCGCCCTCGGGTCCCCGGGCCACCGCCGAGGTGCCGGCGAAGTCCCGGCACCACAGCAGATAGCTGTACGAGGAGTTCAGGTCGAGCGTTTTCGAGTCCTTGGCGAGACGCCAGAGTGCGGCGCCATCGGTCACCGCGGGTCTGTCGATGAGCAGGTCGGCGGATGCGGAAGTCATGCGGCCCGAATTTAGCGAGGTGAATAGCAAAATGCACGGTGGCGATCTTGGTTTAACCTAGGTCGCTGACTTGAATGTCCGGTTTGACCTATGAAAAAACGGCACAAAAGGCTTCGCTTGTGGAGTGTGTCACAAGACGGAAACCCACTGGAAACCAAGGTTGTTTAGCTCTGCAAAAACAGGGCAGGAGATTATGGCCGAGCCAGATCGATTGAATTCACGGGGAATTTAAGACGCATGGGTGAGCGGCTGGAAAAGGAAATGGCCCGCGCGAATTCGCGCGGGCCGCACTCCGGTGTCCGGTGTCAGAGCACGATCTCGTCCAGCGCCAGCAGGGCCGCCTCCAGGTCCACCGTCAGCCCCTGCCGGGCCATCGCCGCGCCCAGCGCCACGAGCGCGCGGCGCACCACCATCGGCGTGGCGTCGGTCCCGTAGTGGTTCACCCGGATCATCTCCCCGGCCAGCGCCCCGCCCCCGGCGGCCATCGGCAGCGCCGGGTCGCTCTCCAGCGCGCGGGCCACCAGCTCCGAGGCCACCGTGCCCGGCGGCACCCGCAGCGTGGTCGCCACCGGCGCCGCGTCCCGCTCCTCGCGTACGTACGGCTCCAGGCCGCCGCCCAGGGCGATCGCCCCGGCCCGCGTCGCCCGCGCGAGATCGCGGTGCCGGGCCATCACCGTGTCCAGTCCGTCCGCCTCGATCCGCTCGACACAGGCGTCCAGCGCCAGCATCTCCAGCTGGGCCGGGGCGTGCGGCAACGCCTTGCGGCCGCCGTCGATCCAGCGCTCCTTCCAGTCCAGCAGGGACAGGTAGGAGCGGCGCGGGGCGTCCGGGTTGGCGGCCATCCGCTGCCAGGCCCGCTCGCTCACCGAGATCGCGGACACCCCGGCGGGCCCGCCCATCGCCTTCTGGGCGCCGATCACGCACAGGTCCACGCCCCACGCGTCCGGCAGCACCGGCTCGGCGCCGACCGAGGCGACCGCGTCCAGGTAGAAGAGGGCGCCCTGTTCCCGTACCGCCTCGCCGATCTCCGCGACCGGGTTGGTGTTGCCGGTGGCCGCCTCCGCGTGCACCAGGGAGACGAAGTCGATCTCCGGGTGCTCGGCGAACGCCGCCCGGACCTGGTCGGCGGTGACCGCCGAGTCGAACGGCACCACGAGGTCGTGCACGGTCGCGCCGGAGTCCCGCAGCCAGTCGCCGAAGGTCTGGCCGTAGGGACCCGTGATCACGTTCAGCGCGACCGTGCCCGGACCGGCGGCGGCGCGGATCGCGCCCTCCAGCGGCAGCAGCGCCTCGCCCTGGGTGATCAGCACGTCCTGCCGGGTGTCCAGCAGCCGGGCCACCCGGTCCTCGATGGCGGCGAACCGCGCGGCGGTCAGCGGGGGCAGGTCGAGGAGGGGATGGGTCACGGCGGGTGCCTTCTTCGCTCACGAGGTCCACGAGGCCGGCCGTCAGCCGACGGTGACGAGGGTAACTGGCGGCCTCCGTGCCGTTTTGACCGGCGACATCTTAGGCTGGACGGCCGCGAAGCCATCAGTTTGATTTGAGAGGCCCAAACCTCTCCTTATAATCGGAACCCACAGTTCCCCCGATCGGGAGATTCCCCCCATGAAGACCCTCCTTCAGCGCCGGCCCCGTGTGCTGGCAGCCATCACCGCGGCGGCCGCGATCGCGCTCGTCGCAGGCTGCTCCTCGGGCAGCGGTGGCGGGAAGACCACCGTCAAGGGGGTCCACCTCGCCAACGGCGGGGCGCTGACCGTCTGCACCCACCTGCCCTACCCGCCGTTCCAGTCGGTGGTCGACGGCAAGGTGCAGGGCTTCGACGTCTCCCTGATCGACCTGGTCGCCAAGGACCTGGGCGTCAAGCAGAAGATCGTGGACACGCCGTTCGAGAACTTCAAGACCGGCGCCTTCCTCAACTCGGGCCAGTGCGACCTGGCCGCGGCGGGCATGACGATCACCGACGAGCGCAAGAAGAACGTCGACTTCTCCGACCCGTACTTCGAGGCCACCCAGGCCGTCCTGGTCGACAAGAAGAGCGGCATCAAGTCGCTCGCCGACCTCAAGGGCAAGAAGCTCGGCGCCCAGGCGCAGACCACCGGTGAGGACCTCGCCAAGAGCAAGGGCCTCGACCCGGTCTCCTTCCACTCCTCCGACGCGGTCCTCAACGGCCTGCGCACCGGGCAGGTCCAGGCCGTGGTCATCGACTACCCGGTGGTCCAGGGCTGGCTGAAGGACAAGGCCAACGCCTCCGCCTTCCAGGTGGTGGACAACATCAACACCGGCGAGCAGTACGGCTTCACGGTGAAGAAGGGCAACACCGCCCTGAAGACCGCCATCGACAGGGCGCTCGCCCGCGCCAAGTCCGACGGCGAGTACAAGAAGATCTACGAGAAGTGGATCGGCCCGTACGACCCGTCCGCCGCCTCCCCCTCCGCGAGCTCCTGACCCCATGACCGACACGGACACCCGCATCCAGCCCCGCAAGAAGGGCCTGACCCGCAGGCAGCGGCGCAGGCTCTCGCGCGGCGCGCAGTACGTCGTCTTCGTCGCCGCCGTCCTCGCCTTCGCGTTCTCCGCGGACTGGGGGCGGCTGAAGAACCAGTTCGCGCAACTGCCCATCGCCGAGCAGATGTTCCCGGACATCATCACGCTGGCGCTGAAGAACACCGTGCTCTACACGCTGTCCGGCTTCGTGGTCGGACTCGTGCTGGGCATCGTCGTCGCCCTGATGCGGCTGTCCTCCGTGGGGCCGTACCGCTGGCTCGCCGGGATCTACATCGAGATCTTCCGGGGCCTGCCCGCGCTGCTGATCTTCATCTTCGTCGGCGTCGGCGTGCCGCTGGCCTTCCCGGACGTGCAGTATCCGGGCGGCACCTACGGCAAGGTCGCGGTCGCCCTCGGGCTGGTCTCGGCCGCGTACATGGCCGAGACGATCCGGGCGGGCATCCAGGCGGTGCCCAAGGGACAGCTGGAGGCGGCGCGCTCGCTGGGCTTCTCGCCCGCGCGGGCCATGATCTCCATCGTCATCCCGCAGGCGTTCCGGATCATCCTGCCGCCGCTCACCAACGAACTCGTCCTGCTCTTCAAGGACTCCTCGCTGGTGCTGTTCCTCGGGGTCACGCTGGAGGAGCGCGAGCTGTCCAAGTTCGGCAACGACCTGGCCAGCACCACCGCCAACTCCACCCCCATCCTGGTGGCCGGCCTGTGCTATCTGCTGGTCACCATCCCGCTCGGCTTCGTCGTCCGGCGGATGGAGTCCAAGTCCCAGGAGGCGATCCGGTGACCAGCCCCGAGATCCGCGTCGAGGGGCTGCACAAGTCCTTCGGCGACAACCACGTCCTGCGCGGCATCGACCTGGAGATCGGCCAGGGCGAGGTGGTCTGTGTCATCGGGCCGTCCGGCTCCGGCAAGTCCACCCTGCTGCGCTGCGTCAACCTGCTGGAGGAACCCCAGCAGGGCACGATCGTGGTCGGCGGCACCGAGCTGACCGACCCGGACGTGGACATCGACGCCGTACGCCGTCGTATCGGCATGGTGTTCCAGCAGTTCAACCTGTTCCCGCACCTCGATGTCACCGAGAACCTCACGCTGCCCCAGCGCCGGGTGCTCGGGCGGGACAAGGCGGCGGCGGAGAAGGTCGCGGCGGAGAACCTGGCCCGGGTCGGGCTCTCCGACAAGGCCCACGCCTACCCGTCCTCCCTCTCCGGCGGCCAGCAGCAGCGGGTGGCCATCGCCCGCTCGCTCGCCATGGGCCCCGAGGTGATGCTCTTCGACGAGCCGACCTCCGCGCTCGACCCCGAGCTGGTCGGTGACGTGCTCGCGGTGATGCGGGGGCTCGCCGAGGAGGGCATGACCATGATGGTCGTCACCCACGAGATGACCTTCGCCCGCGAGGTCGCGGACCGGGTCGTCTTCATGGACGGCGGCGTCATCGTCGAGCAGGGCACCCCGGAGGAGGTCATCGGGAACCCGAAGAACGAGCGGACCCGGCACTTCCTCTCCCGCGTCCTCGACCCGGCGATGGCCGAGGTCGACGACGTACCGGGCAAGACGGAGAAGTAGCCGGGGCTTCAGTGCGCGGGGACCCGTCACTAAGGTGCGGTGCATGAGCGATCACGCGGTGCTGCACGTGAAGGGGCGGGTCCTGGCCGGGCCCGACGACGTCCGCGACGAGCTGTGGGTGGTCGGCGGCCGTGTCACCTACGACCGCCCCGCCGGCGCCGGTGACAGCACGACCGTCGAGGGCTGGGCGCTGCCCGGCCTGGTCGACGCCCACTGCCATGTCGGCCTCGGCGCCCACGGCCCGGTCGACGCGGACACCGCCGAGAAGCAGGCCCTCACCGACCGCGAGGCCGGTGCCCTGCTGATCCGGGACGCCGGTTCGCCCTCCGACACCCGCTGGGTCGACGACCGCGACGACCTCCCCAAGATCATCCGCGCCGGACGGCACATCGCCCGCACCCGCCGCTACATCCGGGGCTACGCCCACGAGATCGAGCCCGCCGACCTCGTCGCCTACGTCGGCCAGGAGGCGCGGCGCGGCGACGGCTGGGTCAAGCTGGTCGGCGACTGGATCGACCGGGGCGTCGGCGACCTGGCGCCCTGCTGGCCGCGCGAGGCCGTCGAGGCGGGCATCGCGGAGGCGCACCGACTGGGCGCACGGGTCACCGCGCACTGCTTCGCGGAGAGTTCGCTGCGCGACCTGGTCGAATCGGGCATCGACTGCGTCGAGCACGCCACCGGTCTCACCCCCGAGCTGATCCCGCTGTTCGCGGAGCGCGGCGTCGCCATCGTGCCGACCCTGGTCAACATCGCCACCTTCCCGGACCTGGCGGCGGGCGGCGAGGAGAGGTACCCCCGCTGGTCGGCACATATGCGACGCCTCCATGAGCGGCGCTACGACACTGTGCGCGACGCCTATGACGCGGGCATCCCGGTGTACGTCGGCACCGACGCGGGCGGCTCGCTGCCGCATGGGCTGGTCGCCGCCGAGGTGGCGGAACTGGTCACCGCGGGCATCCCGTCCGTCGAGGCACTGGCCGCCACCAGCTGGGCCGCCCGCGCCTGGCTCGGCCGCCCAGGCCTGGAGGAGGGCGCCCCCGCCGACTTGGTGGTCTACGACTCCGACCCGCGCGCCGACGTACGGGTGCTCGCTGCGCCGCGCCGGGTGGTGCTGAACGGGCTGGTCGTGCAGTAGGCGGGGCGAACGGGCGTGCCCGCCTATTCGAATGCGGAGGCGGAAACCCCACGATGGAGTGAAGTAACCCAGGAACGCTGACCGTTCACCCACACTGCGTAAGGGTTGGCGTGTCCCGAGCACGTTCCTCCTGGGGGTCCCACCGCCTTGAACAGCGACAACTTCCGCATGCCCGCACGCCGCCTCGCCGCCGTCGCGACGGCCGCCGCCCTCACCGCCGCGCCCCTGCTCCTGAGCGCGCGCCCGGCGCACGCCACCGGCGGCCACGGACGCGCCTCCGCCGCCGTACTGCGCGCCGGACTCGACGTGTCCCTGCTCCACCACACCGCCGACGTCCCGCTCACCCTCTCCCTCAACGAGGTCCGGGCGCCGGGCGACGCCGACCGCACGGCCCTGTCCGCCCGGCTCGACGGCGTGAACCAGGGTCAGCCCTTCTCCGTGCTGCGCGCCGACGTCGC
The DNA here is from genome assembly GCF_044747085.1 of Streptomyces sp. NPDC090119. Taxonomy (NCBI): domain Bacteria; kingdom Bacillati; phylum Actinomycetota; class Actinomycetes; order Kitasatosporales; family Streptomycetaceae; genus Streptomyces; species Streptomyces sp. NPDC090119. The sequence continues at coordinate 47,855 of NZ_JBIVDK010000002.1, read as the reverse complement.
CTCGGCCAGAGCCACCGCCACCGACGAGCGCGCCGAAGGCTCGGTCCGCCTCACCGACGCCCGGCTGCACGTGCCCGGTCTGCCGCTGCTCTCCCTGATCGAGGTCGGCACGGTCACCGCCCGCGCCACCTGCGCGGCCGGGGAGGAGCCCGAGGCCGAGGCGAACGTCCTCGGTGCCGTCACCGTGCTCGGCAAGCGCACCACCCTCACCGCGGGCGGCCCCACCGAGGTACGGGTCCCCGGCGTCGGTGAGGTCCGCCTCGACCTCGCCGAGCAGCGGACCACCTCCAGCACGGCCGCCGCCACCGCGCTCCGGCTCAAGGTCTCGGTCAACCCGCTCCGGCTGAACGTGGCCGAGGTGACGGGCACGGTGACGCTGGCGGAGGCGAGTTGTGAGACACCGGCGGGCGCGCAGGAGGAAGAGGCGGCACCCGCCGAGCCTCAGCAGCAGGCATCCAGCGAGGCCCCCGCGCCCCAGGTCGAACCCCAGGGCACCCAGACCAACCTCGCCGAGACGGGCGGCAGTTCGACCACCCCGTACATCGCGGGCGGCGCGCTGGCGCTGCTCCTGCTGGGCGGCGGCGCGGTGACGGTGGCCCGCAGGCGCCGGGGCTGACGGGGGCCCGCCAGGACTCTCACCGCCGGACCAGCGCGAGCAGGCTCAGGCCGAACATCAGCACGCCCAGCGGGAGATGGACCGACGGCACGTGCGCGATGCCGAGCACGACCTGCACCGAGGCGAGCGCGAGGAAGCCCGAGGCGTGCCAGATGGGCCGTGCGGAGCCGCCGCCCGGCTTCCACGCCAGCACCGCCACGAGCACGTACAGCATCGACGCCCCGTACATCACGCGGGCGCCGATGCCGTGCAGTGTCTCCCCGTAGGAGGTGGTGAGCAGCAGTCCGGCGGAGACGGCCTGGAGGAAGATGGTCAGCGTCTGGAGGGCTAGGGCGACGCGGAGGAACGTGGAGCCGTCGTGCCGCGCGTCCGTCGCAGTTGGCGGCCTCCGCGCGGCGGGGGGTGAGCGCCGCGCGGGCTCCGGCGCCGGTGCGGGCCGACGTGGTGCGGCGGGTGAAGGAGGCGTGGGAGAGCAAGGACATCGCCGCCCTCGTCGGCCTCCTCGACCCGGCCGCCGTGATGACCGCCGACGGCGGCGGCATGGTCGGCACCGTCCTGCGCCCGGTCGAGGGCGGCCCGCGCATCGCCCAGTACATGGCCGCCATCGCGGACCGGGCTCCCGGCCTCGAACTCCTGGAACGCTCGGTCAACGGCTTGCCCGGCCTGGTGGCGCGCCGTGACGGCGCGGTGGTCACCGTCGCCGCCTTCGAGATCGACGGTGACCGGGTCACCCGGATCTGGGTGGTCCGCAACCCGGAGAAGCTGCGGCCGTGGTCCGCGGCGCCTCAGCCCTCCTGAGCCAGTACCTTGCCCAGCGCCGCCACGAACCCCGCCATCGTCGTCCGGTCCCGGACCGCCACCCGGAGCCAGTCGGGGCCGAGTCCGGGGAAGGTGTCGCCCCGGCGGACCGCGTACCCCAGCTCGCGCAGGCGGTGGCGTACGTGGTGGGCGTCCGGGAGTTGCAGGAGGACGAAGGGGGCCTCCGCCGGGCCGGTGACCTTGACACCGTACGGGGCCAACTCAGCCAGCCCGGCGAGGAGATGGGCGCGGTCGGCGGCCGTGCGGTGGGCCGCGTGGGCCGCCTCGGCGAGGGCGCGGGGGGCCACGCAGGCCCGGGTCGCCGCCAGGGCCGGGGTGGACACCGGCCAGAGGGGCTGGGCGTGTTCCAGGGCGGTGACCGTCTCCGGAGGCGCGAGCACGTAGCCGACCCGGAGCCCGGCCAGGCCCCAGGTCTTGGTGAGGCTGCGCAGCACGACCAGGCCCGGCACGTCCGTCCGCCCGGCCAGTGCCTCCCGCTCACCCGGCACCGCGTCCATGAACGCCTCGTCGACGACCAACGTCCGCCCAGGACGGGCGAGTTCGGTGAGCGTCCCGGCCGGGTGGAGCACCGAGGTGGGGTTGGTCGGGTTGCCGACGATCACCAGGTCCGCGTCCTCGGGCACCGCCGCCGGGTCCAGCCGGAAGCCGTCCCGCGCGCTCAGCAGCACCCGCTCCACCGGGTGCCCCGCGTCCCGGAGCGCCGCCTCCGGCTCGGTGAACTGCGGATGCACCACCACCGGCCGCCGCACCTGAAGCGCGCGGGCCAGCAGCACGAATGCCTCCGCCGCGCCCGCCGTCAGCAGCACCCGCTCCACCGGCAGCCCGTGCCGCTCCGCCACCGCCGCCCGCGCGGCCCGCCCGTCCGGGTAGGCCGCGAGACCGGTCAGCGAGGCGGCGATCTCCTCGCGCAGCCAGCGCGGGGGCGTGTCCGCGCGGACGTTGACGGCGAGGTCCACCAGGTCAGCCCCGGCGTCACGGACCTCGGCGTCCCCGTGGTGGCGCAGGTCGGGACCGGCGTCAGTGCGCATGGCTGTGGGTGTGGCCGCCGTGGTGGTGTCCGTGTCCGTGCCCGTGGTCGTGGCCGTCGTCGTCCGGGTGGAAGTGCGGCTGCTGCGGCAGGCCCACCTTGTCCTCGAAGCCCGGCAGCGCGATCCGGTACACGCACGAGTCGCAGTTCATCCGCAGGTCACCGGCGACCGCCTCCGCGTACCGCTCCATCACCAGGTCCAGCAGCTCCGGCTCGGGCCCGATCACGTCCGCCGACCGAACCTCCGTCTCCGGGTGCGCGGCCGCCCACTCCTCGGTCTGCCGCCGCACCCGCTCGGGGAGGATGCCGGTGAACAGGAAGTACGGCAGGACGACGACCCGCCGTGCCCCGAGCCGGGCGACCCGGTCCAGGCCGCTCGGCACGTCCGGCGCCGCCAGCGACACGAACGCCGTCTCCACCCCTGCGTATCCGCGTCCCTCCCACAGCAGCCGGGCCGCCTTGCAGACCTCGGCGTTGGCGTCCGGGTCGGTGGAGCCGCGCCCCACCAGCAGCACGGTCACGTCCTCCCGGGGGGTGTCCCCGAGCGTGTCGTCCAGTCGCCGTTCCAGTACCCGCAGCAGGGCGGGGTGCGGGCCGAGGGGGCGGCCGTAGGTGTAGGTGACGCCCGGATGGCGCTCCTTCTCGCGGGCCAGCGCCGCCGGGATGTCGCCCTTGGCGTGCCCGGCGGACACCAGCATCAGCGGTACGGCGGCGAAGCGTCGGACGCCCCGCTCGACCAGTTCGGTGACGGCCTCGCCCAGCGGGGGCGGGGACAGCTCGATGAAGCCGCCCGCGACGGGCAGTTCGGGGTGGCGGCGGCCCAGCTCCTTCACGAAGTCCCGGAACGCCTCGGCTCCGGCCTCGTCACGGGTGCCGTGTCCGGCGATGAGCAGGGCGGGCGGCTGGGTGGTCACGGTTTCTCCTCGGGGTACGTCGGTCGGTACAAGGGGGTGTCGGGGGAAGTGGCACGGCTCATCGGGCCGCCTCCGGGGTGTGCTGCCAGCGGTAGCCGCGCGGCGTCACCATGCGCCCGGCGATGTTCCGGGTGGCGGTGTTGCCGACGGTGACCACGGTCATCATGTCGACGGTCGCCGGGTCCAGTTCGGCGAGCGTGGTCAGCCGTACGGACTCGTCCGGCCGGGAGGCGTTGCGCACCACACCGACCGGTGTCTCCGGCTCCCGGTGCCCGGCCAGTACGGCGAGCGCCTTGGGGAGCTGCCAGTCCCGGCCGCGGGAACGGGGGTTGTAGAAGGTCACCACGATGTCCGCCTCGGCGGCCGCGCGCACCCGGCGCTCGATGACCTCCCACGGGGTGTGCAGGTCGGAGAGGCTGATCGAGACGTGGTCGTGGCCCAGTGGCGCGCCGAGCACCGCCGCGGCCGCGAGAGCCGCCGTGACACCGGGCACGCCGACCACGTCGATGTCGTCGGACGCCTCGGCGAGCGCGGGGGAGGCCATGGCGTACACGCCCGCGTCCCCGCTGCCGATCAGCGCCACCGCGTGCCCCTGACGGGCCTCCGCGACCGCCGTACGGGCCCGCTCCTCCTCCGCGCCCAGCCCCGACTCCAGCACCCGGGTGCCGGGGCGGATCAGGTCGCGGATCTGGTCGACGTACTGGTCCAGGCCCACCAGCACCGAGGCGCGCCGCAGTTCGGCGGCCGCGCGCGGGGTCACCAGGTCGCGGGCGCCGGGCCCGATCCCGACCACCGCGAGCCGCCCCCGGCCGGGACGCCTTACGACCGCGCAGGTCGCCATCGCGGGCGACGCCGCCGACTTCCGCTTGGGTACGAGGAGTTCGCCGCCCCGCCTGAGCGCCGCGGCCTCCGCCACGGACGGGGTGCCGACCGCCGCGAGGGGCGCGTCGGACGGGTTCGGCACCGGCACCGAGGCCAGTTCGTCCGACGGGTACGTCACCAGGGGCACGCCCAGCCGCTCCGCGGCGGCCACGAGGCCCGGCTCCTCCGACTTGGCGTCCACCGTGGCGAGTTCGGCCACCGAGCGCACCGAGAGCCCCGCCTCACGCAACGCCTCCGCGATCAGCCCGAGCACCTCCTCGACGGGCGCTCCCTTGGACGCGCCGACGCCGACGACCAGAGACGGCGGGCGCAACAGCACCTCCTGCGGGCCGGGTTGTACGTCCCGGTCGGTCAACCGCACGGTGTACGCGCCCTGTCCGGCGAAGGGCACCGGCGGCAGCGGCCAGGCCAACTCGGCCTCCAACGCCACCGGCTCACCGTCCAGCAGGGCTCGCGACACCGCCGCGACCGCGCCCTCGACCGGCAGGCCGAGCGTGTCCAGCCCGGCCAGACCCACCGCGTCCGTCGCCGTCGTCACCACGGGCTCCGCACCCAGCAACTCGGCAACCTGGTAAGCCAGTTCATTGGCACCGCCGCCATGCCCGCCGACCAGGGACACCGCGAACCGGCCGCCCTCGTCCACACACACCACACCCGGATCGGCCGCCTTGTCCCCGAGCAGCGGGGCCAGCAGCCGGACCGTGGCGCCGGTGGCCAGGAAGCACACCAACTGCTCGCACTCCGCGAACGCCGCCCGTATCGCCTCCCCGGCCGGGCCCTCGTACACCCGCGTACGGTCCGGCCAGGCCGCGGCCAGCCGGTCGCGGGCCGCCGCCCCCGCCGCGGTGGCGGAAATCAGGCCGATCACTGGACTCCTCCTTCACTCCGTGCCGGGAGGCGGTCGCCCCACAGCAGGAAAACGGGGTTGGCCGCCGCCAGCCGGGTCACATCACCCGGCAGCGGTGCCAGCCGCGACGACTGCAACAGCACCCCGTCACAGCTCAGCCCGGCCCGCGTCAGCGCCTCGCGCACCGGACCGACCCGGTCCAGCGCGGCCACGGCCACCACGACCGTCCGCCGCGCCCGCTCCGCGCAGACGCCGACCACGGCGGGCAGATCTCGCCCGCCACCGCCCACGAACACCGCGTCGGGCTCGTCCAGACCGGCCAGCGCCTCCGGTGCGGTGCCGTGCACCACGCTCACATCGACGCCGTGGGCGCGGGCGTTGGCCCGTACCCGCCCGGCGCCGTCCTCGGTCTTCTCCACGGCGGTCACGGCCGCGCCGAGCCGCGCGCACTCCACGGCCACCGAACCCGACCCGGCGCCGACGTCCCACACCAGGTCGCCCAGGCGCGGCCCGAGCCGGGCCAGCGCCAGCGCCCGCACCTCGAACTTGGTGATCATGGAGTCCCGGTGCGTGAACTCGCCCTCCGCCAGCGCCCATCGCGCGGGCCCGGCACCCGTCCCGGCGATCGTGCGCGGACCCTCCGCCGTCCGCGCCTCGTCCAGGCACAGCACCACGCTCACCGCCGTACCCCAGTCCCGCGCGGCGGCCTCGGCGGGCGTCACCCGCTCCACCCGTTCCCGCTCCGGATCGCCGAGCGCGCTCACCACGACCAGCACCCGGCCGGTACCGTCCAGCCGGGCACCCAGCTCGGCCGGACCCGAGCCGGGACCGGTCAGCACGGCGACCTTCGGGCGCGCCCGGCACACATTCACCGCCGTCCGCAGGTCCCGCCCGTGCGCGCTCACCACGACCGCGTCGTCCCAGGTCAGCCCCAGCCGGGCGAAGGCACCCGCCACCGAGGACACCCCCGGCCGGACATCGAGCAGCCCGGCGCCGAACCGCTCCGCCAGCACCCGCACGATCCCGAAGAACCCCGGATCACCCGACGCCAGCACCACCACCGACCGCCCCCCGGCCACACACTCCTCGATCGCGTCCAGGGCGGGCGCCAGCGGGCCGAGCACCACCCGTGCCGCGCCCTCGGGCACCGGCGCAGCGTCCAGATGACGCTGCCCGCCGACGACCAGCGCGGCCCCGGCGAGCGCGTCCGGCGGGACCGGGGTGCCCGTCCCCGCGCCGACGACCGTGATCAACTGCTCGCCCCCCGCTCACGCAGCGCCCGCCGCGCCTCCGGGTCGGCCCGGCGGAAGCCGTGGAAGTGGCCGGGGTGGTAGAGGTGCGAGCGGGTGCCGTGCGCGTCCAGCGCCGCACCGACCAGGAACAGGGTGTGCTTCCACAGCCGGTGCTCCTTGACCGTCTCCTCCAGCGTGCCGATCGTGCACCGCACCACCAGCTCCTCCGGCCAGGTCACCTGATGGGCGACCACGACCGGGGTGGACGTCGGATAGCCGCCCTCCAGCAGCTCGTGCACCAGCTGGCCGCTGCGCGCCGCCGACAGGAACACCGCCATCGTGGTGCCGTGCCGGGCGAACTCGCGCACCTCCTCACCGGGCGGCATCGGCGTCTTGCCCCCGCCGAGCCGGGTCAGGATCACCGACTGGGCCACCTCCGGGATGGTCAGCTCCCGCCCGGCCAGCGCGGCCACCGCAGAGAACGACGACACGCCCGGCACGATCTCCGTGCCGATCCCGACCTCCGCGCACCGGTCCAGCTGCTCCTGCGTACCGCCCCACAGCGAGGGGTCACCGGAGTGCACGCGGGCCACCTTCAGCCCCTCCGCGTGGGCGCGCCGGTAGACGGCCACCACGTCCTCCAGGGACAGGGCCGCCGAGTCGAGGATCTCCGCGTCCGCGCGGGCGTGCTCCAGCACCTCGGCGCGGACCAGGCTGGCCGCCCAGATCACCACGTCCGCCTCCGCGATCGCGCGGGCCGCGCGGAACGTCAGCAGATCGGCGGCACCGGGCCCGGCACCGACGAACGTCACCTTGCCGGTGGGGGCATCGGCCATGGGAAGGGTCCTCTCCTGAGGGAAGCCCGGACGCGCGTGGTCGTGGTCCGGGTGGGGCAGTGGAAACTGGGGTGAATGTCAGGGTCTGGTGAGGTTTGCGGGCCGCTGGATGTGCGCACAGGGCCCCGCATCGGATAGCAAGGGCCTATGGCGGTCCTTGTCGCGCTCGGCGCGTTCCTGATGACGCTGGCCGGCGGCTGGACGGCACAGCGCGTGACCGACCGTCGCCACCTGGTCCTGGGCCTGGCCGGCGGGCTGATGCTGGGCGTGGTCGGCCTCGACCTGCTGCCCGAGGCGCTGGAGGCGGCCGGTCACCCGTGGTTCGGCGTCCCCGCGGCGCTCGTGCTGTTCGTCGCCGGGTTCCTCCTCGCCCATCTGGTGGAACGTCTCCTCGCCGGACGCCAGGCGGCGCACGGCGCGGCCGAGCACAGCCACCGGACGCCCGAGGTGGGCCTCACCGCGGCGGCCGCGATGGTCGGACACAGCTTCATGGACGGCGTCGCGATCGGCGCCGCCTTCCAGATCGGCGGCGGCATGGGCCTGTCCGTCGCCCTCGCCGTGATCGCGCACGACTTCGCCGACGGCTTCAACACCTTCACCATCACCAGCCTCTACGGCAACGCCCGCCGCCGGGCCGTGGCCATGCTGGTGGCCGACGCCTGCGCGCCGATGCTGGGCGCCCTGTCGACGATGTTCGTCCACATCCCGGAACCGCTGCTCGGCGGCTACCTCGGCCTCTTCGGCGGCGCGCTGCTCTACCTCGCCGCCGCCGAGATCCTCCCCGAGGCCCACCACGACCACCCGGCCCGCTCCACCGTGCTGTGCACCGTCGCGGGCGCCGCCTTCATCTGGCTGGTGGTCGGCCTCTCCGGCGGCTGACCCCTCGGTCACCCCCGTCACAGCTTCCCGCCCCGGCCGCCCTCGCGCCGGGGCGGCGCTATGAGCGTCGACAGGTACGGCAGCGCGTCCCCGTCCAGCTCCGCGGCGGGCCGCACCGACTCCTCCGGCAGCCCCAGCGCCGACCCCCACACCGCGTCGTCCAGCCGCCCGGCCTCCCGCAGCGCCTCGGCCACCTCGGCCGCACGCCGCCCGAACTTGTACGCCACCACGGTCCCCGGACCCGCCAGCGCCTCCTTCAGCGCCGCCGCGCCCGCCGTCACCGGCACCAGCGTCAACGGCTCGGTGCCCTCGGTCAGCACCGCGCCCGACCTGGCCGCCAGATCCTGCATCGCGGTGATACCGGGCACCGTCTCCACGACCAGCCCCGGCACCAGCTCCTTCAGCGTCTGCGCGAGGTAGGTGAAGGTCGAGTACACGTTGGGATCGCCGATGGTCGCGAACGCCACGTACGCGTGCTCCCGCAGCAGCTCCGCGACCCGCGCGCCCGCCGCGTCCCACGCGGCCTCCCGGCGCGCCCGGTCCGTCCGCTCGTTCAGCGCGAACACCACCCGGACGATCTTCTCGCCGGACACATGGTGCAGCACCGTCGCCTCGGCCCGGCCCCGCTCCATGGTGTCCATCACCGGTACGACGACCACATCGGCGGCCCGCAGCGCGTTGACGCCCTTCACGGTCACCAGTTCCGGGTCCCCGGGACCCACTCCGACCCCGACCAGCCTGCTGCTCATGACGTCCGGCACCTCTCCGTGAACCTCCGGGCCACACCGGGCTCCGACGCCCAGTGGGTATGCAGATAACTCGCGTGCACGCCCCCCTGCACGAACCCCTCCACCCGTCTTTCGGGCGCGACGACCCCCCACGCGGGCGCGGGCCCCGCCCCCGGCTCCAGCACGGTCCGGTGGAACTCGTGCCCCCGCATCCGGGTCCCGGCCACCGCCAGCACGCTGTCCCCGACGGCCACGGCATCCCGGTACCCGAGCGTCAGCCCCTCCGCCATCCGCGCGGACGCGTCCAGCACCCCGCACATGGGGACTCCGTCCAACTCCCGGCACAGATACAGCAACCCGGCACACTCGGCGGCCACGGGCGCCCCGGAGAGCGCAAGCGCGGCAATCTCCTTACGCAGCGTGTCATTGGCCCCCAGCTCACTCGCGTAGACCTCGGGGAACCCCCCACCGATGACGAGCCCCCGAGTCCTGTCGGGCAACCGCTCGTCCCGCAGCGGGTCGAACGTGACGACCTCGGCCCCGGCAGCTTTGAGCAACTCGGCATGCTCGGCATAGGAGAAGGTGAAAGCGGGCCCACCGGCAACAGCGACGACGGGACGCTCACGTGCAGCGTCGCCGTTGTCGTCCCGCCTCTCGGCCAAGCGAGACGGGTGGTCGTGCGAGGGCTCGCCGGGCCCGCTCGCCGTTTCCGGCAGGGGCCCCGCGCCGGTCGTCCGCCTCTCAGCCGACCGAGACGGGTGGTCGTGCGAGGGCTCGCCGGGCCCGCTCGCCGTTTCCGGCAGAGCTCCCGCGCCGGACGCCCGCCTCCCAGCCAACCGAGACGGATGGTCGTGGGTGGGCAAAGAAAGGGCCTCAGCCGCAGACCACCCGCCACCCGGCAACGCCCCCGCACTCCGCGCCAGCCCCATCAGCGCATCCAAGTCGCACCCGGCAGCAACCTGAGCCCCCATCGCCGCCACCGCAGCCACAGCGGCAGCACCCCGCTCAGCCACAGGAACCAGCCCCAGATGCCGAGACGGCGTAGAAACCTGCGAGGCCCGCCGCAGCGCGCCAAGCACCGGCACCCCCGCCTCGTCCAGCGCCTCCCGCAGCAGAGCCTCATGCCGCGAAGACCCCACCTTGTTGAGGATCACACCCCCGATCCGCACCCCCGCATCCCAGGACGCGAACCCATGCACCAGCGCGGCCACCGACCGCGACTGAGACGACGCGTCCACGACCAGCACCACCGGCGCCCGCAGCAACTTCGCGACCTGCGCCGTGGACGCCAGCTCCCCCTGCCCCGCGGCCCCGTCGTACAGCCCCATCACACCCTCGACGACGGCCAGATCGCAGCCCCGAGAACCATGGACGAACAGCGGAGCGACCAGCTCCGGCCCGCACAGGTACGCGTCGAGATTCCGCCCCACCCGCCCGGTCGCGAGCGCGTGATACCCGGGATCGATGTAGTCCGGCCCCACCTTGTGCGGGGACACGGCGAGCCCCCGCGCGGCGAACGCGGCCATCAGCCCCGTGGCGACGGTGGTCTTCCCGCACCCCGACGAGGGCGCGGCGATGACCAGCCGGGGAACGGACATCACCACTCGATGCCCCTCTGCCCCTTCTGCCCGGCGTCCATGGGGTGCTTCACCTTGGACATGTCGGTCACCAGGTCAGCGAACTCCACCAGCGGAGCAGGCGCGTTGCGCCCGGTGATCACCACATGCTGATTCCCCGGCCGGGACCGCAGCACCTCGACGACCTCCTCCGTGTCCACCCACCCCCAGTGCATCGGGTAGGCGAACTCGTCCAGCACGTACAGCCGGTACGTCTCGGCGGCCAGGTCCCGCTTGACCTGCGCCCACCCCTCCCGCGCCTTCTCCTCGTTGTCGAGCTGGGCGTCCCGCTGCACCCAGGACCAGCCCTCGCCCATCTTGTGCCAGTCGACCGACCCGCCCTCGCCGGAGGCGCCGAGCACGCGCAGCGCGTTCTCCTCGCCGACCTTCCACTTCGCCGACTTGACGAACTGGAACACCCCGATCGGCCACCCCTGGTTCCAGGCCCGCAGCGCCAGCCCGAACGCGGCCGTCGACTTGCCCTTACCGATCCCGGTGTGCACGACCACCAGCGGACGGTTGCGCCGCTGCCGCGTCGTCAACCCGTCGTCCGGCACCACACTCGGCTGTCCCTGCGGCACTACGCGGCCCTCCTCGAAGTCGTCCCCCGCACATCCCTGACCAGCCCGGCGATGGCGTCCGCGCGCAGCTCGTCCAGCGTCACCGCCGTACCCCCCAGCTCCTCCGCGAGCCGCCCCGCGAGCCCCAGCCGCACCGGCCCCGACTCGCAGTCCACGACCACCGAGGCCACCGACTCCGCGCCGAACAGCCGCGCCGCACGCCCCGCCAGCGCCACCGGCTCCGGACCACCGGTCGCCCGGCCGTCCGTCACCACCACGAGCAGCGCCCGCCGGGACGGGTCCCGCAGCCGCTCCACCCGCAGCACGTCGTGCGCCTTCAGCAGCCCCGCCGCCAGCGGCGTACGGCCACCCGTCGGCAGCGACTCCAGCCGGGCCGCCGCCGCGTCCACCGACGAGGTCGGCGGCAGCGCCACCTCGGCGGCCGTACCCCGGAAGGTCACCAGGCCGACCTTGTCCCGCCGCTGGTAGGCGTCCAGCAGCAGCGACAGCACGGCACCCTTCACCGCGCTCATCCGCTGCCGCGCCGCCATCGAACCGGAGGCGTCCACCACGAACAGCACGAGGTTCCCCTCGCGCCCCTCCCGCGCCGCCTGCCGCAGATCGTCCCGGCGCAGCACCAGCCCCGGCCCCGACCGGCCCCGCGCCCGCTGATGCGGCGCGGCCGCCCGTACGGTGGCCGCCAGATGCAGCTTGGTCAGCGCCCCACGCGGCCGCAGCGCACCGGTGGTCCGGCCACGCTCGGTCCGCGCCCGCGAACGCCGCCCGGCCGCACCCGCCCCGACACCCGGCACGGTCAGCGCCTTGGTACGGAACGGCTCCGCGGCCCGCGCGGGCGCCTGCTCACCGGCACCCCCGGCGGACGGCTGCGGCTCCCCGCCCTCCCCGTCCTCCGGCTGCGCCCCGGCGTCCCCGCCCTGCGGACCGTCCTCGGGCGAGGGCGACGGCTGCCCGCCCCCGCCACCGGGACCGTCCGGATCGGGATCGTCGTCGTCCCCGGCCGACTCCTCCAGCGTCTGGTCGAGCTTGTCCTCGTCCAGCCCCGGCGCGTCGAAGGGGTTGCGCCGCCGCCGGTGCGGCAGCGCCAGCAGCGCGGCCTGCCGCACGTCCTCGGCGAGTACGTCGCTCCGCCCGTCCCACGCGGCCAGCGCGGTCGCGGTACGCGCCATCACGATGTCGGCCCGCATACCGTCCACCTCGAACGCGGCACAGGTGGCCGCGATCTGCTTCAGCGCCCCGTCACCCAGCCGCACCTTGGGCAGCAACTCCCGCGCCGCGACGATGCGTTGCCGTACGGCACGCTCCTCGTCCGCCCAGCGCGCCGCGAACCCGGCCGGATCGTCGTCGTACGCCAGCCTGCGCCGCACGACCTCCACCCGCTGATCCGGCTCCCGCGAGGCGGCGACCTCCACGGTCAGCCCGAACCGGTCGAGCAACTGCGGCCGCAGTTCCCCCTCTTCGGGGTTCATCGTCCCGACGAGCAGGAACCGCGCGGCATGCCGGACGGAGACGCCCTCGCGCTCGACATAGGAGGCGCCCATCGCGGCCGCGTCCAGCAGTACGTCCACCAAGTGGTCGTGCAGCAGGTTGACTTCGTCGACGTAGAGGATGCCCCGGTTGGCCGCCGCGAGCAGGCCCGGCTCGAACGCCTTGACCCCCTCCGCGAGCGCCCGCTCGATGTCGAGCGCCCCGACCAGCCGGTCCTCGGACGCCCCGACGGGCAGCTCGACCATCCGCGCGTCCCGCGCCTCGGCCGCCGCCACCGTGTGCGGCCCGTCCGGGCAGGTCGGATCGGGCGACGCCGGATCACAGGAGAACCGGCACCCGGCGACCACCTCGACCTCGGGCAGCAGCGCGGCCAGCGCGCGTACGGCGGTGCTCTTGGCGGTGCCCTTCTCGCCCCGCACGAGCACCCCGCCGATGTTCGGCGCGACGGCGTTGAGCAGCAGGGCCAGTTGCAGATCCTGCTGTCCGACCACCGCGGTGAACGGGAATCGCGTGCTCACTCGTCTCCCTCCAGCTCTCCCTCGAGTTCCAGATACGTCGCCCGGAGCCGCTCCAACGTCTCCTGGTCCGGTTCCGCCCACAGCCCCCGGTCCGCCGCCTCCAGCAGGCGCTCGGTGATGCCGCGCAGGGCCCACGGGTTGGACTTCTTCATGAAGTCCTGGTTCTCCGGGTCGAACACGTATTCGGCGCTGAGCTTCTCGTACATCCAGTCGTCCACCACGCCGGCGGTCGCGTCGTACCCGAAGAGGTAGTCCACGGTCGCCGCCATCTCGAAGGCGCCCTTGTAGCCGTGCCTTCTCATCGCGCTCATCCAGCGGGGATTGACCACCCTCGCCCGGAACACCCGATGCGTCTCCTCGCCGAGGGTGCGGGTCTTGACCTGGTCGGGGACGGCCGAGTCGCCCACGTACGCCTCGGGGCTGGTGCCGGTCAGATGGCGGACCATGGCGACCATGCCGCCGTGGTACTGGAAGTAGTCGTCCGCGTCGACGAGGTCGTGCTCCCTGGTGTCGACGTTCTTCGCCGCCACCGCGATCCGCTTGAACGCCGTCTCCATGTCACCCCGCGCCGCGCGCCCGTCCAGTCCGCGCCCGTAGGCGTAGCCGCCCCAGACCGCGTAGACCTCGGCGAGGTCCGCGTCGGAGCGCCAGTTGCGGGCGTCGATCAGGGGGAGCAGGCCCGCGCCGTACGCGCCCGGCTTGGAGCCGAAGACGCGGGCCGTGGCGCGGCGGCGGTCGCCGTGCTCGGCGGTGTCCTCCTCCACGTGCGCGCGGACGTAGTTGGACTCGCCGGGCTCCGCCAGCTCGGCCACCGCGCGCACCGCGTCGTCGATCAGCCCGACCACGTGCGGGAACGCGTCCCGGAAGAAGCCGGAGATACGGACGGTGACGTCGATGCGCGGACGGCCCAGCTCGGCGAGCGGCACGATCTCGAAGCCGGTGACCCGGCGCGAGGCGTCGTCCCACACCGGGCGGCAGCCCAGCAGCGCGAGGATCTCCGCGATGTCGTCGCCCTGGGTCCGCATGGCGGAGGTGCCCCACACGGTGAGGCCGACGGACTTCGGGTACTCCCCGGTGTCGGCCAGGTACCGCTGCACCAGCGAGTCCGCGAGCGACTGCCCGACCTCCCAACTCAAGCGAGAAGGAATCGCCTTGGGGTCGACGGAGTAGAAGTTGCGCCCGGTCGGCAGCACGTTGACCAGACCCCGGGTGGGCGACCCGGAGGGCCCCGCCGGGACGTAACCGCCGTCCAGCGCGCGGAGGATGTGCCCGATCTCGTCGGTGGTCCGGGCGAGCCGGGGGACGACCTCCGTGCAGGCGAACTCCAGCACGGCGGTGGCGTCGGCCAGTTCGAAGCCGAGTACCTGACTCAGCACCGCCGGTACGGCCGCCCGGTCCCAGTCCCGCGCCTCCATGCCCTCGGCGATGCCCCGGCACAGCCGCTCCAGCAGGTCGATCGCGTCGGCACCGGTGCGTGCCGGGCCCTCTGCCAGGTCGGTCAGCTCCACCGGCACCTTCACCGGGGCGCCCGGCTCGGCCAGCAGCTCCTTCTCCACCAGCCCGAAGTGCTGCGCGAGCGCGGCTCGCAGCCCGGGGAGGGCGTTCGCCTGGCCGCCCCACACCTGGGAGGCGCGCAGCACCGCGAGGACGAGGTTGACGCGGGCCTCGCCCTCGGGGCCGCCGCCCAGGATGTGCAGTCCGTCGCGGATCTGCACGTCCTTGATCTCGCAGAGGTAGCCGTCGATGTGCATGACGAACGAGTCGAAGTCGTCGTCCTCCGGCTGCTCGTCCACATGCAGGTCGTGGTGCAGCTCGGCGGCCTTGACCAGCGTCCAGATCTGGGCGCGCACGGCCGGGGCCTTGGTCGGGTCCAGGTCGGAGACGAGCGCGTACTCGTCCAGCAGCTGTTCCAGCTTGGCGAGGTCGCCGTAGGTGTCGGCGCGGGCCATCGGCGGCACCAGATGGTCGACCACCGTGGCGTGCCCGCGCCGCTTGGCCTGGGTGCCCTCGCCGGGGTCGTTGACGATGAACGGGTAGATCAGCGGGAGTTCACCGAGGACCGCGTCCGGGGCGCAGCCGCGCGACAGGCCGAGGCCCTTGCCCGGCAGCCACTCCATGGTGCCGTGCTTGCCCATGTGCACGACCGCGTCCGCGCCGAAACTGTTCTCCAGCCAGCGGTAGGCGGCCAGGTAGTGGTGCGAGGGCGGCATGTCGGGGTCGTGGTAGATGGCGATGGGGTTCTCGCCGAAGCCGCGCGGCGGCTGGATCATCACGACGACGTTCCCGAACCGCAGGGAGGCGAGCACGATGTCGTCGCCGTCCACGTACAGGTTGCCCGGCGGCTCGCCCCACGCCTCCAGCATGGCGTCGCGCAGCTCGGGGTCGAGGGTGTCGAACCAGGCCCGGTAGTCCGCGAGCGGCACCCGTGCGGGCGCGGCGGCGAGCTGCTCCTCGGTCAGCCACTCCACGTCGTGACCGCCCGCCGCGATCAGCCGGTGAATCAACTCATCGCCTTCGGCGGGGTGTTCGTCCACCCCGTACCCGGCGTCGCGCAGCGCGTCCAGGACCCGGACCGCCGAGGCGGGGGTGTCCAGGCCGACGGCGTTGCCGACGCGGGAGTGCTTGGTCGGGTAGGCGGTGAAGACCAGCGCGATCCGCTTCTCCGCGTTCGGCTTGTGCCCAAGTGCCGCGTGCCGTACGGCGATCCCGGCGACCCGTGCCGCGCGCTCGGGGTCGGCGACGTAGACCGGGACCTCGTCGGGTCCTGGCTCCTTGAAGGAGAAGGGCACGGTGATGAGGCGGCCGTCGAACTCCGGGATGGCGACCTGCATCGCCGCGTCCATGGGGGAGAGGGCCGCGTCCGAGGCGTCCCAGGCGGCCCGCGTGGAGGTGAGGCAAAGTCCCTGCAGCACAGGGACGTTCAGGTCGGCGAGGGCGCCGATGTCCCACGCCTCCTCGTCGCCGCCCGCCGAGGCGGCCGAGGCGTGCGCGCCACCGGCCGCGAGCACGGTGGCGACCAGCGCGTCGGCCCGGCCCAGCAGCTCGTACAGCCCGGCGTCCGCGTCGCGCAGCGAACCGCAGTACACCGGGAGGGCGTTGGCGCCGCGTTCCTCGATGGCCGCGCAGAGGGTGTCCACGAAGGCGGTGTTGCCGCTGAGTTCGTGGGCCCGGTAGAAGAGCACACCCACGGTGGGGCGGCCGGGACGCTGCTCGTAGGTGCCGTGGAGTCCGAACTCCGGCATCCGGTGCGGCTCTTCGAAGCCCTCGCCGGTCAGCAGCACGGTGTCGGAGAGGAACCGGGACAGCTCCAGCAGGTTCGCCGGGCCGCCCTCGACCAGATAGCGCAGCGCCTCCGCCACGACCCCGGCCGGGGCGGTGGACTCGGCCATCAGCTCGGCGTCCGGCACGCTCTCGCCGCCCAGCAGCACCGTCGGCACGCCGGACGCCTTCAGCGCGGCGAGCCCGTCCTCCCAGGCCCGCTTGCCGCCCAGCAGCCGGACGACCGCGAGGTCCGCCCCGTCCAGGAGGGCGGGCAGGTCGGCGGCCGCGTCGACGCGGGACGGGTTGCCGATCCGGTAGTCGGCGCCGCTGGCGCGGGCGGCCAGCAGGTCCGTGTCGGCGGTCGACAGCAACAACACTGTGGTCATGCGGGCGCTCCCGGTGGAATGAAGGGCAGTCCTGCGGGCGCGCCCGACTCGATGAGCCGCCAGAGCGCGTCCGTGTCCGCGTGGTGTTCGATCAGGTCGCCGAGCAGGTCGAGCTGCTCCTCGCGCAGCGCGGCGAAAGACGTGTCGGGGGCCGGGACGAAGCGGCGCCCACAGGCGGCGGCGACCTCGCGCAGGAAAGCGCGCCGGAAGCCGTTCGACTCCAGCGAGCCGTGCCAGTGGGTGCCCCAGACCTGCCCGGTGCGGCAGCCGTCCAGGAAGGGCGTCCCGCCCAGCACCTCGGCGACCCCGTGATGGATCTCGTACCCCTCGACGGGCTCGCCGAGGGCCTCCCCCACGGGCCGGGCGAGGGTCTTCTCCGGGTGGAACCGCACCCGCACCGGGAGCAGCCCGAGCCCCGGCACGCTTCCGGCGCGGGACTCGACGTCGTCCTCGATGTGCTCGCCGAGCACCTGGAAGCCGCCGCAGATCCCGAGCACCGGACGCCCCTCGGCGGCCCGGCGCACCAGCGCCTCCGCGAGACCCCGCTCGCGCAGCCAGGCAAGCGCCCGTACGGTTCCGCGGGTGCCCGGCACCACCACGAGGTCGGCGTCGGCCAGTTCCTCGGGCCGGTCCACGAAGCGGACCACCACGCCGGGTTCGGCGGCGAGGGCGTCCACGTCGGTGAAGTTGGACATCAGCGGGACCGCGCACACGGCGACCCGCAGCACGTCCTCGCCGTGCGGGGGAGCGACGGTGGATTCCCGCACGGTCCCGCGCAGGGACACCCGGAGACCGTCCTCCTCGTCGATGCCGAGCCCGTGCCGGAACGGCAGCACCCCGTAGGTGTGCCGCCCGGTGAGGCCGCGCAGCATGTCCAGGCCCGGTTCCAGCAGCGAGACATCGCCCCGGAACTTGTTGACCAGGAACCCGGCGACCAGCGCCTGGTCCTCGGGGGAGAGCAGGGCGACCGTGCCGAAGAAGGAGGCGAACACCCCGCCCCGGTCGATGTCGCCGACCACGAGCACGGGCAGCCCCGCGCCCCGCGCGACGCCCATGTTGACGATGTCGGTGCGCCGCAGATTGATCTCGGCGGGCGAACCCGCGCCCTCACAGATCACCGCGTCATACGTGCCCCGCAACTCCTCCAGGCACTCCAACACCGTTCCCAGCAGCGCCTGTTGACGGCCACCGTGATACCCGCGCGCACTCAGCTCACCCACCGGCCTGCCCAGCAGCACCACTTGGCTGCTGCGCTCACCACCGGGCTTGAGCAGTACGGGATTCATCAGCGCGGTCGGCTCGGTGCGGCACGCCTGTGCCTGCATGGCCTGCGCCCGCCCGATCTCCGCGCCCTCCCGCGTCACGAAGGAGTTGAGGGACATGTTCTGCCCCTTGAACGGCGCCACCTTGACGCCCTGCCGGACCAGCCACCGGCAGATCCCGGCCGTCACGACGCTCTTGCCCGCGTCGGACGTCGTCCCCGCGACCAGCAGACCACCGCTCACCTGCCCCGCCCCTTCCCGATGAGGCGCGCGGCGACGGTGACGCCGAGCGCGAGCATGCCGACCCGGCGGGAGAGCCGTACGGCCCGCCCGATGTCGGAGACCTGGACCGGCCGCCCGGTGCCGTTGAGCACGGGCCGGTGCTCGACGCGGCCGCCGTAGGACAGGGTGCCGCCCAGCCGGACGCCGAGCGCGCCCGCGAACGAGGCCTCCACCGGGCCCGCGTTGGGGCTCGGATGCCGGTGCGCGTCCGCCCGCCAGGCCCGTACCGCCCCGCGCGGGTCGTCCCCGGCGAGCACGGCCAGTACGGCGGTCAGCCGGGCGCCCGGCCAGCCCGCGACGTCGTCCAGCCGGGCGGAGGCCCAGCCGAAGCGGCGCAGCCGCGGCGACTTGTGCCCGACCATCGCGTCCAGCGTGTTCACGGCCCGGAAGCCCAGCAGTCCGGGCACCCCGGCGACCGCGCCCCACACCAGGGCGCCCACCACGGCGTCGGAGGTGTTCTCCGCGACGGACTCCACCACGGCGCGCGCGATCGCGTCGGCGTCCAGCGCCTGTGGGTCGCGCCCACATAGGTGCGGCAGCCGGGCGCGCGCGGCCGTGAGGTCGCCGCGCTCCAGGGCGTCGCCGACGGCGGACGCCTCACGGGCGAGCGAGGTACCGCCGACGACGGCCCAGGTGGCGGCGGCGGTCAGCGCGGCGGAGCCGGTGAAGGAGGGGCGTACGGCGCGTGCGGCCACCACGCCGAGCGCGGTGACGCCTCCGGCGCACACCAGGGTGTGCAGCGTGCCCCAGCCGCGGTGGTCGTGCCACAGCGCGCGCTCCACGCGCCCGGCGGCCCGCCCGAAGGCGGCGACGGGGTGCATGCGCTGGGGATCGCCCAGGAGGAGATCACCGAGGAGTCCGGCGGCGGCACCGTACGCGTACGAGCGATCGGCGCCCATCGGCTAGCTCGCCGTGGGCGTGCCGGTGTTCCTGGTGCGGGTTCTCGGGCGACGGCCGGGCATCACGGTAGTCCTCACTCAGGGTGTCCACGCCCTGGTTCGACGAGACCGGCGACGAGAGTTCCTGGCTTCCGGGGACTTCTCCCCGGTGACAGTGGCGGGACCGCGCCGGATTCGCACCGGCTTCCTCTGCTGTCGCCGTACATGGCCCGCGAAGTCCACCACGTGCCCGGAAGGGCCGTCAACCTGCCTGTGACCTGCGGGAGAAGAGTGTGTGGAGCCCCACACCGGCACCGGTGGTAACAGCGGAAACCCCGCGGCCCCATCCGCCTCGTACGGGCGTGGCCCGGCCCCCTACAGGCCCCCGGCACCTGTCGGGCCGGCACCGTGGCCTCCGGCAGCAACCCCCGGTTCTTCCGCGGCTGTGTCGCCACTGGGGTGGGCTGCGAGGCGGCGGGCTTCCGCGGTGACCTCGGCATCGACCTGAGCCACGGCTCTGTCGCCGTATTCGAGGATGCCGTACTTGTCGTCGAGTTCAGCGAGGCGTTCCGTCAGGGCCGGCTCATGTCCGTGGCGCTGGTGCATCCGGAAGGCGAACTCCCGGGGCGTGAGCTCTCCGGCGAGCACGCGGCGTGCGAGGGCCCGGGCGGCGGCTTCCTGGCCGGCTTCGTCGGCGAACGGATAGAAGGTGAGGCCGAGTTCGTCGAGTGCTTCGGGAAGCAGGTGGGGGACGTCGTAGTCCGCCTCGGCGCGGGTGCAGGCGGCGAGAATGCGCAGGCCGGGGGTGTCGAGTCCGGCGACGAGCGCACTACAGGCCGCATCGACGACATCGCTCGCGCGGACGTCCCCCGCGCTCCACAGAGCGGCATGGTCCTGGAGAGCGAGTGCCGCTGCTTCGGTCGATGTCACTCGGCCATGATTCCCCTCGTGCGACGTCCCCGTCGAGCAGATTTCAGCGAAGGTGCTGTGGAGCGGCCTGTTCCAGCAGGGATGGTGCGAGGTCCTCCGTACGGCTGGTCGACCCGGAGCCGTTCCGGCGTGGCGTCCTGTCCCCGCGGCGGAGCACCGCCGTCGCCGGACCCGAGCCCCCTCACGGGACAGCGCGGACCCCCGCACGACACATGCCGTGCGGGGGTCCGCGTGAAGTGCGGGTGCTAGGCGACGATCAGGTAGAAGCCGTACGCCACCGCCGCCGCGCAGGCGGCGAAGCAGACGTAGGCGCCGGTCACCGCGAGCGGGGCCGAGCCGCCGGTGGCCACCGCGCGCTCGCGGCGGGCCAGGCCGTTGACGCCGAGGGTGAACAGGCCCACCAGGGCCACCGTGACCACGAGGCTGACGCCGAAGACGGAGCCGAGGGCCGCCCAGTCGATCTTCATCGGGATGTTCCTCCAGTTGCCGGGTGGTCAGACCCGGGCGGACGGCGCGGTGGTGGCGGGGGTGTGCTCGGTCGTACGGGACTCGGCGGTGGCGGCCGGGATGGTGGCCGTCAGGTCGTCCGCGACGATGCCCACGGGGGGCGGCGTGACCATGGCCATCGCGGTGGTCACCACACCGGCCGGCTCGACGTACTCCTCGGTCGTGACGTGGGTGTGGTCGATGACCTCGCGGCGGGAGATCTTCCAGATGGCGAAGCTTGAGCCGATCAGGAAGAGGGCGACGAGCCCGGTGCCCCAGTCGCCCAGGCCGGTCACGGCCTCGGCGCCCGCGCCGACCAGCGCGGCGGCCGGGAGGGTCAGCGCCCAGGCGGCGAACATCCGGGTGGCGGTGGACCAGCGGACCACACCGCCCTTGCGGCCGAGGCCCGCACCCATCACCGAGCCGGAGACGACATGGGTGGTGGAGAGGGAGAAACCGAGGTGCGAGGAGGCCAGGATGGCGGTCGCGGCGCTGGTCTGCGCGGCGAAGCCCTGACGGGGCTCCAGGTCGGTCAGGCCCTTCCCCATGGTGCGGATGATGCGCCAGCCGCCGATGTAGGTGCCGAGCGCGATGGCCAGACCGGCGGAGAGGATCACCCAGGTGGGAGGGTTGGAACCGGGGGCCAGCGCACCGCCCGCGATGAGCGCGAGGGTGATGATGCCCATGGTCTTCTGCGCGTCGTTGGTGCCGTGCGCCAGGGAGACCAGACCGGCGGAGGCGATCTGGCCCGCGCGGTAGCCCTTGCGGGTGGCCTCGCCGTCGCCCTGGCCGCCGACGCGGTAGGAGAGGCGGGTGGCGAGCATCGTGGCGAGACCCGCCACGATCGGCGCGGCGACCGCCGGGAGCAGCACCTTGGTGACCAGCATGTCGCCGTGGACGGCGCCGAAGCCCGCCGAGGCGACGGTGGCGCCGACGAGGCCGCCCATCAGGGCGTGCGAGGAGCTGGAGGGCAGACCCACCAGCCAGGTCAGCAGGTTCCAGAGGATCGCGCCGGTCAGGGCCGCGAAGATGACCTCGGGACGGATGCCGGTCTCGTCGACGAGACCCTTGGAGATCGTGTTGGCGACCTCCACCGAGAGGAAAGCGCCCACCAGGTTGAGCGCGGCGGACATGGCCACCGCGACCTTGGGCTTGAGAGCGCCGGTCGAGATGGTGGTGGCCATCGCGTTGGCGGTGTCGTGGAAACCGTTCGTGAAATCGAACGCGAGTGCGGTTATCACCACTATCGCGAGGATCAGCGAGAAGCTTTCCATGTACCCAGGCAATCGTTCGAGGTCGTTGGCAGGATGAACGTAGGGAACCTGGATGAACGGAAGGTGAACTGGGACGGGCGCCTTGGTGCCGGAAGCGGGAGCCCGGATTCCGGGGGCATCCGGCCGCTCTCGGGGGGCCGTTCAGCGCCCGCGCGCGAAGGCCCGCAGCCGGGTCGCCGAGCCGTCGAAGAGATCCTGGTCACCCGGCAGGCGGCCCTTGGTGTCGTGCTGCCAGAACGTCCAGTACCGCCAGCCGCCGGGCAGCCTGCCGGGGCCGGACGAACCATGGCTGGCGATCCACAGGGCATGGCTGCCGGAGAAGGCGCGGCTGTCGCCGGTGCAGGCGGCCCACCAGTTGGCGGTGGTGTAGATGACCGGGTGGCGCCCGGTCTCCCGGCGGACCTCGTCGCTGAAGGACCTGATCCAGCGCACCATCCGCTTCCGGCTCAGCCCGTAGCACTTGTGGTGCTTGTCGTACGGGTTGTACTCGATGTCGAGCGCGGGCGGCAGCGTCACCCCGTCGGCCCGCCAGCCGCCGCCGTGCCGGACGAAGTACGCGGCCTGCGCGGCGCCGGAGGAACGGTTCGGCAGGGCGAAGTGGTAGGCGCCCCGGACCAGTCCGGCCCGGCGCGCGCCGTTGTACTGGCCGGTGAAATAGGGGTTGCGGTAGGTCGTGGACTCGGTCGCCTTCACGTACGCGAACCGGGCGCCCTCGGCGCGGGCCGACCACCAGTCGACGCGCTTCTGGTGGGAGGAGACGTCGTGCCCCCTCGGCTGGGTCCCACGCAGGCCGGGCCGCGCGTCGAGCGGGGCGTGGGCGGCGGTGAGGGCCCCGGTGAGGGTGAGGGCCGCGAGGGCCGCGGCGAGGACGCCCGCGCGGCGACGGGTCGGGATGCGGTCACGGGCCATGCGGTCCCCCGGCGAGACGTGGTCCAGCGGGCAAAGTGGTCCAGCGGGCAAGAGGGATCAGTGAAAGCCGGGGGAGCGGCAGAAGTGTGACTATTTCTGGCGTTTCTGATCGGTTTCGCTCGTTCGGAGGCGCGTGCGGAGCGCGGAAGCGGGCACGCGTCCGGCCCCCGGCTGGCAGGATCGCCGCATGGCGGAACAGCGGCGGGACCCGGACGACGACGAGGCGCGGACCTGGGCCGAGCTGGTGGCCACCGCCCGGCGGACCGTCACCGACGGGCTGGTCGTCGGCACCTCGGGCAACGTCTCCGCACGGGTGGGCGACACCGTGCTGGTCACCCCCTCGGGCGTGCCCTACGACCGGCTCACCCCCGCCGACATCACCGGCGTCGACCTCTCCGGCCACCAGGTGCTCGGGTCCCTGGTGCCGACCAGCGAGCTCCCCCTGCACCTCGCGGTGTACCGCACCACCGACGCCCGCGCGGTCGTCCACACCCACGCCGTGCACGCCACCGCCGTCTCCACCCTCGTCACCGAGCTGCCCGCGATCCACTACATGACCTGCGCCCTCGGCGGCCCCGTACGGGTCGCCCCCTACGCTGCCTACGGCACCCCCGAACTCGCCGCCCACATGCTGCGCGCCCTGGAGGACCGCGCCGGCTGCCTGCTCCGCAACCACGGCACGCTCACCTATGGGGACACCCTGGACGGCGCCTACGACCGCACCGCCCAGCTGGAGTGGATGTGCCGCGTCTGGCTCACGGCGTCCTCGGTGCCGGGCCTGACCCCGGCCCTGCTGACGGAGGCGGAGCTGGCCGAGGCGGGGGAGCGGCTGCGGGGGTACGGACAGCGCTGAGCGCGGGTGCTCCACTGGCCGGTACCGGCCCCGCCCCCGACACTGGACGCGTGCGCAAAGTCCACGTAGTCGCCGCCGCCATCGGTGCCGTGCTCGCCGCGGGCGCCGCGTCCGTGGCCGTCGGCAGACTGGCCAGCGGTGCCGCGCTGAAGCTGCCGCCCGGCCGCCCCCTGCCCGGCGAACCCCGCCTCACCGTGCACGGTGTGGAGGGCGGCCGGATCACCCTCACCCGCGGCCTCGCCTCCCGCCGCCCCGGCGTCTACGGCCTCGCGGGCAACGGCTCGCACGCCGTCGTCGGACCGGTGCGGGAGGGCGACGAGCAGAGCGCCGACACGGTCGTCCGCGCCCTCGAACGCCTCACCCACGGGTCCTTCACCCCCGGCGACTCCGCCTGGCTCACCCCCAACGCCTACGTGGGCGACCCCGGCTCCGCCCTCGGCCTCGAGTACGCCGACATCGACATCCCCGGTGAACTCGGCCCGCTCCCCGCCTGGTTCGTGCCCGGACCCCGGGACACCTGGGTGATCGCCGTGCACGGTCTCGGCACCACCCGCGAGCAGACCCTCAACGTCATGGGGATACTCCACGCCCTCGGGCTGCCCGTGCTCGCCCTCGCCTACCGGGGCGACCTCGGCGCACCGCGTTCCCCGGACGGCCTCAGCCACCTCGGCGAGACCGAGTGGCGCGACGTGGACGCCGCGATCCGCTACGCCGTCCGCTACGGCGCCCGCCGGGTCGTCCTCCTCGGCTGGTCCACCGGCGCCACGATGGCCCTGCGTGCCGCCGAACGCTCCTCCGTACGGGACCGCGTGGCCGGGCTGATCCTCGACTCGCCCGTCCTCGGCTGGGAGGCCACCCTCCGCGCCCTGGCCCACGCCCGCCACGTCCCCGGCCCCCTGCTGCCGCTGGCGGTACGCGCCGCCCAGGGCCGCGCCGGGATGCGCACCGCCCGCCAGGCCGTGGGCGTGGAACCCCTCAAGGTGCCCACCCTGATCATCCACGGCCCGGACGACACGATCGCCCCCTGGGCGGACTCCCGCCGCCTGGCCGCCCGTCAGCCCGGCCTCATCTCCCTCCACCCCGTCCCCAAGGCCCCCCACGGCGCCATGTGGAACGCGGACCCCACGGCCTACGAGGACCTGCTCCGCCGCTTCCTGACCCCGTTGCTGTAGCCCTCCGGACGCGCGGAACCAAGGCGGAAGCCCCGGTTCCCCGGCAAGTTCCGGCCGAACGGGACGCGCCTGCCGGGACCCCGGCCGACGCGCCGCGAGGCAGCTGCCTTGGCCCTCTGTGTTGCCCGCTGTGACATCCCGTTTGGGTTTTCGGACCGTCAACCGGAAGACTGCACCCGTGACGTCCCGTATCCCGCGCGACTCCAGGCTTCGACTCGTCCGACCGCGACCCCTGGCCGCCGCCCCCAGAGCTGTGAACCAGCGGCGCACGCGCCGCGCCGCGCCCCGGCCGCCCGAGGGCACACCGGCCCCCGCCGAACTGGCGAGACTCGCCCGGACCGTCCTCGCCGGGGCGGTCCGCGTGGCCCGGTGGGCCGACCTCGCCCTCGGACCCGGCAGCGACGCCGCCACCGCCGACGGCAAGGCCACCCTCTCCGAGCCGACCGCCGACCGCGCCGCCGCCGACCTCGGCCTCACCACCGCGCAGATCCGCGCCGACTGGGACACCGCCCGCCTCTCCGGCCTGGTCGAGGTGCACGGCGACAGCGCCCGCCCCGGCTGGCGGCTGCGCGCCTGGGACCGGGACGACAGCGCCGTACTGCGCGGCTGGGTCGCCCTCTTCGACGCCTGGTCGCTGGCCAGCCCCGAGCCGCACGGCCATGAGGCGGCCACCGTCGCCGAGGTCGTCTCGGCCATGCCCCAGGTCCTCTCCTTCCTCCAGCTCTCCGCCGGGCCCGTCCCCGCCGAGCAGCTGCTCGACCTGCTCCAGCAGCGGGTCACCGAACTGCGCACCGAACGCTGCGAGGTCACCTACGCTCCCGGCGCCGTCGAGGCCCCCGTCCTCGCCGCCCCCGCCCCGGACGTCCCCCTCGCCCCCCTCCTGGACTGGGCCGTCGAAGCGCTCGCCGCCGTCGGCGCCCTCACCCACGGCGACGGCCACGCCACCCTCACCCCCCTCGGCAGCTGGGCGGTCTGGGTCAAGTTGGAGCAGATCTGCGTCGCCGCGCAGAGCCCCGCCGGGAACATCGAGCAGTCCGCCGAGGACATGCTCCGCGGCTGCGCCCAGCTCCGCCCCAACGCCGCCCGCGCCGAATACCGCGCCTGGCTCGCCGCCCGCACGGTCGGCGGCGCCGTCGGCCAGCTCCTGGCCGCCGCCCGCGGCGACGACGCCCTGCTGCGCGGCCTCGCCTTCGAGGCGCTCCGCGTGGTCGGCGCCCCCGCCGAGCACGACGTACGCGCCGTCGTCGCCGAGCCCGCGCTGCGCCCCTACGCCCTGCTGTGGCTCGCCGAGTACGACGGCGTCGACCCGGAGGACGCCCACGAGGTCCTCACCCGCGAGGAAGCCACCTGGCTGTGGGTCGACACCGCCGCCGCCGTCGCCGACCACGGCGAGACCGACATGCTGGTCCGGCACCTGGAGGCGGCGGTGCAGCCCACCGTCCCCGCCCTGCTGGAGGAGGTCCGGGCCGTCGGCCACCCCCGCACCGTGCAGGTCCTGGTCGCGCTCGCCGCCGCCCACCCCGACCCCGCGCTCGCCAAGGCCGTACGCCGCGCCGCCTTCCAGGTGCACACCGGAGGCTGAGCACCGCCCGCCGCGATGTGCCCGGGATCAGTCCTGCGGGCCACCGGCCGGCCGGGCCGGTGCGGGGGCGGACTGCCAGGAGCCGAGGATGCGCAGCGCGTGGTCCTCGGGGCTGCCGGGCTCGGCGGTGAGGACCATGAACATGACGTCGGGGTCGTCGGGGCTGACCCAGGTGTCGCATTCGAGGGTGAGAGGCCCGGCGAGCGGGTGCCGGTAGCGCTTGGGGCCCGAGGTGGTGTCGGAGACGATCCGCCCGTTCCACCAGGCGCGGAACTCGGGGCTGCGGACCGACAGCTCACCCACCAGCGCGGCCAGCCGCGGGTCGTCGGGGTTGCCCGCGGTCTCCATCCGCAGCAGTGCCGCGCTGAGCCGCGCCGCGTCCTCCCAGTC
This sequence comes from Streptomyces sp. NPDC090119, assembly GCF_044747085.1. NCBI lineage: Bacteria > Bacillati > Actinomycetota > Actinomycetes > Kitasatosporales > Streptomycetaceae > Streptomyces > Streptomyces sp. NPDC090119. The sequence continues at coordinate 21,210 of NZ_JBIVDK010000002.1, read as the reverse complement.
GGTGTACAGGCCGCGCATGCCGGGATCGAGGAACAGCAGCCGGGTGTAGTTGCGCTCGCGCGGCGCCAGCTTGCCGAAGTCCTGGTACAGGGCCACGGCGGCCTGATTCCAGGCGAGGATGTCGTTGTAGCGGCCCAGCACCAGGGCCGGCAGATGCCCGAGGGCGTCGAGCATCCGCTGCACCGAGGGCCGCACCCGCTGGACCTTGCGGTGACGCCGTGCGGCGGGTGCCTTGCCCGCCAGTTCGTACAGGTACGCCTGCTGTGCCGTGTCGAGCCGCAGCGCGCGCACCAGGGAGGCGAGCACGGTCGCGGACGCCCGTACGCGCCCCTGCTCGATGCGGGTGTAGTAGTCGGTGCTCATCGTGGCCAGACGGGCGACCTCGTCCCGCCGCAGCCCCGGTACGCGCCGCTGGGTCCCGTCATCGGCGAGACCGACCTGCGCGGGCGACAGCTCGGCCCGGCGCGCCTTGAGGAACGCGCCGAACTCCGAGCGGGGTGAACGCGAATCGGTCATGACAGCCACTATGCCTCCGCGACGACTCCGGCTCGCGCCGTCGAGAGGGGGCAGGAATCTTCCCCGGCACACGTGCTCCCCGGCAGGAACCTTCCTCTCCCGCACCCGGGCGACAGCGTGCAGCGTGGAGTCGAAGAACCACGAGAACCACAAGAACCACAAGAACCGCGAGAACAAGGAGCTTTCTGATGCGACACGTCTTCCTGGGTGCGCTGGACGTCTCCCGGATCGGTCTGGGCGCCATGTCGATGTCCGGTGTCTACGACGTCGGACAGGGCAGCGAGGCCGAGTCGATCCGTGCCATCCACCGGGCCCTCGACCTGGGCGTCACCCACATCGACACCGCGGAGGCGTACGGCCCGTTCACCAACGAGGAACTGGTCGGCCGGGCGCTCAAGGGCCGCCGTGACCAGGTCGTCCTGGCGACCAAGTTCGGCGTGATCTCGCACGCCGGTGGCGTCTCGGGCGGGCTCGACAGCAGCCCGGCGAACATCCGCACCGCTGTCGAGGGCTCCCTCGAGCGGCTCGGCACCGACTACATCGACCTGTACTACCAGCACCGGGTCGACCCGGACACCCCGATCGAGGACACGGTCGGCACGCTCGCCGAACTGATCGCCGAGGGCAAGGTCCGCCACCTCGGTCTGTCCGAGGCCGCCCCCGCCACGATCCGCCGGGCGCACGCCGTCCACCCCGTCACCGCGCTGCAGACCGAGTACTCGCTGTGGACCCGGGACGTGGAGGCGGAGATCCTGCCGCTGCTGCGCGAGCTGAACATCGGCCTCGTCCCGTACTCGCCGCTCGGCCACGGCTTCCTCACCGGGCGGCTCCGCTCCGCCGACGACATCGCCGACGACGACTGGCGCAAGAACAACCCGCGCTTCACCGGCGAGAACTTCCGGCGCAACCTCGGGATCGTCGACGAGGTCAGGGCCGTCGCCGCCGAGGCCGACGCCACACCGGCCCAGATCGCCCTGGCCTGGCTCCTCGCGCAGGGCGACGACATCGCGCCCATCCCCGGCACCAAGCGGGCCGCCCGTGTCGAGGAGAACTCCGGCGCCGACGCCGTCCGGCTCAGCGCCGGGCAGCTCGAACGGCTCGACAACCTGACCCCGGCCGCCGGTGAACGCCACGAGGAAAGCTTCATGGCCACGATCGACCGCTGACGACCGCCGGAGGTGTCACCCGGACCGGCCGCCGCGCACGGCCCGCCGAAGCGCCCCCGCCGCTCAGGGAGTCAAGGCGGGGGCGTACGTCCCGAAGCTCCAGATGTTGCCCTCGGCGTCCCGCGCCATGTAGTCCCGCGAGCCGTAGTCCTGGTCCGTCGGGGGCATCAGGATCTCCACGCCGTGCTCCACCGCACGCCGGTGATGGGCGTCCACGTCGTCCACCACCACGTACGTCCCCGCCGGGCCCGCGCCGCGCATCGTCTCGTCGAAGACGCCGCCCCGCCCCTTGGACCCCAGCATCACCGCCCCGTTCCCCTGGGTCAGCTCGGCGTGCAGCACCGTGCCGTCCTCCGACTCGTACACCGCCAGCTCGGTGAAGCCCAGCGCCTCCGTCAGCTGGGCGATGGCCGCCCGCGCGTCCGCGTACAGCAGCGTCGGGTACACGCTCGGGCGCCCACTCGTGTCCGCCATGCCGGTCACTCCCTCGTGCACGGTTGTCGTCCCGCTTCGTCCCCTCAGTCTGGCAGCGACCACTGACAACGCCTCAGCGGAACGTGTCGCACCGGTCCGGATCGCCCGTCCGGTACCCCTGGTCGAACCACTGCTGGCGCTGCAGCGAGGAGCCGTGCGTCCAGGTCTCCGGGGTGACCTTCCCCTGGAACTCCTCCTGGATACGGTCGTCGCCCACCGCGGCCGCCGCGTTCAGCCCGTCCTTGATGTCGGCCGGGGTCAGCTCGGTGATCAGCGGCTTGCCCGTCGACTCGTCCGGCGTCGTCGTCGCGTGGTGCGCCCACACCCCGGCGTAGCAGTCCGCCTGCAGCTCGACCCGGACCGAGTTGCTGTTCTCGCCGGTCAGCCCGTCCTGGCTGCGGCCCAGCGTGCCCTTGAGGTCCTGCACATGGTGGCCGTACTCGTGCGCGATGACGTACGCCTGCGCGAACGGGCCGCCGCTCGCCCCGAACTTGGTGCGCAGTTCGTCGAAGAACCCCAGGTCGAGATAGACCCGCTGGTCACCGGGGCAGTAGAACGGCCCCACGGCCGCCGTCGCCGCCCCGCAGGCCGTCCGGATCTGCCCGCTGAAGAGGTACGTCTCCGCCGGGGTGTACCGCTGCCCCCGCTGCCGGAACTCGCCCGACCAGTAGTCCTGCACGCTGTTGACCACCGCGACCACCCGGCAGTCCTCCCGGCTGTTCGCGTCCCGGCCGGTCCGGCACTCCTGCTGCACCTCGCCGATCGAGGAGGGCTGGGAGGCGGCCTCGTCCCCGCCGGAGGAGAGCCCGAGCTGGTCCGGGCCGACGCCCAGGAACAGCGCCAGCAGCAGCCCGACCAGCCCGACGACCCCGCCGCCGATCGTCGCCCGGCCGCCCGGCAGCCGACTCCCGCTCCCGCGCACGTCCCGCACCTCGGAGGTGTCCAGATTCGCGTCGTCGTCGAACTGCACAGCCCGTCACTCTCCGTCCATGGCGCCACGTCCGTCCCGCGGTCCTGGCGGCATTCCTACCCCGAGACGCCCCGGACCCCGCCACCCGAGGCAGGAAAAGGGGCTTGCCCGCCCCCGTTAGACTGGGCCCCATGGCCATTCTCCTCGCGCATTAGACGGCGGGAACGCCCTCGACAGCCGCCCATCCGTCAACCACGTACGCCCAGGAGTATGTCCGTGATCTCCGCCTCCGGTATCGAGCTGCGCGCCGGTGCGCGCGTCCTCATCGAGAACGCCACCTTCCGCGTCGCCAAGGGCGACCGCATCGGCCTCGTCGGCCGTAACGGTGCAGGCAAGACCACCCTCACCAAGTGCCTCGCCGGTGACGGCGTCCCGGCCGCCGGCACCATCACCCGCTCCGGCGAGGTCGGCTACCTGCCGCAGGACCCCCGCACCGGCGACCTCGACGTCCTCGGCCGTGACCGCATCCTCTCCGCCCGCGGCCTCGACGTCCTGATCCGCAAGATGCGCGAGAACGAGCAGCGCATCGCGAACGGCTCCGGCGCCACCCGCGAGAAGGCCATGCGCCAGTACGAGCGCCAGGAGACCGAGTTCCTCACCAAGGGCGGGTACTCCGCCGAGGCCGAGGCCGCGACCATCGCCGCCGCGCTCAACCTGCCCGACCGCGCCCTCGGCCAGCCGCTGCACACCCTCTCCGGTGGTCAGCGCCGTCGTATCGAGCTGGCCCGCATCCTGTTCTCGGACGCCGACACCCTGCTGCTCGACGAGCCGACCAACCACCTCGACGCCGACTCGATCGTCTGGCTGCGGGACTACCTCAAGACCTACCGCGGCGGCTTCATCGTGATCTCCCACGACGTCGACCTGGTCGAGACGGTGGTCAACAAGGTGTTCTACCTGGACGCCAACCGCGCCCAGATCGACGTCTACAACATGGGCTGGAAGCTCTACCAGCAGCAGCGCGAGGCCGACGAGAAGCGCCGCAAGCGCGAGCGGCAGAACGCCGAGAAGAAGGCCGCCGCCCTGCACACGCAGGCCGACAAGATGCGCGCCAAGGCCACCAAGACGGTCGCCGCGCAGAACATGGCCAAGCGCGCCGACAAGCTGCTCTCCGGCCTGGAGGCGGTCCGCCAGTCCGACAAGGTCGCCAAGCTCCGCTTCCCCGAGCCCGCGCCCTGCGGCAAGACCCCGCTGATGGCGGAGGGCCTGTCGAAGTCGTACGGCTCGCTGGAGATCTTCACCGACGTCGACCTGGCCATCGACAAGGGCTCGCGCGTCGTCATCCTCGGCCTCAACGGCGCGGGCAAGACCACCCTGCTGCGCCTCCTCGGCGGCGCGGAGCAGCCCGACACCGGCTCGGTCGTCCCCGGCCACGGCCTCAAGCTGGGCTACTACGCGCAGGAGCACGAGACCCTGGACCCCGAGCGCACGGTCCTGGAGAACATGCGCTCGGCCGCGCCGGACCTGGACCTGGTCGAGGTCCGCAAGACGCTCGGCTCGTTCCTGTTCTCCGGCGACGACGTGGACAAGCCCGCCGGGGTCCTCTCCGGCGGTGAGAAGACCCGGCTCGCGCTCGCCACCCTGGTCGTCTCCTCGGCCAACGTGCTGCTGCTGGACGAGCCCACCAACAACCTCGACCCCGCCAGCCGCGAGGAGATCCTCGGCGCCCTGCGCACCTACAAGGGCGCGGTGGTCCTGGTCACCCACGACGAGGGCGCCGTGGAGGCGCTCCAGCCGGAGCGGATCATCCTGCTCCCGGACGGCGTGGAGGACCTGTGGGGCGCCGGGTACGCCGATCTGGTGGCCCTCGCCTGACCTCGCAGGCCCCTGCTCGGCCCGCCCGGAGGCCGGGTGATCCACCCCGACCGGATCATTCGGCCCAGCGGTGATCCACCATCTGAGTGAGATCTCCTCATACCGAGGTGTGTCCTACACGGATTTCGCGGCCGGTCCCCCTGTACCCCAGCGGTACCGGGGGACCGGCCGTCTCACGTCTCTGACCTGGGACTTCCCGATTCCACCCGTTCGGCGGTACGCGCACGCCGCTTCGGAATGAGCGGTTCCGTATGTGGGGACCCGCTCCTGTCGTCACAACCTCGTCTCACGGACCTTGCCGAATGGGTGGCCAACCCGCCGAGAAGGGGTGATCATGAGAAGACCAGAGCGCACTTCCCATGAGGAGGACCGGGTGGCCGAGACTCTGAAGAAGGGCAGCCGGGTAACCGGCGCCGCGCGCGACAAGCTCGCGGCAGACCTGAAGAAAAAGTACGACTCCGGTGCGAGCATCCGGGCGCTGGCCGAGGAGACCGGTCGCTCGTATGGCTTTGTGCACCGGATGCTCAGCGAGTCGGGCGTCACGCTCCGTGGGCGTGGCGGTGCGACGCGGGGCAAGAAGGCCGCGTCGTCCTGACTCCGGGCGGTCCATCGGCTTCGATGGTGGCCACCCGGTCGGTCCCGTGATCGTCCGGGTGGTTACTGTGCAGTCACTTCGCGGTGCCGTACGGCTCCGCGCGATGACCGCACCCATCGGAGGCGCCCCATGGCTTCGCCCGACCAGGACCTCACTCCTGTTCTCGACAAGGACGGGGTACGGCTCACCGTCGACGACGCGCTCGCCACGGTGACCCTGACCAACCCGGCCAAGCGCAACGCGCAGAGCCCCGCTCTGTGGCGGGCACTGGCCGAGGCGGGCCGGGCGCTGCCGGGTTCCGTCCGGGTCGTCGTGCTGCGCGGTGAGGGCAAGTCCTTCTCCGCCGGGCTGGACCGGCAGATGTTCACCCCGGAGGGGATCGAGGGCGAGCCGACCTTCATCGATCTCGCGCGCCGTGACGACGCCGGGGTCGACGAGGCCATCGCCGCGTACCAGGAGGCGTTCACCTGGTGGCGGCGCAACGACATCGTGTCCATCGCCGCCGTGCAGGGACACGCCATCGGCGCCGGGTTCCAACTGGCCCTCGCCTGTGACCTGCGCGTCGTCGCCGACGACGTGCAGTTCGCCATGCGCGAGACCAGCCTCGGCCTGGTCCCCGACCTCACCGGCACCCACCCGCTGGTCGGCCTCGTCGGCTACGCCCGCGCGCTGGAGATCTGCGTCACCGGCCGCTTCGTGCACGCCGAGGAGGCGGTCGTCTCCGGCCTCGCCAGTGTCGCCGTGCCCGCCGCCGAACTCGACGGCGCCGCGCACGACCTGGCCGCCGCGGTGCTAGCCGCCCCGCGCGACGCCGTGGTGGAGACCAAGGCACTGCTGCGCGGTGCCGTCGGCCGCTCCTTCGACGAGCAGGTCGTCGCCGAGCGCGCCGCCCAGGCCCGCCGTCTGCGGGACCTCGCGGGCATCGGGGACTGATCCCGGCATCCCTCGCCCGGCGCTCACTCCACGCCGGTCACCAGGACCGCCACCGTCGGGCGGTCCTCCAGCGTCTCCCGCACCGCCGCGCGCACCCGCTGGGCCACCTCCGTGGCCCGGTGGGCGGAGTCCGTGGCCAGTTCCACGTACACGTGCCGGTGCGGGAGCGCCGCGTCCGAGGCGCGCCGCTCGACCCGTACCGCGTGGCCGCGGTCGCCGAAGGCCGCCGTCAGCCGGGTCACGCCGGACACCGTGAGCACGGCCGCGGCCACCAGCGCCTCGTCCGGGTCGGTGGTCCGCTCGGCGTCCGGCGGGCGCTGGACCGGGGCGGCCGGGGCCGGTGCGGCGGGCGGCTCCAGCAGGTCCGTCACCCGCAGGTCCACCTCCGTCACCGTCAGCCCCAGCCGGTCCGCCGCCGTCGTCAGCGCGGACCGCAGCCGGTCCGCCGTCACCGGCAGCGGCCGGTCGCCGACCGCCGCGAAGTCCGCCGTCACCCGCAGCGGCCCCGGCCACAGCGCGCTCGGCGGCGCCGGTACGACCGGCTCGCGCACCTCCCCCGGATCGCCCGGCCCGATCCGCAGCGTGCCCAGCCGGGCCCCCGGCACCTCGGCCGCCGCCGCCCCGGCCAGCACGGACACGGCCGCCCGCTCCGTCATCCACGCGCCGTCCCTGCTGCCGCCGAGCGGCAGCACTCTGCCGGGCGCCAGTCGCTGCCGTACCGCCTGTGTCCAGTCCGCCGTCATTGCTCCAGCCTGCCCTCTCCACGGCGCGCGACGGCGCAGGCGTGCTTACGGTGGTCGGAGAACGACGACCGAAAAGGGGAGCAGTGGCGATGAGCGAGATGGCAACCCACGGCGGCGAGAACGAGCCGCAGACCTCGGCCCGCAAGCAGACCCGGTCCGGCGGCGGCGACCCGGCGACCCGAGGCCGCACCACGATCGCGGACGGAGTCGTCGAGAAGATCGCCGGAATGGCGGCACGTGACGTGGTGGGCGTGCACGCCATGGGCAGCGGGATCTCCCGCACCTTCGGCGCCGTGCGCGACCGGGTGCCGGGCGGCGGCAAGGCGGTCACCCGAGGGGTGAAGGCCGAGGTCGGCGAGGTGCAGACCGCGCTCGACCTGGAGATCGTCGTCGAGTACGGCTTCCCGATCGGCGAGGTGTCCCGCGCGGTCCGGGAGAACGTGATCGCCGCCGTGGAGCGGATGACCAGCCTCGAGGTCGTCGAGGTCAACATCGCGGTCAGCGACGTCCACCTGCCCGACGACGAGGACGACGAGGAGCCGGAGCAGCCTCGTATCCAGTGAGTCACGGGGTACTCGGAGAAGGGGCCGACCGGCTGAGTGAGCCGGCCGGGCGGGCTGACTCAGTCGAAGGAGCGCTGCAGAGATGAGCATGGCAGCAGTCGGCATGATCGCCGGAATGGCGCTGGGCTTCGCCGGGTTCTACGGCGGCTTCGGAGCCTTCGTGCTGGTGGCGGCCCTCGGGGCCGTCGGATTCTTCGCCGGCCGCTTCGTGGACGGCGAACTGGAACTCGGCGACTTCTTCCGCCGCCGTGACGACCGCACCCGCCGTGACGACCGGTTCCGCTCCGGCGGCGACCGGCGCGACTGGCGCCGGTGACCGCGATGAGCACGGACACCGGCGCGGCGGCGCCGGTGGCTGTCCCGGACCGTAACCCGCCGGGCGAGCGCGGGTTCACCCGGATCGCGGACCGGGTCGTCGCCAAGATCGCCGCGCGGGCCGCGCGCGAGGCGATCGCCCCCCTGCCCCGGAACCTCTCCGCCCCGCACGCCACGGTCAACGTCCGTCCCCGGGCGCGCGGCACCGGCCCGGTGGAGGACAGCCCGTTCGCCACGGCCCGGGTGCGGGTCACCCTGGAGCTCGAGTACCCCGGCGACATCGGCGCCCGCTGCGCCGCCGTACGCCACCGGGTCACCGAGCGGGTGGGCACGCTGGCCAACATGGAGGTGCCGGAGGTGGTCGTCGAGGTCGAGCGGCTGCGGCTGCCCGGTGAGCGGCAGGGGAGGACGGTATGAGCGAGCCCCCGCAGGACGCCACCCGGCCCATGCCCGTGGTCGACACCCGCAAGCACCCCGATCCGACCGCCGAGCAACCCGCCCTGTCCCCGGACGCCAAGGGCAGCGGACGTTTCTGGTCCGCCCGCCGCGTCCCCTCGGCGCTCATCGCCCTGCTCACCCTGGGCGGCGCCGGGCTGCTGCTGTACGACGTCGTCGCCGTCCGTACCGGGCACCCGGCGATGTACTGGCGCCGCGAACTCGCCCGCCAGCTGGCCCAGCGGCCCCTGGACGACATCCCGGTGCTCGCGGGCGCCGCCTTCGTCACCGCCGTCGGCCTCTGGTTGATCCTGCTCGCGATCACCCCCGGCCTGCGCAACCTGCTGCCCATGCTCCGCCCGCGCCCCGACGTACGCGCCGCGCTCACCCGCGACGCCGCCGCCCAGGTGCTGCGGGACCGGGCCGTGGAGGTCTCCGGGGTGCGCGAGGCGCGGGTGAAGATGCGCCGCCGCCGGGCCGACGTACGGGTGATCTCGCACTTCCGGGACCCCGCCGAGGTGCGGAGCGACCTGGACACCGCGCTGGCCGGTGCGGTCACCGACCTCGGCATGACCAGGCGCCCCAAGCTGTCGGTACGCCTCCGGGGACCCGGGAAGAAGGGATGAGCGGCATGCGTTCAGGAGCCGTCAACCGTGTTCTGCTGGCGCTCGCCGGACTGGTGCTGTTCGTGCTCGGCGGGTCCGTGCTGGCCGTCGGCCTCGGCGCGCCCTCGCCCTCCTGGTGGCCGCACTCCGGCCGCCACGACGTGCTGCTCAGCCGGGCCGAGCGCACCGCCTGGCGGGACCAGGACTGGTGGTGGCCCGCGCTGATCGCGCTGCTCGCCGTCCTGCTGCTGATCGGGCTGTGGTGGCTGGTGTCGGTGCTGCGCAGGCACCGGCTGCACGAGATCCTCGTCGACACCGGCGACGGCACCGGCGCCTTGGTGCGCGGCGGCGCGCTGGAGTCCGCACTCGCGGACGACGCGGCCCGGCGGCCGGGCGTGGCCGGAGCCGACACCCGGCTGAGCGGCCGCCGTACGTCCCCCGCGCTGCGCGCCGGGCTCCGGCTGGAACCCGACGCGTCCCCGGCCGCCGCGCTGGCCGACTTCGCGACGCACCCGCTGGGCGCCGCCCGCGACTCGACGGGCCTGGAAGCGCTCCCCACCGAGGTGCGGCTGCGGAAGGTCCGGCACAAGGCGGACCGGGTGAGCTGACGGCCCGCCCCCAAAAAAAGCGGGCTAGAACCCGTGCCGCATGCCCCCGTCGACCGGCAGCATGACGCCCGTCAGATAGGACGCGGCCGGGGACAGCAGGAACGCGGCCACCCGGCCGAACTCGTCCGGCGTGCCGTAGCGGCGCAGCGGGATGCGGGACTCGTTCGCCGCCCGGGTGGCCACCGGGTCGGCGGACATCGAGTCCAGCTCGCGCACCCGGTCGGTGTCGATGCGGGCCGGGAGCACACCGACGACCCGGATGCCGCGCGGGCCCAGCTCGTCGGCGAGGGACTTGGCGAACCCGGCGAGGCCCGGCCGCAGCCCGTTGGAGACGGTCAGCCCCGCGATCGGCTCGTGCACCGAACCCGACAGCACGAACCCGATGACCCCGCCCGGTTCCAGTTCGGCCGCCGCCGCGCGGGCGAGGCGCACCGCGCCGAGGAACACCGACTCGAACGCGTCCCGCCACTGCTCGTCGCTGTTGTCCGCGACGAAGCCGGGCGGCGGGCCGCCGACGCTGATGAGGATGCCGTCGAAACGGCCGAAGCGCTCACGGGCCAGGGCGATCAGCCGCTCCGGGGCGTCCGCCTCGGCGTTGCCGACGGCCACGCCCACCGCGTCCGGGCCCAGTTCGGCGGCGGCGTCCGCCACCCGCTGCTCGTCCCGGCCGGTGACGACCACCTTTGCCCCGTCCGCGACGAGCTGCCGCGCGGCGGCGTTGCCCAGGCCGCGCGAGGCGCCGGTGACGATGTACACCCGGTCCTTCAGTCCAAGATCCATGCCCCTATCCTGCCTCCTCGGTGCCGAACAGCGTCAGGGCGGTGTTCACCAGCGCGATGTGGCTGAACGCCTGCGGGAAGTTGCCCAGCTGGCGCCCGGCCACCGGGTCGTACTCCTCGGCCAGCAGCCCCACGTCGTTGACCAGCCCCGCCAGCTTCTCGAACAGCGCGCGGGCCTCGTCGGTGCGGCCGGTCATGTGCAGGGCGTCGGCCAGCCAGAAGGAGCAGGCGAGGAAGGCGCCCTCGCCCTCGGGCAGCCCGTCGACCACCGGGCCGCCGGGGTTCTCGGTGTCGTAGCGGCGCACGAAGCCGTCCTCGCCCAGGTCGGCGGCGATCGCGTCGACCGTGCCGATCACCCGGGGGTCGTCCGGGGGCAGGAAGCCCACGCGCGGGATCAGCAGCAGCGAGGCGTCCAGCTCGCGCGAGCCGTAGTACTGGGTGAAGGTGTTGCGCTCCGGGTCGTAGCCCTTGGCGCACACCTCGTCGTGGATCTCGTCGCGCAGCGCCCGCCAGCCGGTCAGGTCACCCTCCAGCTCCGGGTGCTCCTCCAGGGTGCGTACGGCGCGGTCCACGGCCACCCACGCCATCACCTTGGAGTGCGTGAACTGCCGCCGTCCGCCGCGCACCTCCCAGAGTCCCTCGTCCGGCTGCCGCCACTGTTCGTCGAGGAAGTCGATCAGTGCGCACTGCAGGGCCCACATGTGCGGCCGGGCCGACAGACCCGACCGTCGGGCCAGCCACAGGGAGTCCATCACCTCGCCGTACACGTCCAGCTGGAGCTGGTCCACCGCGCTGTTGCCGACGCGGACCGGGGCCGAGCCCGCGAACCCGGCGAGCCAGGGCAGCTCGGTCTCCGGCAGTCGGCGCTCGCCCGCGACCCCGTACATGATCTGCAGGTCCTCGGGGCTGCCCGCGACCGCCCGCAGCAGCCAGTCGCGCCATGCCTCGGCCTCCTCGTGGTAGCCCGCGGCGAGCAGCACGTTCAGGGTGAGGGTGGAGTCGCGCAGCCAGCAGTAGCGGTAGTCCCAGTTGCGCACCCCGCCCAGCCACTCCGGCAGCGAGGTGGTGGCCGCCGCGACGATCCCGCCGGTGGGCCGGTAGGTGAGCGCCTTCAGGGTGATCAGCGAGCGGACCACGGTGTCCCGGTACGGCCCGTCGTAGCGGCAGCGGCCGGTCCAGCGCCGCCAGTCCCGGACGCTGGAGCTGAGCGCCTTGTACGGGTCGATCAGACGGGGGCGCGGCTGGTGCGAGGGGTGCCAGGTGAGCACGAACGCGACCCGCTCGCCCTCGGCCACGGTGAACTCCGAGTGGGTGCCGAGATCCTCGCCCCAGGTCCGTACGTGCGGTTCGGACCGCAGCCAGGTGGAGTCCGGGCCCGCGACGGCCACCCGGTGCCCGTCCGCGCGGCGCATCCACGGCACGATGGAGCCGTGGTCGAAGCGCAGCCGCAGCGTGCTGCGCACGGTGACCCGCCCGCTGACCCCCTCCACGATCCGTACGACGTCCGGGACCTTCTCGCGCTGCGGCATCAGATCGGTGACGCGCAGCGTGCCCTCGGGGGTGTCCCACTCGGTGTCCAGGACGAGGGTGTCGGGGCGGTAGGCGCGGCGGGTGCAGGTGTCCGCGCCCTTCGGCGCGATCCGCCAGTAGCCGTTGTCCTCGTCGCCGAGCAGCCGGGCGAAGCAGGCGCCGGAGTCGAAGCGGGGCAGGCAGAGCCAGTCGATCGAGCCGTCCCGGCCGACCAGGGCGGCGGTCTGCTCGTCGCCGATGACGGCGTAGTCCTCGATGCGCGGGGTCACGGGATGGCGATTCCCCGTGCGGACTGACGGGCAATCAGGTGGTGCGCCGGGGGAGTGACGCCAGGGTCACACGGTGGCGGGTTCCGCCTCGGCCGGGCTCTCCTGCGCGGCGTCCGCCGCCCGGTCGCGCAGCTCGCGCCGGACCAGGAACCACCAGCCGACGGGCACGGCGGCGGCGAACAGCCACCACTGGATCATGTACGCGTAGTTCAGCGGGGCGTCCTCGCTGCCGGGGCTGGAGATCTGCTCCGGGGTGCCGCCCCTGGGCTCCGGCGCGGTCTGCTCGACGTAGCCGCCGAGCACCTGGGCGCCGAGCCGCTTCGCCTGGTCCGCGCTGTCGATCAGCATCAGCTGGCGGGCCGGCAGACCCGCGAGCTGCTTGATGCCGCTGGCCTCGGTGGTCTCGTCGGCCTTCAGGCGGCCGGTGATCGTGACCTTCCCGGCCGGGGGCGCGGGGACCTTCGGGAAGTCGGTCTGGGCGCCGTTCGCCGGAATCCAGCCCCGGTTGACCAGCAGTACCCGGCCGTCGGTCAGCCTCAGCGGGGTCAGGACGTGGAAGCCCACCTCGTCGTCGGCGTTGGTGCGGCGCCGGACGACCTCCTCGTGGGCGGTGTCGAAGGTGCCGGTCGCGGTGACCGTGCGGTACTTGTCGGCGTGGGTGACGGCGCGGCCGGGGGCGGCGAGCCGTTCCACGGGCACCGGGGTGGCGTGCAGGGCCCGCGCGACCAGGTCGTTGCGGGCGGTGCGTTCCTCGTACCGGTCGTGCTGCCAGAAACCGAGCCTGATCATCGTCGGGATCAGCGCGATCACGACGAGGGTGAGGATCACCCACTGGCGGGTGAGCAGGAAGCGGTAGCGGTGCACCCCACGACGGTACCTCCGGGCCGTGGGGCGCATTCGGGCGGGTACCGGGTCAGACCCGGTCCACCACCCCCGCCTTCCCCTCGGCGCGGGCGCAGTGGGCGCCGCAGTACCAGTGGCCCTCCACCTCGACGCCCTGGCCGATGATCTGCACCCGGCAGTGCTCGCAGATCGGTGCCATGCGGTGGATGGCACAGGAGAAGCAGTCGAAGACGTGCACCGCGCCCTGTGCGTGGACCTCGAAGGTCATTCCGTAGTCATTGCCGCAAACTTCGCATCTCGCCATGCGCCTCAGAGTGGGCCGTTCCCGGTCGCCGGGCGGGCGGACGCGGGCGCGAATCGCGGGGAATCACCCGTCCGTACGGCTATCCGGCCGCGTCCTCGACGTCCCGCAGCAGCTGACCGAAGGCCGCCTCGTCGATGACCGGGGTGCCGAACTGGCGGGCCTTGGCCGTCTTGGAGGTGCCCGAGTCGGGGTCGTTGGTGACCAGCAGGCTGGTCAGCCGGGACAGGCTGGTGGCCACGTGCAGCCCGGCCTCGGTCGCCCGGTCCTCCAGCAGTTCGCGCTCGGTGGAGGTGTCACCCGAAAAGGCCACCCGCATGCCCTGCTTGAGACGTTTGCCCGGTTCGTACCGGCCGGGGTTGGGGTGCGGGCAGGCGGGCCGCTTGCGGGCCGGGCGCCAGCCGGGGCCGCGTCCGCCGCCGTAGGAGCCGGTCGCCTGACGGCCGATGAGCGGGGCGTCCGACCACTCGGTGAGCGGACGGCACTCCAGCAGGGGCAGCCGCACCTCGTTCGCAGCGGCCGCGCGCAGGCTCGGCCGGAACGCCTCGGCCAGCACCCGCGCGTCGTCCAGCGCGTGGTGCGCGCGCTGCTGCACGACCCCGAAGTGCGCGGCGAGCGACTCCAGCTTGAAGTTGGGCAGCGGCAGCCGCAGCTCCTTGGAGAGCGCGATGGTGCACAGCCGCTGCCGCACCGGGGGCTCGCGCCGGGCGCGCGCGTACTCCCGCGCGATCATCTGCCAGTCGAACACCGCGTTGTGCGCGACCAGCACCCGGTCCGCCAGCCGGGCCGCGAACTCCTCCGCCACCTCCGCGAAGAGCGGGGCGCCTTCGAGCACGTCGCTCGTCAGCCCGTGTATCCACACCGGGCCGGGGTCGCGCTCGGGGTTGACCAGCGTGTACCAGTGGTCCTCGACCTCGCCGCGCGCGTCCAGCCGGTACACGGCCGCCGAGATGATCCGGTCGTCGCGGGCCAGCCCGGTGGTCTCGACGTCGACGACCGCGTATCCCTTCGGATACACGGCCGGCCACGGGGTGGGCGAGGACACTGCGGTCGCGGGGTCTTCGAGCATGGTCAATGAGGATACGGGGCCCCACCGACAGCCGGGCCGCCCAGGGGCTCGCACCCACCGGCCGGGTTGCGCCTCGCATGGGTGTACGTCCGCAAGAGCGTTACGGGGAACCGCCCTTGAGGACGTCCCCGCTGGTCCGGGGCCCCTCGCGGCACGTGGCCGCCCCGCGACGGCGTACCGTTGGTGCGCTCGGACGATGTCCGGGCGCACCCGCCTCCCTGTACGAGAAGGACCTCCGCCATGCGCGCCACCACCATCCACGCCCCGTACGACATGCGTGTGGCGGACGTGCCCGAGCCGATCGTGCAGCTGCCCACCGACGCCGTCGTACGGGTGCTGCGCGCCTGTATCTGCGGCAGCGACCTGTGGGCCTACCGGGGCGACGCGGCCCGGCAGCCGGGGCAGCGGATCGGGCACGAGTTCCTCGGTGTCGTCGAGGAGACCGGCTCCGAGGTGGGCACCCTGAAGCGCGGGGACCTCGTGGTCGCGCCGTTCATGTGGTCCGACGGCACCTGCGAGTACTGCGCCGAGGGCCTGACCACGTCCTGCGTGCACGGCGGCTTCTGGGGCTCCGTCGGCTACGACGGCGGCCAGGGCGAGGCCGTGCGGGTGCCGTTCGCCGACGGCACCCTGGTGAAGCTGCCCAAGGAGGCGGCCTCCGACGAGCACCTCCTCACCGGCCTGCTCACCCTCTCCGACGTGCTCGGCACCGGCCACCACGCCGCCCTCGGCGCGGGCGTCCGCCCCGGCGCCACGGTCGCCGTCGTCGGTGACGGCGCGGTCGGCCTGTGCGCGGTGCTGGCCGCCAAGCGGCTCGGCGCCGAGCGGATCATCGCGCTGGGCCGCCACGAGGCGCGTACCGACATCGCCCGCCGCTTCGGCGCCACCGACGTCGTCGCCGCGCGCGGCGCGGAAGCCGTCGCGGCCGTCCGTGAGCTGACCCGGGGCCAGGGCGCGCACGCCGTCATCGAGGCGGTCGGCACCGAGCAGTCCATGAACACGGCCGTCAACATCACCCGCGACGGCGGCGCCATCGGCTTCGTCGGCGTCCCCCACGGCAGCGGCACCGGCCTGGACCTCAGCGTCATGTTCGACCGCAACATCGCCCTGCGCGGCGGTGTCGCCCCGGTCCGCACCTACATCCCCGAGCTGCTCCCCGACGTCCTGGACGGCACCATCGACCCCTCCCCGGTGTTCGACATGACCGTCGACATCGAGGGCGTCCCGGACGGCTACAAGGCGATGGACGAGCGCACCGCGCTGAAGGTGCTCGTCACCAACGGCTGAACCGTCAGCTCCACGTCGCCGGGCTCGACCCCAGAGGGACCGGCGGAGCTGCCCAGTCCGTCGGCCCCCCGGTGAACGACACCGGGGGCCGCGCGTACCGCAACCGGCCCAGGGGGCCGTCCCGTTCGGCCAGCCACGCGTCCGGGCCCTCGTACTTCTGGCCGCCCGGGCGCGGGTCCCGTCCGGCGTCGTCGGTCAGCCAGTGCGCGGTCCGGGCGAGCGCGAGGCGCACCAGGCGGCCCTGGCCGTCGCGGGACCGTTCGGCCAGGGCGCGCAGGATGCCCGCCGCCATCAGATAGCCCGAGCCGTGGTCCAGGGCCTGCGCGGGCAGCGCACCGGGCTCCATGGTCGAGCCCTCGGTGGCCGCGATGCCGGTCGCCACCTGGACGAGGCTGTCGAAGCCGCGCCGCTCCGCCCAGGGCCCGTACGCGCCCCACGCCGAGATCTCGGCGACGACCAGGCCGGGGTACCGCTCGGCCAGTGCCTCGGCGGAGAGGCCGAAGCGGTCGAGGGCGCCGGGGCGGTAGCCGGTGACGACCACGTCGGCGGAGGCCAGCAGCTCTCCCAACACCTGCTTGTCGGCGCCCAGTTCGAGAGTGGCCGACCGCTTCCCGAAGCCGGTGTCCGCGTGCTGGTCGGCGAGTTCGGGCCGCTCGGGTCCGTCCACGCGCAGCACGTCGGCGCCGAGCAGCGCCAGGGTGCGGGTGGCGACGGGACCGGCGAGGACACGGGTGAGGTCCAGGACACGCAGTCCGGCGGCGGGCAGCAGGGGTGCGGACGCCCTTTCCAGGGGCGGGAGTTCGCGTCCCGAGGCCGCCCCGATCGGGGCGCGCTCCACCAGGGGGCGCTTGGCCACCTCGGCGGCCTGCGGATGAGCCGCCCACTGGCCGGGGGTGCGCAGGGCGACGGCCAGGCCACCGGCGGCGTACACCGTCTCCTCGATCTCCAGGGCGGAGCGGTCGAGGAGCAGCCGCTCCACGTCCTCGGGGGTGGCGCCGTCGGGCAGGCCCAGCGCGTCGAGGAGGCGGAGCCGGTGGTGCGGGTAGTTGGCGTGGGTGCGCACCCAGCCGTACGACGCCCGCCACCAGCGGGACAGCGGCGCGAAGTTGACCGGGGCACGGCCGTCGATCCGCAGCACCCGCTCGCTGTGGAAGGCGGTGGCGACCGCGCCGTCGTCCACCACGGCGCGCGGCACGGTGCCGAGCCCGGCCCGCAGCGCGCCCAGCTCGGCGGCGGCCAGCGCGCACGCGCCCACGCACGCGCGCGCCAGCCGCTGCACGGGCAGACGGGCGGCCATGGCCCCCGGCCGCTCGACGCAGACCAGCCGCGCGAGCAGCTCACGGTCGCCACCGAGCGCGACCCAGGCGGACTTGATCATGGGATCGATCATCGCTGCACTATGCACCAGCCGCCCGGGCCCGACAAGGAGGCACCAGAAAGGCCCTAGTGCGTCACCGCCGCCAGCGCGTCGGCCGTGCCCCAGCCGTAGAAGCCGTTGTGGTTCTTCGTGCCCTCGCACACCGCGTCGACCTTGCCGTCACCGTTGATGTCGTACGGGTCGGTGCACGGCGTGGCGGTCGCCTCCGCGTACAGCAGTGCCTTCACCACGGCGGCGGGGGCGTGCGGGTGGACCGACTTGATCAGCGCGGCGACGCCCGCGACATGCGGCGAGGCCATCGAGGTACCGGCCATGTAGCCCCACTTGCCGCCGGGCAGCGGGCCCAGGATGAGGCCGCTGACGGCGGGCGGGGCGGGGGTCTGGTAGGCGGTCGAGTCGCCGCCGGGGGCCGCGATGTCGATGGTGCCGAGGCCGTAGTTGGAGAACGACGACTTGATGCCCTTCGCGCCGGTCGCCGCGACCGTCACCACACCCGGCAGCTGGGTGGGTATGTCGAAGCACTTGCGCGGGTCGACGGTCCGGTCCGAGGGGGTGCCGTCGTTGGGGGAGGAGGAGTCGGTGATCGAGTCGGCGGCGAAGTCGTAGTTCTCGTTGCCCGCCGCCGCGACGTTGACCGTGCCCTTGCCCTCCGCGTACCGGGTGGCCCGCGTGATGGCGTCCACCAGGGCCTTCTGGTCCGGGTCGCCGGTGCAGTTGAAGTACCACGGGTCGGTGTAATAGCTGTTGTTGGTGACGTCCACGTGGTGCTCGGCCGCCCACACGAACCCGCAGACCACGGCCTCGGTGTAGAAGTAGCCGTCCGGGTTGCCCACCTTGATGCCGGAGACCTTCACGCCCGGCGCCACGCCCGTGATGCCGACGCCGTTCTTGGCGCCCGCTATCTCGCCCGCGACATGCGTGCCGTGCGGGGACTCCGACGCGCTCGGCCGCCAGGCGCCGTCCGCCGTGTCGGGGGCGCCGGAGACGCAGTTGACGGAGGCGGCCCGGTCGAAGTTGGGCGCGATGTCCGGGTGGGTGTCGTCCACCCCGGTGTCGATGACGGCGACCGTCACCTTGCTGCTGCCGAGCGTCTTCTCATGGGCCTTGTCCGCCTTGATGGCGGGCAGGTCCCACTGCAGCGGCTCCAACGGGTCCTGCCCGTCGACCGCCTTGGCCTTCGACAGCTCCGCCGCCGTCAGCGGCTTCGGCGTCCCGACGTCGGTGGTGGACTGCGCGGGCAGCGGCGCGTTGCGGGTGGCCCCGGCCGAGGAGACGCCGGGCGCCCGGCGGATCGACTTGGCGAAGTCCGGGTTGGCGGAGTGGACCACGATCACGCCGATACGGTCGTAACTGGCCACGACGGTGCCGCCCTCGCGTCCTATCGCGCGGCGCACCGACTCGATCGTGCGATGGTCCGTTCTCGTGTTGACCACGTAGGACAGGTTCGGGCCGTCGTACGTGGTGCCGGAACCCTCCGCCGCCCGCGTCGTCAGGGCCGTGGACGGGGTCGCCGAGGCCGCCGTCGGCAGGAAGCCGAGCGAGGCGGTCAGCGACAGCACGACCGGGACGGCCGGCGCGAACCGGCGCCGGGAGCGCAGATGAGCCATGGGATCTCCACATCATCCGGAAACGAAACCGCCCGAGGCACGGATGGCGCTCGGGCAGGTACATGACGGGTGGAACAAGGTGAAGCTATCCCGGTGGCGCGGATCTCCGAAAGGGCCGGGCCCGCGTGAACCGGCGTACGCGCCGGGCCGTGTGCGTCAACAAGGGGGCACGGCCGGATCGCGCCCCCCGGAAGATCACAACGGGGAGTCGCGCGTTGACGCCCGGTAACGTGATCTCCGTTCCAGTGAGGTCGGCAACCGCCCGTCCGTGACGCGAGGAGACCTTGAGTGGCGACCGAGACACCGCCCCCCGCGAAGCCCCCCCTTCCTTCACCCGAGGAGTTCACCGAGGCGCAGGCGAGCGCGGAGTTCGGTGAACTGCGCCGCGCCCACCGCTCGTTCGCCTTCCCGCTGACGATCGCCTTCATCGCCTGGTACCTGCTCTACGTGCTGCTCTCCTGCTACGCGGGCGGCTTCATGGGCACCAAGGTCGTCGGCAACATCAACGTGGCCCTCGTACTGGGCCTCGCCCAGTTCCTCACCACGTTCCTCATCGCCTGGTGGTACGCGCGGCACGCCGCCGCCAAGCTCGACCCCAAGGCCGCGGCCATCAAGTCCCGGATGGAGGGCGGCGCATGACCGGCGCTCAGTACACGACGACCGCTCAGCACACCCTGCTCGCGGCCGGTGAGGCCAGCGAGCACAGAGGTCTGATCATCTCCCTGTTCGCGGTGTTCGTCGCCGCGACCCTCGTCATCACCGTCTGGGCGGGCCGCCAGACCAAGGACGCCGCCGACTTCTACGCGGGCGGCCGCCAGTTCACCGGCTTCCAGAACGGCCTGGCCGTCTCCGGCGACTACATGTCCGCCGCGTCCTTCCTCGGCATCGCGGGCGCCATCGCCCTCTTCGGCTACGACGGCTTCCTGTACTCCATCGGCTTCCTGGTCGCCTGGCTGGTCGCCCTGCTCCTGGTCGCCGAGCCGCTGCGCAACTCCGGCCGCTACACCATGGGCGACGTGCTGGCCTACCGGATGCGCCAGCGCCCGGTGCGCACCGCCGCGGGCACCTCCACCATCGTGGTGTCGATCTTCTACCTGCTCGCGCAGATGGCGGGCGCCGGTGTCCTGGTCTCGCTGCTCCTCGGCATCACCAGCGACAGCGGCAAGATCGGCATCGTCGCGCTGGTCGGCGTGCTGATGATCGTGTACGTCACCATCGGCGGCATGAAGGGCACCACCTGGGTCCAGATGGTCAAGGCGGTGCTGCTGATCGCGGGCGCCCTGCTGCTGACCTTCCTGGTGCTGCTCAAGTTCGACTTCAACGTCTCCGACCTGCTGGGCAGCGCCGCGGACAACAGCGGCAAGGGCGCGGCCTTCCTGGAGCCCGGCCTGAAGTACGGCGCCACCGGCACCTCCAAGCTGGACTTCATCTCCCTCGGCATCGCCCTGGTCCTGGGCACCGCGGGCCTGCCGCACATCCTGATCCGCTTCTACACGGTCCCCACCGCCAAGGCCGCCCGGAAGTCCGTGATCTGGGCCATCGGCCTGATCGGCGCCTTCTACCTGATGACCCTCGCCCTCGGCTTCGGCGCCGCCGCGCTGATCAAGCCCGACGAGATCATCGCCTCCAACAAGGCGGGCAACACCGCGGCCCCGCTGCTCGCCCTGCACCTCGGGGGAGTGGACTCCAACTGGGGCGCCATCCTGCTGGCCAGCATCTCCGCCGTCGCCTTCGCCACGATCCTCGCGGTCGTCGCGGGTCTCACCCTGGCCTCCTCCTCGTCCTTCGCCCACGACATCTACGCCAACGTGATCAAGAAGGGCCGGGCCACCGAGAAGCAGGAGCTGCGCGCCGCCCGCTGGGCCACCGTCGGCATCGGCGCCGTCTCCATCGTGCTCGGCGCGCTCGCCCGCGACCTGAACGTGGCCGGACTCGTCGCGCTGGCCTTCGCGGTCGCCGCGTCGGCGAACCTGCCGACGATCCTCTACAGCCTGTTCTGGAAGCGCTTCACCACCTCCGGAGCCCTGTGGTCGATCTACGGCGGCCTGGTCACCGCGGTCGGCCTGGTGCTGTTCTCCCCGGTCGTCTCCGGCAAGCCCACCTCGATGTTCCCGGACGCCGACTTCCACTGGTTCCCGCTGGAGAACCCCGGCATCATCTCGATCCCGGTCGGCTTCCTGCTGGGCGCGGTCGGCACCCTGCTGTCCAAGGAGGTCCCGGACGCGCAGAAGTACGCCGAGCTGGAGGTACGGTCCCTGACCGGCACCGGAGCGCACTGAGCCGCCCGCCGAGGACACCTCACGGCCGCGGGGGGGGGGGGGGCGCCCCCCCCCCCCCCCCCGCGGGGGGGGGGGGGGGGGGGGGGGGGGGGGGGGGGGGGGCGCCCCCCCCCCCCCCCCCCCCCCCCCC